>JAGAQH010000010.1 GCA_017622815.1 Bacteroidaceae bacterium | reverse complement strand
AATCCTTCAACGCGAAAATCAAGGCTTTCAGAACACAATTCAGGGGAGTAGGAGATGTAAAGTTCTTTATGTTCAGATTAGCCACACAATTTGCATGACGATTATTGGCTTTGCCCACCAACCAGATTTTTCCGCTGACCCAGATAACCTTTCTCATATAGTACCTTCAGGTAGGTTGCCACGGTGGTGTAGGCAGGTCTGGGTTCGGGCCACTCACCCAACACGTCCCACGCACAGGCAGGGCGCCCCAGATTCCACAGGATACTCATCACCTCGAACTCCAATCTGGTCAGTGTCTTCTCGTTGCGTCTCATATTCGGAATAATTGTTTGTTTTGTGTGTTTGCAGAGGCAAAGTACGGCAATATTCCCGAATATCGCAATGGATAGATATCGGAAAATTACGATAAGAGCCCGATTTTAACGTTTATTCGTAGTAATAGAAGAGTTGGGAGGGCAGCAAGAACAAAAAAAGCATGCAAGGAAGACGTTTTACATCAAAATGTAGTACCTTTGCACAGGAAACACAAAATTATTCACCATAAAACATCTAAAAGATTATGAAGAAGTTATTGTATCTTGCCATCCCAGCACTGCTGATGACCGCTTGCGGAGAAAAGAAGTACAGCATCGAGGGCAAGACCACAGGAGAGTATGAAGGAAAACTGGCGTTGCTGCAGAACAGCAAGGGTGAGACCCTGGATTCATGCATAGTGGCAGATAGCGCATTTGCCTTTACCGGAGCCATTGAAGGCCAAGGCATCTACACCATACTCGTGGAGAAAACCAACATACCGGTACTGGTACAGAACGGAGCGAACATTACCGCTGACCTGACACAAGGTCCCATCGAAGTGAGCGACAACGGAGGACTGAACGACATCTTGAACGGTGTAATGACCAAGGTGTCTGAAGCAGGCAAAGCAATCAACGAGAAAGCCCAGAAACTGATGGCCGAGGGTTTGTCCTATCCCGAAGTGCACGATTCCATCAATGCAGACATAGAGGCTCTGTACGAGATTTACAAGAACGGCATAACGGAGAACAAGGACAACATAGTAGGCGCACGCATACTGGGTATGGTTGCCAGCGAATTTTACTCTGACCTGACTCGTTTGGACTCCGTTATCGCCGAGGTGAAGTATGCCACAGAGATAGAGGCCGTGAACGACCTGCGCACATTCCTGGAACTTGCCGAGAATACAAAGGAAGGCAAGATGTTCGTTGACTTCAGCGGTTTCGACTTGGAAGGCAATGCCTCAAAACTCTCCGACTATGTGGGCAAGGGCAAGTATGTGCTGGCCGACTTCTGGGCATCATGGTGCGGTCCTTGCAAGATGGAAATCCCCAACCTCATAGAGTTGCACAAGCAGTTCGCAGGCGAAAAGTTCATCGTTCTGGGCGTGAACGTATGGGATCAGGAGGATAAGTTCAAGGCCGCTCTGGAGGAAGAGGGTATCGAATATCCCCAAATTTACATTCCCCGCGACAACAAGGACAACGCCACCGAACTCTACAGCATCCGCGGCATTCCACAGATCATGCTCTTCGGCCCCGACGGCACCATTGTGAAGCGCGACCTGCGCGGCCAGGAGATGAAGGACTTCGTTGCCGACCAGTTGAAGTAAGACTGAATCCCTGCATTACACACATACACATAGAAGAGGGCATTGCTATCATGCAATGCCCTCTTCTTGTTCCCATAAACCGGTATTCCCTTTATTATGCACGGAGTTTCATGACCAAGCAGTTCCCTCAGAATGAATAAAAATATTGGGAAAAACTGATTTTACATGTTACAAAAGCAATACCTTTGCGTTATATCAGTAGAGACAGGGCAATAACAGCCATACATACAATCACGTCCAACAAAGAAACATGAGTCAGGCACAGCATACCAAACTTACCGGAGAAGAAAAGCAGGATAGCCAAGAGCATCCCCTGCTTTTGGCCTTTGGCAGAATGCAGAATATGCTCCTTGACACAGCACATCGCATACTGCATAGCCACGAAGATGCCGAAGATGCCCTACAAGAAGCATTCGTAAGGCTATGGTCAAGATCGGAGAGAATCAAAGATGAAGAAGATGCATCGGCCATGCTTTACGTGACGACCAGAAACATCAGCATAAGTTCCCTGAGGAAACGGAACACCAACAAGAATGTGGAAACAGGGCAAACGCAAGAAAACATCGCCCCATCCCATGAAGAAGAACTGGAAAGAGAGGAAACCTTCTGTCGTATTGAAGAAATAGTAAAACAGAAACTGACACCATTGCAACAAGACATCCTGAGGATGAGAGAATATGAGGAGCAGAGTTACGAAGAAATAGCCAAGTTGCTGGATATGCAACCTCCTGCCGTAAGGATGCAACTATCAAGAGCACGCAAGACCATTCGTGAATGTTATAAACAACGTCAACATGAATAACACCTACCACACATACGAGGCCGAATATTGGGACAGACTCATAGAACGGTACTACAACGCAGAGACAACTGATGAGGAAGAAATAAGCCTGAAGCACTTCCTTACCTCAAAGGAAGGCAGCGACAGCCGTTACGATGAGATAAAGGCTGTCATGGGATTTATTGCAACGGGCAAAAGACAACATTGCTGCACCAAAGATACAGAAAAAGGAATTGGCCGGCAAAAATACCTCTACGCCAAGATAGCCGGAATGGCGGCATGCGCGACGATGGCATACTTTCTCATCGGGCACACTTTGCTATCATCACGCCCGACGGAATATCCGGACGTATGCATTGCCTATGCCGATGGCAAACATATCACAGACCGAAACGAAGTACTGTCGCTGATGAAAAAGTCAATGCAAAGCGTCACCGTAACCGAAGAAAACGAAAAGCACATGGAAGAGCAACTACACAACATGTTCAACACCCTTTCCGAATAACAGATATGGCACAAAGAGTAATATTATTGGCATTGTGGCTACTGATATCGCCAATGCTGCTTGCACAGACTGATTTGAAAATAAACGAACTGTTCGACATGGAACTAAAAGGTGCTACAAAAGTACATCTAAGCGGAGCAAGCATAGAAACCTACCATCTCAGTCTCTTCAAAAGCCTTACCGTCCAAACATCAGACAAGACAAGCCTAATGATTGAGGCAAGAATAGAAAAAGATGTCAAGGATGCATTCTGCCACGAATCAAACCACACAAATGGACGTCTATACTATGGACTCTACCAACTTTCTTCTACCAAGAAAGGCATCAACCGCTATATCTTCTACCGTAACAATGCACTGAAAAAAGGAAATGACAACAACATTACCTTAATCTACATGGAAGGTAGGGCCGACATAAAACAGCTACGCAAAACTTTTACCAAGCATTAGACAACACATAATATAAATATCAAACACGAATTGACAATGAAACTGAAAAACCTTTTACTTTGCCTTCTCTGCAGCGTAAATTTCGTGACTACGTATGCCCAAGACAGGGCAAACAGCTGGAGTTTCTCCGTACTCACCGACGACATCCAACTGAAAAAAACACAGCACAAATCCAAGTCCGAGAACTTTCTGAATATCGGTGGTCTGGGGTTTGGCTTTGTAAACGGTCTGAACACACCTCAAGACATGAATGTGAGTATGGGTTCTTCAATGGAGATCTTCTTCAACCTCTTCTCTTGTGGGCGCAAATACAACCATGGGCGTCACAAATTAGGTATCGGCATGGGATTCAACTGGAAGAACTACAGAATGACTGGATACACCCGTTTTGTAAAGGATGGCGCTGGCATTTCCCTGTCACCCTATCCTGACAATGCCAATATCGACTTCTCACGCCTGAAGATATTCAGTATCACATTCCCATTGGAATACAAATATAAATTCCATAAGGACTTTGCTATAAGTGCGGCTGCCATACTGAACTGGAATGCATACGGAAGCCTGAAAACGAAATACGAACTTGACAACAGGAAAATAGAGGAATGCAGCGAACAGATAAAGCATTACCCCGTAAGCATCGACCTGCGCATGGGTCTGCACTGGAAGTCACTGGGAGCATATGTGAAATACAGTCCCTGCAACGTTATACACTGCGAATACGGTCCACAGTTCAACGGATTGTCGGCGGGTGTAATGATTGGATTGTAACCAAACGGGGACAATAGCAGACCCACAAGACCAATACCAGACAGAAACGACAAATCGGGGTGTGCCTGTTCACCAGTGCACACCCCGATTTTATTATATTACCTTGGCAGAAATCCTATCCCAGCAGTTCCTTAACCTTGGCAGAAATAGCCTTGCCATCGGCACGACCGGCCAGGCGCTTGGCGGCAACACCCATCACCTTGCCCATATCCTTGGCACTGGCAGCACCCACTTCGGCAATGATGGCACGGAGTTCGGCCTCCAGTTCCTCGGCAGATAGAGCCTTGGGCAGATAGGCCTCGAGGGCATTGACCTGCCCCATCTCCTCCTCTGCCAGGTCGGGGCGGTTCTGCTCCACATAGAGTTGGGCGGTATCCTTGCCCTGCTTTACCAACTTGGAAAGAATCTTCAGTGCCTGCTCGTCTGAGAGTTCGGCATCTGCACCGGGAGCCGTCAGGGCCTCCAGAAAATACTTCTTGGCATTGCGCAATGCCATCAGGCGTACCTTGTCCTTGGCCTTCATGGCCACGACGATGTCCTTGCTTATCTGTTCAAACAACATAATGATATTGTGGATTAGTTTGTTTTTATTTGAGACACGCAAAAGTACCTATTTTCAACGAACCGACCAAAGGTTTAAGGCAAAATCTTTCCGCGTGTCACTGTCAGTACCATGCCACGGCATGCCAGATACGACAGGAAGGCTATCCATAGGCCATGGTTGCCATAAATGGGGATAAGAAGATAATATCCAGCCAGGAATAGCGACATGCTGATGGCCATGGACCAGAGCATGAGGCGCGGTGAAGTGGCACCGATATAGATGCCGTCCCAAAGGAATGAGGCCACGCCACAGATGGGGAGGAGCAGAGTCCAATGGCGATAACGCGAAACGGAATCGAGAACCGTGATGTCATCCGTAAGCAACGACATGAACGATTCGCCCCCTATTGCATACAAGCCCACAAAAAGTATGGCCAGTCCCCCACCCCATTGGAACAGCCTGCGCACTACGGCACGACATAGTCCAGCATTGGCCGCACCTATAGCCTTGCCAACAAGTGCCTCACCGGCATAGGCAAATCCGTCCATGAAATAACTGAAGATGGTGAACAGCTGCATGAGCAGGGTATTGACGGCCAGTTCCACGCTACCTTGTGCCGCTCCTGCCGCAATGAACATGAAATGCACAACTATAAGGCACAGGGTGCGAAGGAACAGTGAGAAGTTCTGGCGGTTGGATGCAGTTCCCGGAGTAACGGCCTGGCGCAACAAGAGCAAGAACGACGGAACGCGGAAGGATTTCCTTTTCCACAACCTCCTGTAATAGCGCAGACACAGCAGGAGTGCAATGATGAACGCCACCCACTGGGCCAACAGGGTCCCCAGTGCCACACCTTCTATGCGCATACCCAAAGCATAGACAAAGAATATGCTGCATGCGATGTTCAGCAGGTTCTGCCCTATGGCTACAATCATGGGGAAACGGGAGTTCTGCATACCTATGTACCATCCGTTCATAGCAAAAAGCCCAAGGGCAGGAACAGCTCCCCATATACATATATTAAAATACGTGCGCGCGAGAGAAGCGACCTCTGCCTCGGGGGCAATATACCACAAGGCTCCGTCGCGCACAAGGGGAGAAAGAGCCATAAGGACTATAGCCAGAACAAGAGCCAGAAGCAGACTTCGGACAAGCAGGAGGACCACTCCGTCCAAATCCCTGCGCCCCCAGGCCTGGGCTGTTTCGCCTCCGGTTCCCATCCTGAGGAAACCGAACATCCAGTAGATGATATTGAAGAGCATGCCACCCACTGCAATGGCACCCACATAATACGATGCAGGCAAGGATGTGGAGGAAGAAACTCCGCCATCCGCCCCCATGTGACCGGTAACGGCAACATCCACCAATCCCAAAAGGGGAACGGTAATGTTGCTGACTATACTTGGTAAGGCAATGGCAAGTATGTGGCGGTCAAGGGACGGGAGCACAGACATCAACCGAAAAGTTTATCTTCCAGTTCCTTGCATGAAGACAACAACTGTCCGTCCTGAACGCAAACGGAATCCACCCTGGCCTTCAGGCAAAGTTTGCCGTCGCTGACACGGTGTATCTGTTGTAAGAATACATGGCGCACATTCTCCTTCTTCACCGTGAGGCTACATACAAACTCGTCTCCGCTACGCAGAGGCAACTTGAACTCCATGGTGATACGTGCCACAACGGCATCTATGCCACGGGCATGCATATCGGCAAAACTGATGCCACGCTCCAAGAGGAACTCATGGCGGGCATGTTCCAGATAGTGCTGGTAGTTGGCATTGTTGACAATGCCCTGCAGGTCGCACTCATAGTCGCGGACCTTCATCTTTAATTCGTGCATGGTTTTATTGTAATAGGGACCTTAAAGACTTTAAGGTCATTAGGGTCTTAAATGAAAGAACGCCTTGTCAGGACAAGTATGTCCCGGCAAAGCGTCCTTTCTATCGTAGATATAGTATCTTCATTTAAAAGTCATCAAAGTCCAGACGGGCCTTGCGGTTGGCCAGGGTGCGCTCGTAGTCCTCGCGTGAACCCACTACAATCTTCTCGTACTCGCGCATACCGGTACCGGCAGGAATCAGGTGACCGCAGATAACGTTCTCCTTCATACCCTCCAGGTAGTCGCTCTTACCATTGATGGCAGCCTCGTTGAGCACCTTGGTTGTCTCCTGGAAGGATGCGGCACTCATGAACGAACTTGTTGCCAGAGAAGCACGGGTAATACCCTGCAGGATCTGGGTAGATGTGGCGGGCATTGCATCGCGTACCTCCACAATCTTCTTGTCCTGACGCTTCAGCAAAGAGTTCTCGTCGCGCAGACGGCGTGAGGTAACTATCTGGCCGGCATGCATTGTCTCGCTATCACCGGCATTGACAACCACCTTCTTGCCCCAGATGCGGTCGTTCTCCTCTGCGAAGTCCAGCTTGTCCACAACCTGAGTCTCCAGGAAGCGGGTATCGCCGGGTTCTACAATCTGAACCTTGCGCATCATCTGGCGTACGATAACCTCGAAGTGCTTGTCGTTGATCTTTACGCCCTGCAGACGGTACACGTCCTGAATCTCGTTGACGATGTATTCCTGTACGGCAGTGGGGCCCTTGATGGCCAGAATGTCGGCAGGAGTAATTGCACCGTCGGAGAGAGGTGTTCCGGCACGTACGTTGTCGTTGTCCTGTACCAGTATCTGCTTGGAGATGGGCACGAGGTACTTGCGGACGTCACCAACCTTGGAGGTAATGGTAATCTCACGGTTACCGCGCTTCAGACGACCCATGGTGACAACACCGTCGATTTCGGCCACAACGGCAGGGTTACTGGGATTACGGGCCTCGAACAACTCGGTTACACGAGGCAGACCACCGGTAATATCACCGCCACCACCTACAACACGAGGTATCTTGACCAGAATCTCACCTACGCGGGCATCCGCACCGTCTGTAATGGCAATGTGACCACCGATGGGGAAGTTGTAGGTACGGAGGATGTCTCCGTTCTCGTCCAGGATATGGCAAGCGGGAATCTTGTTGCGGTCCTTGGACTCAATGATGATATACTCGCTCTGCTTTGTTGCCTCGTCGGTCTCCACGCGGTATGTAACGTTCTCGATGACATCCTCGAACTTGACCTTACCGGCACTCTCTGTAACGATAACAGAGTTGAAGGGGTCCCACTGGGCAATGATGTCGCCCTTCTGGACAATCTCACCTTCCTGCTTGAAGAGGGTGCTGCCATAAGGAACGTCCTGGCTAAGCAATACGATACCGGTCTTGGGCTCAACGAAGCGAACCTCAGCCAGACGGCTTACAACTATTCTGGAGGTACCGTTGTCGGTCTGTGCCTCTACGGTACGAAGTTCCTCAAATTCCAGACGTGCCTCGTACTTGGCCTTGATCTGTGCATTGGCAACGGCGTTACCGGCCACACCACCGGCGTGGAAAGTACGCAGTGTCAACTGAGTACCGGGCTCACCGATAGACTGGGCAGCGATTACACCCACAGCTTCGCCCTTGTGTACCATACGGCTGGAAGCCAGGTTGCGGCCATAACACTTCACACAAACGCCCTTGCGGCTCTCACAGGTCAATACGGAACGTATCTCAACCATTTCGATGGGGCTATCCTCAATCTCCTTGGCCTTGGCCTCGGTAATCTCATCGCCGGCAGCAACAATCATCTTGCCTGTTGTGGGATGAATTACATCGTGTACGCTGACACGACCCAGGATACGGTCGTAGAGAGAACTGATTATCTCGTCACCGTTCTTCAGAGCGGTGCACTCCAGACCACGCAAGGTACCGCAATCTTCCTCGGTGATAATAACATCGTGAGAAACGTCAACAAGACGACGAGTCAGATAACCGGCGTCGGCCGTCTTCAAAGCGGTATCGGCAAGACCCTTACGGGCACCGTGGGTAGAGATGAAGTACTCCAGCACGCTCATACCTTCCTTAAAGTTAGAAAGAATGGGGTTCTCAATGGTCAGAGGTTCGGCACCGGCCTTCTGGGGCTTGGCCATCAGACCACGCATACCGGACAACTGGCTGATCTGACCGGCGCTACCACGGGCACCGGAGTCGAGCATCATGTATACGGCATTGAAACCTTCTTCGGCCTCGCGCATGGTCTTCAGCAGGATCTTTGACAGGTCGTTGTTAACCTTAGTCCAGGTTTCGATAACCTGGTTGTAACGTTCCTTGTCAGTGATGAAGCCCATACCATAGTCCATGGTGATGCGCTCAATTTCATCGTTACCGCGCTGTACCAGTTCTGCCTTTTCCTCAGGAACGATAATATCGCCCAAGTTGAAGGACAGACCACCTTCGTAAGCCATCTTGTAACCCAGGTTCTTGATACCGTCAAGGAACTCACATGCACGTGCCACACCTACACTCTTGATAACCTTGGTAATCAGGCCACGAAGAGTCTTCTTGGCAATAACGTCGTTGAAGTATCCGATTTCGGCAGGGATAATCTCGTTGGCGATGAGTCGGCCCACAGAGGTCTCCACCTGGTGCTTGCAAGCATTGCCTTCCTCGTCAATGTCGTCAACTACAACCTTGATGGGTGCATGGATTTCCACACGCTTCTGGTTGAAGGCGATGATAGCCTCCTCAGGAGCATAGAAACTCATGCCGGCACCCTTTGCTCCGGGACGAAGCTTGGTGATGTAGTACAGACCAAGCACCATATCCTGAGAGGGAACGGTGATAGGCTCACCATTGGCTGGGTTCAGAATGTTGTGGCTCTGGAGCATCAGCAACTGTGCCTCCAGAATAGCCTCGTTTGACAAGGGCAGATGAACAGCCATCTGGTCACCGTCGAAGTCGGCGTTGAACACAGTACATGCCAGGGGGTGCAACTGAATGGCCTTACCCTCGATCATCTTGGGCTGGAATGCCTGGATACCCAGACGGTGCAGTGTCGGTGCACGGTTCAAGAGCACAGGATGACCCTTCATGACATTCTCGAGGATATCCCAGATAACGGGATCCTTGCGGTCAACAATCTTCTTGGCGCTTTTAACTGTCTTTACGATACCACGCTCTATCAACTTACGTATGATGAATGGCTTGTACAGCTCGGCTGCCATCAACTTAGGCAGACCGCACTCGCCCATCTTCAGTTCGGGACCTACGACGATTACAGAACGGGCACTATAGTCAACGCGCTTACCCAACAGGTTCTGACGGAAACGGCCCTGCTTACCCTTCAGCGAGTCGCTGAGTGACTTGAGGGGACGGTTGCTCTCCGACTTCACTGCACTGGCACGACGGCTGTTGTCGAACAGGCTGTCAACAGCCTCCTGAAGCATACGCTTCTCGTTACGCAGAATAACCTCGGGAGCCTTGATCTCCAACAGACGCTTCAGACGGTTGTTACGGATGATGACACGACGGTAGAGGTCGTTCAGGTCACTGGTAGCAAAACGTCCGCCGTCCAGGGGTACCAAAGGACGCAGTTCGGGTGGGATGACGGGCAATATGCGCAGGATCATCCACTCGGGCTTGTTGATTTCGCGGCTTGCGCGGAAGCTTTCCACAACCTGCAGACGCTTCAAAGCCTCGTTCTTGCGCTGCTGGGCACCTTCAGTGTTGGCACTGTCGCGCAACTCATAACTGAGCTTGTCCAAGTCAACACGCTGCAAGAGGTCGAGAATAGCCTCTGCACCCATCTTGGCAACGAACTTGTTGGGATCGTTATCGTCAAGGTACTGATTGTCGCGGGGCAGACGGTCGGTCAATGCAATGTATTCCTCCTCGCTAAGCAAATCGCCTTCACGGGCAACACCGTCCTGAATGCCACGTTCGTCCTTGTCATCACGAGGACCGAGGATACCGGGCTGGATGACAACATAGCGTTCATAATAGATAATGCTGTCCAGCTTCTTTGTGGGCATGCCAAGGAGGTAACCTATCTTGTTGGGCAGAGAACGGAAATACCAGATGTGTGCCACGGGGACAACGAGCTGGATATGACCGCTTCTCTCGCGACGAACCTTCTTTTCCGTAACCTCTACGCCACAACGATCACATACAATACCCTTATAACGGATACGCTTGTACTTGCCACAATGACATTCGTAATCCTTGGTGGGACCGAAAATGCGTTCGCAGAACAAGCCGTCACGCTCGGGCTTATAGGTACGATAGTTGATGGTCTCGGGCTTGAGCACCTCGCCATAGGAGTTCTCCAGAATCTCCTCGGGGGATGCGAGTCCGATGGTTATCTTGGTGAAGTTATTCTTCACCTTGGTTTCTTTCTTGAAAGCCATATCTTGTTTCTATCTTTTTTAGTCCAACGTAATTCTCAAGCCCAAACCACGCAACTCGTGCAACAGTACGTTCAATGATTCAGGAATTCCGGCGGCAGGCATTGCATCGCCCTTGACAATAGCCTCGTAGGCCTTGCTTCTACCGGTAACGTCATCACTCTTGATGGTCAGGATCTCCTGAAGCACATGGCTGGCGCCGAATGCCTCGATAGCCCAGACTTCCATCTCACCGAAACGCTGGCCACCGAACTGTGCCTTACCACCAAGGGGCTGCTGGGTAATCAGGCTGTAAGGACCAATGCTACGTGCGTGCATCTTGTCCTCAACCATGTGACCGAGTTTCAGCATGTAGGCAACACCTACGGTAGCCAACTGGTCAAACGGTTCGCCTGTAGCACCGTCATACAACTGAGTTGAGCAGTAGCGGGGCAGGCCTGCCTTGTCGGTCCACTCGTTCAAATCCTCGAGGTGGGCACCGTCGAAGATGGGAGTAGCGAACTTGACGCCAAGTTTCTGACCTGCGGCACCCAGTACGGTCTCGAAAATCTGACCGATGTTCATACGGCTGGGCACACCCAGGGGGTTCAGAACGATATCCACGGGAGTACCGTCGGCCAAGAAAGGCATATCCTCCTGACGTACGACCTTGGACACGATACCCTTGTTACCATGACGACCGGCCATCTTGTCACCTACACCAATCTTGCGCTTCTTGGCAATGTATACCTTAGCCATCTGGATGATACCGCTGGGCAGTTCGTCACCGACAGTAATGGCAATCTTGGCACGCTTGATCTCTGCATCCAGAACCTTGTACTTCTTCAGGAAGTTGATGACAAGTTTCTTGATCAGCTCGTTGGTATGCTCGTCATCGGTCCAACCGCTCAGCTGAACGGCAGTATAGTCGAAGGTTTCCAAAACGGGAGCAGTGATTTCTGCACCGGCAGGAATGAGTTCTGCACCCATATAGTCCTTGACACCGGCGCTCAACTTGCCGGCGGTGAGTTCAAGCAACTTGTCAATAAGGATAGCCTTCAAATCGGCAACCTTGCACTCGAACTCCTCGTCGATAGCCGCAATACGCTTCTTGTCCTCTGCCTTGGCAGAACGTGTCTTGATAGCCTTGGAGAACAACTTCTTGTCAATGACAACACCCTTAAGAGAGGGGCTGGCCTTCAAGGAAGCATCCTTTACGTCACCGGCCTTGTCACCGAAGATGGCACGGAGCAACTTCTCCTCAGGACTGGGATCGCTCTCACCCTTAGGAGTAATCTTACCGATCATGATGTCACCGGGGACAACGTTGGCACCGATGCGGATAATACCGTTCTCGTCCAGATCCTTGGTAGCCTCTTCACTAACGTTGGGGATATCGCTTGTAAGTTCCTCCATACCACGCTTTGTTTCGCGTACTTCCAGGCTAAACTCCTCTACGTGAACGCTGGTCAGGACATCCTCACGAACAACACGCTCGTTCAGTACGATAGCATCCTCATAGTTATAACCCTTCCAAGGCATGTATGCAACCAGAAGGTTCTTACCCAAAGCCAACTCACCAGCCTCGGTAGAGTAACCCTCGGTGAGGATGTCACCGGCCTTTACACGCTGGCCCTTCTCGCAAATGGGACGCAAGTCGATGGTCATGTTCTGGTTGGTACGACGGAATTTGGGAATACGGTATTCCTTCATCGCAGGCTCGAAACTTACGAAGTCTTCCTCCTCTGTACGGTCGTAAAGGATACGGATAGTTGTTGCATCAACATAGTCAACAACACCGTCGCCCTCGGCAGTTATCATTGTACGACTGTCCTCGCAGAGCTGCTTCTCAATACCGGTACCCACGATAGGAGCCTCGGTACGAAGCAGGGGAACTGCCTGACGCATCATGTTACTGCCCATCAATGCACGGTGAGCATCATCATGCTCCAGGAAGGGAATCAAGCTGGCAGCGATAGAAGCAATCTGCTGAGGTGCCACGTCCATCAGGTTAACCTGAGTGGGAGGAACAACAGGATAGTCATCGTCGCAACGGCACTTAACCACCTTGCGGATAAATGTACCGTCCTCACGCAAGGGGGCGTTACCCTGACCAATAACCAGCTTCTCCTCCTCTTCTGCACTATAATATCTGATGCCTTCGGGAGAAAGATCCACAACACCGTTCTCTACCTTTCTATAAGGGGTCTCTATGAAACCGAGGTCGTTGATCTTTGCATATACACAAAGGCTGCTGATAAGACCGATGTTGGGTCCTTCAGGAGACTCGATAGGACAGAGACGGCCATAGTGTGTAAAGTGTACGTCACGAACCTCGAAACCTGCACGCTCACGAGAAAGACCGCCAGGACCGAGGGCAGAAAGACGGCGCTTATGTGTTACCTCGGCAAGGGGGTTGGTCTGGTCCATGAACTGGCTCAGGGCATTGGTACCAAAGAAAGTGTTGATTACACCGGAGATGGTCTTTGCGTTGATCAGGTCTGTGGGACTGAACACCTCATTATCACGTACGTTCATGCGCTCGCGGATGGTACGGCTCATACGTGCCAGACCGATAGCGAACTGGTTTGCGAGTTGCTCGCCAACAGTACGGACACGACGGTTGCTCAAGTGGTCAATATCATCGACATTGGCCTTGCTGTTGATCAACTCGATCAAGTACTTGATAATCTCAATAATGTCCTCCTTGGTCAGTACACGGATATCGTTGTCAGTAGACAGGTTCAACTTCTTGTTGATACGATAACGACCAACCTCACCCAAGTCATAACGCTTGTCTGAGAAGAACAGGTTGTAGATAACCTCCTTTGCACTTGCGTCATCAACAGGGTCTGCATTACGCAGCTGACGGTAGATATACGTGATAGCCTCCTTCTCACTGTTTGAAGTATCCTTCTGCAGTGTATTGAAGATTATGCTGTAGTCGCTGCCCTGATTCTCTGCCTTGTGAAGAAGGATAGTGCTTTCACCACTGTCAAGAATCTGCGCAATGTTCTCTTCTGTCAATTCGCTTTCACGGTCAAGAAGAACCTCATTACGCTCGATGCTCACTACCTCACCGGTATCCTCGTCCACGAAGTCCTCTACCCAACTCTTCAGCACACGGGCAGCCAACTTCTGACCAAGATGAGACTTCAGGCTTTCTGCAGAAACCTTTACTTCCTCTGCAAGATCAAATATTTCCAATATGTCACGGTCATTCTCAAAGCCGATAGCACGCAACAGGGTTGTTACTGGCAACTTCTTCTTACGGTCAATGTAAGCGTACATCACATTCTGGATGTCAGTTGCGAACTCTATCCAACTACCCTTGAAAGGAATAATACGGGCAGAGTA
Source organism: Bacteroidaceae bacterium (assembly GCA_017622815.1). Lineage (GTDB taxonomy): Bacteria > Bacteroidota > Bacteroidia > Bacteroidales > Bacteroidaceae > Physcousia. The sequence goes on along the minus strand of JAGAQH010000010.1, from coordinate 27,749 downwards.
CAGCTGAGTACCATTGCTATGGACGCTGCTGCCGAAAAATACACCCGGAGAACGGTGCAACTGGCTAACGACAACACGCTCGGCACCGTTGATAATAAAGGTACCGTTGTTTGTCATGTATGGAATGGGACCAAGGAAGACATCCTCAATAACTGTATCGAAATCCTCATGATCGGGATCGGTACAGTAAAGCTTCAACTTTGCCTTCAAGGGGACACTGTAAGTCAGGCCACGCTCAAGGCACTCTTCTATAGAATATCTTGGTGGATCGATATAATAGTCCAGGAACTCAAGAACAAAGTTATTGCGAGTATCCGCTATGGGGAAGTTCTCGCTGAAGACCTTGTACAGACCATCGTTCTTACGGAGTTCCGGTGGAGTATCCAACTGGAGGAAGTCCCTGAAAGACTTCAACTGCACATCAAGGAAATCCGGATAAGCATATGGAGCCTTGACGGTTGCGAAATTTACTCTGTTGTTAATAATGTTAGACATCTATTTGGTCGTTTTTGATGACTTTGGATTGTATAGACACAAAAAGGTAAAGAACCCTCTACCAGAGGATCCTTTACCGTAACTCCTTTTCAGGAAGTCAAGATTACTTCAGCTCGATCTTAGCGCCAGCCTCCTCGAGAGTCTTCTTCAGAGCCTCAGCGTCAGCCTTGGGCATACCTTCCTTCAGAGTGCTGGGAGCACCGTCAACCATCTCCTTAGCCTCCTTCAGACCCAGACCACAAGCCTCCTTAACGGCCTTTACAACCTGGAGCTTAGCAGCACCTGCGTCAACCAGAACTACGTCGAAGTCGGTCTTCTCCTCAGCTGCAGCCTCACCGGCACCAGCAGCAGGAGCAGCAACTGCAACAGCTGCAGCAGCGGGCTCAATACCATACTCATCCTTCAGGATAGTTGCCAACTCATTAACTTCCTTTACTGTCAAGTTTACCAACTCTTCAGCGATAGCTTTCAAATCTGCCATTTTCTTATTCTTTTATTGATTAGTTTGTTACTATTTGTTAATTTTATGCGGCTGTTCCGATAATTATTCGGGACGCTCGCCCAGTGTCTTGAGGACACCGTGGATGGTGTTCTGACCGCTCTGCAGGGCAGAGAGAACATTCTTTGCAGGAGACTGCAACAGAGCAACGATGTCTGCGATAACCTCGTTCTTGCTCTTGATTGAGCACAAAGCATCCAACTGCTCGGCACCAACATAGATACCCTCCTCGGCGTAAGCAGCCTTCAGAGCGGGCTTCTCTACCTTCTTGCCCTTGAGTTCCTTCAACATCTTGGCAGGAGCATTGGCAACCTCTGTGAAGAGAACTGCGGTTGTACCAACCAAAACAGGATTCAGTGCTTCGAAATCAATCTCACTTGCATCAAGAGCCTTCTGGAGCAATGTGTTCTTCACAACAACCATCTTCAGGTTGTTCTTGAAACACATACGACGCAGAGTGCTTGTCTGACCTGCATTCATACCCTCAACGTCAACGATGTAGAAGTGAGGATACTGCTTCAGCATTTCGCCGAGCTGTGCAATAATTAAGCCTTTATCTTCCTTTCTCATGATGAATTACATTTTTTAGATTTCTTCGGTGGTCTTAGGATCAACCTTGATACCACGGCTCATTGTACTTGAAAGATAAATACTCTTTACATATGTTCCCTTTGCAGCAGCGGGCTTCAGCTTGATAATGGTAGCCATGAACTCCTTGGCGTTCTGAGCAATCATCTCGGCAGTAAAGCTTACCTTACCGATTGAAGCGTGAACAATACCGGTCTTGTCGACCTTGAAGTCAATCTTACCCTGCTTAACCTCACGGACAGCCTTGGCAACATCCATGGTAACAGTACCGCTCTTGGGGTTGGGCATCAGGCCACGGGGACCCAGGATACGACCCAGAGCACCAATCTTACCCATAATGGCAGGCATGGTGATGATAACATCAACATCGGTCCAACCACCCTTAATCTTCTCGATATATTCATCAAGACCTACATAATCAGCACCAGCTTCCTTTGCGGCAGCCTCCTGATCAGCAGTACAGAGACAGAGTACACGAGTTACCTTACCTGTACCATTAGGCAGAGATACTACACCACGTACCATCTGGTTAGCCTTACGGGGGTCTACACCAAGACGTACATCGATATCAACAGAAGCATCAAACTTGGTAGTGGTAATTTCCTTTACCAAGGCAGAAGCCTCCTTCAGTGAATATGCCTTCCCTGCTTCAATCTTCTCTGCTACCAACTTCTGGTTTTTTGTCAGTTTACTCATTGTTAATTGAAGTTTATAAATTATTTACCAGGGAATTCACCCTTCACTGCAATACCCATACTTCTGGCAGTACCAGCTACCAATGTCATTGCAGCCTCAACAGTAAAACAGTTCAGGTCGGGCATCTTGTCTTCAGCGATAGCGCGAACCTGATCCCATGTAATCTCAGCAACCTTCTTACGGTTAGGCTCAGCAGAACCACTCTTTACCTTTGCAACCTCCATGAGCTGAACTGCTACAGGAGGAGTCTTGACAACGAAGTCATAAGACTTGTCGTTGTAATAAGTGATTACTACGGGGAGTACCTTACCGGCCTTGTCTTGAGTGCGGGCATTGAAAGCCTTGCAGAAATCCATGATATTGATACCCTTGGAACCAAGAGCGGGACCTACTGGAGGTGAAGGATTAGCTGCGCCGCCTTTAATCTGCAATTTGATAAATCCAGCAACTTCTTTAGCCATTTTTGTTTTCTCTTTTAATAATTAATGTTGTGAGTCGTCTTCATGCACCGCCCTTTACGTAACTAAAGGACAACCTGCTCATAGGTCTGTGCCTTACAACTTCTCAACTTGCATAAAACCGAGCTCCAACGGAGTTTTACGTCCGAAGATCTTAACCATAACCTTCAGTTTCTTCTTCTCGTTATTGATATCCTCAATAACAGCATCGAATCCACTGAAAGGACCGTCGGTCACCTTTATACTCTCGCCGATTTCGAATGGGATCATGATATCCTCAGGAACATCCTGAATCTCATCCACTGTACCAAGCATGTGATTTACCTCAATCTGAGACATAGGCATGGGCTTGGTATCGTTCTTCGTTGCAGAGAGGAAACCGAGAACGTTAGGAACATTGCGAAGTTGAGATTGGGTCTCACCTATAAGGGCAGCCTCAACAAAGACATAACCGCTGAAACGGTTTTTCTCTTTCACAACTCGCTTGCCATTACGAACTGTCACTATCTTCTCAGTAGGAATAAGTACCTGAGAAACATTGGCAGCGAAATCGCTATGCTGCGAAATCAATGCATCAATGTACTCCTTTACCTTGCCTTCCTTGCCACTGATGGCGCGCATAACGTACCATCTCTTTTCAATTTCAGCCATTCCTAACAGTTTTAAAGATTAGCCCAGAATGTCATAAATGAACTCCATTCCAGTCTGGAATACAGAGTCCATGGCAAATACAACCAGCGCGATGCAGAGGGAAGCAATTAAAACAACAACAGCGCTACCTGTAAGTTCCTTACGCGAAGGCCAAGTGGTTTTATGCACAAGTTCTTCGTATGAATTCTTGCAATAATTTATTATGCTATGCATTTTCCTATCTTTTATAGCACGGGAAGAGAGGCTCGAACTCCCGACACCTGGTTTTGGAGACCAGTGCTCTACCAACTGAGCTATTCCCGTAGATAGAGTCCCACCATTACTGGCAGGACTCCATTTTTATTCGTCTAACCTGTGATTAGTCGAGGATTTCGGTAATCTGACCAGAACCTACGGTGCGACCACCCTCACGGATAGCGAAACGCAGACCTACGTTCAGAGCAACAGCGTAAATCAACTCAACGTTGATCTCTACGTTATCACCGGGCATTACCATCTCGATACCCTCGGGCAGGTGGATCTCACCGGTACAGTCCATAGTACGCAGATAGAACTGAGGACGATACTTGTTGCCGAAAGGAGTATGACGACCACCCTCTTCCTTCTTCAGTACATAGATAGAAGCCTTGAAGCTCTTGTGGGGCTTGATTACACCGGGGTGTGTGATAACCATACCACGCTTGATCTCCTGCTTGTCGATACCACGGAGCAACAGACCTACGTTGTCACCAGCCTCACCCTGATCCAGCAACTTGCGGAACATCTCAACACCAGTGATAACAGACTTCTTGTCCTCACCCAGACCCAGGATCTGAACCTCGTCGCCTACCTTAACAACACCAGTCTCGATACGACCGGTAGCAACGGTACCACGACCAGTAATTGAGAACACGTCCTCAACGGGCATCAAGAAGGGCTTGTCAACAGCACGCTCGGGCTCCTGAATCCAGGTGTCACATGCGTCCATCAGCTCCATTACCTTGTCCTCCCACTGAGCAACACCATTCAGAGCACCCAGAGCAGAACCACGGATAATAGGAGTATCCTCCTCGAACTCATACTGAGCGAGCAGCTCACCCATTTCCATCTCAACGAGCTCCAGCATCTCCTCGTCCTCAACCATGTCACACTTGTTCAGGAACACAACCAGACGGGGAACGTTTACCTGACGAGCCAACAGGATGTGCTCACGAGTCTGAGGCATAGGACCATCAGTAGCAGCACAAACGATGATAGCACCGTCCATCTGAGCAGCACCAGTTACCATGTTCTTTACATAGTCGGCGTGACCAGGGCAGTCAACGTGAGCATAGTGACGCTTAGCGGTCTCGTACTCAACGTGAGAGGTGTTAATAGTAATACCACGCTCCTTCTCCTCGGGAGCATTGTCAATCTGGTCGAAGCTCTTCTTCTCAGAAAGACCTCTGCTAGCCAATACAGTAGTAATAGCGGCAGTCAGAGTAGTCTTACCGTGGTCAACGTGACCGATAGTACCGATGTTTACATGGGGTTTGGTACGTTCAAATTTTTCTTTTGCCATAGCGGTAGTTAGTATTTATTAAATTATTTGATGTCTCACAAAAATTGAGCTGCTTCCGAGAGTTGAACTCGGGACCTCATCCTTACCAAGGATGCGCTCTACCACTGAGCTAAAGCAGCAACATTCCCTCTTTCCTTAGAGCGGAAGACGGGGCTCAAACCCGCGACCCCCAGCTTGGAAGGCTAGTGCTCTATCGACTGAGCTACTTCCGCATACCTTATTATATATACGTCTTTGAAAGAGGTGGGTAGTGATGGATTCGAACCACCGAAGGCGTAAGCCAGCAGATTTACAGTCTGCCCCATTTGGCCACTCTGGTAACTACCCATTGCCTATTTGCGGATGCAAAATTAGGCATATTTTTTGAAACCGCCAAAACTTTTGCAAGTTTTTAGCGCTTAGTCTACTTATTTTTGTGCTTTTCTATCTGGCGCTCCAGTATTTCGCACGTTCTATCTATTGCTTCTTCAAATGTGTCGCATGTTTCGGAAGCGAACAAACTCCTACCCGGAACATCAGCCTTGATATCAACCTGCTTGTTCATAGCAGTCTCAGGCTTAACGACCTTCAATGACACCTCTACCTTTCCTATTTCGCCAGCGAAGCGTCCCAGTTTTCCGACCTTCTTTTCGATGAAGTCATGAAGTCTCTCATTCACGTCAAAGTGAATCGCCTTGATTCTAATGTCCATAATTCCTCCTTTTTCTTTTAGGCTCGGGGGTGAGCCTGGTTATACATTTTCTTCAGCTCTTCGAACGTAGTATGGGTATATATAGCCGTTGTCTTCAGGCTTTCATGCCCAAGCAGTTCTTTCACTGACTGAAGATCTGCAGAATTATTAAGCATCGAGGTTGCGAAACTGTGTCGCAATACATGCGGACTGCGCTTTGACTGTAGGGTGACGTTAGCCAACGTTTCTCGCACAACTGCGCGTAACTTGGGATAGCCTATGCGTCTTCCTGTCCGTGCCTCCACAAACAATGCGGGAGTCTCCGGTTTGTCTTTCAGGACTTGCTCCCTCGCCGGCAGATAGTTCTCTATTTCACGAACCAACTCCGGAAGCAGGGGAATAAGCCGTTGCTTGTTTCGTTTTCCCACAACACTGGCCACGGCATTGTGCAAGTCCACATCTGCCAAGTCCAGGGCAAGCAACTCTGCCGCACGCATGCCTGTCAAGTACAGCATACTGACCATTGCCTTGTCACGCCTTCCTTCAAACGAATCCGGAAATTCCAGATCATCCAAAAGCCGGTTCATATCCGTCTCTCTGACGAAGTACGGCAAGGGCTTGCCCTTCTTTGGTGCACTGACACTATGGGCAGGATCAGTTGTAATCAGACCTCGCTTCAGCAAAAAACGATAGAACGATTTCACTGCGCTCAGTTTAGGGCATACACCGGACGGGGAAAGCCCGTCATCAAGCAGGCTGACCATCCACGAACGGACCACATCCGATGTGACCGTAGTCCAGGACAGTTCTTCTTCTAAGGATTTGTAGTATAGCTCAAACGCTTTCAAGCTACCGCTATAGGATACTACCGTAAGTTCGCTGTAATTACGTTCGTATCTCAGATAAGCGACAAATTCCTCAAGCCAGGCGTCCATTTGGTTTCCTCTAATGCTTTTCTGAGGATAAAGATAGACATTTTTTCGGCAACTTCAAAAGGGATGCCTCAAAAATTAAACTTCTTTAATACTTTAGATGCGCAGGATTAGTCCTCTACACGCTGAAGCTGCTGTACATAGATAGCACGCTCCATCTTCAGACGGTTCTTAACAGAGGGCTTGTCAAACTGCTGACGAGCACGAAGCTCCTTAACGACACCAGTCTTTTCAAACTTACGCTTGAACTTCTTCAACGCGCGCTCAATGTTCTCACCTTCTTTTACAGGTACTACAATCATTGTTTTAATTTTATGAATTAGTTAATGTTATGCAAAAGTGCATTTTGCGGCGCAAAGGTACGACCTTTTTATGAAGTGGCAAAGGATTTTAGGGAAAATTTACAAAAAGCCCCGCCGGGACAGAACGATTGTAACATGGGAGAACGATTATAACCTCCCGACGACTCGCGTTTGCATTCCCGGATGACTCATCTTTGTCATCCCGGATGACTCGTCTTTGTCACCCTCGGTGACTCGCCCCTGTCACCCTCGGTGACTCGTCCTTGTCACCCTCGGTGGCTCGTCCTTGCTCTCCGGATGGCTCATCCTTATCCTCAACAAGGAGCAAAATAAAGGCTGTGCCACAATCATGACACAGCCTCGTTACCATATATATTATATATAAGGTGTATTTTCTCTAAGGCGAGATTACAGGTTGGGATTCTCCTTTGTCCAATCCTCAACTGCGGGGATGATGCCCAGAGCGATGATCTCGTCACGCATCTTGCCCAAGTGCTCAACAGAAGACTGCAATGCAGCCATTTCCTCTGCAGTACCCTGGGGTGCAACATAGTGAACACCGTCGGCATCGATAGTGGTGGGCATAGCCATCATCACATTCTTGTAGCCCAGTTCCTCGCTGTTAACATAGCAACCAGCAGGCAGAGTGTAGGGTTCACCACCCATAGCAGCCTCAATCATCTTGATGGCGCAGTAAGAGGGGCTCTGGAATGAGCTACGGCCACGCAACTTGATGATGTTTGAACCGCCCTGAACGGTATTGTGCTTGATTTCAGCCCAACGCTCCTCTGAAAGACCCATTTCTGCCAAAGGCTTGCCGTCGATCTTAACCTGAGAAGCGAACACAGCCATCTGCTCACCATGACCGCCATAGGTCTTGGCACCGGTAACCTTATCCTGCTGAACACCGAACTCCTTGGCCAAAGCCTGCTGCAGACGTGTAGAGTCGAGAGCAGCCAGAGAAGTCAGCTGGTTGGGCTTCAGACCTGAGTGGATCAGAGCTGTAAGAGCAGTAACGTCGGCAGGGTTGAAGATAACAACCACATGCTTCACATCGGGGCAGTACTTCTTGATGAAATCACCGAACTCAGCGGCAATCTGGCAGTTGCCCTTCAACAGATCCTCACGGGTCATGCCCTCCTTACGGGGAGCGCCACCAGAAGAAACGATGTACTTGGCACCGGTGAATGCCTCCTCGGGGTTAGTGGTCCAGGTGATGTTTGCACCGGGGAAACCGCAGTGCGCCATTTCATCGGCCACACCATGAACACCGGGTTCGAAGATATCATACAAGCAGATGTTGGGAGTCAGGCCCAGCATCAAAGCACTCTGCACCATGTTAGAACCGATCATACCGCCGGCACCAACAATAAGAAGTTTCTCGTCAGTTAAAAAAGCCATAATTTAAAGTATTAAGTGTTTAAGTGATTGTTTACTCCGAACAAAGATAGTATTTTTTACTAAATAAAGCAACAACACCATCAAGTTTTTAGTTCTTCAGCCGGTCTTTTGCCATGCTTGATTGACAAAAGACGTTCATATAGGTGCCGTAGCCTGCTTCAGCCACAACCTTTCAGTCTCGCTTTCAAGCAGCGGGCACAAGGTTTCGTGCACCTTTGCATGATAATCGTCTATCCATTTGCGCTCATCGTCTGTAAGCATCTCCACAGCCACCAATGCCCTGTCATACGGGCACAGCGTCAAGGGTTCGAACTTAAGGAAAGTGCCGAACTCGCTTTCCCGAGCAGGCACGCTCAACAGACAGTTCTCTATGCGCACTCCGAACTTACCGGGAACATATATTCCGGGCTCGTCCGTTATAACCTGACCTGCAAGGATTGGCAACACAGTATCAACACGACAGTTCTTCCTTATCTGTACCGGGCCTTCGTGCACTCCGAGCACATGACCCACACCATGTCCCGTGCCATGACCGAAATCATATCCTTCGCGCCACATCGGTGCACGGGCCGCCGTATCAAGTTGCAGACCGGTAGTGCCTTCCGGGAAATGCATCGCCTGTAACTGCAGATGTCCTTTCAGAACCAGCGTATAGACACGCTTCTCCTCCTCCGTTGGCTCCCCTATGGCTATTGTACGGGTAATGTCTGTAGTTCCGCAGTCGTAATGTGCACCACTGTCCAACAGGAGCAGGCCGTTTTTAACAATCTCCGCATCGGTTTCCTCCGTAGCCTCGTAATGCACTATAGCGCCATGAGCGGCAAAACCGGCAATAGTCTCGAAACTCAGCGACAGGAATCCTTCCTGTTCAGCACGCAGGGACGTCAGTTCCCTGTCCACCCAAAGTTCCGTCAGCTTCTCCCCAGCATCTACTGCCTGCTGCAGTCTTGCGAGGAAGCGCACCATAGCCACACCATCACGCACATGAGCCTGGCGGAAACCGTCCTGCTCAACCATGTTCTTCATGGATTTCCACAACGCTACCGGTGTTTCCGTATTGTGGCGGGCAAGTTCCTCATCGTATGGGGCTATGCTTATTCCCAGTCCGCACAGATAGTCCTTGATGCCGGAGACCTGCTCCTCATTCACATACATGACATAATTGCCGTCTGCCGACACATACAGGAAGGATATCACAAAGGGATTATAGGCAATGTCACCGCCTCGTATGTTCAGCAGCCATGCCACTTCCGCGAGGTCAGACACATAAATGCCGGAGAGACCTTTCTCAGAAAGGTAGCCGACCAACCGTTGCAGTTTCTCCTTGGCCGGCTGGCCTGCCGTCTCGTCATCCATTATCCAGGCCTTTGTGCAGGGTAATGGCGGACGGTCTGCCCACAACCTGTCGAACGGGGCATTATAACTCCAACGCACGTTGGTGCAATGGGAAGAGAGCCAGTCCTGAATATCCACGTCCTGCCCATCCTTCATCAACCGGAACTCCGTTCCTGCCAACTGCTCTTCGGCCTGAAGCCAATAGCGTGAGTCGGTCCACAGCAAAGCCTCATCCATGGTCACCACTGCAGTTCCGGCGCTGCCGGTAAAGCCGGTCAGCCACTTTCTGCACTGCCAGTGCTCTGCCAGATACTCGGAACCATGCGGATCGTCCGTGGGGACAACCAATGCATCCAACCCTTCCTGCACCATCCACTCGCGTACGGCACGGAGTTTATCCTCGGTAGACATATTCGTCACTCGTTGTTACGTTTTGTGTATTCTCGGGATTGGCATCTGCCTCCCTGTACCAGTCGCTGTATTCTATATAGTGCCGTGCATAGGTCTTGTTCAGGGCCTGTGCCTGCTCGGCATTCACCTTCTTCACGAACTTGGCAGGAACACCTGCCCATAGTTCGCCGTCACCGATAACGGTATTGCTCAGCACCAGAGCGCCTGCGGCAACGATAGCGCCACGGCCCACCACGGCATGGTCAAGCACCGTAGCGCCCATTCCCACCAAAGCGCCGTCCTTTATCTCGCATCCGTGCAGGGTGACGGAGTGACCTATGGTAACGTCGTCGCCCAGAATGCATGGTGCCTTGCCATTCAGCGTGTGCAGGCACGAGTTGTCCTGGATGTTCGTCCTGTTGCCTATCTTTATAAAATGCACATCGCCTCTCACCACGGCATTGAACCACACCGTGCAATCGTCGCCCATCTCCACGTCACCGGCTATCACTGCTCCTTCCGAGAAGTAGCAGTGCTTGCCGAACCTGGGGGCAGGCATACCTTTCAGAGTCTTTATTATAGCCATGACACTCTACTTTTGAGGTCTATCAGTTCAGTGTTTCCACCGCAAACGCCATTCTGCGCAGAGTCTCCTCCTTGCCCAGGAATGCCGCCAGTTCATACATATCGGGGCCTTGTCCCTCGCCGACCAGGCAAACGCGCCATGCGTTCCATGGCTTCACTCCGCTTTCTTCCACCCATGGGTCGCAGATAGCCTTCATGCCCTCTACCGTCCAGTCGGACACGGTCTCAAGTACAGATGCAAACTGTTTCATCTCCTCTGCCGTTGTCTCCTTCCAGTTCTTCTTGACGAACTTGTCTTCCCTGTTGAAGTCTGTCGGCGCCACAAAGAAGAACTTGGTCAGCGGCCACAGGTCGGAAACGAAACTGATATTACGTTTCTTCTTGTTGCCCTGGGCATCCACATACTCGATTACCTTCATCTTCATCATGCGCACCACCTCGGTCATCTGCTCTGCCGTAGCATCTATGCCTTGTGCAGCCAGAACCTTGCCGAACTCGGGAGCCCATTCGCTGTCCTCGCGGCGTATCATATACTGATGGTTGAACCATGCTGCCTTAACGAAGTCAAACTTGGCTCCGTTCTTGGAGCACTTGCTCAGGTCGAACAGCTTCACCATCTCGTCCAGAGACAGCATCTCCGAACCCTCCTCGCCGGGATTCCAGCCAAGCAGAGCCAGGAAATTCAGCACTGCCTCGGGCAGATAGCCCTTCTCGCGATAACCGCTGCTCACTTCGCCGCTCTTGGGGTCGTGCCACTCCAAGGGGAAGACGGGGAAACCGAGTTTGTCGCCGTCGCGCTTGGACAGTTTGCCGTTGCCTACGGGCTTCAACAGCAGAGACAGGTGTGCAAAACGGGGCATGGTATCCTCCCAACCGAAAGCACGGTACAGCAGAACGTGCAGGGGGGCACTGGGCAACCACTCCTCGCCTCTGATTACGTGTGTCACCTCCATCAGATGGTCGTCCACAATATTGGCCAGATGATATGTTGGCAGGTCATCGGCACTCTTGTACAGGACCTTGTCGTCCAGAATGCTTGAGTTTATGACCACATCGCCACGGATAATGTCGTCCACATGCACGTCCTCTCCTGGTTCTATCAGGAAACGCACCACATAGGGATGCCCGCTCTCTATCAAGGCGTCCACCTCCTCCTTGGGCATAGTCAGAGAATTGCGCATCATACCACGGGTCTTGGCATCGTACTGGAAATTCTCTATTTCCTGACGCTTCGCATCCAACTCCTCCGGTGTATCGAAGGCTATGTATGCCTTGCCGGCATCCAGAAGCACTTTCACATACTCGCGGTAGATGTCCCTGCGCTCGCTCTGGCGGTACGGACCATGGTTGCCTCCGAAACCTACGCCCTCGTCGAACTTAACGCCGAGCCAGTTGAAGGACTCCACAATGTACTCCTCTGCTCCGGGTACGAATCGTCCGGAATCTGTATCCTCGATACGGAAAATGAAATCGCCGCCATGCTGACGGGCAAACAGGTAATTATATAGTGCCGTGCGCACGCCTCCAATATGCAAAGGGCCGGTCGGGCTGGGGGCAAAGCGCACCCTTACTCTTCTTTCTGCCATTACAGTATGATGTTATTGTTATATTATGGTTATTATTGCCACAAAAATACAACATTTTTTTCTATTAGCCGGCATTTTTTTGTAATTTAGCGCTCGAAAGAAACAATTACAAGACATGAGCAGATTCAACCATCGCAACAAGTGGACACAACGCGACTACATCGTGCGCTTCCTGTCCATTGCATTTGTAATAGCAGTATTCGTCACGCTGATGCCGCGTGAAAGCGTGCGTACCTACCATTACCACGAAGGCGGCATATGGGACTACAGCACACTCATAGCCAAGGACAGCTTCCCCATTCTTAAAAGCAAGGCACAGCTCCAGAGGGAGAGGGACAGCGTTATACAGTTCTACGAGCCTTATTTCCAAGCCATGCCAAGCGTTGCCGACAGCGTCATCAAAATATGGCACGATGTTTTCCAGAACGAGCTGAAGAATTCGGTTCCCACATATTACGAGAGTTATGTCACCTCCAAACTGATGGAGGTCTATGACCACGGCATCATTTCGGGCGAAGAGTACAATATTGTGGAAGACAGGCGCATCAGCACAATACGCGTTATCAGCGGTAATTTTGCATCAAAACGCTCTTCTTCAGAGGTCCTTTCACCCAAGACTGCATACGAAATGCTCATAAACTCTGCAGACAGCACGAAATACAAGAGTTCCGTGCTCATGCAGTGCCAGTTGAACCGTTTCCTTACCGCCAACCTGCGCTATGACGCCCCCAAGAGCAAACAGGCTCTTATGGAGGCAGAAAACAGGATAACGCCATATCAGGGTCAGGTAATCGTCGGCCAGAAGATTGTGGACCGTGGCGAAATCATCAATGCAAAGACGTTCCGCATACTGGAAAGCATGCATGAACACATCGACGGACGGGAAAAGTCCAAGACGGAGATCATCCTCAACCTCTCAGGCCAACTGGTGTACACATGCATCATCGTAATACTGTTCTTCCTTTACTTCCAGCAGTTCCGCAACGACTACCTGGGCACACCGCGGGCCATGCTTCTCACATGCTCCCTGTTCCTGTTCTTCCCTCTGCTGACCTATGCCATAGTGGTGCATAGCAACCTCAGTCCCTACATACTGCCCTTCTGCATAACACCGGTATTCATAAGGATTTTCATGGACAGCCGAACTGCATTCATAGCACACTTTATGACCATAATGATGTGCGTGCCTGCCGTCTCCCAACCTGCAGAGTTCGTAACTATACAGGCTCTTGCCGGACTTACAGCGGTCATAAGCCTGCGACAACTAACACAGCGTTCTGAACTTTTCAGGGCCATACTCATCGTACTGGCGGTTTCTGTCCTGACCTATATCAGCATACAGCTCATCAACCGTCGTGTACTGTATATCGAGGATGTAAACTACAGCGACCTCATCAGCATATCCATCAGCTGCCTGTTGCTCATGGTTTCATACCTCCTGCTCATACCCATTGAACGCGTGTTCGGTTTCACCAGCAACGTGACGCTTATTGAGTTGTCCAATGCCAACAACCCTCTGCTGCGCCGCATGTCGGAAGAAGCGCCTGGCACCTTCCAGCATAGCATGCAGGTGGCCAATCTGGCCGCCGCCGTGGCAGAGCGTCTGGGTGCAAAGAACCAGCTGGTGCGCACAGGTGCCCTTTACCACGACATAGGCAAGATACGCCATGCCGCATTCTTCACAGAGAACCAGAGGGGGATAAATCCGCACGACCGACTTACTGACGTACAGTCAGCACAAATAATCATCAGCCATGTGCGTGAAGGACTGGCTCTTGCCGAAAAGCACAAGTTGCCTCAGGTAATACGCGATTTCATCGTCACTCACCATGGCAAGAGCCTGACACGCTACTTCTATGTCCAGGCCCAGAACAAGAGCAAGGACATAGAAATAGACCCGGCCAACTTCACCTATCCAGGCCCGGAACCCAGTACCATGGAGCAGGCCATACTGATGATGTGTGATGCCGTGGAGGCTGCAAGCAGGAGTCTGAAGGAGATTACCGAGGAAACTATTTCAGACCTGGTGGACAAGATCGTGGACGGACAACTTGCAGAAGGCCACTTCAAGCAGACACCCATCACATTCCTGGACATTGAGAATGCCAAGGATGTCATGAAGAAAAAGTTGCAGACCATCTACCATACACGCATCCAATACCCGGAACTGAAGAAGTAAACGGAGGACAGAGTACAGAGTACAGATGACAGAGTACAGAGTACAGAGTACAGATGATAGCTTGTAGGGACACGGCATGCCGTGTCCGCCAATGCAAAAGATGACATCGTGGATGTTTCGGACACGGCATGCCGTGTCCCTACTTAGGGGAGCAAAGCCTGCTGACACTTGAAACCTGAAACTTGAAACCTGAAACCTGAAACCCGAAAGTAAGCCCCACCCTACTATCCTCCCTTATAGGCGAGGTGGCGCGAAGCGACGGAGGGGTCTGTAAAGAACGGATGAGCGGTTAGCGTGGAGCGGTTGAGCGATGAGTTTTCAGTTTTCACCTTTCACCTTTCCGTTTGTTCAGTCCACATCATAGTACATCACCGCAGACTTGTATTCCGGCTTGCTGGTCATGTATTTCTGTATTTCATGCAAGCGTCTTCGTGCCTCTGCCATATTGGCGGTAAGTTCCAACTTCAGACACACCTTTCTTATATACATTGTCTGCACACGGGCTATAGGCGGCATGTCAGGTCCAAGCACACGATGTCCGAACACCTGTCGCAACAGAGCTGCCAACTCTTCTGCCAGATGTTCCAACACGATTTCATCCTTGTGCTTGATATACACATACACCAGACGACACAACGGAGGATACATGAACAGGCGCCTCTCCTCCATCTGTGTACGGAACATTCCCTCGAAATCTCCTCTCACCACCTGCATCACCGTAGGCTGCTTGGCGTCGTGTACCTGCAGTATCACCCTGCCCGGCCTCACATTCTGCCCGGTACCTGCCGACGAACGACCGGCACGGCCGGCCACCTGTGTCATCATCTGGTAGGCTCTCTCATAACTTCTGAAATCTGGTTGGTTCAGCATGGTACTCGCATTCAATATGCCCACCACGCTGACCCTTCTGAAGTCCAGACCCTTGGTCACCATCTGAGTGCCAATAAGTATATCCGTATCGCCACGCTGGAATCCTTTTATTATCCCCTCGTATGCGCTACGGCTACGGGTAGTATCCAAATCCATTCTTGCCACCTTTGCATCGGGGAATATGGAGGCCAGGACATCCTCTATGCGCTCCGTGCCATACCCCTTGCTGCTCAGACGGTCTGCATCGCACTGCGGACAACGCTGGGCTACGGAAGTGGAGAAACCGCAATAGTGGCAGGTCAGGCTGTTGGAACGCTTGTGGAATGTCAGACTCACATCGCAATGAGGACATTGCGGAGTCCAACCGCATACATGACATTCCACCACAGGAGCAAAACCTCGTCTATTTTGGAACAGGATTACCTGCTCATTCCTTTCCAGCGCCTGTCTTATCTCCCTTAGAAGTACCGGCGAGAAGGGGCCGTTCATCAGCTTCTTGCGTTTCAGTTCGGCAATGTCCACAACCTCTATTTCAGGCATGCACACATTACCGAACCTCGTTGTCAGGGAGACATAGCCGTATTTGCCTGCCACGGCATTGCTGTATGACTCAAGAGAGGGAGTCGCCGTACCAAGCAACGTCTTCGTACCGGACATTCTGGCCATCACCAGAGCCACATTCCTTGCATGATAGCGCGGTGCCGGTTCTGTCTGCTTGAAACTGGTCTCATGCTCCTCGTCTATGATTACCATGCCCAGATTGTGGAACGGCAGAAGCACACTGCTCCTCACCCCGACTATTATATCATAAGGTGTGTCGGATATCTGCTTGCGGTACACCTCCACTCTCTCGGCATCGGTGTAGCGGCTGTGATACACGCCCAGACGGTCTCCGAAAACCTTTCTGAGCCTTTCGGTCAACTGGCTCGTAAGCACTATCTCGGGCAGCATGTAAAGCACCTGCTTGCCCTGAGCCAGCACCTCGTTTATCAGATGAATGTATATTTCGGTCTTGCCGCTCGACGTCACGCCATGTAGCAGGCACACGTCCTTCTCTCTCCAGACATCCTTAATCTGCAGCATGGCCGTCTGCTGTGCATCAGAGAGTGGCTGAAGGATAAGCGAGGCAGGTATGGAGGCCGTCGGTATCCTGTCCACGGTCTTTTCATACTCCTCCAGCAAGCCTCTTTCGCAGACGGCTTTCAGCACAGAGGACGAACAGCCCACGGCCTTCAGCAGTTCCTCCCTTGTTATCTCTTTCAGGATATTGGCATTCCCTACTGTCAGTGCTGCGTTAACCCCGGTAAGTTCTATGTAGCGTATCATCAGCAACTGCTGCTTCGGAGTCGATTTCATCGCTGCCAATGCCGAGTTCAGTTTATAGCCATCGAAGTACTCTCCTGCCAGACGCACGCAGTCCACCGTTCTGGGTCTGTAGCGCACCACACCGTCCTTCTCTTTCAGTCCCGATGGGATTGCGGCCTTATACACCTCACCCAAGGTACACATATAGTACTCGGCCACCCACTGCCACAGTTTCAACTGGTTGGGCAGGAGCATCCTTTCCTCATCCAGCACAGCCAGTATGTCCTTTGTCTGGCAGGCAGGCTGCTCATCATGCACCCTTGTCACCAAGGCCGCATACTGCTTCTTCTGTCCGAAAGGCACATTCACACGGCAACCCACCTGAACCTTCTGGCTCAAGTGGGCAGGCACATTATACGTGAACACTCCTTCCAGAGGAAGGGGCACTATGCAGTCCACAAACATGTCTTAATCTCAGAAGAAGTAGGCCAGACGGACCTTCACTGTCTTCTGCTTGTAGTTGGTAAATACATTAGCCACGTCGGAAAGTTCCAGACTTCCGCTGTTGCTGATAGGAATGGTATATGTCACGCCTAATTGCAGGTGTTTCATGATTTCCACACCGCCACCTACGTTCCAACCCCATGTTGAACGGGATATGCCTCCGTCAACAGGACCATAGAAATCGGATATGGTTGCATCCGAACTCAGGCAATAGTTGTACTGGGGACCGGTGGCAAGGTACAGCGTCAGCACCTTGAGCAGGCTGAAGTCATAACGGACATTCAAGGGTATCTCCAGATAAGAGAGGTTCTTGCTCTTCACCATGTCTGCGGCCTGTACCTGGGCACTGTTCAAACTGTATATCAATGCACCATCCAGTCCTAATCCCACAATAGGCACCTTGACCTTGACCTTGGGACCGACGAAGAAACCGGCACGGTTTCCGCTCTCGAACATCTCCTTATCAAAACTCAGGCTATTGAAGTTCATACCGGCCTCAACACCCCAGGTAAACATCTTGTTTGTCTGTGCCAATGCCGCCATGGAGGCAAAGGCAATCACGATTACGAGTAGACACTTCTTCATACGTTCTTTGTTTTTGGTTAATAAAAGTATACGTGGGATGCATGCCAATTACACGCATCCCACCTGTTGCTATCTCCTTTGTCTTCTCACACTCACACGTGGAGCACTGCCACCGCCACTGCTCTTCTGTTTCGGAGCCTTCACCGATGACGAACCGCCACTTGAAGAACGGCGTGCCGATTGCTTGCGTGTCTTTGTTCCTTCCTTGGCTATGCGGATACTGTCTTCGCGTGCAGCCTTTATGCTGTCTTCCTTGCTCATGTGGCCCCACACGCCTTCCTCAAAGTCATAGATTTCCTTCTCTATCCTCTTCTGCTCCTTCACCATGGCCGAGTCTGTCTTGCAATAGTTTGCCAATGCCAGTCCCTGCATGTTGTTGGTCTTGTATATCTTGCCGTCGTAGCGGTTCATGGCAAAATAGTCGTCTACAGTCATGTTGGTGACATTGTTCAGATTGCTGGCCATCACCGGCAGACGGCTCAGCCATGGCGCTATCTCGTCATAGTTCAGCCAGAACAGGGGATAAGGGGTCGCTTCGCCGCCGAAGTCATCGGCTCCACGCATCAGCACCGGGCAGATTGCCGTCACCTTGGTGGAGAAAGTTCCTGTCCTCTGGTCCAGATACACGCTTTCCTTTATATAGTAGCGTGTCACCTCGGCGGAAGGAACATCGTTGCTCTCCACTACGAACTTGCCGTCCTTTTCCTCATAGTATATTCCATAGCGGTCCAGGACATCGCGCACTTCCATCTTGTCCTTCTTGTCAAAACTCTCCACGCCATCCAGTTTGTAGGTGTAGGCATCCACTCTGCCGGACAGCATCAGATGGAACACGTATGTAAACAGGTTCACCTGCCTGCCCCTCGGTTCCACAGGATAGTACAGCGGAGCATTGGCATCCTTGGTCAGGTCCAGGGTGCGGTACACATCGCGCTTCCATACCACGTCCTCGGGCATGCTCTGCTTCACAGGGAACATCAGAGCCGCGCGGTCACTTTCGGCCTTCTTGCTGGTTGCACCTCGTTTTGCCGCGGCATTGCTGGTGGTCACCCTGCGCTTTGCAGGCTGTGCATACAGGCAAGCGGTAAAGCCGGCCATCATCAGTATCAGAAACAATCGTTTCATATATCCTAATTATATATATATGTATTCGCTAATATCAGTTAACTATCACCTCCAGCGCTCCGTTCAAGGTTCTTTCCAGACCATCGGGGCCTTGGGCGCGTATCTTTGTTATGAAGAAGCGCTTTCCTCTGGACAAACTGCGCATCAGGCTCTTCTGGCGGTCGGTGAAGCCTGCCCCGTTACTCACCTCAGGCACAGCATTGCCAAGGTTGTCGAAGAAGACTGTTTCAAAACCTTTCACACTGAATGGTATGTTCAGCAGACCGTCGTCTATGGCAGCGCCTATTCCGCTGGCGGCCATCAACTGCTGCTTGCTTATCTTGCCACCCATGAAATGGCTGTCGCCAACAGGTATGTATGCCGTTGGATCGGGCAGTTTCCGCACACGGTATGTGAACTTGCCCATTACCTGCGAACGGCCTTCCTGACGTGCAGATACGGTGAACTCGGCATTGCCTCCCACGTTTGTGGGCACGGCAATATACTTGCCGGGAGCCGTCTGTTTCAGGCTTCCTCCCGTCATACTGAGACTTACCTGATTGGTGGGGACACCCGGCACACTAACACTGATGGGGTTATCATATCCGGCATAGAGCACATTCATGATGTCGGCACTCAGCGTTGCGCTCGGTGCCACCACGGTGTACTGCTGCTCAAACTCGCGCTTCACGGTCTGTCCCTCACCGTTCTGTGTCTCTATGAAACCTTTCAGGGTGAAGTCGCCGGTTCTTGTGCACACGGTTTCGTATAGGCCGTTACTGTTGTCTATCTCCTTTCCTCCGATAAATATGGAAGGTCTGCGGGTCGTGTCCACGGCAGCCATGATAATCTGTGCCGAGAACTTGCCGCCCTGCACCACTGTTCGGCTGCTTGGTATAACGTAGGCATTCAGTTGGTTCACCCTGATGTCCTTCACGTCTATATTGGTTACCAGGTCGTGAAGCACCTGGCCTTCAGCATATCGGATATCGCTCTGCAGCTTTGTCAGCAGTGTCACTGCGGCTGCGGTAGGCATGGACTCGAACATATACTCCTGCCAGTTCTTTCCCATAACACGGGCCTCCAGGGGAACATCGGTGTTCAGATTGCTTGCCACCAGTTCACGCTGTGCCTCGTCGGCAAGCATTTCCACCACTCGTCCGCGGTAACTTTCTATCGCTCCGTGCAGCTCCTCTCCACGTCCAATACCAGGTGCCAGCATCACCTGAGTGGCGGCCTCCAGGTCTTCTTTGTTGCGTATGTTGCGAACATCGGCATCCTTGCCATCGCACTTTTTCACTATACTCAGTTTCAGGTCTTCAAGCATAGTATAGAGAGAGTCCGTCATTCCGCGCACTTCCTGAGCCTTGTCATACCATACCTTCACCTTGGTGGGGTTGGCCTTATACTGCTGTTCGAAGCGCTTGTACACCTCTTCGTTCACACGGGCAGAGTTCTCCGTACTCAGGGTCAGTTTCTCGTCAACCAGCACGAATCCTTTCAGTACATCGCTGCTGACATTCAGGGCCAGCATGGCCATCAGCACGACGTACATCAGGTTTATCATCTTCTGACGTGGCGATATCTTCTTCTTGATTATCTTTCCCATGACATTGTTTCTACGGTTTCACCGGACTTATCACTTCTCTGCGGCAGGAGCCTGACTTGGAGCCACAGCCATGTTTACGGTCAGAGCCTGAATCATGCGTGCATACACCTTGTTCAGTTCCTCTATCTGCTCAGCCATCTTACGTGTCTGCTCGTCAATCTGCTCTATGGTGCTTACCTGCTTGCTGATGTTGCGCAGCTGCAGTTCGTACACTGTGGCTATGCCTGTAAGCGTGCGGTTCAGGTTCTCCATCTCCTCGCTGTCGGTGCTCATACGGGCTGCCTGTGCCTTCACTCTGGAGAGTACCTCTGTCAGTTCTGTCAGTTCCTCGGCATAGTTCTTCACGGCCTCCTCTATTGCAGCAGGGTCTGTCGCCTTTATCTGGTTGGGGTCAACGGACATGCCTCCGGACTTCAACTGTGACAATGCTAACTGTGCTTCTGCCGCTGCCTGACCTGCACTGGCCAAATTTGCGGCGGCGGCACTGAGAGCAGCACCATGCGCCAAAGCCTCAGGATCTACGTTTGCCATAGGCGCACCGCCAACAACAGCAGAACCGCCTGCCACAGGAACAGCACCGCCTATAACTACGGTACCCTGCTGCAAGGGTTGCACCTGTGCTCCTGCACCGGCAGGTTCTTCGGCCTTTTCCGTCACACGTTCAAATCCTGACAGCACGAACACAAGCACCTCGGTACCCATACCGATGAAAAGCATCAGGTTGGCTCCGGGCAGGTGTGTCAACTTGAACAGTGTGCCAAGAATTACAATAGCGGCACCCCAACTGTATGCATACTGCATGAAGGTCTGGCCGGCCATGGTGTCCATCCACTTCTGGATCTTATATATGATAAACATGATATTGGTTATTTTGGTTTAGGTTATACATTATTATTTCTTGGGGCGTGCGTTGTCCACAATCATGCTTCTCACGCAACGGAAGCCTATGAAACTACGTGGCTGGTTCTGGTATTCATAACTACGCCATGCAGAACGTATCATGCTTTCGGGGTCCTTCCACGAACCTCCGCGCACCGATTTCTTCTTCAGGCGGTAGGGGTCTTCCAGTGCGGCGTTGTATCTCAACTCGGGATTCATGTCGCTCATGGCCTCCACACCGGCTTCGGTATATACGGTGCTTGTCCACTCGGCCACATTGCCCGCCATATCATAGAGACCGCTGGAGTTAGCACTGAAGATACCGCATCGCGATGTTATCAGGCTGCCGTCCTTGGTATAGTTGCCGCGGTCGGGCTTGAAGTTGGCATAGAAACATCCCTTGTCGCTTTTCACCTCCTTAGCTTCCCAGGGGAAGGCATGTCCTTCCTTGCCACGGGCGGCATATTCCCATTCCACCTCTGTCGGCAGGCGGTATCTTTGCAGGTACTTGGCATACTCTCCCATACCTACGTTCATCATTTCCGTACGCCAGGCACAGAAGGCGTTGGCCTGTTCCCAGCTCACTCCCACCACGGGATAGTCATCATAGGCAGAATGCGAGAAGTACAGTTTCAAATAACGTTCGTTGTCGGCATTGTCGAAATCATTCACCCAACATGTGGTATCGGGATATATATTCACGATGTATGTGTTCAGGAAGTCCCATGGTCCGCTCAACGGGCGTGTGATTGTCTGTCGCACTATCTTGCCGTCATCGTCTATCCATGCCGTATCCTTGGAAATCATCACCACCTCGTTCTCGTCCACCTCGTTGTCGGTGTTCAGGTCCCTCTGCTTGGGGTCCAGACGATACTTGCGCTTGGCAGCCATGGCATAATCGTATATTTCGTAACGATAGTTCATCTGGCTTGCATCCAACATCCTTGTTCCGTCTATGGGATGTGTCACATACACACTCTCTATGGCCCTCAGTTCGTCCTCCGTTGCCTTGCGTTCAGAAGGAATGGCTTTGTTCCAGTTCAGGTGCGGTGTTACAGGTTCGCCATAGCGGTCTTCCTCTATCTTGTAGGTTTCATCGCCTCCATAAGCAGGATCGGCCAGACGTTCGCGAATAATACTGTCGCGCACCCAGAACACGAACTGTCGGTACTTGGCATTGCTCACTTCGTGCTGGTCCATCCAGAATCCGTCCACACTGATATCGCGGCGAGGGAATGCCGAACCCCACAGTGTATCGTTCTCTTCCAGTCCTATCTTCAGACTGCCTCTGTTCACAGCCACCATGCCGAAAGGTGCGGTTTCTCCGGCAGATGCGCCTCGCACGCCCACCAGTTCACCACCATTTGCCATGGCATTGCTTTTGGTTCCCATACAAGCGGTAAACACCATGCCTGTCACCACAAGCATAAGTACTACCATCAGGGTCTTCTTGTTCTGTGTCATATATCGTTTTTAATCTTGTCGTTTGTCTAAGGGCTTAAGGAAATAGGGTCCTCAGAGAGTTTTCCGTTTTCCGTTTTCACCTTTCCGTTTTCACCTTTCCGTTTTCCGTTTTCAAAGCCACCTTACCGACTGGTGCTTGTTCTTTCCTTTCTTCGTAAGGTTCAGTTCCATCTGGTAACCGATGTGTATCTCGTGGGTGCCGTTGTGCACCGCTATGCCACCCGTGTACATTTCATAACTGTATCCTATGTTCACATCGTGGAAAGTAAGACCCAGCAGCAGTGCCACACTCACCATGGGGCTGTAGTTCACACCGGCATACATCTTGCCCTTCTCCCCATCGTAGCACAGGCGTCCGGAGATATCTGCCCTCCACGACTGCATGTCGGTCCTGAACATGGCTGCAGTCCTCAGCGAGAACTCGGGCTGACGGAACTTCAACCGATGGCCGCCCGAAGCGTATATCGTAGGGGCAGTCTTTATCTGGTAGAGTTTCTCCTCACCCAAGGACACCGTTGGCGACATCAGATGCATCACCGACACTCCGGCATACCACACGTCCCTACGTTCGATCCTCAGTCCGAAGTCAATGTCGAAACCGGTTCCGTTCACATCCGAAGTAGGTACATATTCGTCGGAACTGCCCTCTCCGAGTTCCACGTCGGTTCCGTTGAACGAATTGGACAACAGCGCCAGACGCAAACCGGCACTCAGCACATACTTCTTGCCCAACGGATGATGGTATGCATATTGCAGCCACATCCTTTTATTGGAGAAAAGGCCGATTTTATCGTTCATAAAGCCGGCGCCCATACCATGTCGCTCTGCCTTTGGCACGAAGAACATGGGCAGGTCTCCCTGTATCAGCATCGTCTGTCCAGCATCCTCAAAACCGAGCATCTCCATGCGGTAGGCTCCGTTTATGTCCAACATGCCCGAACGCCCTGCCGCTGCAGGGTTGTAGAAACTCTGGAACTGCCAGAAGTTGGTAAAGGCCACATCGTCCTGAGCCACCGCCCATGTCATGGGCAGCATCACCGCCAGTGTCAACAATAGCCTCTTCATCACTTATAATAACGTATAAATACTAAACTTATTGCCCGTCAATGTCATTTTTTTCGCACAACGGCACGTCTGTCATGCCACCTGCATCCATATATTGGCATGCAAAGATAACTAATTACCGCGAATAAACAGACTGTCTTGGTAAAAATAACGGCAAAACATTACAACAGAAAAGGCACAGCACTACTTACATGGCGATATAAAGGCTTTTTCCGTTGTCATGAGGACGCACGCCTGTCCTCAAAGACAACAAGGGCGCATCGTCCGGAAGGACAAAAATACGCCATCCTTCCGATGGAAAGACGGCGTACACAAAAACTCTACATTCTATCCGGAAGACCGGCACGACATGCCCTAAGTCTACAGGCTGGTTATGATTCTGTCTATGGTCTGCAACCTGCTCCTGTATGCATTGATCATACGTGTTACGGCGGCATCATAACTCAATGTCTCGTCACCATTCGTACGGCTGCTTATTGGCCACAACTCGATGTTTATGCTTGCCGACTTGTCCAGACGCACCTTTTCTGCTTCGATAAAAGGAGGTATTTCCTCAAAGGCCGGCTTGAGTTCCGCCCATCTTTCCTTTACTCGTGCCACAAAGGCCGGGTCCTCAAACAGGCGTTCGTAATATATAGCCTTGGCAAGACGAAACGCCGTATTTGTGGGAACGAATGTCCCCCAGTCGAAATCCCATACAGGACCCGCCTTCAGCTTACCGCCCTTGTCCTTGTGCATGTAACTGCTCTTAGGGTGATTAGGTTCGCCGTTAAATGTCAGTTCATGTACCAGCCACCAGTCTATGTATGTGTCTATATCTATGTACTTGGCATATTCTCTGACCGCAAAGTATGTATCGTCATACAAGACTTCCTCCAGCCTGTTCACATAGTTCTGCATGTATGCAAACTGCTGTTCGTTCAGCACATCCTCGTCAGGTTCCTTGAACATATAGGGCAGACCCTTTATGGAGGACTTGAACTTGTTTACCTCGTCAAAGTATGTATCCAGTTCCATCAGGTAACCGCCGGTAATGGCATCGCCCTCTGTGTCGGTGTCTTCCATCTCGTGTATATTCACTCTGTTCTCGTCCACCTTTATCTGTTCACACAGATAGTAGTTGCCTACATGCTTGCCATTCAGCACCACCTCTACGAACTCTCCTCTTGGAGTCCACGCCAGGCAGGTTTTCTTTGCCATAGTAAATGCCACATGGTTTCTAAGCATCGTCCTGTCCATCCAGTTGGCCAAGAGCACCCAGCGCTTGTGTTTCGGCATTCCCAATATGGATGCCTTGCTGTCCAGTTTCACCGCATAAGGCTTCTTGGGATAGCTCCAGGTGGAATTGCCGCGTCCCCTGATGTTGTCTTCCTTGCCTTCATAATCCGTGGTTCCATCTGCATTGATGATCTTGATATACGTTCCTTCCAGCCAGTCGGCGGTTTTCGGAGGAATCTGCGCCCCATTGGGGGTGTTGATTATCACCGTAGGCAACCCCGTTCCGCTCACGCTCACATTGTAGATGTTCATTTCTCCGCTTGAAGAAAATACCATGTACTGAACAGGGGAACTGAAATCAACCGCAGTGTAGCCGCTTATCTGCTCCGCTCCGTTCACGAGAACCTTGGCGCCGTTCGTGGAGAATGTAGCGACCAGTTTACTCCTGTCTGTCACAAGGGGCGAGCAGATGGTTATGTTATTTCCGTCTATCACGGCCTCCACATCGGTTATGACTCCCTCGTTGTTTTCCTTCAGGAAAGAGAACGACGACAGGATGTTTCCTGCAAAAGCAACCTTGAATGCCGACGATGAAATCTGCACTTTTTCGTTATTGGCATTGTTCACCGTGAGCACAAGAGCCGCATCCTCTATGTAGTTGTCACTTATGCCTGCATCTGTAATATAAGCCTGGTACTGCCCCGTCTTTGCCACACCCTGTTCGTCATACACCTGCTCCACCTTGGACAGTTTGTAGTTTGTCGGCTTGGTCACGTAGGACGTTGCCCTTGTCTTCCCCACCTTGTCCAATTGTATCTCACAACCATACAGGCCTACAGAATAGTTGAACTTGGCATTTGAGGGATTCACGCGGAATTCAATGGTCTCACGTGTACGTCTTCCCAACTTGATGCCTTCTGTACTCAGCAATGCTATGCTGGTGGGCATGGCATATTCCTTGTTGAAGGTATATGACGTGCCATCCTCCAGTGTAATGGTAATGACATTGGTCTGGTCATCCTGGCTGATAGACCTTATCACGCCTGAGGGGTTGGAGTGGTAAGGGGTCTTGATTGAGTCAATGATGTTCTCCGGAGAGGAAGCATAGTACATCAGGAACACGTAGTACCCGTCTTCATCCGTCGCCACTCTGACAGAAATACCCTCTTCGCCTTTTTCGCCAGGCTCGCCCTGAGGTCCTTGCTCGCCCTGTTCACCTTGAGGTCCCTGCTCTCCTTGCTCCCCTTTTTCACCTTGGGGACCCTGTTCGCCGGTAGCCCTTATGTAGTTACCCTCATTATCCATCAAGCGGGAAAAAGTCTCTCCGCCGTCGTATGATATACACCAATAGCCTTCCTGGTCGACGCGCAAATATGGGGTCACGCCGTCCTTGCCGTCGGCACCGTCCTTACCATCGGCTCCGTCTGCACCGTCTTTACCGTCCTCTCCGTCTTTGCCGTCAGCTCCATTATTTCCGTTTTCACCGTCCTTTCCATCCTTTCCATTAACAAGTTCAATGGATGTCCCGTCGGAGAATGTCACTACCCATCCGCCCTCGTCCTTCTGTGAAGGCTCCACGGATGTTATTATCTTCCCGTCGTCATACGCATCATTCAGGGCCTCTATTGCATTCTGTATCTGGCTGACCTCTTCCTCCAAGGCATCCAGTCTGTCCTCCACCTCCGTCAGGTTTGTACAGGAGTTGGCTATCATCGCTGCTACAAACAGCCACATCAGCCATAATCTTCTCATCATGTTCATGGTTGTATGGTTTATGGTTAAACTGCTATTTATCGCTTCCAAACAAAGTGCGTTCTGCATGTCCTCGCCTGATTGTCCGGGAGTCATTACAGAACGCACATCATATAATGCAAAAATCCACAAATCCGAGTTCAATACTCTTCCTCATCCCACAGGAAGTCCTCCTTCTGCGGATAGTCGGGCCATATGTCTTCGATGGTCTCATACACGTCGCCCTCATCTTCTATCTCCTCCAGGTTCTCGATAACCTCCAGAGGAGCGCCGCTTCTCACGGCGTAGTCAATCAGTTCTTCCCTGGTAGCAGGCCAGGGGGCATCCTCCAGTTTGGAGGCTAATTCCAATGTCCAATACATATACTATTCTTTTAATTGTTTTATAGGAGCTATCAGGAGTTACAGGAACTATATGCACCATAGGGGGCAAGCCCCTTACGGCCGGCAAAGATAGCATTATTATTCATACTACCTATGCTTTTGCCAAATAATTTCGTCTCTTCCTGCCAAAAAGTTCTCGTGCAGGGCCAGGACGAAGAGGAAATCGCTCAAGCGGTTCATGTACTGCATCACCTCCTGTGGCACCTCGGCTTCCTGCGCAAGGGCCAGAATTCTGCGCTCTGCCCTACGGCATACCGTACGGCACACCTGCGCCCTTGCCGCCGACTCCACTCCGCCAGGCAACACAAAACCGCGCCAACCGGGCAGGGAGGCGTTCCATTCGTCCATCTGCTTTTCCAGGGCAGCTATGTCCTCGGGGCTAACAGCCTGTGCCATGAGTTTTCCCTCCTCTGCCTCTGTAGCAAGCACTGCCCCCACAGAGAAGAGCACGTTCTGACACTCCACAACACTGTTTTTGGCCGTTTCATCGGTCAGGGAGGCCAGAAACAAGCCCAGGTGACTGTTCAGCTCGTCCACTGTGCCGTATGCCTCCAGACGTGCGCAATCCTTCCTCACGCGCTTGCCTCCCACCAGCGAGGTCATCCCTCCATCTCCTGTCTTGGTATATATCTTTGCCATAGTATGTATAGAGTTTCTGGTTTCAGGTTTCAGGTTTCAAGTTTCAAGTTTCTAGTTTCAGGTTT
>JAGAQH010000009.1 GCA_017622815.1 Bacteroidaceae bacterium | reverse complement strand
TTACCTCAAGTCGCTTTATGGGGTAAGGGGATTTTGTGTCTGCGACATTTCTGTTGTGCAAGAAATATGTACAATAAAATGAATTTTGTCGCTTTGCAAGCAAAATCCCACTAAACCCTATAGGTTGCGGATTTGAGGTTAATATGAAAACTCCATAAAAGCTTATCTTATGATAGAGGCAATGTTCCTTTATTCCATCCGTTCGGCCTTTGTGCTCACTCTGCTCTATGTGCCGTACATGATCATCCTCAGGAAGGAGAGTTTCTTCCGCCTGAACAGGGCGGTGTTGCTCCTAATACTCGTGTTCTCCCTTGTTCTCCCGTTGGTGGACATTCCCTTCCTTGCTCTCGACCACCAGCCCGTGGTGCAGGCCGCCAGGCTCCAGATGGTGGAGGCAGGCATACCCGTGAGCGCTCCCGTAGTGCTGCCCGAACTCACCGTGCATGCACGGCACATGCCCGCCCAGGTGTCCTGGTTCCGCATAGTGTCCATGGTGTTTGTACTTGTGGCCCTGGCCATGCTCCTGTGGCGCATAGTGCAGGTGCTGCGCATGAACCTTGTGGTGGCGCGTGGCAACCTCTGGCACGAGTGCGAGCAAGGCATTCACATACATTGTCACGGTGGCGAGGTGTCGCCCTTCAGTTGGATGAACCATGTGGTCATTTCCGACCGCGACTTCCGCGAGAACGGGCGCGAAATCATCCTGCACGAAACCGGCCATATCCGCGCCCTCCACTCCTGGGACCTGCTCCTGCTCTCTGTCGTGCAGATATTCCAGTGGTGGAATCCCCTGGCCTATGTCTTCGCCTCCAGCCTGCGCGATGTGCACGAGTATGAGGCCGACGACTATGTCCTCTGCCAGGGCGTCTCGGCACGCGCCTATCAGTTGCTGCTTGTAAAAAAAGCTGTTGGCACCAGCTCCTACACTTTTGCCAACAACTTCGACCATAGTTTAACTCTAAAGCGTATCACTATGATGCAGAAATCAAAATCCAGTGTGTGGATGCGCAGCAAGGTGCTGTACATCATCCCCATGGCAACCTTGGCACTCAGTGCCTTTGCCACCAGTGAACCGACGTCCCCTTCTGGCATTGCCGAAGACGAGGACAAAGTTATTAAAATTTCTTCAATGGTGCAAGCCGGAGGGGAAAAAGGTTCTGCCGCACTACTCCATGACGGTGCGGACACCGTATATCTCCAGGACGGCCGTCAGCTGGATGCCGAGAGTCTCAAGCCCCTTGCTGCCGAGAACATCGCTTCGCTCACCGTGGTTAAGAATGGCGAGTATGCCAAGACCTTGGGCTATCCCGGCAAGACCGTTATCCTTATTCAAACCAAGACAAAGTTGGATACCCTGAAAGTCAACGTTGTGGAGAATCCTGGATGTAATGCCCAGTTCAAGGGAGGGGAGGCGGCTTTGATGCAATGGCTCGCCAGGAATGTCAAGTATCCGACGGTGAGCCAATCCGCAGGCGTTCAGGGCAAGATTATAGTGCAGTTCTATATCTCTGAAACTGGCAAGATATTCAATGTCAGGGCTATATCTGTTGGCAAGAATGAACCCCAGAGCGGACAGACCTTGGAGGAGATGATTGTCCATGCCTATGCCAAGGATATGGCAAGGCAGGGCAAGACCCTCTCTGCCGAGGAGGCCGAGGCCCACAAGGTTGCCATGATGGCTCTGGTAAAGGAGGCCGAAAGGGTGGTGCGTGCCATGCCCGAATGGGAACCCGCTTATCTGGACAAGGAGAAGACCAAGCCCTGCACCGTGAAGTTCAACTTGCCCATCATGTTCCGCTTGGGATAAAGGAATAATTAGGTTAGATTGCGGTATAATAGAACCGTGAGGGGAGGATGTGGACAATGGCCGCATCCTCCCTGTCCGTACATGCGGATTGGGCGGTAGTCCCTGACGCCATCAGGTGTGCTGCCCGTAGATAGGCCAGTCCTCTTACTATAAGGACTCCAGTCCTCCTACTAAGAGGACTCTAATCCTCCTACTAAGAGGACTCTAATCCTCCTACTAAGAGGACTCTTGTTTCTCAGTGACGTCGCCATGATGCTAATACTTGCCGATGCCGGTACTCTCGTGATGGTACTGGCTTTTCGTCGGGTAGGGTGGACGTACGTCCTCTTTGTTCGTTATGAATGTCACAAACTCCATGGTGTTAATCTTTGTTAAGAAAAATGGCTAAAAACATGCCTTAAAGCAATTATTTTGCTGAGAATGCGCAGTTTTTCGGAATTTTGTTGTACCTTTGCAACCCGAATGGGCATACTGTGCCCCTCCTTATCGTATATACATAATTAATATATATAACAAATAAAAAATTAAACAAAATGCCTACAATTCAACAATTGGTAAGAAAAGGCCGTACCGTGTTGGTAGACAAGAGCAAGAGCCCCGCTCTGGACAGCTGTCCTCAGCGTCGTGGTGTCTGCGTTCGTGTGTACACTACCACACCTAAGAAGCCTAACTCAGCTATGCGTAAGGTAGCTCGTGTGCGTCTGACAAACTCTAAGGAGGTAAACTGCTACATTCCCGGTGAGGGTCACAACCTGCAGGAGCACAGTATCGTTCTCGTTCGTGGTGGTCGTGTAAAGGACCTGCCCGGTGTACGTTATCACGTTGTACGTGGTACTCTGGATACCGCAGGTGTTGCCAACCGCACACAGCGTCGTTCTAAGTACGGTGCAAAGCGCCCCAAGGCTGCTAAGAAGTAATCTCTGCCGATAGAGTTTCTGCGGAGTTCAAGTAATTAATGAACAAACGTTTTGGTGTTGCAGACAGTGTCCTGAGTAAACTCTGCGGCGGCAGTAGTTGAAGAAGTAGTACAAGATGCAAACCTGAACACAAAACAAGAAGAAGAAAATGCGTAAAGCTAAACCAAAGAAGAGAGTTATCCTTCCCGATCCCAAGTTCGGTGATGTGAAGGTTTCAAAGTTCGTTAATCATCTGATGTACGATGGCAAGAAGAGCATCTCATATGATATCTTCTACAATGCCCTCGAGATCGTTGCCACCAAGATGCAGAGCGAGGAGAAGCCCGCGCTGCAGATCTGGAAGGAGGCTCTGGACAAGATTACTCCCCAGGTGGAGGTAAAGAGCCGCCGTATCGGTGGTGCTACCTTCCAGGTGCCCACAGAAATCCGTCCCGACCGTAAGGAGAGCGTGAGCATGAAGAATATGATCCTGTACGCTCGCAAGCGTGGCGGCAAGACCATGGCCGACAAGCTGGCTGCCGAGATTCAGGACGCTTACAACGAGCAGGGCGGTGCCTTCAAGCGTAAGGAGGACATGCACCGTATGGCCGAGGCTAACCGTGCATTCGCTCACTTCCGTTTCTAAAATAAATCCATCACTTAAACAGTTTACGACACAATGGCAAAGCAAGATCTGCATTTGACTCGTAATTTCGGTATCATGGCCCACATCGATGCCGGTAAGACAACTACCAGTGAGCGTATCCTCTTCTACACCGGTAAGACTCACAAGATCGGTGAGACCCATGATGGTTCTGCTACCATGGACTGGATGGCTCAGGAGCAGGAGCGTGGTATTACCATCACCTCTGCCGCTACTACAGCTTACTGGACCTGCAAGGGCAACAAGTATAAGTTCAACCTGATTGACACTCCGGGACACGTGGACTTCACCGCTGAGGTAGAGCGTTCTCTCCGTGTACTGGACGGTGCCGTTGCAACATACTGTGCAGTAGGTGGCGTTGAGCCTCAGTCTGAGACCGTATGGCGCCAGGCTGACAAGTACAACGTTCCCCGTATCGGTTATGTAAACAAGATGGACCGTTCAGGTGCCGACTTCTATGAGGTTGTGCGCCAGATGAAGGAGGTTCTGGGTGCTACTCCTTGCGTGGTGGCTCTGCCCATCGGTGCAGAGGAGACCTTCAAGGGTATCGTAGACCTCATCAAGATGAAGGCCATCCTGTGGCACGACGAGACCATGGGCGCCGAGTACAGCCTCGAGGATATTCCTGCCGACATGCTCGCTGAGTGCGAGGAGTGGCGCGGCAAGATGATCGAGCTGGCTGCTGAGCAGGACGACACTCTGATGGAGAAGTACTTCGAGGATCCCGAAAGCCTGAGCGAGGAGGAGATCGTAGCCGCTATCCGTAAGGGTACTCTGAACCTGGACATCGTTCCCATGACTTGCGGTTCTTCATTCAAGAACAAGGGTGTACAGACCCTGCTCGACTATGTCTGCATGTTCCTTCCCTCTCCCCTGGATACTCCCAGCATCGTGGGTACCAACCCCGAGACCGGCGAGGAGGAGTCACGCAAGCCCAGCGAGGACGAGAAGACCGCCGCTCTGGCGTTCAAGATCGCTACCGATCCATACGTAGGTCGTCTGACCTTCTTCCGTGTTTACTCAGGTAAGGTTGAGGCTGGTTCATACATCTACAATGTACGCTCTGGCAAGAAGGAGCGCGTGAGCCGTCTGTTCCAGATGCACTCAAACAGCCAGAATCCCGTAGAATGCATCGCTGCTGGTGATATAGGCGCCGGTGTAGGTTTCAAGGATATCCACACTGGTGATACTCTTGCCGAGGAAGGCGCACCCATCGTTCTGGAATCTATGGACTTCCCCGATCCCGTTATCGGTATCGCCGTAGAGCCCAAGACCCAGAAGGACCTGGACAAGCTGAGCATCGGTTTGCAGAAGTTGGCTGAGGAGGATCCCACCTTCACCGTGAAGACCGACGAGCAGAGCGGCCAGACCGTTATCTCCGGTATGGGTGAGTTGCACTTGGATATCATCATCGACCGTCTGAAGCGCGAGTTCAAGGTAGAGTGTAACCAGGGTAAGCCCCAGGTTAACTACAAGGAGGCTATCACCGCCACCGTTAACCACCGTGAGGTTTACAAGAAGCAGTCTGGTGGTCGCGGTAAGTTCGCCGACATCATCGTCAACGTTGGTCCCCGCGACGAGGACTACAACGAGACTCCTCTGCAGTTCGTCAACAGCGTTACCGGTGGTAACATTCCCAAGGAGTTCATCCCCAGCGTACAGAAGGGCTTCGATGCAGCCATGAAGAATGGTGTGCTCGGTGGCTTCCCCATGGACAGCCTGAAGGTAGAGCTCGTGGACGGTTCATTCCACCCCGTTGACTCTGACCAGCTGTCATTCGAAATCGCTGCCCAGATGGCTTACAAGGCATGCTGCGCCAAGGCTAAGCCCGTACTGATGGAGCCCATCATGAAGCTCGAGGTAGTTACTCCCGAGGAGAACATGGGTGACGTTATCGGTGACTTGAACAAGCGTCGTGGTCAGGTAGAGGGTATGGATACAACCCGTACCGGTGCACGTCTGGTGAAGGCTATGGTACCCCTGGCAGAGATGTTCGGTTATGTAACCGCTCTGCGTACCATCACCTCTGGTCGCGCTACCAGCTCTATGACCTATGACCACCATGCTCCCGTGAGCACCGGTGTTGCCAAGGCTGTACTTGAGGAGATGAAGGGTCGTGCCGACCTGCTGTAATCCTCCTCAGAGGACACAATAAATAAAGTATCATAAGGAAGGGACAGCCATTAGCAAACGACTCTTAATGGTTGCTCCCACCTTATTAAATAATAATTATAAAGAAAGAAATGAGTCAGAAAATTCGTATTAAGCTGAAGAGCTACGACCACATGCTCGTAGACAAGAGTGCAGAGAAGATCGTCAAGACCGTTAAGGTAACAGGTGCTGTTGTATCTGGTCCTATACCCCTGCCCACTCACAAGCGTATCTTTACCGTAAACCGCTCAACCTTCGTTAACAAGAAGAGCCGTGAGCAGTTCCAGTTGTGCGCATACAAGCGCCTGATCGACATCTACTCAAGCAACGAGAAGACTGTCGACGCTCTGATGAAGCTGGAGTTGCCCAGCGGTGTAGAGGTAGAGATCAAGGTGTAATACCCTCTGCAAGCATGTTTGATAACATAAAAGGCCCTCGTGAGAACATCATGAGGGCCTTTTTATGCCCTTTTGGGTGTTAAAATGCCCTTTTTCGCCATATTTCGTGCAATATTTCACATAAACTCTTGTGTATTAAAGCAAAAATCCGTAACTTTGCACTCGAAAAGGAAAAGAATGCGCTGACCTGCGGGTTATCAGACTTTCCAAGAAAGAACGCCTATGGTGGCGGTTCTCTTTTTGTGTGCCTACAGGTAGGCTTTACGGAAGGGAATGAAAACGAGAAAGAAACAACAGATTAAAAACAATTTATTTAATTAAACTGAAATGCCAGGATTATTAGGAAAGAAAATCGGAATGACATCCGTTTTCAGTGCCGACGGTAAGAATGTACCGTGCACTGTTATCGAAGTTGGTCCTTGCGTGGTTACTCAGATTAAGACCGTTGAGAAGGACGGCTACGCAGCTGTTCAGCTCGGTTATGAAGAGGCAAAGGAGAAGAATACATCTGCTCCCTTGGCCGGTCACTTCAAGAAGGCTGGTACCACCCCCAAGCGCCACTTGGCTGAGTTCACAGATTTTGAGGGTGAGCTGAACCTCGGTGATTCAATTACCGTAGAGCTCTTCTCAGACTGCTCCTTTGTTGATGTAGTGGGTACATCCAAGGGTAAGGGTTTCCAGGGCGTTGTGAAGCGTCATGGTTTCGGTGGTGTAGGTCAGTCTACACACGGTCAGGACGACCGTCTGCGTAAGCCCGGTTCTATCGGTGCTTGTTCTTATCCCGCAAAGGTGTTCAAGGGCATGCGCATGGGTGGTCAGATGGGTAACGAGCGTGTTACCACTCACAACCTGCAGGTGTTAAAGGTTATTCCCGAGCACAACCTCCTTCTCATCAAGGGTAGTGTTCCCGGATACAAAGGTTCAATCGTTAGCATAGTAAAGTAAGATGGAAGCAAGTGTATTGAATATCAAAGGTCAGGATACTGGCCGCAAGGTAGTACTCAATGATGCTATCTATGCTATAGAGCCCAACGATCACGCAATCTATCTGGACGTTAAGCTGATTATGGCCAACCAGCGCCAGGGTACAGCCAAGACCAAGGAAAGAAGTGAAATGAGCGGTTCAACCCGCAAGCTCGGTCGCCAGAAGGGCGGTGGCGGTGCTCGCCGTGGTGATATCAACAGCCCCGTACTCGTAGGTGGTGCTCGTGTATTCGGTCCCCAGCCCCGCGACTATGGCTTCAAGCTGAATCAGAAAGTTCGCCAGTTGGCACGTCGTAGCGCTCTCGCATACAAGGCTCAGGAGAACGCAATCGTAGTTGTTGAGGACTTCACATTCGAGGCTCCCAAGACAAAGTCTATGCTGGAGGTGTTAAATAATCTTAATATCGCAGGCAAGAAGACTCTCGTAGTTACTCCCGCTTCTGATAAAGGCGTATATTTGTCTGCTCGTAATCTCCAGCGTGTTGCAACCATGCCCGCTGCTGCCCTGAATACCTATCAGGTTCTGAACGCAGACGTTATGGTTGTGGCAGAAAGCGCTCTGGCTGTTGTCGAAGGTAACCTCACTAAGTAATAAAGACGTACAAGAACTATGACATACATTATCAAACCTCTGGTCACTGAGAAGATGACTGGTATTACAGAGAAGCAGAATAAGTATGGCTTCGTGGTACGTCCTGAGGCAAACAAGATCGAGCTGAAGAAGGAGATCGAGTCTCGTTACAACGTAACCGTTACCGATGTTAATACATGCGTGTACGCAGGTAAGAGCAAGACTCGTTACACCAAGGCAGGTCTGCTGAAGGGTCGTACAAACGCCTTCAAGAAGGCAATCGTTACTCTGAAGGAGGGCGATGTAATTGATTTCTATAGCAATATTTAATTAAGAGATGGCAGTACGTAAATTTAAGCCCACAACACCGGGCCAAAGACATAAAATTATAGGTACTTTCGAAGAGATTACTGCATCAGTACCTGAGAAGTCTCTCGTATGTGGTAAGAAGTCTACCGGCGGTCGTAACGTGACCGGTAAGATGACTGTCCGCTATATCGGCGGTGGCCACAAGCAGAAGTATCGTTTCATCGACTTCAAGCGTGAGAAAGATGGTGTTCCAGCAGTCGTAAAGACAATCGAGTATGATCCCAACCGTTCTGCTCGTATCGCACTTCTTTACTATGCTGATGGTGAAAAGCGCTATATCATTGCTCCCAACGGACTGAAGGTAGGTGCTACCGTAATGAGCGGTGCAGACGCTGCTCCCGAGGTAGGTAACGCACTCCCCCTGCAGAATATCCCCGTAGGTACCGTGGTTCACAACATTGAGCTGCGTCCCGGTCAGGGCGGTATGCTGGTTCGTTCCGCAGGTAACTTCGCACAGCTGACCTCTCGTGAGGGACGTTACTGCGTGATCAAGTTGCCCTCTGGCGAGACACGTCAGATTCTGAGCGCATGTAAGGCTACTGTTGGTAGCGTAGGTAACAGCGACCACGCTCTGGAAAGCTCTGGTAAGGCAGGTCGCAGCCGTTGGTTGGGCCGTCGTCCTCACAACCGTGGCGTTGTCATGAATCCCCATGACCATCCCATGGGTGGTGGTGAAGGTCGTCAGTCAGGTGGCCATCCCCGTTCACGCACTGGTCTGTATGCTAAGGGTAAGAAGACACGCGCACCCAAGAAGCAGTCCAACAAGTATATCATTGAGAGAGCCAACAAGAAGTAATCAACGGAAGTTAACAGCGTAATATTATGAGTCGTTCATTAAAGAAAGGTCCCTATATCGAAGTTAATCTTGAGAAGAAGGTTCTTGCCATGAATGAAAGCGGCAAGAAGAACGTAGTCAAGACCTGGGCTCGTGCTTCTATGATCTCTCCTGATTTCGTAGGACATACAGTAGCCGTGCACAACGGAAACAAATTCATTCCCGTTTACATCACCGAGAACATGGTAGGTCACAAGCTGGGCGAGTTCGCTCCCACCCGCAAGTTCGGTGGCCATGGTGACAAGAAGAAGAAGTAAACGGAACCGACAACTGGATAAAATAAGAATAATATAATGGGAAAAAGAAAAAAATTAGCTGCTGACGCAAGAAAGGAAGCACGCAAGGCCCAGAGTTTTGCCAAGTTGCAGAACGTTCCTTCTTCTCCCCGCAAGATGAGATACGTTGTTGATCTGGTTCGCGGAATGGAGGTGAACAGAGCCCTGGGTACATTGAAGTTCTGTGCCAAGGCTGCCAGCGCAGACGTGGAGAAGCTCCTTCGTTCTGCTATCGCTAACTGGGAACAGAAAAACGATCGCAAGGCAGAGGACGGAGAACTGTATATCTCTAAGATTTTTGTGAACGAGGGTGCTACCCTCAAGCGTATGAGACCTGCTCCTCAGGGTCGTGGTTACAGAATCCGCAAGCGTTCTAACCACATCACCTTGTTCGTTGACACTAAGAATGATTAATTAGAAAAGAAACATGGGACAGAAAGTTAATCCTATAAGCAACCGTCTCGGCATTGTCCGCGGTTGGGATTCAAATTGGTTTGGTGGCAAGAACTACGGCGACACTATCCTCGAGGACAGCAAGATCCGTAAGTATCTGAATGCCCGTCTTGGTGACGCCAGCATTTCACGCATTGTCATCGAACGCACACTGAAGATGGTGACCATCACCGTGTGCACAGCCCGTCCAGGATTGATCATTGGCAAGGGTGGTGAAAAGGTTGACAAGCTTAAGGAAGAGTTGAAGAAGGTAACCGACAAGGACATCCAGATCAACATCTTCGAGGTTAAGAAGCCCGAGTTGGACGCAACTATCGTAGCAAACAACATCGCACGTCAGGTTGAAGGTAAGATCGCTTACCGTCGCGCCATCAAGATGGCTATTGCAAATTCAATGCGTGCCGGTGCCGAGGGTATCAAGGTTCTCATCAGCGGTCGTCTGAACGGTGCTGAAATCGCACGTTCCGAGATGTTCAAGGAAGGCCGTACTCCCCTGCACACTCTGCGTGCCGACATCGATTACTGCCATACAGAGGCTCTGACCAAGGTTGGTCTGCTCGGCATCAAGGTATGGATCTGCCGCGGAGAGGTATATGGCAAGAAGGACTTGGCTCCCAACTTCACTCAGGCTAAGGAGCAGGGTCGTGGTTTCGGTGGCAACGGCGGTGGCAAGAACTTCCGTCGCAAGAAGAACAACAACCGTTAAAAACTGAATTAAAATGTTACAACCAAAAAGAACTAAATACAGAAGGCCACAAAAGAATCACCGCAAGGGTAATGCAATGCGTGGCAATCAGTTGGCATTCGGTAGCTTTGGTATCAAGTCATTGGAAACACGTTGGATTACAGCACGCCAGATCGAGGCAGCTCGTGTGGCAATGACACGTTACATGCAGCGTGAGGGTCAGAGCTGGATTCGTATCTTCCCTGACAAGCCCATCACCAAGAAGCCCGCTGACGTACGTATGGGTAAGGGTAAGGGTGACCCCGTAGGATATGTGTTCCCCATTACCCCCGGACGTATAATTTTCGAGATTGAAGGTGTAAGTTACGAAATCGCGAAGGAGGCTCTTCGTCTTGCAGCTCAGAAGTTGCCCGTGACCACCAAGTTTATTGTTAGACGTGATTACGACAAAAACGCATAATAATGAAGATTGCAGAATTTAATGCGATGAGCGCTTCTGAACTTGCAGAGCGCATCGCCGTAGAGGTTGCCAACTATGATCAGATGAAATTGAATCATGCCGTTGCTCCTCTGGAAAACAACTCTCAGATTAAGGCCGCTCGTCGTAACATCGCCCGCATGAAGACGGTGCTCCGCCAGAAAGAGTCAAACAAGTAAATAGGTACTTCAAGATATGGAAGCAAGAAATTTAAGAAAAACTCGTATGGGTGTCGTGGTAAGCGACAAGATGGACAAGACCATCGTGGTTGCTGCCAAGTTCAAGGAGAAGCACCCTATTTATGGTAAGTTCGTTGCGAAGACGAAGAAGTACCATGCACATGACGAGAAGAACGATTGCCACAAGGGTGACACCGTTCTGATTATGGAAACTCGTCCTCTGAGCAAGACCAAGAGATGGAGAGTAGTAGAAATCGTAGAAAGAGCTAAGTAAAAATGATACAGGCAGAATCTAGATTAGTAGTAGCAGACAACAGCGGTGCCAAGGAGGCAAAGTGTATCCGCGTCCTCGGTGGTACCCGTCGCCGCTACGCTTCTGTAGGTGATGTGATTGTCGTTGCTATCCAGAGCGCAATCCCCACCAGTGATGTTAAGAAAGGTGCAGTATCAAAGGCCCTGATTGTACGTACTAAGAAGGAAGTTCGTCGTGCAGATGGTTCATATATCCGCTTCGATGACAACGCATGTGTACTGCTGAACAATGCAGGCGACTTGCGTGGCAGTCGTATCTTCGGTCCTGTTGCACGTGAGCTTCGTGCCGCAAACATGAAGGTCGTGTCTCTGGCACCTGAGGTTCTTTAATATTCAAAGACGAAAGAAGAACAATGAGTAAGTTACACATTAAGAAAGGCGATACCGTAATCGTTAACTCTGGCGAGAACAAGGGTGATAGCGGTAAGGTGTTGAAGGTGTTCGTTAAGGAGCAGCGTGCCATTGTCGAGGGTGTAAATAAGGTTAAGAAGAGTCAGAAGCCCAGTGCCAAGTACCCTCAGGGTGGCATCATCGAGATCGAGGCTCCTATCCACATCTCTAACCTGAACCCCGTTGACCCCAAGACTGGCAAGGCTACTCGCATTGGTAGAAAACTGAACGCAGACGGCAAGTTGGTCCGTTTCGCTAAAAAGAGTGGAGAGGAAATCTAAAATGGCAAATACTGCAAGCCTTAAGAAAGAATACGCAGAGCGTATCGCTCCTGCATTGATGGAGCAGTTCAACTACGACTCTTCAATGCAGATCCCCGTTCTGAAGAAGATTGTCATCAACCAGGGTTTGGGTATGGCTACTGCCGATAAGAAGATTATCGAGGTTGCCATCAAGGAAATCACCGAAATCACCGGTCAGAAGGCAGTTGCAACCTTCTCTAAGAAGGACGTTGCTCAGTTTAAGTTGCGTAAGAAGATGCCCATCGGTGTTATGGTAACTCTGCGTCGTGAGCGCATGTATGAGTTCCTTGAGAAGTTGGTTCGCGTGGCTCTGCCCCGTATCCGTGACTTCAAGGGTATCGAAAGCAAGTTTGATGGTCGTGGTAACTATACCCTCGGTATTCAGGAGCAGATCA
Source organism: Bacteroidaceae bacterium (assembly GCA_017622815.1). Classification (GTDB taxonomy): domain Bacteria; phylum Bacteroidota; class Bacteroidia; order Bacteroidales; family Bacteroidaceae; genus Physcousia. The sequence goes on along the minus strand of JAGAQH010000009.1, from coordinate 16,923 downwards.
TCTTCCCTGAGATCAACATCGACGCAATCGACCGCATCCTGGGTATGAACATTACTTTTGTAACCACAGCTAAGACCGATGAAGAGGGTTACGCCCTGCTCAAGGAGTTCGGTCTTCCCTTTAAGAACGCTAAAAACTAACACAGAGTTATGGCAAAAGAATCAATGAAGGCTCGCGAGGTTAAGCGCGCAAAAATGGTAGCCAAGTATGCTGAGAAGCGTGCAGCTTTGAAGAAGATCATCAACAATCCCAACACAGATCCCGTTGATGCTTTCGAGGCAGCTCAGAAGCTCCAGGCAATTCCTCGCAACGCTAATCCTATCCGCCTGCACAATCGTTGCAAGATTACAGGTCGTCCCAAGGGATATATCCGTATGTTCGGCATCAGCCGTATACAGTTCCGCGAGATGGCTTCAGCAGGTCTGATTCCCGGCGTAAAGAAGGCAAGCTGGTAAGCGAAGCAGTTCTTGACGGGCCCTTTTGGGGCACGTCAAGAAATCATATAGTTATCTTTTAATATTGTCGGGATAGTCCCGATTAATTAAAACCTAAAAAAAATGACAGATCCAATTGCAGATTATTTGACGCGCTTGCGTAATGCAATCCAGGCAAAGCACCGTGTGGTAGAATGTCCTGCGTCAAATTTGAAGAAGGAAATCACCAAGATTCTCTTCGAGAAGGGTTACATTCTGAACTACAAGTTCATTGAGGATGGACCTCAGGGTACAATCAAGGTAGCCTTGAAGTACGACGAGCAGACTCGTCAGAACGCTATCAAGAAGTTGATCCGTATATCAACTCCCGGTATGCGTAAGTACACCGGCTACAAGGATATGCCTCGTGTTATTAACGGACTGGGTATTGCTATCATATCCACATCCAAGGGTGTAATGACTAACAAGGAGGCCGCTGAGCTGAAGATCGGTGGTGAGGTCCTTTGTTACGTATATTAATAGGAGGATTTAGCAATGTCAAGAATAGGTAAATTGCCCATTACTATTCCCGCAGGTGTTACCATCAACTACAGCGACAACGTTGTTAGCGTGAAGGGTCCCAAGGGAGAGATGAGCCAGGCTATCAATCCCTCTATCCTGGTGAAGATTTCTGGAACAGAAGTTACATTCGAGATTGACGAGGCTGCTGATATCGACGCAAAGCAGAAGCATGCTTATCATGGTCTGTACCGTTCACTGGTTAACAACATGGTAGTCGGTGTAAGCGAAGGTTACAAGAAGACTCTTGAGCTCGTAGGTGTTGGTTTCCGTGTAAGCAATCAGGGTAACCTGATAGAGTTGTCTCTGGGTTTCACTCACAGCATCTTCATTCAGTTGCCTTCTGAGATTAAGGTTGAGACCAAGTCTGAGAGAAACCAGAATCCTCTGATTATCCTGGAGTCTTGCGACAAGCAGTTGCTGGGTCAGGTATGTGCAAAAATTCGTTCTTTCCGTAAGCCCGAACCTTACAAGGGCAAGGGTGTCCTCTTTGCTGGTGAGGTCGTACGCAGAAAGTCTGGTAAGTCAGCAGGTGCAAAGTAAATCTTTAAAACTGTAAGATTATGACAACAAAATTAGAAAGACGAATTAAGATCAAATATAGAGTTCGTAACAAGATCTCTGGTACTGCCGCACGTCCTCGTATGAGCGTTTTCCGCAGCAACAAGCAGATTTATGTACAGATCATCAACGACCTGACCGGTACCACACTGGTAAGCGCTAACAGCCTCGGCATGGAGGCTTGCCCCAAGAAGGAGCAGGCTGCAAAGGTTGGCGAGTTGATTGCCAAGAAGGCTCTTGAGGCCGGTATCACAGCAGTTGTGTTCGACCGTAATGGCTATCTGTACCATGGTAGAGTTAAGGAAGTGGCTGACGCTGCACGTAACGGAGGACTTAAATTCTAATAACGATTATGGCAATTAAGAACATAAATATCAATAGCGAGGAATTGAAGGACCGTTTGGTTGCTATCAACCGCGTTACTAAGGTTACCAAGGGTGGCCGTACATTCACTTTCAGCGCAATCGTCGTAGTAGGTAACGAGAACGGCGTTATTGGCTGGGGTCTGGGTAAGGCCGGTGAAGTGACTGCTGCCATTGCCAAGGGTGTAGAGGCTGCCAAGAAGAACCTCGTTCAGGTTCCCGTAATCAAGGGTACCGTACCTCACGAGGCTGCTGCAAAGTTCGGTGGTGCTGATGTTCTCATCATGCCTGCAAGCCATGGTACCGGTGTTGTTGCCGGTGGTGCTATGCGTGCCGTATTGGAGAGCGTGGGCGTTACTGACTGTCTGGCCAAGTCAAAGGGTTCATCTAACCCTCACAACCTGGTGAAGGCTACCATTGCCGCTCTTGCCAGCATGCGTGATGCACGCCAGGTGGCTCAGAGCCGTGGTATCAGTATGGAGAAAGTATTCCGTGGTTAAACTTAGTAATGGAGAAACGTATTATGGCAACTATTAAAGTACAGCAAGTCAAGAGCAGTATCCATGCTCCTAAGCGCCAGAAGGCAACCCTGGATACTATGGGCCTGAAGAAGATGAATCAGATTGTGGAGTTGGAGGACAATGCCTGCACTCGTGGTCTGATCCAGACTGTTCATCACTTGGTGAAGGTTATTGACTAATTCAAGTTTTATTCAATTCAAAAACTGAAAACGTTATGAAGTTAAATACATTGAAGCCCGCTGCAGGCTCTACTCACAGCGAGCGTCGAATTGGTCGCGGTCCCGGCAGTGGTTTGGGTGGTACTTCTACCCGTGGTCACAAGGGTGCCAAGGCTCGTTCCGGTTACAAGAAGAAGATCGGTTTCGAGGGTGGTCAGATGCCTTTGCAGCGTCGTCTGCCTAAGTTCGGCTTCAAGAACATCAATCATGTAGAGTATCAGGCAGTAAATCTGAGTTCTTTGCAGACAATGGCAGATAATGGCATCACCACTATCGGTCTTGCTGAGATCGTTGCTGCTGGTTACGCTAAGGCCGGACAGCTTGTAAAGATTCTCGGCAATGGCACACTGAGCGCAAAGGTCGAGGTTACAGCAAATGCCTTCTCTAAGTCTGCCGAGGCTGCCATTACAGCTGCTGGCGGTACTGCTACTAAACTGTAAACAGTATGAAAAAGTTTATTGAAACCATAAAGAACATCTGGAGCGTAGAGGACCTGAGATCTCGTATCTTGTGGACCTTGGCTCTGGCTGCAGTATATCGTTTTGGTTCGTTCGTCGTGCTTCCTGGCATCAATCCTAATGCATTGGGCCAGTTGGACGAGCAGACAAACACCGGTCTGATGTCTCTGTTGAACATGTTCTCTGGTGGTGCTTTCTCTAATGCATCAATCTTTGCATTGGGAATAATGCCATACATCTCGGCTTCAATCGTAATTCAACTGTTTGCCTTCGTTGTTCCTCATTTCCAGAAGATGCAACGTGAGGGTGAGAGTGGACGCAGAAAGATGAACCAGTACACTCGTTGGCTGACAATCATCATTCTGCTGTTCCAGGCTCCTTCTTATCTGTTAAACCTTCGTACACAGGCTGCAGGCGCCTTGAATCCTGAACTGGACTGGACATTCTTCATTATCTCCAGTACGGTTATTCTTGCTGCTGGCAGCATGTTCATCCTTTGGTTGGGCGAGCGTATTACCGACAAGGGTATTGGTAACGGTGTTTCACTGATTATCATGCTCGGTATTATTGCCCGTCTTCCTCAGGCATTCATACAGGAAGTTGTAGCACGCTTGAATAACCTTAGTGGTGGCGGTCTGATCATGTTCGCCATAGAGCTGGTTATCTTCGTGCTCGTTATCTGTGCTGCTATTCTGCTTGTTCAGGGTACACGCAAGGTTCCTGTACAGTATGCAAAGCGAATGTATGCAGGTCAGCAGGTTGGAGGTTCACGTCAGTACATACCTCTCAAGATTTTTGCTGCCAATGTAATGCCGATTATCTTTGCCCAGGCTATCATGTTCATCCCTGTAGTATTCCTGCAGATGGTGAACGGAGGCGAGAACCCCTCTGCCGCATTGATAGCGCTCAGCGACAACACCAATGTGTGGTATAATCTTCTGTTTGCTGCTTTGATTGTGGCATTCACATATTTCTATACCGCCATTACAATGAATCCTGTTCAGATGGCAGAAGATATGAAGCGCAACAACGGATTCATCCCCGGTGTTCGTCCTGGACATGATACAGCAGAATACCTTGATCAGATAATGACTCGTCTGGTGTTCCCCGGTTCTATTTTCCTTGCACTCATTGCATGTATGCCTGCATTTGCCGGTTTCTTCAATGTGTCACAGGAATTTGCACAGTTCTTCGGAGGTACTAGCTTGCTGATTCTGGTAGGTGTTGTTCTCGACACATTGCAGCAGATAGAAAGCCACTTGTTGATGAGACACTATGATGGTCTGTTGAGCAGTGGCCGTATTCACGGCCGCAACGGAATGGCTTAGTAATTTAGAGATTTCTCTAAGATGATATTTCTAAAGACTGAGGATGAGATTGATTTGATGCGTGCTGCCAACCAATTGGTATCACAGACGCTGACAGAGGTCGGCAGGCTTATAAAGCCAGGTGTTACGACAAAGCAGTTGGATAAGGTGGCAGAAGAGTTTATACGCGACCATGGAGCGATACCCACTTTCCTGGGTTTCCCGAATCCTTACGGAGGGGATTTCCCGGCAAGTCTCTGCACTTCGGTCAATGACCAGGTGGTGCACGGTATACCGAATGACGAGCCACTCAAGGACGGTGACATCGTTTCCGTGGATTGCGGAGCGCTCTTGAACGGGTTTAACGGAGATTCCTGTTACACATTCCGTGTCGGAGAGGTCAGCGAGGAGGTGAACCTCCTCCTTCGTACCACCAAGGAGTCCTTATATAAAGGTATAGAGGCCGCATACGCCGGTAAGAGAATCGGTGACATCGGTCACGCCGTGCAGAGGCATTGCGAGGAGCAAGGTTTCGGAGTTATAAGGGAGTTCGTTGGTCATGGCATAGGAAAGGACATGCACGAGGATCCGCAGGTTCCCAACTACGGGCGTCCGGGCAACGGCAAGCAACTGAAGAACGGCTTGTGCATAGCCATTGAGCCGATGATTGTTCAGGGCAGCCGGGAAATCTGGATGATGCCGGACAAGTGGACCATAAAGACCCGCGATGGCGGTTGGGCGGCTCACTACGAGCATACAATCGCGATACATCATGGTAAACCGGAAATCCTCTCCACGTTTGAGGAAATAGAGAAATTAGAGAATCAATATTAACAACAGAGCTGTAAAGTAATAATGGCAAAACAGGCAGTAATAGAACAGGATGGTGTAGTTGTAGAGGCTCTCTCCAATGCAAACTTCCGCGTTGAGCTTGACAAGATTGGAGCACAGATATTATGCACCATCAGTGGCAAGATGAGAATGCACTACATCAAGATCCTTCCCGGTGATAAGGTCAAGGTGGAGATGAGTCCATATGACTTGACGAAGGGTCGCATCGTATTTAGATACAAATAATAGACATTAAATATGAAAACAAGAGCTTCATTGAAGAAACGTACCCCTGATTGCAAGATTGTCCGTCGCAAGGGTCGTTTGTATGTTATTAACAAGAAGAACCCTAAGTTCAAGACACGTCAGGGTTAATTTATTGCAAAAAAGAAAAAGAGTATATGGCAATTAGAATTGTTGGTGTTGATTTGCCTCAGAACAAGAGAGGCGAAATCGCTTTGACCTATGTTTATGGTATAGGTCGCAGTAGCTCAGCCAAGATTTTGGAGAAGGCTGGTGTCGACAAGGACAAGAAGGTTTGTGACTGGACCGACGACGAGGCTGGTAAGATCCGTGAGGTGATAGCAGCCGAGTACAAGGTTGAGGGCGACCTCCGCAGTGAAATCTCTCTGAACATCAAGCGACTGATGGATATCGGTTGCTATCGTGGCGTTCGTCATCGTAATGGTCTTCCCGTTCGTGGCCAGAGCACCAAGAACAACGCTCGTACACGTAAGGGTAAGAAGAAGACCGTTGCTAACAAGAAAAAGGCTACTAAATAATAATTGAGATATGGCAAAGAAAACAGTTGCAGCAAAGAAAAGAAATGTGAAGGTTGACGCTCTCGGTCAGCTGCATGTTCACAGTTCCTTCAATAATATCATCGTGTCTTTGGCTAACAGCGAAGGTCAGGTTATCTCTTGGTCTTCTGCCGGCAAGATGGGTTTCCGTGGCAGTAAGAAGAATACTCCTTACGCCGCCCAGATGGCAGCACAGGATTGTGCAAAGATCGCTTACGATTTGGGTCTGCGCAAGGTAAAGGCTTACGTTAAGGGTCCCGGTAACGGCCGCGAGTCCGCTATCCGTACCGTACACGGTGCAGGTATTGAGGTAATCGAGATTATCGACGTTACTCCACTTCCTCACAACGGCTGCCGTCCTCCCAAGAGAAGAAGAGTTTAATTCACCAAGGACCTAAATTATAGTAAGTAAAAGATTATGGCAAGATATACTGGACCTAAATCAAGAATTGACCGCCGTTTCGGCGAGACCATTTTGGGCTCTGAGAAAGTACGTTCACGCAGAAACTTCCCTCCCGGCCAGCACGGCAACAACCGTCGTCGCAAGACCTCTGAGTACGGCGTGATGTTGGCAGAGAAGCAGAAGGCCAAGTACACCTATGGCGTTCTGGAGAAGCAGTTCCGCAACATGTTCGAGAAGGCTGCACGTACCAGCGGTATTACCGGTGTGATTCTTCTGCAGAATCTCGAGTGCCGTCTGGACAACGTAGTATACCGTCTGGGTATTGCTCCCACTCGTCGTGCTGCCCGTCAGTTGGTTAACCACAAGCACATTACCGTTGACGGTAAGGTAGTGGGTATCGCCAGCTATTCAGTAAAGCCCGGTCAGATCGTAGGCGTTCGCGAGCGTGCAAAGAACCTCGAGGTTATATGCGATGCGCTGGCAGGCTTCAACCACAGCAAGTATCCCTGGATCGAGTGGGACGAGGCTACCAAGTCTGGCAAGTTGCTTCACAAGCCCGAGCGTGCAGATATTCCTGAGAATATCAAGGAGCAGTTAATCGTTGAATTGTACTCTAAATAATAATTAAGGATGGCGATATTAGCATTTCAAAAACCTGATAAGGTATTAATGTTGGAGGCGGACGACAAGTACGGCAAGTTCGAGTTCCGTCCTCTGGAGGGTGGCTTCGGTACTACCGTAGGTAATGCTTTGCGCCGCATACTTCTTTCTTCACTCGATGGCTTTGCCATCAACACAGTTTCTATCCGTGGTGTAGAGCACGAGTTTGCTACAGTTCCCGGTGTGAAGGAGGATGTTACCAACATTATACTCAACTTGAAGCAGGTTCGCTTCAAGCAGTTAGTAGATGAATTCGAGACAGAGAAAGTGAGCATCAAGGTTGAGGGCAAGACTGAACTCAAGGCTGGTGACTTCAACAAGTATCTGACTGGATTTGAAGTGTTAAACCCTGACTTAGTTATTTGCCATCTGGATGCCAAGGCAACGATGCAGATGGAGATTAGCATAAACAAAGGTCGCGGCTATGTTCCCGCCGAGGAGAACCGTGAGTACTGCACCGATGTAAATGTTATACCCATCGATTCAATTTACACTCCTATCAGAAACGTGAAGTACGCAGTAGAGAACTATCGCGTAGAGCAGAAGACTGACTACGAGAAGCTCGTACTGGAAATCACAACTGATGGTTCCATTCACCCAAAGGACGCTTTGAAGGAAGCCGCCAAGATCCTCATTTATCACTTCATGCTCTTCTCCGACGACAAGATTACTCTGGAGAACTGCGATGCTGACAGCAATGAGGAGTTTGACGAGGAAGTACTTCACATGCGCCAGTTGCTGAAGACCAAGCTCGTCGACATGGATCTCAGCGTACGTGCCCTCAACTGCTTGAAGGCAGCCGACGTGGATACCCTGGGCGATCTTGTTCAGTACAACAAGACTGACCTGCTTAAGTTCCGCAACTTTGGTAAGAAATCGCTCACCGAGCTTGATGATTTGCTGGAGAGTCTGAATCTGTCGTTTGGAACCGACATCTCAAGATACAAATTAGATAAAGATTAAGAAAACTTATGAGACATAATAAGAAATTCAATCACCTGAGTCGTACTGCATCCCACAGAGCAGCTATGCTGAGCAACATGGCCGTTTCTCTGATCATGCACAAAAGAATCACTACGACTGTGGCTAAGGCCAAGGCTCTGAAGAAGTATGTAGAGCCCATGATCACCCGCTCAAAGGAAGACACAACCAATGCACGCCGCGTAGTGTTCAGCTACCTGCAGGACAAGCAGGCTATCACCGAGCTGTTCAGCACCATCAGCGCAAAGGTTGGCGACCGTCCCGGTGGTTATACCCGTATTATCAAGACTGGCAACCGTGCCAGCGATAATGCACCCATGTGCTTCATCGAGTTGGTAGACTTCGACGAGAACATGGCAAAGACTGCCAAGAAGGCCAAGCGCACACGCCGCTCCGGCAAGAAGGCAGCAGAAGCTCCTGTAGCTGAGGCTCCCGCAGCAGAGACTGCTGAAGAGACCGCAGCAAGTGCCGAATAATTCTAAATTGCAATAAATAGAGCGCCTTCCCTGACGATAGGGGAGGCGCTTTTTTAGTTTTTGCTGGACATCAACAGTAGGGATACGGCATGCCGTGTCCGTTTTGTGTGCAAGTATCCGAAATATGCCGAGCCAGTTACCTCGTGAGAGAACTCCAATTTTCCAACGAGAGAACTCCAGCTCCCTTATTGAGTAACTGATTTGCCTACACGGAATGACTTGCTTTTATTTTGCGTTGACTCTGTTGTGGGTTAGGGGAGGAGGGGCAAAAAGTGAGACGATCTATCATATATCCTTCACATGTAGAAAAATACTCCCTCTGTCTTTGTGTCCACTTCTTTATCTATCCTCCATTTGCTTTTTGTCTCCCTTTACTTATGCATTCTAACAGCCTTCTTGTTGTAGTTTTGTCCGCTTCTTGCCTATATGTACGAAGTTTTTGTGGCTTACGGTGTGGTTATGGCATATTTTTTCATACCTTTATGACAGAATATAGAGAAGATATAACACTGCAAGAATGGACATTGTTAAGGAAATGCTTGAAACAAAACAATTAAAGCAGCCATGACTTACCTAATTGTAGGGCTGTAACTTCAGCATTGTCAAAAGCTATCTGTACAACCATCGTCAGCCAGCTCGGAACTGTCGTTTGGGATGCACGGATATTGCAGGTTATTCCAATGTTACTGATAAATAGTGAGAAAAGTATGATATGCCTGTTAAAGGCGTACACCATAGCCACCTTTTGGGAAATGTCGTGATTAACTTTACGGCGGTATGAGGGCTTTAGCAACTCATGCAATACTATCAAGGGGTGAGAAAGGGTATAACAACTAGATGATATGAACAACAACGGACAACCATCCATACTGCTCATCTATACAGGTGGGACCATAGGTATGATAGAGAACCCTGAGACGGGGGCTTTGCTCAATTTCGATTTCGACCAGTTCCAGCACTATGTGCCGGAGTTGAAGCGTCTGCACCTGCAGATACACTCCTATACGTTCGACCCTCCGATAGATTCGAGCGATATGGAGCCCAAGCATTGGGTGAAGATAGCACAGGTGATAGCGGACAACTATGAGAAGTACGACGGTTTCGTGGTGCTTCACGGTACGGACACTATGGCCTTCACTGCTTCGGCCCTGAGTTTCATGCTGGAGAACCTGGCCAAACCTGTGGTGATAACAGGTGCACAGTTGCCCATAGGCAAGTTGCGCACGGACGGAAAGGAAAACCTGCTTACGTCCATAGAGATTGCCGCCGCTCGCAATTCTGTCGGCGAACCGATGGTGCCCGAGGTATGTATCTTCTTTGAGAGCATGCTGATGCGCGGCAACCGTACCACCAAGATAAATGCCGAGGGTTTCAATGCTTTCCGCTCGTACAACTATCCGCCCCTGGCCGAGGCCGGAATAAACATCAAGTACGACACGCTGCACATCCGTAGACCCAATCCCGATGCTCCGTTCCGTCCGCACTATTCCCTGGAGACGGGTATCTTCATACTGACACTCTTCCCCGGCATACAGAAGGAGTATGTGGAGGCGGTGATAGGCATGAAGAACCTCCGCGCCCTCATCATCAAGACGTACGGGTCGGGCAATGCTCCGCAGAAACCGTGGCTGTTCGAGAAACTGAAGGAACTTGACAGCCGTGGCGTTATCCTGGTGAACATAACGCAATGCTCCAAGGGTACGGTGGAGATGCGCCGCTACGAGACGGGGCGTCTGCTCCTGCAGGCCGGTGCGGTGAACGGTTACGACGGTACGATGGAGAGCACCGTGTCCAAACTGATGTTCCTCCTGGGACAGGGCTACTCGAAGGACGAAATCCTGCCCCTGCTCAATACCAGCATTGCAGGTGAAATAACAATACCTGAGGAATAGTACCTCTTCTCCTATCTTTCCTGATTGTCTGTCTATCGGTGCAGGTAGACAAAAAGGGACTGGTAGAAGGGGTTGTGTGCCTATTCATGGTTTGTGCGGTGTGTCTCACTCCGTATCGGTGCTGTCTGCCTGTTGCCAGAGCGGTTCGGGATAGATGGCCATGATGCGGTGCTGCAGGTCCAGTTCGGGCATCTCCTCCTCTTCTGTCTTCATGCGGAACGGCACCTTGGCAGGCGTGTATATGCTTATCTCCACCGGGGCAAATCCACGTCCTATGAACCCCAGTTCCCTGGCAGCCGCGCGGGAAAGGTCCAGAATGTATTTCTTGGCAAACGGGCCGCGGTCGGTCACCTCCACGATAACCTCCTTGTCGTTCCTCAGGTTGCGCACCTTCAGCAGGGTGCCGAAAGGCAGTTTCAGATGGGCGCATGTCATGCTGTCCTTGTGGTACGGTTCTCCGTTGCTCATTTTGTTGCCGTGCAGGGCATCGTGGTAGTACGACGCTTTTCCCTTCAGCAGGAGTTGTGCATGTAGGTTCGTGCCATAGGCAAAGCACAGGAGGCATAATAAAAGGAGGCGTGTCTTCATATAATATAAATAAGGTATATTAGTCATGTTCTGCGATGGTAAAGTTACGATTAAGTGAGTGAATTACCAAATTTATATGAGTAATTCCGAACGTGAGTAAATTCGCCGTTGGTCAAAGTTACGAATAAGCGAGAGAAAAGCAAAATAAAGCTTGCTTAAATTTTGCATTTCCGGGCGAAAGTAACTTCGCCAGAGGTCTGAGTTACTGCCTATGGCACCTCAATGTATGCACCTGGCAACCCGGCGATGAACCTCATCACCCCGTTCTGACACCATATCAGCCCCTCTACCACAGGTATGCACCAATGCATTCCGGCATATAGGCCTATGCTGAAGTATATGGTCAGCGTGGTCAGCGGTATGGCTACAAGGCTGGTCAGGGCACTGTACGTGGCAATACTGTTGAAGTAGAACAGAGTCAAGGGGAGAGTGGCCAGTTGCGCAGAGATGGAGATAGCCAGACTGCTCAGCAACATTCGTGGCAACAGGGGGAAGTGCCTCCAGTTCTCTGTCGTAGGAATACCCAGAATGATTATTCCCAGCATGGCGGCGCAGGACAGTTGGAAACCTATGTCCCAGAGCGAGGCCGGGTCAGTGAGGAATACCACGGCGGCACTCACGTTCAGGATATCCAGTTGCTTCCTCCTCTCACCGCACACCTGTATCAGCAAGGCCAGCGATGTCATCAGTGCTGCACGGATGAGGCTCTTTGGACAACCCGTCATCACGGCATAGGACCATAGCAAAAGCATTATTCCACAGAAAGCGGGCCATTTCCACCTTGTATAGGTAAGATTTCGCATCACCATCCCGAAGACCCCGTACAGGATACCCATATGCATGCCCGACAGGGCCAGCAAGTGTGCGGCACCGGCCTCTCTGTACAGTTGCCTTGTCTCCGGTGTGAGGAAATGCCTGTTCCCCAATGTCAGTGCCACTATCTGGCCGAAACACTCCTCTTTCAGCCCCATAGCTGCCAGCCTCTCCTGCAGAAAGATTGCACATCCCTCCCAGACAGCAAGCACCCATTCTCCAGGCGAACATTCTGCCCAGCTTCGGCTCAGGCTGCTCCCCATAAGCCAATAAAACAGAAATCCGCAACACCATGCTCCCACGAGCACAGCAATGCGGATTGTTGGTCTCCTGAATGTCGGATTCATGTCGGATAGAGGCGACTCGAACGCCCGACCCCTACGTCCCGAACGTAGTGCGCTACCAACTGCGCTACTATCCGAATGCTTTTCTAAAGCGATGCAAAGATACATCAAAAAATGTATATAACCTTACACGCAGGCAAAGAAAATCCCTTACTGAGGCATATTTTGCGCTTAATCGTGAAAAAAAAGCCGGATAATTTGCCGGTGTAAGAAAAAAGAACTACCTTTGCACTCGCAAAACGGATAAAGGCAAGGTGCCATAGATCAGTTGGTAGAGCAAAGGACTGAAAATCCTTGTGTCCCCGGTTCGATTCCTGGTGGCACCACCAAAAAAGGCAGTTGTTACATAGCAACTGCCTTTTTGTTTGTATATATTCCTGAATGTCTTGCGTGTTTGGATATCTTTTCATAACTTTGGAGCATGGAACGTGCATGAGTTGCTGTTGTGCGGAGGCGCGTGATGGGAACCATGGACGTGGTAGGTAATGTTAAAGTAAGATTAAATAATAGTGCTATGAAGAAGACACGTTTTTTCATGCTTTTTTCAGCGATTGCCATTGTTTTAGGCATGGTGTCATGTACACAGAAGTCCCAGGACTATCAGTCAGTCATTCCGGAGGCTCCCGTGGTAGTGGTGAAGGCCAACGTGAACTCATTGCTGGCAAAATCCGAACTGTTGCAGGATAATCAGGTTACCGGTTTTGCTAAGAGCGCCATCAATGAGATGTCGGAGAACACCAGAGGCTTTCTGCGCGAAATCCTGAATGATCCGGCCAATAGCGGACTGGACTTGGACAAGCCGGCTTTTGTCGTTGTTGATAATATCGAGAATATGAGAGGCTTTGCTCTGTTTGCTGTCAGCGACCGTGAGAAGGTGAAAGCCCTGGTAAATGCGATTGACGATAGCGAGGTGTCGCTTGACGAAGCCGCTGGCTACAGCCTGATAAAGTTGCGTGAGGACAACTTGGGCGCATTGGACGACAGTAAACTGGTCGTTGCCTTTGCCCAAGGTGCTTTCGATGCGAGTGAATACATGCTTGCTGAGGATGACGCCGAGTGGAGCGATGAACTGGAGGATTTCCTCGCTTCCCCTGAGGAACTGGGCTACTACATGGCGTACCGCGACATACTGCGGCTTGCCGAGGGCATGGAGGCTGAGGCTTTTGCCGGAATTGACGTTGAGAAATTCAAGGACCTCAAGCTTGTATGCAATGTGAACTTCAATCCCGGACGGGCCGTTATGGACATCAGTTTTCATGGCAGCGACGAGGTAAAGAGGATGTACAAGGACTATGTCTCCGATGCAGAAACGGATTTGCAAAGGTTCCTCCCCTCAGCCACTATAGCTCTGCTTCAGGGTGGCTATAAGAATTTGGGTACATGCATTGAGGAGACTGTGGGCAATGATCCGCAGATGGCTGATATTCTCGCCAGCCTTAACCGGGATTTGAAGCAGATGGGTGCCAAGCAGGATTTCACCTGGTCTCTGCTCAATTCTCTTGATGGCGGATGCGTCCTTGCCGTATCAGAGATAGACAAGACCGCCGACCTGCCCCTCCCGCAGATGATATTCGTGGCCGAGTGCAAGGACGACAAGTTGTTCGGTATGATTAAGGAAATGTTGCAGGGACAGTCAGGCCTTGTCAGCAAGACGGCCGAGAATGTCTACCTGGTGGCCGGCATGTACTATGTGGGTTATGCCGACAGCAAGCTCTTCGTTATGCCTGCCGGCATCTTCAACGAGTGCTATGCCGACAACTCTCTGAAGGGACTGGCATCCGACGTGGCCGGCACACCTTTGGCCGCGGCTCTGGGCGAGGAGATTGGCCTTGCCGTCGATTTGCAGGCGGTGGCTCAGACACTGGAGGAAACCGGCATGGCAAGACGCAGGTCCGAGAAGAAACTCCTCAGTGTCCTTCGTAAGTTCAAGGGCGTGAACTATACTGTCAATGACGACTGTGAGGTGGAGTGCAACGTTGATTTTGTGGACGACAAGACCAATGCCCTCAAACAACTTAAAGACCTTGCCGTCACTATGGCTATAGGTGAGGCTGTAAACTAACATCAGTGCCAAATGGTAGAAACCATTCGTTTCAGCAACGTATTGCCAAACGTATTTGCAGGTTCGCCCCCTGAGGGCGGACCTTCTGACGTTTGGGAAAAGGAACTCTCCTTCAAGAAGGGCTGCTCGTATCTGATAGAGGCCGCTTCGGGCAGGGGTAAGTCCTCCTTCTGCTCTTTCCTCTATGGCCTGCGCTCGGACTATCAGGGCAGGATAGAACTCCTGGACAAGGACGGACATCCCCTGGACACGTCCGAAAGCAGCATGTGCGGATTGCGCAGGACATCCCTGGCACTCATGTTTCAGGAACACCGACTGTTCCCGGAACTGACGGCACTGGAGAACGTGATGCTCAAGAACCTTCTTACCGATTACTGTACAGAGGAGCAGGTGCGCCGTATGCTGTGCCAACTGGGTTTGCAGGAAAAGCTCGATACTCCCTGTGCCCGCCTCTCCCTCGGGCAGCAGCAGCGTGTGGCATTTGTGAGGATGCTGGTACAGCCCGCCGATTTCTTCCTGCTCGACGAACCCATCAGCCACCTGGATACCCGCAATGCAGAGATAATGGGCCGCCTTTTGCAACAGCGTCAGCAGCAGGATGGGGTAGGGGTGATAGTCACCTCCATAGGCAACAGACTGCCATACGAATACGATACGATAATAAGACTTTGACAGACTATGACAAACCGCATGCACCTTTTGTTCAGACTGTTGCGCCAGAATCTTAGCCTGTGGCAGGTGTTGGGCTTCGTTGTCGCCAATCTGCTTGGCGGTGCCATAGTACTCGTGGGCACACAGGCCTACAGAGACTTTGACCGCTTCATGGAGAAAGAGAGCGGACTGCTGTCCGACGGCTATGTCGTTATCACCAAACCCATTAACGGTCTTTCCACCTTCGGCAGCCTCCTGGGCGTAAAGCCCGTCTTCAGGGAAGGTGAAATGCAGCGCCTGAGGGAACATCCGGCAGTAAAGGATGTCGGGGCCTTCACGTCTGCTGCTTTCCAGATTCGCGGCAGTTTTGTCCTGGGCGACCTCAACATCTCCACCGACCTCTTCATGGAATCCGTGCCGGACAAGTTCATCGACGTGGAATTTGACACCCCCGGAGAATGGCAGGCTGACGTCAATGGAACCTTCATACCGATCATCATCCCCCGCAAGTACCTTAATATATATAACTATGGCTATGCCTCCACCAAGGGCCTTCCGCAGTTGGGCGAGAGCCTCACATCGGCTTTCCCTATCAGCATCAGGGTCCGGGGCAACGGAGACATGCACACCTACAATGCAAGGATAGTAGGCTACACGGACAGACTGAACACCATACTGGTTCCGGACAGTTTCCTCCATGAGGCCAACAGGCGCTTTGCTCCCGGAAGGCACGAACCGCCCTCCCGCCTGATAGTGGCAACTTCCGTCGACGGAGGCAACAACTCCTTCCTTGACTATCTCAACACGCAGGGCTACAGCATAGAAGGCAATATGGAAAGCCTTAAACTCCAGACCTTCGTGCATGGAGTCTTGTGGGTTATTATCGGCATCGGCGGCATGGTTTCCGTGCTGGCCTTTGTCCTTCTGCTTGTCAGCATACAGTTGCTGATAGAAAAGAACAAGGATAAGTTCGTCAATCTCTACTCTCTGGGCTACTCCGTATCACAGATAGCCGGACCATATCTGTTGCTTGTCCTCGCCGTAGACATCTTCGTATGGCTCCTGTCTGCATGCCTTGTCACCGCCGCGTATCCCAGACTCTTCGCCTTTATTTCCCTCATCTCTCCCGACCTCCAGCTGGCCTCCCTCTTCCCCCTTTGGCTGTTAGCCCTTCTGTTGGCCACCCTTTTTGTCGCAATGCATTACTGGACTATAAGGAGACAACTGACCAGAATCTGCTGTACGAGATAACGGGGGGAGAGTACAGATAGCAGAGTACAGATAGCAGTTTGTAGGGACACGGCATGCCGTGTCTGAAACATCCACGATGTCATCTTTGCATTGGCGGACACGGCATGCCGTGTCCCTACAAGTTGATGTTGCCATCTGTAATCTGTACTCTGTAATCTGTACTCTGTCATCTGTCAGTAGCATCTTGCCAGTGTGCCCATCCACTTTGTCCCCCTAAGATAGGGGTGACGAGCCCGCAGGGCGGAGGGGGTATGACAAACGGAGAGGGGAAAACGTGAATGGTGAAGCGATGAAGTAGGGACACGGCATGCCGTGTCCGAAACATCCACGATATCAACCTGTGCATTGGCGGACACGGCATGCCGTGTCCCTACAGGCTATCATTTGTCATCTGTACTCTGTCATCTGCTATCCGTGCACCCCTTTATTTGTTCTCCCCGAGGACGTGGATGTGTCCTCCCTGAGAACAAGGGCGTGTCGTCGGGAGGACTAAAATGAGGGGTGCGGAGCGCGTACTGCGGGTCTCTGCACAAAGGGGGGATGGGGACGTGACTTTATTATGGGGGATATGCGCGCAGGGCATCATATCCCCCTGTTTGACAAGCAGTTACACACATCTCAAACCATAGATCTCTTGCCAAGAGACGAGGGAGGACTGTATAATAACCTGAACTACAGGCTTTTGGAACCTTTTCGTTGGGACAGAGTACAGAGTACAGATGACAGAGTACAGAGTACAGAGTACAGAGTAC
>JAGAQH010000008.1 GCA_017622815.1 Bacteroidaceae bacterium | reverse complement strand
GCTTTTGTCGTTCTTTTTTTAGTCGCTTCTGGTAAATTAACCACGCAACAATGACAATAGTAGTGGCGAAAACCACCAACAAAATTATTATTACACGAAGACGTGATGCCTTCTGCTCTGCTTTCAGGGCCTGCTCTTGAACTTTTGCATAGTTGTAAAGTGATTGATACCTCAAAAGATACTCAGATGATTTAGCCCGAGTGCTGGAATCATTCCATTGACAATATAAATTAGCATATTTAATAACAGAATCAGGCTGATGTTTGAGCGAATAGGCCTTGGTCAGTCCTTGATAGGAGACCTCTTTCAGTCCGTGGCGCTGAGAAGTATAAAGTGGACGCAGCTCTATCAAATGTGACAACTTATTGAACATCTGTATAGCTGAGTCTGGCTTTTGAGCAATGTTGTAATACTTGCCCTTAAGATAAAAGTGAGCCATGTCATAATTCAAGGTATCTAGAGATTCTGTTAGAATCCCTGTCTTATATTCGTATTCACGCAATAGAATTTCCGCGCATTTAATGTCTTTACGTTCAAGATAGTAATCAGTTTTAATTGGATATATCAAATCAGGATCCTCTTGAATTCCATTCTTTTCTGTAAATTGCGCTATACTATCCAAAATCATGATTGCCTCTGATTGATTTCTAGAATCAAATAAACAACATGCCTGTAACCACATTAAACGAAGTGCCGATATTGTATCTCCAATCTGCCATGCCAATCGTTCTGCATGCATATCTGCAATTCTTTCGTTCTCAAACGCTGCAACGCGCTGATACAATCCTCCCATCTGACTGTAGACACGCATCAATGTGTTCAAATCGCAATCCTCATCGCTTTCGTCAACGGCATCTACCGCCAGATTCAGGTATTTCAGTGCCGAAAGCGCATCCTCTAAATCGCGGTATGCACACCCTGCCATGTAGTTTGCCATCATCTGTTCATTGGCATTGCCATGGCGCTCATAGTAGTCAACCAAGCTGAGAACAATGCTATCGGTAGTAAAATTAACATATGCCTTGTTCTGTGCCTGTGCATAAACAAGTTCATAGCGCATCTGTTGCGAACGAGGCCAATCTTCCTTGTTTTCCTGGATATCATCAAGTACAGCAAGGGCAGAATCCGGATTAGTGTTTAATAGCTGTTCTGCCTTAGTAATAATGGATTCTGCATGCTGGTCAGTGCATGAGAATAATATGAATGCCAATATTGGCAAGAATAAGTATTGTTTGCGAAAAACTACCATAATTCACCTAATAATATATAATGTATGTTTAATCACTATACAAAGGTAAAGTTTTTAAGGGAGAAAATAAAATTTCTGTTCAACATTTCCCCAACTATGGTACAATTGAGTTTGAATTAGCATTAAATGATATTAATCACCTTGTATTATTATTATACTATACAGCTACCTTTGTTCTCGCAAATGCTACGAAACTCCAGAAACAGAATAACGAGAAGAGTAGTTTGCTTGCGGAAACTTCTCACACCCTATATAAAGCGTATCAAAAGCATCCGTCCCATCAGTACGATGTTCAAGCAAATCCTCCTCCGATTCTGCCAGCTTCTCTCCACCCTTATCCTTACGGAACCCATTACGTCCACGAGTAACACCTGCAGCCTGTATAGCAAGGATAAGGTCATCGTTATTCTGCCTGTTGAAGAACGGCATCAACCTCTGTTTCCCTGCAAATCCCTGGTTGATGAGCAGGTACTTCTCATCATGTCGCATGGGATTGCCAAGATACACATCAACCACCTCCCAACCACGACGTTCAAACTCATGGATTATGACCCAACGGAAGTCCTGTT
Organism: Bacteroidaceae bacterium; assembly: GCA_017622815.1. GTDB lineage: Bacteria > Bacteroidota > Bacteroidia > Bacteroidales > Bacteroidaceae > Physcousia. The sequence goes on along the minus strand of JAGAQH010000008.1, from coordinate 31,933 downwards.
CATTCACCGCATAGTTTGAACCGAGTGCTGTAGTATCGTAATAAAATATCACCGTCTTGTTCTTATGGAACGCATAGTAAGAACAGAACTCCTCCACAAGAGCAGGTATCTTTCTTTCAAATTTGACATAGAAAGATTTTATTACATTCAGTCTACGTCCTGAAGGCTGTCCAGCCACAATCCAATTGATATTTGCATTGTAGTCCATCCCAATGCAAATAGGCGCATTCGGGTCAGTATCCTTGTCTGCACGACAATCCATCTGTGCCCCTATGGCAGAAATATGAGAATCATCATTGTCGTAGAATGACTGAGCAACATTGTCCAGATACTCCATGTCTGAAGCATCATACTTATGCCCCTCCCTCATGGAAGAATAGAAACCATCCTTTGCTATACCTATACGTTGACATAGTATCGACGTCTGAAAGGTCAGCGGAGTCAGGTCACGCTTCATCTGACGGATATAGTTCTCTCCAAGCAACTGCAAATTCTCAATAGAAGAATACTCTTTATAGTAAGTAGCAATGGAACGTAACTGATTTAATTGTCTGTCTTTATGCTTTAACGTGTAAAGCAGATGCTTAGGAACAGATTCACCAGTCTCCCTGAATGATTTTATTTTCTCCTTCAACTTCCAGATGTCATACACAAGCCCCTCTATAGCAGCAATCACCTCGCTGTCCATCTTATCCTTATAATGCAGGAACCAAGACCCCTTTTGTGTCTGAGGCATGTCACTAAGGATCATGATAGAGTGATTGCAAGAGTGCTTGCCAAAGTAGGACTTAATACCGCCATTGGCAGGAAGCGTCTCATCCTTCAGCTTGTTGTAGTCGATGAACTTCGCTTCATCCACAAGAAGCCATGAAAGCGTCAGCGAGTTAGAAGAACCGGGTCGGTCCTGAGAGATAATCACAGCACAAGACCCATTGTAAAAAGTTATGACATGCTCATACTCCGCCGGCTCAATGATAGGCTTGGCAAAAGTCTTCGGAGGTTTACGCCCGATGACATAATGAATGCCACGGATGTAACCCCACCGCTTCCATGCCGCAAGGAGTCCTGGCAGAGTATTAGTAAGTCCATGCTTGAAGGTAGGCACCACGATGCCACCTGTAGAACCAGGCATGCGCTGCATGTTGCGAAGAACGAAAGGAGCCGCAATAGAATCAGTCTTACCAGTACGACGACCAGCAACAATCACAGAAATATTAGCACCAATCAGCTGAGTCAAACGCTGAGGTTTGTTGAAATAAACTTCCTTGCTCATAGGTGGACAAAATACAATTAAAGTCGGGATGATTTTTTGAAAATAATTTGGACTATAGTTTGTTATTTATTCCAGTGATAAAAACAGTATTCTTTTGATGCTCGTGAAGAAGGTTCTTCATTGCCAGCAATGTAGATCCTGTAGTAACGAAATCATCAAAAACAATCACATTCGATTCTGCCGGAATGTTATTAGGCAGGAACACAGCCCCGACACGCTGCTTGCTCTGACAATGTGCGCAGTCAAAGTAGAAAGGAATCCCAAGAGAGCTGCTAATACCTTCGGCAATGCGCGACGCAAAATTTCTCTCTCTATGTCTACGCATAGGAGTAGTAACGACAGCCCAATTGCCAGATGAGACATGATATCCGACACATTCATTGATAATCGGCACAAGAGAATCAATGAAGAACTGCACCATTGAATCATCAGCCTTTATCTCAGTCAGTGTTCTTCCGAAGATGGACTTCTGCCAAAGCGAGATAAAGTTTGTAGAAGCACGACGAGTAAGACGAAGCTTAGGAGTAAAGTCACAACGTGCCTCTACAGACTTATCCCAGCCCTTTCGCTGTTCTACGGCAAAGATATCCTTCTTTGGCAGATTGTCATCCTCGTTCCAATTTGGAAGAGCACCAATATCTATATCCTGTGTCACATCTGAAACAGACTGAGGCATAGGAATATCATTCAGAACATCATCAAGCATAATGTGAAGCATTTACACAAATACCCAAGAACCATCACGGTCCCTGGGTATCCAGTTCAAACATGAATAAGATTCATTTATTAAAACTCACAGAAGTTAATCGCCAAGGTTGCCATCGAAGTCATCATCATCACCGGATGTACCACCATTATTCGTGTTGCCACCATTATTCGTGTTGCCACCAGAAACATTGCCATTACTGCAATCAATAACACCCTCCTCAGTATTGAGTGTGCCAACGTAGAAAGGAGAAGGAATCTCATCCGTAGCCTCCACTGAAATTGTGGTAGATGTTGTGCCTGTAGCACCCTGACCATTATCCTGAGCCACGGTTGTTTTAGTCATCCATCGCTCAGAACCGACAATACGGAAATTGCCCTTCATGTCCTCGACTACGAAGACATTGTCCGAATTGTTAAGGTAGGCAGAAGCAGCCGAAGCAGAAGGACCTACACCAGGATGAACCAAAGTTGCCTTGTTCAGCTGTGTCTGCGAAGGCACTTCACCCTGAGCCTCCGAAGTCAGCTGTGACTTATCGGCAAGGATGACTATATAATGCCACTTGGCATCAGCAACCAACGTGAAGGAACCAGAGAGAGTAGAGGAGGAGACCCGTCCATTGTCATCACGGAGGAATGCCGGCCATTTTACTATCTGATTCTTTGCAATATAGTAAACCCTACGCTTGATACCCGGCAATTCCGGTGTACCCATGCACCAATCCAGCGAACGCTGTATGTTAATACAATTTGCCATAACCAATACACTTTAGACAAGTTCAACAACCTTGAATCTACGCTTGTCGATAGACTCGAACTGACAACCAAAGAACATGGTAGCGATGTACGAAAGGATGAAAGGTTCGTACTCCTTTACCATAACAGACTCCACGTCACCCATCTGGTCATAGCCAATAAGCATATTGGACTTAGGACAGATGTGGATGAACTTAGAACCAATCTTGTTGTACATAGGAATGATATGCAACCTGCCATTTGAACCCTCCACAGTAGTCTGTGAATATTGAGTATTGTAGTTGATACCGCCATGCGACAGCAGATAGCCCTCATTGTACTTGTCTGCAAAATCCTGAGTGCAGAACATGTACAAATCCTGAGAACGCAGACGAGGATCCAGAGAGAAGAGAATTTCTTTTGCAGCATCCACGGCATTTGCAGAAGTAATCTCCTCGTCCAGTTTCATGTAATTCCCCTCTTCTGCAGCGATAGCACCCGAAGTCACCTCCTTTGTGGTAATGGTATCAAAACCATCAAAGAGGTCCATTGTAGTATCACCTGCTGCATTACGCTTTCCAGCCCAAATAGCCTCATTGAGGTGTTCCGACAGGCCACGAGCGATAAGAGCGAGGACATGCAAGGCAGTAGGAGCCTTCATCTGTCCATCACCCTTGGTAGCGCCAACCTGACCAAGCAGAGTAGACACGGCAGAGTTAGGTTCGAACTTGGCCACCACAGAACCCATGAATGTCTCAAGAGTACGGTAGTCCACATTGAGATTGAAATCTGTGAAACGCGAAGGCTTATAGGGACCGAACTGCGCATCGCCAGAGAGAGCACCCACATTCTCCTTGTAGCGAATGCCAGGACGAGCAGTCATGTACTTAAGAGTCTCCTGAATGCCAATGATAGGAAGCATCAGAAGGTCAGAACGCCATTTGGTGGCCGCCTCCTGAAATTCCTGAAGAGTAAAAGTAAGTTTACCAGCCATAATATAACGATTAGAGTTTAACGATTAGGGAAGCATGTCATACAGTTCCTGTGCACGAGCCTTTGTCTCGAAGAAAGCCTCAGGAGAGTTAGGGTCGAGAGAAGCGGTACCTTTCTTATTCTCATCCACGATATGAGATGTAGAATCGCCAGGAGCCTTCTTCAGAGCCTCAATCTCATCCCTCAAAGCCTTAATCTCTGCATCCTTGTCAGCGATAGCCTTGGCATGAGCATCAGCAGAAATGGTCTCAGAAGCAGGAGAAGCCACCTTCTCCTCAGCATTAGCTTTAGTAGAATTTTCAGTGTTCATCTTTTCATTGTTATTTTGATTAGACTTAAAGAAATTAGTCAGCGCAACGACAAAGCGGTTGAAAGCAGAAGGATTCACGCGAGAAAAACCTTCAGGTATGGGAATACCGGCTGTGGACATATCAGCCGCCATATCATCAGTGATAACAGGCGCCATATCGTCCTCAAAGTCAGTAATCTCATCCACAAAGCCCCAGTCAAGAGCCTCTTTAGCGGTAAGCCATCCACCTTTCTTCATAAGTGCCAGGAGTTGAGAAGGTTCACGCTTGCACTTGACGGCATACATCTCAGCCACGTTAGCATCCATCTTGTCAAGATCCTCCTTCATCTGCTCTGCTTCCTTGATGATAGAGCGAAGCTTGTCACTATTGGCAGAAGCCCATTGGAAGAACTCCATGGAACACTTATGAACCAGATACATAGCAGAAGAATCCATGCTGACATGTTTTGCACCCAGAGAAGCGATAGTTGCAGCTGACGCATTCATACCAACGAAATGCACATTTACATTTCCATGATTACGGAAAGCTGCAACGATAGAAAGAGCCTTAGCGAGAGAACCGCCAAGTGAATCGATAAGCACATTCACCTCGCCATCCTGATTCTTGCCAAGAACGTAGTCAACATAGTCAGCATCAAAATCCCAACCACCGACGTAACCTTTAAGATGAAGATTGTAATTTTTCTTTGCCATACAAATAAGAATTATTTATAGTGCAAAGATATACAGCGAATTAGGAGAAAGAAAAGACAGAAAATAGCCAAAAATAAAAACGCATGGCCCGAAATGAATCCTGTTATTCGAACCCCGAAACTATATCTATTTGCAGATAAGCTTGACAAAGAATCTAAAAATACCTGGTAATAATCCTATAATCTGTATAAATTAACAAGTAAAACTCAAAAATACTAAATAATTTAGTATCTTTGCAGACAAATAAATGATATTTCGTCAAAATGAAGACTATAGAACAGATAAAAAAAATAGAATCCGTAGTATTGTATGTACTACGAAATTTTCCTGAAGGCGTAGATTACATCAAGCTTTTCAAGATAATCTATTTTGCCCAAAAAGAATATCTGGTAAACTATGGAAAGGTACTCTGTCCTGACACATTCAAAGCACGCAAATTTGGTCCTGTACCAGCCTTGTCAGACAAGGTAATCAAGTTAGTGGAATTGGAAGACGAGGATATAGACCAGTATCCAGATTTAATGAGATTCCGCAACTCAATCCGAGTTACGGACCAAAAGGTTTTTGGTATTGCAGAGCCAGATATGGACTATTTGTCACAGAAGGAATGTGAATATTTGGACAAATGGTTTGTCTATTGTAAGGAAAAAGATTCCAAGACCGAGTTATCACCAGAATCGCATGATAAGGCATACGATATAGCATATGCCCGTTTCTTGGAAGACCCACAATTAGGAACTCTTACAAACATTGAGATAGCTAAGGCCGGTGGCGCTACCGATAAAATGATAGCCTACATTCGTGAAAAGGAGTTAATTGCAACAGAGCTTTCTTAATGGACAATAATACATACAATGTTTTATCACATCTCAGCGAGATGATGCATAATGAGTCTATTGTTAAAGATATGCATGACCTTCAGGTAGGAGACATCGTATATTATGATATGGACAGAGCAGATGGTATTATTCCTAAGGATGGTTATGATTCAAGGCTCAAATACGTAGTCGTTGCTGGTTCTAAGTCCAATCAAAAAGAAGTATGTGCTGTACTGATAAATTCAGATAATGATTTCTCATCAGCACCAGACTGGCAAGCAGAACAGTATCTAATCAGACAGATAGATTATCCCGAGATTCTCGACCATGACAGTTGGATAGATTGTACAGATCCCAAGGAACTTAAAGTTTCAAAGATTAAGGCCAAGAAAGCAGAGAAGATGGGACACCTGAATGCGCATGATTTACAAAATGTCATGAAGCATTTGAAAGAGAATGACTTTATAGATACTCACACGCGCAAAGTCTACGGTATAGACAAATTTACAATAAGTGATACCAACGAATAACAATATTATTCCTTTGCAATATCGATAGTGTGTGCGGAAGCCCCCGTCGCTCCGTATTGCACTTTAAAAAGGTCGAATTGGGATTTAGCATTATCGCTAAATCCCGTTTTTATATAGCACAAGGAATCAAGGCACGCTTACCAGAGAAAGTAACCTTGATATCATAAATATTCCTTGAACCGGAAATCTCCCTTGTGTATTCAATTATTGGAAATGGACGCTCTTTAGTTCCAATCAAATAATTCTTACCTTCGACATCAGTAACAACAAGAGCCATTTTTCGTTGCTTGGGAATTCGGGTAGTGGAAGTGAATTTAAGGGTGAGGTTTTCATAATAATCCCCATTAGTGTAATTACTTTCCACCTCCAAAGAAGACTCAGGATATATATCCAAATTAGAGGTATTGCAATTCAAGCCAACAGGAATGTCGCTTAGGCATTTTGCCATAGCATGTTGAGGGATGCCAGCGCAAGGCAAGACACTTATATTTTTAATACCAGGAAGAGACTGTTTCATAGAATCAAATGTTAGGTGGACAAAGATATATTTATGTCGGTATTATTTTTTCCGATGTTTCGAAGATTTATGATTTGTAAGCCTACCATCTGAACAGTAAGCAGCTCTGCTTCTTTGCAAAATCTTGGCTATGGTATTGAAATTCCTGTCGTCATCAACGATACCATGCAACTTCATCCAATTGGTGATGCTGATATCAGTCCTTTTAATGACATTACCTATAGTATAAAGATCCTTCCAAAGTTCTACACGAAACCTGTTTCGGATACATTCCTGAAGAGCTACAACACCACGAGGAGGCAAATAGTTGTTATTCCGAGTGTCCTTATACCTGAAGTGGGGAAGAACCACCGTAATCTGTCCCGGTTCTGGACGAGTCTGCGGAATATACGATTCCTTTCTTGGCTGAGTGGTCAAATAAAGCTCCAGAATTTTAGATTCAGCAGAGTTTTTCTTGAATTTTATTGGAGATTCACCGTCGCACTCGTGTAACAACCATTGAGCAAGATATGGTTCAAGAGTTAGGAAAATTGTACAATTCATGTCTATATTATTTACTTTGCAAAGTTACTATTAAACAATGTATTAGCAAAGCTAAATGTAAACTAATTTGGCAAACAAACAAGCAAATATTTTAACGAGTCTAATTCAAAATTGTTTTTTCTTTTTAAAAGTACAGATACATAATGGCCAAAACAACTGCAACATTTGTAACGTCGACTTAATAGCCTAATTTATAAGCACATATAAAATTATAAAAAATTAAATATTGTTTTTAAAACATGAATATATTTACAAAACACGATATTTGCCATTCTTTGTTACAAAATGTTACATATAATTTAGACTATAATATATGTCTAATATGTTGAATATATTATTGTTACATAATGTTACAACTGTTACATAGATTTTCGCCCCATAATTTCTGCTATTAAAGAGACGAAAAAAGCCAAGATTTTCTTCCTGGCTTTCCTTAATCAATTAGTCAAACTTAAACTCCTTCTCCGTATCATCATCTTCATCCCCGTCAGAACCTACATCATTATTCTCAAGCTTTGTTTTTTCAAAATTCACATCGAAGCTCTCTACTATCTTAGAATAGTCAAAGCAATATGACCTATGAGTGGTGGTTTGTTTTATTAACGATCCACCGACTTTCTTTTCATTCTTGACATATTGCAGGATACCCTTATGGTAGACATCATATCTTGCCGTCTTCTCACCAAGATATGCTTTTGAATTTTCGAGATAGTATTTTAGTGAGCCCTCCGGAAGCAAAGTATCACCAACAGCCTTGCCATATTTCTTATAAAGCATGAAAACACGAGTCTTCTGTATTAGAAGGACGGGACGCGACTCTAACCACTGCTGAGTACAAATAGAAGACTTGAAATTACGGACATATTCTATCTTATAGTCACCACCATCAATAATCTCACCTTCGCTAACGAGATACTGAACCATATTCCAGAATGAAGCCAGTTCGCTATTCTGTCGACATTCTGAATTTTGGTTCTTGATACCATCTATGGTTATCTTTTTCATCTCCTTATACGAAATAGAGACATCAATATACTGTTCCAGCAATCTAAAAACTGCAAGAGGACCAATCCAATTTAAAAGAATTCTGTCTTCAATAGGATTATCCTTCAATTTTTCTACCACATCCTGAAGAGTAGCATTATACACCTCCTTGAATGATGTATCGACCTTGTTTCTATATGAAAGAATCTGCAAGGTTAGATGTGTCATGCCAGTAGTTCTTACCTTTTTAAGAATCTGATATGCCTCTTTCTCCTCAGCAGAGAAGTCCGACTTTGGGAAAGAAAGGAATATAAGACGAGAAAAAAGAGCAATATCCGCTGTAGCCATTTCCTGGCCACTAAGGATAATGCCGCTATCCACGGCAGTTGTCTCCTTTTTCTTGTCCAGATCCATATTCATACGAGTACGACCAGTACCATCCCAAAGGCCTTTCAGAAATTCCCTCTTGTTTATATCGATGTCATTCTTGAATTCATCAATATGTACAAGAGCATTGGCCACTGCCGCCACCGTCTCGTTAAGAGCCGGCAGAGTAGAGTTCTGAATGTTTGGTGGTACATTGTCAGCAACGAAGAATGACATCAATGTATGACCAAGCTCAGATTTACCGCTACCTTTTGGACCAAAAAGATTAAGAATAGGGAAGGAGCGCGACTCTCTCGTTACTATGTCACGGAACAAAGTAGCGAGATAGAAGCAAAAGCCAACCTTACCATTATTACCGAACACCTTGAAGATTTGCTCAGAGAATTTACTTAATGTAATTGAAGAAAGATCCTGGTGAACAAATCTGCGCTCAAACTGAAAGAGCTTTGAATCATTGAAATATATCTTGGAGTGTGCCGGAAGGTAATAATTCCCCTTATCCTTTATACGCACAATGCCATAATCATCCACCTTGATAAAGGCATTATCGTAATAAATGCCATTGCCGAAGGCAAAGAAACCATCCTTCTGCCAACCAAGCTGAGTAATTTGTACTGCAGTCTCAGTCTTCTCATACAGATAAGACTTCAGTTTAGTTAATTCCTTCTCCGAGGCACACCACACGAAATTACCCAGACCCTCCACTTTTTGCTTGAATTTGGAAATGGAAACCAAATCCTCCTGTTTCATTTCCACAAGTTCCTCTATGCCAAAAGTATTGCGAAGGATGTAGATACGCTTAGGAGAAATTGAATCCTTAATATGGAACAAAGGCTCCATAGTGAAATTGCTCCATTCGTAGTATCCTTTATCACCAATAGAATAGTACTTGTTCCTGTCTACATTAAATCCATATCTTTTAAGCAGACCTTCCTCTTTTTCTGCCTTTTCTTTTGCCTCATTCTCACGATGCTCACGACGAAATCTCTCTATAGACTTCTTCCATACAGACTTCTGGCTATATTTAATAAGGCGAGAGATGTAGATGTCAACCTTTGTCTCGTCATTGATACGGGCAAGCAGGTCAGCAATCCTGTTTACTGACTTGCTTCTGTTCTCCGTAATCATCTCATCAGAAAAAAGCAAATCAGCAAGCCATAGAATGAAGTCATGTTCTTCTATAGCTTGAAAAATAGCCAATGACGTGCAGAAAGTATCGGGATCTTGCTTTACATCAGATACGGGAATCTGTTTTACAGAAACGGAGAACCCTAACCGCATGGCAAGCTCACCAGACTTTATCACAGCATTTATTCCAGGACCAAACTGTTCCCCCTCTTTAGGAGGATCAGCGTCCGGAAGAAAGCATAGATGAGAAGCTGCATGTTTAAGGATATTGAAATGTGCTTCCGTCCAGGCAGTGCCAAGAGTAGCGACGGAATTATATACGCCAATACATTGAAGTCGCATACAATCCGGAGCACCCTCAACAAGATAGAACCTCTCTGTCTTTGCCGCTTCTCTCCATGCTGTATCAATACCAAAGATAGATTTCGACTTATTGTAGATAAGCGAATCGGAAGAATTCATGTATTTTGGCTTGCTCTCATCCAAAACACGAGAAGTAAAACCGATAACATGCTGTTGTCTATCTTTGATAGGTATTGTTATTCTGCCACCAAAGAAATCGAAGCCAGCCTTATTACGAAGATGAAGAGCCTCTGCAATTTCATCTGTAATATAGCTGTCTTCAACAATTTTGGAATCTCTCGGACAAAATCCGATACCCATTTGAGTGCAGAACCTTTCTCCCCATCTTTTGTAAGCATAGTCACGCGCAAATTTATATTGTGGAAGCAAAAGAACTTTGGCATATTCTTTAGCCAGATAATCGTTAGCAATCCACATAGCTTCTTTTTCACGAAACTCCTGCTTCTGTATTGGAGTAAGATTCTCCTCCTGAATATCGATATTGTATTTCCTCGCCACCCATTTAAGAGCCTGGGGGTAGGACATATTCTCATGCTTCATCAGAAAGCCGACGGCATTTCCCTGTTCCCCACAGCCAAAGCACTTAAATGTACCTGTTTTAGGAAATATAGTAAATGAAGGAGTTTTTTCTGAATGGAACGGACAACAAGCAATAAGATTTACTCCGCGCTTCTTAAGAGGAATAAAGTCTTCTATTATCTGAACAATGTCAGCTGCATCAAGAATTCTGTCTATGGTATCCTGTGAAATCATAAAGTAGGAAGAAATCTATCGATACACTTACAGATAACCCATTCAGCCATACTCTCATCCTCAGCTTCATAATTTAGCACAACCTTTTTTAAATCGTTAATGCTTTCCTGAACATGAATTTCCATAGGAAGTGAATGTTCAACAACCATTTCCATCATCCAAGTAACGATTTTAGGCTGAAGTACTAGTTCCCGTGTGACCATAAATGTTATGATATAATAAATAAGGTGCAAAATAATGCCTCCAGACACTATCTTCTCAGACTGGGCCTGGAGGACTTTGCATTTAGAGAGTTATTTTAGATGCTATTGTTCTTTGAGCCAAATTAAAATTTCACTTTTTAGGAACATCCATCTGTAGTTTACCCTATGTGCAGGAATCTGGTTCCTTTGACACATCTTTCTAACAGCGGAAACAGACTTTCCTATGAATGGAGCGGCATCATTTAGAGTCATGATACTATCATTCAAATCAATCTCCTTACGAAGTTGAGATGGTGACAATCCCGACAACCTATTTGCGTATCTTGTCCTTTTCATTCAAGTCATGTGCTGTTATAGTGAATGAATATTCAAACCAATTAGTAGAATAGGTTAAGTATATACCTCTCTCTCTGCCGTATCCACGGTTATACCTACCTACAGTGGTTGCAAAAGATTCCAGTTCGTTATGAGCCTTGACAATACATGTCTTTGATTCTCCAATCTTTATGTCTCGAACCCATTCTGCTTTACTAATAATTAAATCTTCTTCCATTGTCTAGAAATTTAATTGTTAAACTTGTATGTCATTTATAAAAACAGGTGGATAGTTCAGAACATTACATATTCTTGACTGGAGGCATATATAAGGAAAAGAAATGTTTGTTTGTTTGCTGTATTTTTTGTATCTTTGCATCGCATTTAGAGAGTGTTTTATTAGTTTTACGATGGCAAATTTACGGCAACGTTTTGACATGACAACATAACATTGCTTACTAATTTGGCAAACAAACAAACAAACATTTTCGACTTGCCGTACTTTTAAGCGTAGAAGTATGCAGAATTATTAACTAATTATTCGCCTTGTAATACTGATACGTATCGAAGGTGCGAATTCTGCTTGTGTACACGATATATAAGACAATGTACACATATTCATATAACCTCTTGAATATAAAATAATCGTTCAATTCCGACAAGAGGCTCAAAAAAGACAGAGAGTGTTCAGCAATGAACCCTCTCTTTTTTGTTTACTGGACATAAGTGCAGTTATAGCGAGTCAGCGGATATTCTTGGTTGCCAGGTGCCATAAACCGAGAACATGATTTTTGTCCACCCTGCCTGATTTTTGTATACTCTTTCATGACTTGCCACCATATTTCGGATATTGCCTCTTTAATGCCGAGGATAAAAAAGAGAGTCCATTGCTGAACTCTCTTGATGCATTTTGATTTGCGTTCTGGTGATTCGGAAGGGGCTCGAACCCTTGACCCGCAGCTTAGAAGGCTGCTGCTCTAATCCAACTGAGCTACCGAACCATCATACAAAATCGAAATGGGGCATAAAAAAAGTGAGGTCCCATCCTCATCTGCGGGTACAAAGGTATGAAGATTCGGGCAATCCACCAAAGAAAAAGGGTAATATTTTTAGGAATTGTGGGCTTTTGGCACGAACTTTGCGCAAGTATATCTGTAACAACGTGGCTAAGGATATTGCATAACAGCCACATATCATGATATTACACGATATGGACAACAAGTTCTCTAACGATATGGCATCTGTTTTCAACTTCTCAAAGGAAGAGGCTGAAAGGACGGAATGTGACAATGTGTCACCCGAGCATCTGTTGCTGGGCATTTTGAGACAAAATGTCAGTAAGGCTACGCGCATGATGCATAAGGTGCAACCGGATTTGCTCTCTCTGAAAAGGCATCTGGAAAAGGTGGCCAGGGAAAGGAAGGTGGCTGTCGTGCCGGAAAGGAATAACATGGAACTGAACCGGGAGGCTCTCAGATTGATGCGTCTGAGCGTACTTGAGGCTCGTGCCCAGCATTCTGAAGAGGTAGATACGGAACATCTCCTCAGGGCGATGCTTAAGGATCAGGGCAGCCCCATACAGCAATTGCTGGAAGAGCACGGACTTACACGTGAGAACGTCTATGGAGACGTGAAGGGTGGATATAGTCATCTTGATAGCGAGGACGAACCTGAAAATGCAGATGGGCGTTTCGAAACAAATGGTCCTATGGACGATGACACTCCAATTCTGACCAAGAAGAAAACCTCAAAGAGTGACACGCCAGTTTTGGATAATTTCTGTACGGATTTGACAGCAAAGGCACTCAAGGGTGAGTTAGATCCAGTGGTTGGCCGTGAGAAGGAAATGGAGCGCGTAGCCCAGATACTGTCTCGCAGAAAGAAGAACAACCCTATCCTCATTGGAGAACCGGGTGTGGGCAAGAGTGCTATTGTAGAAGGGTTGGCACAGAGGATCGTTGAACGCAAGGTTGCACGTCAACTTTGGGGCAAGCGTATACTGACACTGGATATGGCCGCCATGGTTGCCGGTACCAAGTTCCGGGGCCAGTTTGAGGAACGCATACGCAACCTGTTGCTTGAACTTGAGTCCAATAGTGACATTATTATATATATTGACGAGATACACACCATCATAGGTGCCGGAGGTTCGCAGGGTAGCATGGATGCCGCAAATATGTTGAAGCCGGCATTGGCACGAGGCCAGATGCAGTGTATAGGTTCGACGACGATAGACGAGTTTCGCAGGACCATAGAGAAAGATGGTGCCCTGGACCGTCGCTTCCAGAAGATTATAGTGGCACAATCTACGGCAGAGGAGACATTGCAGATACTGCACCGCCTGAAACCGGCATACGAAAAGCACCACAAGGTGCAGTACACCGATGAGGCTTTGGATGCCTGTGTGAGATTGACACAGCGCTATGTGAGCGACCGTGCCTTTCCCGACAAGGCCATAGACGCTATGGATGAAAGCGGGGCACGCATGCATATCTTCAACATTCCTGCCAATATGGAGATTGACAATCTGGAAACAGAGTTGCGCGACATAGAGGAACGTAAGAACATGGCCATCAAGTCGCAGAACTATGAAACGGCTGCCGACCTTCGTGACGAACTGCAGATGAAGTCCGAAAAACTGGAACAACTTCAGCGTGCCTGGGTTGAGGAACAGGAGCAGAACCGCACACAGGTCACGGCGGATACTGTGGCACAGGTGGTGAGTATAATGACCGGTATACCTGCATACCGTATAGGTGATGATGAAAACAACAGGTTGCGCCAGTTGCAGAAAAATCTGCAGGACAGCGTTGTCGGACAGGACGAGGCGGTACGCAAAGTGGCACGTGCCATACAGCGAAGCCGTGTGGGCCTGAAAGACCCCAACCGCCCCATTGGTACGTTTCTGTTTGTTGGCCCCACAGGTGTGGGCAAGACCTATCTGACAAAGCGGTTGGCCGTGGAAATGTTCGGCAGTGAGGCTTCTCTGATACGCATTGACATGAGCGAATACGGTGAAAAGCATACGGTAAGCCGTATGATGGGTGCTCCTCCGGGATATGTCGGATATGAAGAGGGCGGGCAACTGACTGAGCGTGTAAGGCGCAAACCTTACTCCATAGTGCTTCTTGACGAGATAGAAAAAGCGCATCCCGATGTGTTTAACATTCTTCTGCAGGTTATGGACGAAGGACGTCTGACTGACGGCAATGGTACGACAATAGATTTCCGTAACACCATCATCATAATGACCAGCAACTCCGGCACCAGGCAGATAAAGGACTTCGGCACAGGCATAGGTTTCCAGAACCGCAGTACCGATGAGGACAGGAAACAGCAGACGCGCTCCATAGTGGAGAAGGCCCTGAAGAAACAGTTTGCACCCGAGTTCCTGAACCGTCTGGACGATGTTGTCTACTTTGACCAACTCTCGCGAGAAGACATCCGCCGTATAGCAGACATTGAACTGAAGCCATTGATACGCCGTATATCAGAAATGGGCTATACACTGGAACTCTCAGACAAAACCATAGAACAAATAGCCACTGAGGGCTACGATGTACAATACGGAGCACGTCCTCTGCGTCGTGCCATACAACGGATAATAGAAGACCCGATATGCGAAATGCTCCTGACTGGAAATAATGAGGGGATTGCCGAGGACAAGGTGATAAGGCTCTAATACCCAAGGGACATTGCGTGTAAAAGGACTTTCCTGACAACAAACAAAAATTTATACATATACAATATGAAGCAAGGAAATATTGGGGTAACCACAGAGAACATTTTCCCCGTAATCAAAAAGTTCCTGTATAGCGATCACGAGATTTTTCTGCGTGAGATAGTAAGTAATGCCGTAGATGCCACACAGAAACTGAAGGCTCTTGCCGGCAAGGGTGAGTTCCAGGGCGAACTGGGCGAACTGAAGGTTAGCGTGAGCATTGACAAGGATGCCAAGACCATAACTGTAAGTGATAACGGTATTGGCATGACGGCAGAGGAGATAGAGAAGTACATCAATCAGATTGCATTCTCCGGTGCTAACGATTTTCTGGACAAATACAAGGACGATGCTCCGCAGATTATCGGACACTTCGGTTTGGGCTTCTATTCAAGTTTCATGGTCAGCGACCGGGTGGATATCATCACCAAGAGTTACAAGTCGGAGGGGCCTGCACAGAAGTGGTCGTGCGACGGAAGTCCGGAATTCACTCTCGAGGAGGTGGAGAAGGAAGGCCGTGGTACCGACATTGTTATGCACATCAGCGAGGATTGCGAGGAGTTCTTGGAGAAGCATAAGATAGAGGGCCTGCTGAAGAAATACTGCCATTTCCTGCCCGTTTCCGTGGCTTTCGGCAAGAAGAGCGAATGGAATGATGAGGAGAAGAAGATGGTTGACACTCAGGAGGATAACATTATCAACGACACGGATCCTCTCTGGACACGCAAACCTAGCGAACTGAAGGACGAGGACTACAAGGAGTTCTACCGCAAGTTGTACCTAATGGCTGACGAGCCTCTCTTCTGGATTCATCTCAATGTTGACTATCCCTTCAACTTGACCGGTGTCCTCTATTTCCCCAAGATAAAGAACCAGTTGGACATTCAGCGTAACAAGATACAGTTGTACTGCAACCAGGTCTTCGTTACCGATCAGGTTGAGGGTATCGTGCCGGAGTTCCTTACTCTTTTGCATGGTGTCATAGACTCTCCAGACATTCCCTTGAACGTGAGCCGCAGTTATCTGCAGAGTGACCAGAACGTCAAGAAGATAAGCCAATACATTACCAAGAAGGTGGCCGACCGCCTGAACGGTATATTCAAGAATGACCGTAAGGAGTTCGAGGAGAAGTGGGACGATATAAGTATTTTCATTGACTATGGCATGCTCAGCGAGGAGCAGTTCTATGACAAGGCGAAGCAATTCTTCCTGCTCAAGGACATCGACGGCAAGTTCTTTACCTTAGACGAGTATAAGACCTTGGTGGAAAGCAGCCAGACCGACAAGGAAGGACAACTTGTCTATCTCTATGCCCAGGATGCACAGTCACAATATACCTACATTGAGGCGGCAAAAGCCAAGGGATACAGCGTGCTGATGATGAACGGCCAGTTGGACACTCCCCTTATCAACATGCTTGAACAGAAACTGGAGAAGACTCATTTCTGCCGTGTAGATGCTGATACAGTGGACAATCTTATCAAGCGCGATGATACGGAGAAGGAGCAGATAGAGAAGGAGCAGGCGGAGAAACTTCAGAACCAGTTCAAGGAACTTCTGCCCAAGATGGACAAGGTCGAGTTCACCGTACAGACTCAGGCCATGGGAGAAGAGCAGTTGCCGGTAATCATCACCCAAAGTGAGTACATGCGACGTATGAAGGATATGGCCCGTCTGCAGCCTGGCATGCAGTTTTATGGTGAGATGCCCGACATGTACAACATGGTACTGAATACGGATTCTCCACAGGTAAGGGAACTTTTGACCTCGGAAAACGAGGAACGTGTCAGCCAACTTATAGACCTGGCCTTGTTGCAAAACGGCATGCTAAGTGGCGAGGCTCTGAGCAAGTTCATCAGACGTTCGGTTGATATGATTAAATAATGCAAATGTAATATGCAGACAGGAGGATGTGGACGCAAGACCACATCCTCTTTTCGTTATTTCGACGTTGTTCTGGTGAAATGGAAAACTTCGCCCTGTCAAGTTTCGGTTTTGGCAGGTCAGTGTGTCTTTTTTGCCGCCGCTATTCCATTGTTCAATTCAAACATCACCAACTTTTGCATTATGTACCTTTAAGGACGTTGAAGAAACTTGCGGAGCGCATCGCCTCTATGGAACGAGGTGGGGCAGACGCTACTCCGCTCATTTCACGTCGTTTCGCCTTTTCGTTCGTTTTACATGCAACTCGTCACTCCAAATGTGGCGGCGATTGCCGTTAGTACTGTGATGAGGATGTTGAGGATTTTATCCTCCGTTCCAAATTCCGTCGGGAAGAATATTTATTTTGTTCTTTTCTCCCATTTTGTGCCATTTTTTTTGTAACTTTGCGCCTTGAATAAGCGTATACATTATATATAATTATGAATATTTCTTACAAATGGCTTCGTGAATACGTGGATGTCGACCTTACGGCCGAGGAGGTGGCTGCTGCACTGACCAGCATAGGTCTGGAGGTGGGCAGCGTGGAGGAAGTCCAGAGCATAAAGGGAGGTTTGGAAGGTCTGTGGACAGGCGAGGTACTGACTTGTGAAGAGCACCCCAACAGCGACCACATGCACGTGTGCACCGTCAATGTGGGTCAGGAGGCTCCCTTGCAGATAGTGTGCGGCGCCCCCAATGTGGCAGCCGGACAGAAGGTGATAGTTGCCGTGGTGGGTACCAAGTTGTACGACGGCGACGAGGAGTTTACCATAAAGCGCAGCAAGTTACGCGGTGTGGAAAGCCTGGGCATGATCTGTGCCGAGGACGAGATAGGTGTGGGCACAAGCCACGACGGCATCATCGTGCTGCCCGAGGACACCCCCGTGGGCATCCCTGCCAAGCAGTACTACAATCTGGAGAGTGACTACCTGATAGAGGTGGACATCACCCCCAACCGTGCCGATGCGTGCAGCCATTGGGGTGTGGCACGCGACCTGTATGCATGGTTGGTGCAGAACGGCTATGAGACTTCCCTGCACCGTCCCTCTTGCGACGCCTTCCAGGTGGACAACACCGACCTGCAGATTCCCGTCAGAGTGGAGGCTGCCGAGGCATGCCCCCGCTATTGCGCCCTGACACTGACCGGATGCGAGGTGAAGGAGAGCCCCGAATGGTTGCAGGACCGCCTGCGCATCATAGGTCTGCGTCCCATCAACAACATCGTGGACATCACCAACTACATAATGATGGCCTATGGCCAGCCCCTGCACTGCTTTGATGCAGACATGATTCTGGGCAAGGAAGTGGTGGTGAAGACCATGCCCGAGGGCACACCCTTCGTGACACTGGACGGCGTGGAGCACAAACTAAGCGAGCGCGACCTGGCCATCTGCAATGCCGAGGAACCGATGTGCATAGCCGGTGTGTTCGGCGGCAAGGGTAGCGGTACCTACGATACGACATGCAACGTACTGCTGGAGAGCGCCTACTTCAATCCCACATGCATCCGCAAGAGTTCGCGCCGCCATGGCCTGCAGACAGATGCCAGTTTCCGTTTCGA
The DNA here is from genome assembly GCA_017622815.1 of Bacteroidaceae bacterium. Lineage (GTDB taxonomy): Bacteria > Bacteroidota > Bacteroidia > Bacteroidales > Bacteroidaceae > Physcousia. The sequence continues at coordinate 13,478 of JAGAQH010000008.1, read as the reverse complement.
GCGCGGCATTGACCCCAACGGACAGATCTATGCCCTGAAGCAGGCTGCCATCATGGCCAAGGAACTGGCCGGTGCCAAGGTGAGCATGGAGATTGTGGACGTGTATCCCCAACCCATAGCGCCCTTCAGCGTGGAAGTGAAGTATGCCTACGTGAATTCCCTCATCGGCAAGGAAATCCCTGCCGAGACGGTGAAGAGCATCGTCACAAGCCTGGAGATGGAGATCGTAGGGGAGGATGCCGAAGGCTTGCAACTCTCCGTACCCGCCTACCGCGTGGACGTCCAGCGCCCCTGCGACGTGGTGGAGGACATCCTGCGCATCTACGGATACAACAACATAGAGATTCCCACAACGGTGAAGTCGAGCCTGTCCGTAAAGGGCGAGGCAGACAAGAGCCACAAGTTGCAGAACCTCATTGCAGAGCAGTTGGTGGGTTGTGGTTTCCACGAGATACTGAACAACAGCCTGCAGAAGATTTCATACTATGCCGGAGGTTCCCAGCAGACCTACAAGGAGGAGAACTGTGTACGCCTGCTCAACCCCCTTTCACAGGACCTGAGCGTATTGCGCCAGAGCCTCCTGTTCGGCGGACTTGAGAGCATAGCACGCAATACCGCACACCGCATGCCCGACCAGCGCATGTTCGAGTTCGGCAACTGCTACCGCTTTGACCAGGCACGCAAGTGTGCCGACATCATTCCCGGCGTATCCAGCAGCCGCGACCCCGAGGTGATAAAGCACGTCCTGGACGCATACTCCGAGGAGATGCACATGGGCCTGTGGGTTACAGGCAAGCGTGTTTGTGGCAGTTGGGCACATTGCAACGAGGACAGTTCCTGTGCCGAACTGAAGGCATACGTCATGAACATCCTATCCCGCCTTGGCGTTCCCTTCGGCATGCTGGTATTTGCCGATGGCACGGAGGACATCTTCGAGAAGAGTCTGGAAATCCGCAACCGTGGCGGCAAGGTGCTCGCAAAGTTGGGTATCGTTAGCCGCAAGGTGCTGAAGGCATTCGACATAGAGAACCCCGTGTTCTTTGCCGACCTTGACTGGAAACTCCTCATGAAGACCATACGCAACCAGGCCGTCAAGTACACCGAGATAAGCAAGTTCCCTGCCGTGAGCCGCGACCTGGCACTGCTCATCGACCAGAGCGTGGAGTTCGGACGCATAGAGCAGATAGCATACCAGACGGAGAAGAAACTGCTTAAGGCCGTAACGCTCTTTGATGTGTACGAAGGCAAGAACCTGCCCGCAGGCAAGAAGTCTTACGCCGTGAACTTCATTCTTCAGGACACGGAAAAGACCATGAGCGAGAAGGCTATCGATGCCATCATGCAGAAGTTGATACAGCAACTGACCAAGCAACTTGGCGCCGAACTGAGATAAGAAGAAACGTAAAATCAAATATAAAACAACAATATGGGACGCGCATTTGAATATCGCAAAGCAGCAAAAATGAAGAGATGGGGCCACATGGCCAAGACTTTCACCCGTCTGGGCAAGCAGATTGCCATAGCGGTAAAGGCCGGAGGACCCGAACCCGAGAACAACCCCACACTCCGCTCCGTAATAGCCGTGTGCAAGCGTGAGAACATGCCGAAGGACAACATCGAGCGTGCTATCAAGAATGCCATGGGCAAGGACCAGAGCGAGTACAAGAGTGTTACATACGAGGGATACGGCCCCCACGGTGTGGCCGTGTTCGTGGATACACTGACCGACAACACCACACGTACCGTGGCCGACGTACGTTCTATCTTCAACAAGTTCAATGGCAACATGGGTACCACGGGTTCCCTGTCTTTCCTCTTTGACCACAAGTGTGTCTTCACCTTCAAGAAGAGTGCCGACATGGATATGGACGACTTCATCCTGGAGATGATCGACTTCGGAGTGGAGGAGGAGTACGACGAGGAATACGACGAGGATAAGGACGAAACCACAATCACCATCTATGGCGAGCCTACAAGTTACAGCGAGATACAGAAGGCTTTGGAAGCCAAGGGCTTCGAGGAGGTGGGCGGTGAGTTCACATACATCCCCAACGACCTGAAGGACGTTACCCCCGAGCAGCGCGAAACCATCAACAAGATGGTGGAGAAGATGGAGGAGTTTGATGACGTGCAGACGGTGTACACCAACATGAAGCCCGAGGAGTAACACACACCTCCCGCTTCAAAAGGCATGCATAAATAAAGTGGAGAATCGCCGGCAGAAGGACATTCGCATATACGGGTCTTTCTGAGTGATTCTCCATTTTTATATTATTATATATAGATTCTATAGATTCTATAGTATATTTAGATTCTATATTTTTGTATAGATGCAATGAAATTATATATAGATAATATGAAGATTCCATCAGCCCTGCTGCTTCTCCTGCTTGCGCTGGTATCATGCAACCATGAGTCGAAAAGCGACAGGATTTGCCGTCAGGCCCGTAATTTTACAAAAAATTCTTGTCCCAAACAGATGGACGAGTACACGGTTTTGGACAGCCTTGTATATGACACGGAGGGCAGGATGATGTCGTATTATTACTCGGTATCGGGCAAATTGGACGTAGACAGCATATACAACTCCAAACTCCTCAGCGTATTTCATGCCAATCTTCTGGACAATATACGCCAGAACATAGGACTTCACGAACTGAAGGAGCATGGCACGACATTCCACTATACCTACTATTCATCCACAAAGGCGACAGAGTACATGTCCTTCATCTTCACTCCGGAAGACTATAAATAGGCTCATGAAGCAGGAAAGATGTATTATTTGTGTTTTATAACATAAAATAAACGCTATAATTCTTGCGAGTTAAGTAAAATTAACTTACCTTTGCATCGCGAATTGATAAAAGTCGCAATTAGATAGGTATATTATTCAAACATTAAGGTATTAAAGCGATGATCGAGAAGATTGGTAGCGTTGCTGGTGCTGTTTGGACAGCCCTCAACGAGAATGGCGCAATGAACGCCAAGGACCTGAAGAAGGTTTGCAAGATTAAGACTGACAAGGATTTGTATCTGGCTATGGGTTGGTTGCTCCGCGAGGACAAGCTGAACGTAGTAGAGGAGGGTAAGGAGATTACTCTGTCTCTGAAGTAAGATTCTTGTTGAGAAGATAATTAGGAAGATGTGTCATAGATTCTTATGGCACATCTTTTTATATGTATAACCACCGGCACATTTGCATGTAAATGGTTGCGACACTTGACTATGTTGAACGCAAGTTCAATGAATTCAATCATACAATATTCGGAGGACGTTTGAAACCGTTGCCATTCAGGCTCAGCAACGCACGCACGTTCCTGGGACAACTGCGTTATAGTCGCAAGCGTAGTTTTTGGGGAGGATGGAAGTACGCCAACTTCCAGTTCGTCATAAGTGCCGGCAAGGAAATGGACGAGCGCCTGCTGGAAGATACCATCATACACGAGATGATACACTACCACATACTCTCCAACCAGTTGCAGGATACTTCGGCACACGGCAAACTTTTCCGCAAGATGATGGACGACATCAATGCCCGCTTCGGCCGTAATGTAACCATCAGCCACAAGCCTACCGAGGAGGAAAGGGAGAAGGACCGCGAGATACGCCGCCACCTGATTTGCGCAAGCCGTTTTGCCGACGGAAGGACAGGCATCACCATAGCCGCACGGACAAGGGTCTTCATGCTATGGAACGAGATACCCAAGTTCCCCGGTGTCGTAGAGTGTAAATGGTATTCTTCCCTGAACCCGTACTTCAACAGGTTCCGCCGCTCCCAGACGGTAAAGATTTATCTTGTCGATAGGGAGGAATTGGAAAGGCAACTTGCCGATGCCTTGCCTTTGGTGAAAGAGGGGGATACGATAAAAACTATTCCTCTGCCTCACCATCCTTAGCCGTGCGGAGGATGAGCGTGGTGGCACCAATGGTGATAATGTCGCCATCGGAAAGTGACACCTTCTCGTTGTCGCCCAGGATGTCGTTCATATAGAAAGTGCCGGTGTTGGAAGGGGCGTCCCAGAGGATGTATTGCAACTCCCCGCGCTTGTTGCGTTGCACGCGGATGATGCAATGCTTGGTGTCCACGCTGGGGTCCACCGTTTCTATGGGCAGGTTTATGTTCGTGCCCTTTACATATCTGCCAAGCACATTGTCGCCCATGCTGAGAGGAAGGACCTGCTTGTAGTGGAACACATTTTCCACCACCACGATGCTACCACACTGGTCCTTGTTGGCCTCCTCGTCCAAAACCTCGTTCTTGCGTGTGTCGCGTACCTTGCTCGTGCCCATGCGTATGCCGAATTGCTTGGAGCACTCCGGGCATTGGAATACCAGTTGCTGTCCTGCCTGGTACTTCGTTTCGTCAAAAGTAATGTAACTGTCACATTTGGGACAACGTACACGCTTCATGTTGTGATAGATAAAATTATGGGGGAGAGAAAATGATGTTAGAATTGCTTCAGCCAAGAACCGGAGTACAACTTGTCCGTAGCGCGTACAACGGCCATATCGGCACGTGCAGCCTCTTCGCTATCATATCCGACAAGCACAACGCGGAGCATGCCATTGTCGTCATACTTCACGGCATTCAGGAAACCCTCCTTGTTGAGTTTGCTGATAAGATGCTCGGCACCCTTGTGGGTAATGGCGCTGGCCATGACAACACAATAGCCCTTCACTTCGGGTGAGGATTCGGCAACGGCTTCCTCCACAACCTTTTCCTGCACGGCGGGTTCGTGTTTGACAGGTTCCTGTACGGTGGAGGTCTGCATGGCAGGTACCTCAACGTTATTTTCCTGCACCTGTTCCACAGGTTCTGCGGTGCTTGCGGAAAGCATTGTGGAATCCTGACTTACCTCTGCTGAAACGGCATTATCCTGGATATCCTCTTCCGGGGCGATAGCAACAGGTTTGGTCTCGGCTATCTGCAAAGTCTGTTCGGCAATGGGTTTGGGATTTGCGGTGAACAATGTCATAAGACTCTCTGCCGATGCAAAGTGCGATTGCCATTTGCCGTTGAGACTGAAGGCACCATAGTTGGGGACGATGACCGTAAGGGCAACGATGATCATTGCCGCCGCGGTCATGACACGGTGTACCGTGCTACGGCGAAGCCTTATGGTGAAGTGTGTGGGATCCTTGTATCCATTGTGCTTGTGCGCATATGCAGGCAACTTGGGCATCTGGAAAGAGTCAAGGCCATACCATTCGGGTGAATTGACACCGGCTTCGCATGCTTCAAAGGAAACCACATTGTCTGCATACACCAATCTGCCCATTGTGCCAAGGTCCATGAAGCCGGCCTCTGCGAGAGCCTGGTTGATGTCGTTGGTATAATCCGTTATCCACTTCTGGGCAACATTGCGTGTGACACGATGCAATTGAATCAAGCAGTTCTCCAACTTGCCGTCGTCCTGCTTCTGCCCGATATCCAGGCGCACGCTCTTAACGGGCGGGAGATAGGTGTTCTCCTCCATGTAATACCGTGCAGGGAGGTCTTCAGTGATGAAGGTTCCGATGCCTGGTATTGCCACCGAGTCATGCTCGCAAAGGAGATATTCTATATGTCTGCTTAAATCTTTCACGACGGCAAAGGTACAACATTTATCTCTAAAAAAGCAACTCCTGAAAGGTTATTTCTGAAATAATTTTCAGTCCTTCCAGGAGTATATCAAGTACTATTCAAAGGTTACTCTGATGCTTTCTTTTGAGTTTCAGAAGATTGTGCTTTCGGCTTGTCGTGATTCTTCTTGTTTCGGGGTTTCCTGTGCTTTGCCTTTGCCTTTTCCCCGCCATTGATTTTGGTTTCTGCCTGGCCATTTGAGGCATTGTTTTGGGGCTCTGCCTGGCTTTTGGGGGTATTGGGTTGGGGGGCTGCCTGGCCTTTTGTGCCGCTCTTTCTCCTTGTGTTATTGCGGTTCCTGCTCCTTGAGGGCTTCCTGTCCTGGGCTTTGCCATTGTATTCCGGAGTTTCTCCCAGGTGTTCGGGTACAGGCATCTTTTCCACCTCTTTCTTCAGGAAGTGCTCTATCTTCTTGAACTCCGGCTGGTCCTTTTCCGATACCAGCGTGATGGCGCTTCCACCGGCTCCTGCCCTGGCAGTACGACCAATGCGGTGCACATAGTCTTCGGCATCGTGGGGGACGTCGAAATTTATGACCAGCGTGATGTCGTCAATGTCTATTCCCCGTGCCACGATGTCCGTGGCCACGAGAATGTCCGTCTGTCCGCTACGGAACAGATACATCACCTCGTCGCGTTCCTGTTGCGACAGGTCGCTATGCATGGCACGGCAGTTGAACTTGGCTCTGGTCAGTGAAATGGCCAGGTCCTTGGCCTTCACCTTGCTACCAGTGAAGATGATCACACGTTCCGGTTTCTTCTCCTTGAAGAGTTCCTTTACAATGCCTATCTTCTGTGCCTCGTAGCATACATAGGCCATCTGGTGAATCTTGTCGGCCGGCCGGCTTACGGCAAGGCGGATTTCCACCGGGTCATTCAGCAATGTCTTGGCAAGTTGGCGGATCTTCTCCGGCATCGTTGCCGAGAACATTATTGTCTGGTGCTTGGCGGGCAGGTGCTTGGCTATCTGCAGGATGTCGTCAGAGAAACCCATGTCGAGCATGCGGTCGGCCTCGTCGAGGATGAAGAAGGACACGCGCGATAGGTCTATGTTGCCGAGCGACAGGTGGCTGATGAGCCTTCCTGGGGTGGCAATGACGATGTCTGCTCCCTGCTGCATGCTGCGCTTTTCCTGCTCATAGCGTATGCCGTCGTTTCCTCCGTACACGGCAACGGAACTGATGTATGGCAGATGGTATGAGAACCCTTGCAAGGCCTGGTCAATCTGTTGTGCCAGTTCGCGTGTGGGCGACATGATAACGCAATTTATGGCATCGGTAGGGTAGTCGCCGTAGGACAATTCCGAGAGTACGGGCAGCAGGTATGCCGCCGTCTTGCCGGTTCCCGTCTGGGCAACGCCCAAAAGGTCCCTACCTTCTATTATCGGGGGGATGGCATGCTCCTGTATGGGAGTAGTTTCCCGGAAGTTCATGTCGTCCAGCGCATCAAGCACTGGGTCGCTGAGATTCAGATTGTAGAAATCCATTATGTCGTATTATAATATATATATAATATGTGTCTATGTGGTGCCGTCGTTTTTATCTTGGCGCTTTAGTGTAGAGATATATTGCAACGGGGGTGAAAATGATGTTTGGCAACCATGCGGCAAGCCAGGGCTGCATGCCTGCCTGTGTGCTGAACGTTGCACATACGCCCTGAAGAAGGATGTATGTGGCACTCAGTGCAAGACCTATACCCAGTGCGGTACCCATGCCTCCCTTGCGTTTGCGTGCCGACAGGCTTGCCCCTATTATACTGAGTACAAAAGCGGCAAATGGAGCGGCAATGCGTTTGTGGTACTCCACCTCGAAGTCCCTCAATCCGGCAATGCCTCGTATGCGTTGGCGGTCGATGAAGTCCTTCAGTTGGGGCGAGGTCATGGTTTCCTGCATCTTGTTGGTGAGCAGGAAGTCCTGGGGCTCGAGTTTTATGATACTGTCTATCTGGTTGTAGTGCGTGATTTTCTCGCGAGGCCCGCTCAGTTCTCGGATGTTCACGTTTCTCAGCGTCCATTTGAAGCGCACGTCGGAGATGGTGTCGTACTGGGCGGATGTGGCGGTGAGGTGCGATACCAGTTTCTTGTCCTCGAACTTGTCCAGGGAGAAGTGGTATCCCGTGTTGGATGTTCCGTCGTAGTGCTCCATGAAGGCCACCACACCGCTGTCCACCTGCAGGTGCACGTTGTCCGCCCACATCTTCACCTTTATCCTTTTCTTGTATTGGTTCTCAAAGGCGAGGCGCTCGACACTGCCCCTTGGTATCACGTCCGTGCCCAGATAGAAGTTAAGTGCGGCAATGAGTGCGGCGCTGAACATGTAGGGCCACATCAGGCGCCTGAAACTCACTCCTGCCGCCAGCATGGCTATTATCTCGCTATTGTCAGCCAGTTTCACCGTGAAGAATATCACGGAGATGAAGACGAACAGTGCCGAGAACAGGTTGGAGTAGAAGGGGATGAAGTTGGCATAATATGTGAAGATGATACCTTCCCACGGAGCATTGTTGGTGGTGAACTTGTCCACATTGTCGTTGAAGTCGAACACCACGGCAATGCTGATGATAAGGATGATGCTGAAGACGTATGTCCCCAGAAACTTCTTTATTATGTACTTGTCCAGTCGGGTGAATAGTTTCATGCTCCCCTGTGCTTACAGTCTGTTTGTTACTCGCCTTATCATCATGGCCTTCCATGTGGTGAAGTCGCCTGCGATGATGTGCTTCCTTGCCTCGCCTACGAGCCAGAGGTAGAAGGCCAGGTTATGTATGGATGCTATCTCCAGGGCCAGGAGTTCCTGTGCCTTGAAGAGGTGGTGCAGGTATGCCTTTGTGTAGAAGAGGTCCACGGATGCCGTGCCGTTGGGATCTATGGGGGTGAAGTCGTCCGCCCACTTGCGGTTGCGCATGTTCATGATACCCTCGCTGGTGAACAGGCATGCGTTGCGTCCGTTTCTGGTCGGCATCACGCAATCGAACATGTCTATGCCACGCTCTATGCCTTCAAGCAGGTTTGCCGGTGTGCCCACTCCCATCAGGTAGCGCGGCTTGTCCTTGGGCAGTATTTCGTTCACCACCTCTATCATCTCGTACATCACCTCGGCAGGTTCGCCCACGGCCAGTCCTCCTATGGCATTGCCGTCGGCATTCTTCGATGCCACGAACTCGGCACTCTCACGACGCAGGTCCTTGTAGGTGCATCCCTGCACTATGGGGAAGAGGCTCTGGTTGTAGCCGTAGAGGGGTTCCGTCTCGTTGAATCGCTTGAAGCAACGGTCCAGCCACCGGTGCGTAAGTCCCAGACTTTTCTTTGCATAGGCATAGTCGCTTGTGCCGGGAGGGCACTCGTCCAGAGCCATGATGATGTCTGCTCCGATGCTACGTTCTATGTCCATTACACGCTCTGGGGTGAACATGTGCTTTGAACCGTCCAGATGGCTGCGGAAGGTGCATCCTTCCTCCGTCAGTTTGCGTATGCCGGTGAGGGAGAACACCTGGAAACCGCCCGAGTCGGTAAGTATGGGGCGGTCCCAACCGTTGAACTTATGCAGGCCTTCGGCCTTTTCCAGTATCTCGGTGCCTGGGCGCAGATAGAGGTGATAGGTGTTGCCCAGGATGATCTGTGCCTTCACTTCCTCCTTCAGGTCGCGCACGGTGAGGCCTTTCACGCTACCCACGGTGCCTACGGGCATGAAGATGGGGGTCTGTATCTGTCCGTGGTCGGTGGTCAGCAAGCCCGCACGGGCATTGCTCAGTGTGTCTGTATGCTGTAGTTCGAATGTCATTCTTCCTTGGTGCTCTTTTTATGGGGGGTGGGGTAGTGATGGACGTTTATTTCGTTGAATCCTTTTCGGTCTTTGCCTCTTCAAAGCGGAACTCTATGGGGTTGGCCACCTTTTCTTTCAGCAAGGCATAATCCAGTACGTCCATGACGGTGTTCACATAGTGGAACTCCAGGCCGTTGATGTATATGGCCGGTATCTCCTCAATGTCCTTCTTGTTGTCCTGGCACAGGATTATGTGCTTTATGCCTGCACGCTTGGCGGCCAGTATCTTCTCGCGGATGCCTCCCACGGGCAAGACCTTGCCTCGCAGGGTTATCTCGCCCGTCATGGCCAGTTCCTTGCGCACCTTGCGCTGGGTCAGTGCCGAGGCTATGCTGGTGGCCATGGTTATGCCGGCAGAAGGTCCGTCCTTGGGCACGGCACCTTCGGGCACGTGGATGTGCAGGTTGTAGTTGTCGAACACGCGAGGGTCTATGCCCAGGTCGCGTGTGTGGCAACGTATGTACTCCAGTGCTATGGTGGCCGATTCCTTCATCACGTCGCCCAGGTTGCCGGTCAGCGTGAGCCTTCCTCCCTTGCCTTCTGACACGCTGGTTTCAATGAAGAGGATTTCGCCTCCCACGCTTGTCCATGCCAAGCCTGTCACCACACCGGCAAATCCGTTGCCCTGGTAGGTGTCGCGTGTGAAGAGGGGTTTGCCCAGCAGGCGCTCCACCTCCTTCTCGTCTATGTTCTTGTCCACACGGATGTCGGTGCCGGCATCGCCGCCCTGTGCCTTGGCAAACTCCAGGGCCACCTTGCGCAGCATCTTGTTTATCTGCTTTTCCAGCGAGCGCACTCCGCTTTCGCGGGTATAGTTTTCGATGATTTTCTCTATGGCACCCTTCTTTATCTTCAGCCCTTTCTGCTTGTCCAGGCCGTTGTTTTCCTTTTCCTTGGGGAATAGGTGGCGCTTGGCTATCTCCACCTTCTCCTCGGTGATGTATCCGCCCACTTCAATGAGTTCCATGCGGTCGAGCAGGGGACGGGGTATGGTGTGTATGTCGTTGGCCGTGGCTATGAACATCACGCGCGACAGGTCGTAGTCGACATCCAGGAAGTTGTCGTGGAAGGCGGTGTTCTGCTCGGGGTCGAGCACTTCCAGCAGGGCGCTGGATGGGTCTCCGTGCACGGTGGCCTGTGTCACCTTGTCTATCTCGTCCAGCACGAAAACGGGGTTGGAACTGCCGGCCTTTATGATGCTCTTCACTATGCGTCCGGGCATGGCCCCGATGTAGGTGCGCCGGTGTCCGCGTATCTCGCTCTCGTCGTGCATGCCACCCAGTGATATTCTCACGTAGTTGCGCTTCAGGGCATTGGCTATGCTCTTGCAAAGGCTGGTCTTGCCCACTCCGGGAGGGCCGTACAGGCAGATGATGGGGCTCTTCTTGTCGGCCTTCAGTTTCAGCACGGCCAGGTGTTCCAGGATGCGTTCCTTCACCTTCTCCATTCCGTAGTGGTCCTCGTCCAGGAAGCGTTGTGCGCGCTTCAGGTCCAGATTGTCCTGCGTGTACTCTCCCCAGGGCAGTTGCAGCATTGTCTGGAGGTAGTTGAGTTGCACGTTGTAGTCGGGGCTCTGTGCGTTGATGCGCGAGAGTTTCGTCAGTTCCTTGTCGAAGGTCTCGGCGATGGCTATGCTCCACTTCTTCTCCCTTGCCTGTATGCGCAGTATGTTCAGGTCGTCGAACTTGCTGGAGAACTCGTCCGTATTGCCCAGTTCTGCCTGCAGGTTGCGTATCTCCTGGTTCACGAAATATTCGCGCTGCTGGCGGTTCAGGTCGGCGTGTGTCTTTGCCTCCACGTCCTGACGCATCTTGGCCAGTTGTATCTCGAAGTTCAGGAACTTCAGCAGCAGGGTGGCACGTCCCAGGTCGGTGTCCTCGCATACGAGTTGCGCCTTCTTCTCGGTGGGGAAGGGGAAGTTGGTGCAGATGAAGTTCACGAAGAACACTCCCGTGGGCATCTTCTTGATGAATTCCATCACCTCCATGGGTATGTCCTCGCTCATGGTGGAGAGGCGCTTGATGCGCTCCTGTATCATCTCCGTGGTTACGGTGAGTTCGGCCTCCCTGTCGGGGCTTTTTATCTCGGGTATCGCCGTCACGTGTCCCACAAGTCCGTCCGCGGTTTCCTCCAGAGAGTCCAGTCCTGCGCGGTTGAGTGCCTGAAGCAGGGCGTTGTGGTTGCCGTCGGGCAACTTCATCAGGTGGACTATCCTGCATACCGTGCCCACGTGGTAGAGGTCGTCCATGCCCGGCTCGTCCGTTTCAGGGTTCTTCTGCACGAAGGCGGCTACCAGAGCGCCTTTCTTGTCGGCCAGTTTCAGTGTCTTCAGGCTCTTCTTCCTGCCTATGGTGACGGGGGTCACCGTGCCGGGGAAGAGTATGTTGTCGCGCAGGGCCAGTATGCCCATGTCGCCGTCGTTGCTCTGGCGTATTACCTTTTCTATGTCGGCATCTATTTCTGTAACGAATGAAAACGAAGAGTTCTTCCGCATATACGTGTGTCTTAAAAGATTCTGTGTGCGTGTATGTGTACAATATAATATTGGCTTGCAAAGATATGAAAAACCGGGGGAAGTACAAAATTATGCCCGGCCTTAATTTCTTTTTCCCGCGCAAATCACAGGTTATTGAAGGGAAAGTGGTAAATTTGTCCCCGATTATGGCAACAGAACCCTTCAGATTCCGCAAATTCCAGGTCAGCCACGACAGGAGTTCCATGCGTGTAGGCACCGATGCCGTGCTGCTTGGAGCATGGGCAGACGTGCAGGCTTGCAATACCCGTCCACAGGCATCCATACTGGACATAGGGTGCGGATGCGGTGTCATTTCGCTCATGGCGGCACAACGTTGTCCTCGCGCCCAGGTGCTTGGCATAGACATAGACGTGCCCAGCATAGAGGAGGCCACGGAAAACGCCCGGCAGAGCCCCTTTGCCGGCAGGGTGCGGTTCCAGGTGGCCGACGTCAGGAGCCTGGCCGCGGAACCTGCGACTGAATCCTTTGACTTGATTCTGTGCAATCCTCCTTATTACACAGAAGACACCCTTCCGCCAGACCAACGGCGCAGCATGGCCCGCAATGCCGTGCACCTGTCCTTCGGTGCCCTTGTGGAATCCGTCTGCCGCCTGATGAAGGAGGACGGAACCTTTGCCCTCGTCATCCCCATGCAGGCAAGGGATTTTTTCGTAGGTGCAGCCCTGAAGAACGGACTTCATATCCGCAGGGAATGTCGTGTGAAGACGGTTTCAAGGAAAACTCCAAAGCGTGTGCTGTTAGAGTTTGGTTTCCAGTCAGGTGACAACTCCACTCCTACATTCATTACACTCCACTCTCCCGATGGCGGACGCAGCCAGGAATACTCTCTCCTGTGTGAGGATTTCTACTTGTAACCCAAACTGCCAATGCCCCCTGTTGGCGTTTTGCCGGTGAACGCGGTAGGGGCGGTTCATTCTTTGTGTTTTCGTTTTCTTGTGAGGCGATGGGCGCTGTTTCGTGTGGCCACTTAGTCAGTAGTAATCACTCCCTCACCTTGTGGGAGGGATGGGGAGGGGGCTTTGAGGGTCTGGGGATGGGGAGGGTCTGTTCCGTCTTTCCGTTTGCAAAGATAGTGCTTAAATCCGGCGCCTTGCAAGATAGAGCGAGATAGAGCGAGATAGAGCAAGATAATGTGCACCGAAGGCGCATTTATCACCAAATCAGTGCCGTCCGTGGTCAGTACTCTTGCAGACCCCTCCCCAACCCTCCCACAAGGGGAGGGAGTAGTTACAACTGACTAATGCCCACATCAAACAGTAGATTATACTCCCCCTCCCTTGTGGAGGGGTTGGGGGAGGGTCCGTACTCCGTTCTCCAAAAAAACTTTACATCCCTCTCTGCACGGTGCTGGGCGGGAAATCCTCGTATCGTCAAGGCTCGGTCCTCGCATGGAATCACCCGTGAACATGAATGAGCAGGCGCATGACAATATGTCAGCACCGCCAAGACAAAACGACGGCGATGATGGATGTTCTAAATGTACTGCTACTCCTCCGATT
>JAGAQH010000007.1 GCA_017622815.1 Bacteroidaceae bacterium | reverse complement strand
TTCTCTTCCTCGTCCTCGTCCTCCTTCTCGTCTTCCTTCTCTTCTTCCTTTTCCTGAGATGTGGATTCGGCAGGTTCCGGAGTCTCGTCCTTTATCTCCTCTTCGGTAGTCTTGAGTTCGAATATACGGTACGTGCTCTTTCCCTCATTCTCCAGCATCACATAGTCCAGGAGGCTGGCATTCTTCTGCTTGGCAGTAACCTGCGCCACATACTTCTTGTCGGCATAGAACTTGGTGGTGATGATGTTTACGGGGATGATACACATGTTGGGCATCAGGTCCGTAACCTGATATACCACGGGGTTGCGGTCCATGGCCACATCGGGCTGCTGGCCTTCAAGCAGTTCCACCACCCTGAAGTCGTAGACATAGTTGGAGAACTTGGCACCGCAGGTTATAGTGGGCATGGTCCAGGTGAACTGGGCGTTGAGGACATCCACCTTGGCCACGTCGTTCATGTCAAGAGCCGTAACCATAGGTGTGAGGAACTGTGGAGCCTGTGCCTTGTAGCATACGGTGAAGGTACATGAACCGCCTGTGGGACTGCTTACCACAACGGGGGCGGCATACTGCGGCATGCTCCACTTGTATGCTGTCACCTGGGCAGTGTACAGACCCTCCGGCAACAGGCCGAAGGAGCCGTTCATATAGTTGTCGAACAAGCCGGCCGGGCATTGTATCTCATTAGAGGGTATATGGTCAAACAGCTTCTTCATTTCCACCATATTCAACTGATAGGTGGACTTGGCCTGTATGGTGAAAGGCTGGTTTGGCTGACGGTATGGCGGTGTGGAGATGGCCAGGTCCGATGCGGGCATCGTCTGCTTCAGGTCCATACCGAGATATACGTGCTGAGTCTCCTCGGACACATTGGTCAATGTAATAGTGAAGTATTTGCCAGGGTCAGCGATATACAACAACACCTGAGGGGGCAGGACCTGCTGTATCGGGGTCACCGTAACGATTACATCCTGAGCAAACGAAGCCAGCATGGCAATGCTCAACAGAAGGAAAGTGGTTATTGACCTGTATATCTTCATAATGACAACTGTATTACGTGTTTGTATTTATATCGTATCCTGCCTGTGCAGGTAAGGTATTGCTGATTTATTTCTTCGCCTTGTTGGCCTTGCTCTTAATGGCAAGCAGGGTGAATGTGTAGGCATAATTGAAACTGATGGAAATGTCCGTACAATCCAGCGAACTGCGTTTCTTGGTTATATTGACATCGCCATACTTATTGAATCCTGCGCTGGCAGAGAACATGTGCGCTTCCTTGTATGTGTAGTTTGCAGACAGGTCGCATCCCATGGACAGGCTCTTGGACTGGCGCTTTATCTCGTTGTAGCACAATGAGAGGGTGCCGGAGAAGTTCAGGTTCTTCTCTTTCAGGAAGGAGCGGCTTGCGCCCAGGGAGAGGACATCGCTCCTGTAATGAGAACTGAAGCCCTTGGAGTCCTGATGGCTGAAGGACAGTGTAAAATTGGTCTCAATGGGCTTTGCGTCCATGCTATACGACAAGCCGAAGGCCATGGTCTGCACATCCGTCTCTCCTTTGGCATAGGGGTTCAGGTCCTTGTTGGACGTATAGTTGAGTGACATGCTGGCAGTATGGCCCAACATGTCTGTATCGTATGAATATGACGGACTCAGGCTGGCACTGTGCATCACTCGGTTTATCCTTGTGGAGTCGTTCACCTTTACAGTACCGTCGTACTGAGTCTGCAGGTATCCGTTGTAACTTGCACTGATATTGAAGTGGTTGCCAAGACGCGTGGAGGCATTGGCGGCATAGACATAGCCTGCTGTGGTGAACATCTGTCTCTTGGAGAGGTTGTCGGCCTGTCCAGAGAATGTACCAGTCAACGACACCTTGTTGAACAGAGTTGTTCCCAGGGTGACACCAAGGCTATGATAGTTGTTGGACATATAGTACGTGCCCAACGAGGTGTAGTCGGGCTGCACCATACGGTAACTGATGTTGGCACTGACACCGGGCAGCATGATATTTGCCGACACATCGCCGGCAAAGCGCATCAGCGAACTGTAGTTGACATCGAAAATCTTGTCGAAACTGGTCTTGATGGGGACCTTGGCAGCCCTTGAATCCTTGTTGAACACCGAAGTGGCCACATTTGCAGAGAAGGCCAGCCACTTGAAGGGAGTAACCTGGCCCTTCAGGCCTACCACAATATTCTCCTGTGGCGCTATCAGGCTCTGCGCATTCTCGTCTATGGAATTCAAGCAATCATAGGCACGGAGGAAATAAAGGTCGATGAAATGCTTGCCCGAACCATATCCGAGTTTGAAACCCCATCCCATGCGCTTGTATTGCGGTGTACGGGCATAGGGATCGGTGGGGTCGCCGTTGACAGCATTACGCAGACGGCCGTAAAAGATACCTGCCCTGAATCTGTTGCTGTTGTATTCCAGTCCTATGCCATTGAACGACATGTTCATAACATAGTTGCTCATGGCCATGGAAGACTGGCCTATGTGGCCTGTCCAGTTCTTGTACCTTGGCGTGAAGTTCAAGGACAGTTGCGGATAGTTGAAGTCCAGGCTTCCGTTGGTGTAATACAACGAGAACGGCATATTGAAACCATAAATACAGATATCCAGGTTGGCATATATGGTATTGCTCAATGGAGAACCATAACCGGTTCCCGTGGATGAATAGCGATACGTGTTCTGCGTGCCCACAGCACCAGAAATGACAAGCGGATCGCTCTTTGCGATCTCGGCGATGTTCTGGGCATGCATAACCCCTGCGAGCATTACTGTGAAAGCCAGCACGAGCACCTGTTTTATGGGTTTATGTCGCATATATATTATATATAATGTATATTTACTATGTAAAATGTATTGGCAGAAATGCCAAGGACAAGGAGAAGAGGCTCCCCGTGGAGGGCTCCCCTACTCCTTGTCTGCATTATGATTACTTGACTACTACCTTCTTGGTCACGATCTTGCCGCCTTCCATTGTCTTCACAACATACACACCACTCTGTGTCATAGAGTTGATGCGACGGCCGTTCATATCGTAGATGCCTTCGGTCTGTACCTTATCTGCAGCGACAACACTGCTGATACCGGTTACCTCGGGTACGGTCAGGGCCAGAGGCGCCTTCAGCGAACCAAGTGTCTGGGCATACTTGACAGTCTCGGCAACGTCGGCGAATTCGCCTGTAGCCTTATTGTATATACGGAATGATACCTTCTCGCCTGCAGTACCTGCCACGCTGATCATCATTCTGCCATTGCTTACCACGCTGCCTTCACCGCGGCACTCGCCGTTTACGAATGCACCGATGCTGTAGTTCTCGGGGTTCTCCAGACCTTCAATTCTGGCAACGACAGCCATGTTGTCGGCAAATGCACCGGCATCATACTTCCACACGTTGTTCAACTGACGTGAAGCAGCAGCCAGTCTTGGCAGTCTTACCTGAGCCATATCTTCGGGACGGTAGATAAGGTTGAGTTCGTATTCATCATCGCTATTGCTGTAATAGAGATAGCCCTTGCCGGCCTGCAAGGTGAAGCCTTCCTGAGCAAGCCACAAGCCTTCAGCGCCATCATACTCGGCAAAACCGGTCTTGCCTATGATCTTGTCGCCATCTGAGGGATTGTTAAAATCGTTAAGAGTATTGAACTGGTCTATGGTGATGTCCCATTCGCTGGGATAACCTATCCAGTTGTAGCCCTTCTTTATCAAGGGATATGTCTGCTGCCAGAAATTGTCGCCTTCGGTACCGACGAACATGGCTGCGTAAGGATCCTCGTAAGTAGCCTTAACCTTGTACATACCCGTCCAGCAGTCCAACTCGGTTATTGTGCCGAAGAGGCCATAAGTGGGGTCGTTGTAGAGCAATTCGGTCTGTGAACGCAGGTCGATAACGCGGTTGTTCTCGTCCTGATTCATCCATGAGTGGTACTTGCCCTCACCATCCAGGAGGCTATAGTTTCCGGGGAAATATATCCATTCCCAACCCTGATGATTAAAGGGAATCTCCACCGGTACAGTGATATGACTGTACTCGTAGCCGTCCTCGTTCAGCATATACTCATCGTTATACAGGACAGCCATTTCGCAATAACCTATCAGGTTGGCGAGGAAGTTCCATGTCAGGTTGTCTTCGCTGGTGGCATAATAGGTTATGGGGTCCAGACCAGGCACCATTATATCACTGTAGTAGCTAATCCGAATCTCAATCAGTTCCGGATCGAAGTTATCACCCTCCACGAGAGTCATGGCCACTTCTGTTTCCTTGAACTTGGACAGAGTCAGATTGGCGGGGAATGTAATCTTGACAGGAGTAATTACCACTACCTCTATCTCTGCCGTAGCCTTGGGATTCTCTGTGCAGGTAACGAGCAATGTGTATGTACCTGCCTGCAAGGCAACACCCTCAGTAGCGTCCAGGCCCTCGGCATCGGCATCGGTCTTGGGTGCAATGGTGTATGTATACGCAAATGTATCCATGACAGGCAACACCTGTATCTGTCCGCTCAACTGTTCCATGAACGACTCACCTACATTTACAGTAATGCTGGCGGGAGCCTCTATCTCGTTGACAGTAACAGTAACGTCAGCCTGTACCTGTGGATTCTCGTCAGACTGGATGGTAATGTTATATACACCAGGACGAGTGGCAACTCCATCGACAATAGCATCGCTGTCTCCGGCGTTTACAACAAAACTGAACGCCTTGTTGGTGGCATTTTCGGGATAGACATTAACGCTGGGAGTTATCAGCTCGAACAGATTATCACCAGTTATGGCATAGAAACTACTTTGACTGGGACGAATGTCATGCACAGGAACCGTCACATTAAAAACAACAGTGGTATATATGCTGTTGTCTGCCTGAGATACAATATTTATATTATAGGTACCGCCATCTGTGAACATGCCGTTTGCAAATACTGCTGCTGCCTCTTCGTCGGCAGGTTCAAAAGAGTAGCCCTTGTTGGTTGCATCCTCGGGGAGAATGATGATGGCTGCATTAAGTTCCTCCAACTGATAAAGATTATCGTCAGTGGTGATATCCCACACGTTTGGCTCACAAGAAATAGAGGTTACGGGAACAACCGGCTGGGTGATAACAACATTTGTGAATGTGGAACATAACTCCCGTTCAGCCACGTCACTGATAATCACGATCCTCAATCCAAGGTATGAACCGGGAGTTTCCTGAACAGCCAGCAACTTATTGTTTTCTACGGTAAAGTAAGCAGAAGAGTTGGCGAAATCCCAACTATAAGTCAGTTCTGTCTCAATTTCAGACTCACCGAGAGGAGTATAGGACACAGAGGCTCCTGACGCATCTTTACCCTCATACTGGAACTCAATGTCGTTGGTGAGATCATAACTGAATGGCAACTTTGCCTCAAGTTCCAGGGGATTGGGCAGAGAAACGCCATTGGGAAGATCAATGTTCAGCACCAGGGGAATCTCGGAATAAGTCTCGCCGGTGAAGGTGATGGTCTTCTTCATCTTGAAGACAAGGCCGTTGTAATTAACCTTGAAGGTAATGGTCTTGTTGAGGTCTGCATCCGTATCGCCCCATACACGAAGCTGGTAGCACAGAAGATCATCACTGACCTGCGCATTGGGAGACTGGAGAGATGCACGGCACTCATCGTCTATAAAAGCAGCGACTTCGACACCTTTAAGCATTTCTTCTCCATTGACCTTCACCTGCACATAAACCGGGGTAGAATGCGGGTAATCATTCTCCGTCGGAGCAGTCCAGTTCTGAGCCCACGATGCCACTGTCAGCAACATCATGCAAAGACTAAGTAATGACTTTTTCATAACTCAAGTGTTTTAATTTGTGAAATAATATGGTATTGTTGTTAATTTCTCTCGTTAATGATTGCAAATTTACACATAATGCATTTGGAGGTTTTGCACTCAAAAGGCAGACTTTTGTACTAAAACGACAAAATGCACCTGAGAGCACCTGGGTTTGCACGAAAAAGCCAAGAAGAGTCGTTTGAGGAACAAAATATTTCATACATTTGTATTAAGAGAAAATAACAATTAGGAATGAAAAAGAACGTTTGGCTACTTGTACTGGCCGCCACATGGATACTGGTACAGACCAATTGCCACAGAGAGGAGCCTGCAGGAGAGAACACTGCAGAAACGGAAGCAAGAGCCATTGCCGACAGTCTGCGCGATGCGGACAAGTTGAGAGGATGGCTCCAGCACTTTGAAGCACGAAAAGAACAGAAAGCTGCCCTGCTGATAAGGCAACGGTACGGACAGGTGCTGAGAGACAAGTCGGATTTCGAGGCTGCAATCAAGCAGCACGACACCTGCATAGCCCTGGCAAAAAACCTGAAAGACACCATTCAGATGATAATAGCCTACAACAACCAAGGAACGAATTTCCGACGCCTGGGCGACCTGCACGGAGCAAGCAACAACCATTATGCCGCACTGGAACTGTGCGACCACAGCATGAGCGACACGTCCTACACCGCACGCAAGAACAGGGTGAGGACATACAACGGACTGGGCAACGTGCTCCTGTCCTTGCATAACGACAGTGCCGCCGAAACACTGTTCCACAGAGCCTTGGCAGGAGAGACAGAACTGGGCAGCGCCACAGGGCAGGCAATAAACTATGCAAACATCGGCGCCATAAAGGAAGGACGCGGAGAACTGGACTCGGCTCTTATATATTATAATATGTCCATGCAGAAGAACCGGGAGACGGGCAACCCCATAGGCATCTGCCTGTGCTACCAGAACCTGGGCAGACTGCACCATATCTCGGGCGAAACGGACAAGGCGCTGGACAACTACAGGAAAGCATACGAAATAGGCAGACAAACGAGCGACGTGTGGCACTGGCTCAAGCCTTGTGAAGCAATAGCCGAGATTTTCCTGGACGAGAACAAAAAGGATTCGGCACAAGAATACCTGAATACTGCACTGACGGCAGCAGAGAAAATAAAGTCGCGCAACCATCTGGCCATAGTGTACAGCCTATACGCAAGACTACAGGAACAGAGCGGAAAGCACGAGCAGGCCATAAGGAGCGTAAGACTGGCACAGGCCTACAAGGACAGCATAGCGGTGGAGCAGAACAGGACACACATACAGAACCTGAGGGTGAACTACGAGGTGAAGAAGAGGGTTGAGGACGTGGAACGCGCACAGACTGAGGCCGGGTACCAGAAGAAACTGCGCTGGATAGCGACTTGGGCATGCATCGTCATAGTAATTCTGATAATATTGGTGATGCTTTCGCAGGTGAGAATCCACAAGGAGCGCCAGAAGGCCCTGAAAGCGATGAAAAGGGCAGACAAGGACAGACAGGAGTTCTATCGTGGCATAACACACCAGTTGCGCACACCGCTGACCGTAATAAACGGCATGATAGAGCAACTGAGCAGATTCCTGCCCACAGACAACGACGTGGCGCAAAAGGAACTGAATGCAATGGAGCGCAAAAGCGAAGAACTGCTTACCCTGGTCAGAGAAATGATAGAATTCAACAAAGGGACACGGAAGGAAGTAAAGGTAACCGAACTGGCCCTTCCAAGCAACCGCACGCCCAGTACCGAAGTACCGGAGACAAGGCAGGAACACCCAACAGAACCTTACATTCTCGTGGCAGAAGACGACAGCGACGTGGCATTGCTGATTACGGAGATGCTGAAAGAGGAAGAATACCCGTATTATTGGGCAAAAGACGGCCAAGAGGCTTATGACACGATTATGGGCACCCCCCCCCCTTATTGGTCATTACAGACGTTATGATGCCAAATATGGACGGCCTGGAACTCATAAAAAAGATAAGGAAAGAACAGGACACCAGGCATCTGCCTGTAATCGTCGTATCTGCCCGTGTGGAGGATGGCGACAAACTGGCAGGCCTGGAAGCCGGAGCGGAGGTTTATCTTGGCAAACCCTTCGTGCCTGCAGAACTGATGCTACGCATACGCAAACTTCTGGAACAGCGTGAAGTGCTGAAACAGAAATACAGCAAGGTGATAGAAGAGGCTGACAAGACGGCCAACGAACAGCTTGAGTTGGACATGAGCGAAACGGAACAGGAATACATGAACAAGGTGGACATGTACATCCGCGAAAATATCATGGACTCCAAACTGGATGCCGCCGTGCTTGCAGACCACATGAACACAAGCCTGACAACTCTTAACCGAAAGGTGAAGAGCATAACGGGTACCAATACCACAAACTACATCAGGTTGTCAAAACTGGGACGTGCCAGCCAACTACTAATGAACACGGACATGTACATGGGAGAGATACAGGCCGTGTGCGGTTTCGAGTCACCAAGTTATTTCAGCCGCAGTTTCAAGGCCGAATTCGGCATGACTCCATCGGAATACAGGAAGAAGATGCGGAAGTGAGAGGGGGTGCCACACCTACTTTCCTCCCCTAAGTTAGGGGCGAACTGGACCGAAGAGGAAGCGCTAAATGCGCTTCTGTGTCCACGTGAGGGGAGCACTCCCCAGTGCGACGCGAGGACATTGCCCGAAGGGCGGAGGGGTCTGTTTATAAGGGTAGCTGACGGTTTAAGCATAATGTTTAGCAGAAAGCAATAATTGAATTTAGAATAATTGTATCGGTTATCGGTGATTGTTCACAGAGTGTAGGTAAGGCTGAACGTGACGTTGCGCCCCGGTGCGCTTATACCCGAACTATATGGACGATAGCGACGGTCCGTAAGGTTCTCGAGTGTGGCATGGAGGCGCAGTCCCTTCAGTATGAGGTATGACAAGCGCATGTTCAGCGTTATCCATGCCGGAGAATAGGGATTGCCGTTGGCATCCAGGGCATATATTTCCTTCTTTCCCCTCTCCTCCTCGGGCATGGAGGCGGCATCGCACTCGGCCTGAAAGGCGGTATAGACCTCGGCCTGCAGTTTCCTGTTGTCAAAGCCTATGGAGGCACGTCCGAAGAGCGGAGCGACATGGCGCGATGGCGACACATCGCCATTGTCCAGTTCCTCGAAACCACGTTGCCAGTTGACATTGGCTCTGACATAGAAGTAACGCGCAAAGCGCGAATCCACAGCCGCCTGTATGCCCCAAACATTTGCCTCGGCGGCGTTCTGCAAGGCCTGCACCACACACTCCTCGCCCTGATACTGCATGGTGGGACTGCCGTTGAAGAGATAGTCGCGGCGGACTATGGCATTGCTCAGATGCGTGTAGTATGCCGTGAGGTCAAGCCTGAGGAAAGGTCCGAAACGCTTGGAAACGCCAAGTTCTATGTTGTCGGCATACTCCGGTTTCAGCGAGGGGTTGGGTACAGTAACACAACCATCCGCACTGTCAAACAACTTGCCCATATCGTCCACATTGGGTGCCCGGAAACCACGGGCATAGTTCACCCTGAAGAGCCAGTCGGACTTCGGCCGCCAGTTCAGTCCGGCACTGCCGCTCACACTGCCGGCATCCGAATTCTGCAACGGAGCGAAAGGGACATCGTAGCCCACCGTGGAGAAGTCGTTACGGATGAAGTAATGGTTGTAGCGCAGACCCGCTTCAAGGTTCAAGGTCCTGTGCACACGCCATTCTGCCTGTGCATAAAGTCCTGCGCTGTGCCACGAAGCCTTGGGGTAGCGTGCAGGGATGACGGACTTCGCACCCGTGGTGACATCATAGCCCTCACCCTTGGATTGCACCGTATTGAGCACATATTCCAGTCCGTAGGACAAGGTAACGCCGTCGGTCAGGCCCTTGTTGAAATCCACGTTGGCGCTCCAGGCATCCACCTTCTCGGTCTGTGTCTCCCTAAGAGGGTCGTTGAGGTTGCGGCTTATGCGGCTTTCCCCGAACAGTTGCATGGCAAGGTTTATCCGCAGGGAATCGTACACGGCATTCTCTCCCCAATGCTCCACGCTGAGATGGTTCATGGTCCACTCCTGCGGACCGTAGTTCCACTCGGCATAGCGCGGTTTGCCGTTGCGCATGCGCTGGTGCCTGTCATATCTCGCGTAGTCCGATGTGCGGCTCATGTGGAAGGCATACTCCATGTCCCAACGCGCAGACGGATCATAGCGCACCTTCTGCATGAAGTTGTACTGCGAATATCCGCTCGGAGCCTGCGACCTGACATTTCCGTTGGCCAGCACAAGATCGTTTACCTCGCCTCCCATACTGTATCCGGGCACAACGATGTATGGCATGATATACTCCTCGGGACCATGCAAACCCTGCTTGAGGTCGCTGAAGGAGGAGGCGGAAAAACTTGTAATGAAGCCCCACTTGCGCCATCCGGCTCCGAGGTGCAGGTGTCCGGTGAACTCGCTCGAGGCCGTAGCGCCACGCAATGTTGCCGAACCATAGAAGACCGGCGACTGTCCCTGAGCCAGACGGGGCTGCAATGTGTTGAACACCATGGCTCCGCCAATGGCATCACTGCCATAGCATACGCTGCCAGGTCCGAAAAGTACCTCGGTGGAGGATATGGCAAACGGGTCGAGGGAGATGACGTTCTGCAGATTGCCGGCCCTGAATATGGCAGTGTTCATCCGCACTCCGTCCACACTGTACAGAAGCCTGTTGGTGGAGAAACCGCGTATCATGGGACTGCCACCGCCATACTGGCTCTTCTGGACGAAGACTTCACCGCCAAGCCCAAGCATGTCTGCCGCTGTCTGCGGATTGTAGGCATTGGACTGTTCAAAGGCAAGGCGAGTAACCTTTACCGCCTGCTCCTCTCCGTGCCTATACCAGCGGCTGGCAGAAATGACCAGTTCGCCGAGGGAAGAAGTCCGCAGTGTGTCCTGTGGGGCAGCGGGGAGCGGGGAGCGGATGAGCGGGGAGCGGGGAGCGGGTGAGAGGTGAGCGGGTGAGATGTGAGCAGTGAGCGGGGCATGCACACAGAGCAGAAGCAATACAAGGGGGACTATTCTTTTCATCATATGCACATCCTCTATCTACCCTTGACCAACAGTTTGCCTGTCTTGCGATAACCGCCCGGGGCGGATGCCATATAGTAGTACACGCCCGTAGAATAGCCTGCGGTGGGGATGTCTATCCTCTCACTGCCGTTGCCCCTTGCCACAACGCGTCCGCCAGAGTCGTAGACTATGACAGAGACATTGCCATCCAGCCCCCGGGGAACAAAGGAGAACACCTCCCCTGCCACGGCAACATTGCCAGGCAGCAGAAGAAGGTCGCTCCCGAACACATTGCCGTCTATGCCTGTGGCATCGTCGGGAACAGGCTTGTTGCCCTGTATCATACCCTTTATGCACTTGGTGTCTGAACCTGCCGGAGTGGTCACTGTCAGTGTGATGTCGTATGTCTGGTCCGGTTCTATGACCATGACGGGATTGCGCACCTCACAGGACGTGATGGAGAGAGGAGCAGGCTTTATGTCCCACTGCCACTGCACGTCCTTCTGGTTGACAATGCTGTAACTCTCCAGTTGTATCTCGCGCGGGAAAGTGGCTACGCTGTTGTCACCCGAACCCGTATTCAGAATCAGGGGCTGAGCCACCGGCACAAAGACAGAGTCTATCAGGTTGCGTTGCCAAATGCCGTTGTTGGTGGCAAGGCGTATTACCCCGTCCTTGTAGAATGGCAGCATGCGGTTCAGGTTGACCACCCTGGGCAACCCCTCGCTGAAGTCTTTCCATCCTCCGGTAGTGTCGTCGCGATAAAGGACCCTGCCGCGCGGAGTGGTATAGGATTCGTTCAAATATCCCATGGTGAAGGCTATGGCATAGGCGGCATTCTTCTCGTTTCCTGTCAGGAAGAAACGTCCTACCTGATGGGCATTCTCGTTGCCTTCCCAGTCGGGAAATGTCAGGCCCTGGTCCAGTTTCTCCCAACTGGAGCCGTTGTCCACCGTACGCCAGAAGCCACCGGCATTGCCGTCGCTTACCCACACCTCGTCCTCGTTGACCGGATGAACGGCAATCTTGTAATTGATGCTGTATGTCATTTCCTCGGGAATGTGGTACTCCTCGAAGGTGGCACCTGCATCCAAGGAATAGAATATGCGCCCCCATGTGGCCACCACCAACTTGTCCGGATTGGAACGCGACAGGGCAATGGCATTGATGGGCGTGTCAAACGTATGTACTGTGGAGAAGGAAGCTCCGTCATCGCGTGTACGCCACAGTGTCCTGTACTCTTCGTCGCTTGTACCCTGCACGATATAGAAGCACTGGGCATAGCGGGGGTCAAACTCCAGACCTATGCCGTACTGCGAGGACTCCTTGGGATAGGTCCAGTAGTCCAAGAAGGGGACAAACTCACTCCTCCAGTCGTCCGGCATGATGACATTCTCGGAATCGCTGAATGCCACCTTGCGAGGATTGGACAGGAAGACGTAGCCCGTGGGGCGTTCGGAACCGCGCATGGACAGGGTAACGCCATTGTAGCGGTCCAGTTGCGACATGTTGCCGTTGTGATTGCGTCCGCCCACCATCACGTCCTCGTTCCATCCCTGGTCGAAGCCCCACATTTCCGAAGCATAGAGTCCGTTCAACTTGGGTTGGGCGTCGCTCAGGAAGAAGTCGTTGCTGTATATCACGCCACCGTCGGTGGAGAGCCATGTGTCGCCACTGCCATTGGTCTGGATGCACTGCATGTCGCAATGCAGGTCGAAGCGGCCGTAATAACCGCCGATGTTCTCCAGCGTCTGGCCGCCGTCGGTGGAACAGTACAACTGTATTATGCCCACCAGTACATGCTCGGGGTCGGTGGCCGATGCCGTACACACGAGGTCGTAATATCCCTGGCCTCCGTTCTTGTCCACGTGTTCCATTTGCGACACTGGGTCGGTAACGGTAAACGTGGTTCCGCCGTCAGTGCTCTTGTACAGCAATGGAGGACCGCTGAAATAGAGAGGGCCGGGCTGTGAAAGATGGTTCCGTCGGCATGCCCACAGATACACATAGTCTGCTCCCGCAGGTGCTTCGCTCAGGCCTATGCGTGCACTGATAAGCGGCTGGCCGTCAAGTGCGAGCAAGTTCCACGAAGAACCGCCGTCGGTGCTCTTGTACAGTTTGACGGTGTAGTCCTGTTCTATCGCCACATAACAGACGTCGGGGTTCTGCATCGAGAACTTTATGTCGAAGACCATGCCGTCAAGCATCCATTGCCAGGTGGTACCGCCGTCGGTACTGCGCCACAACTGGCCGCGGTCGCCGGCCAGGATGGTGTTGTCGTCTGAAGGATGGAACATGGCAACACTCGTGCGTGCATAGCGGCTCTTCTGCGGAGTGATGTTCTGCCAAGCCTCTCCACCGTCGTTGCTTATCCAGAACACTCCTCCTGCACCTACAAGGACACGGTCAGGATTGGTGTAACTAATATCTATAGTGGTTATCTCGCCCGACATCCATTCGCCTCCGTTGCACGGTTTCCAGGACTCGCCCTTGTCGTCCGTACGGAACAGCAGCCCCGTCTCGGAACCGCAATAAAGGACATCGGGATTGGAGCGGGAGGCCTTGAAACGCTGTATGTTGGCCTGCGCAGGAGAGAGTTTCTTGCTCTGATAGTCGTATGTGACGATGGGCGAAATCACCTTCCAGGGTGCCACGCCGGATGCTCCGGCATTCCGTGTGGCAGAATTGCGGCGCAGGGTACGCGCATGCATCACCTCCCTTTGCACATTGTCCATTTCGCCGTGATAGGCACTTGCCGAGGGCAGCCTGATGATTCCGTCTGTGCCAACAAACCTGAGATATGCCTGCTGGAAGCGGCGGAAGTGGTTTACCACCTGTTTCGTGTCGCGCGACTTGTGCCGTGCTCCCGGGGTCTTCTGCAAATAGACCTCGAAACTGTCCAGCATGGCATTGTAGTCCAGCCCGTGGGGTTCGGCAAGCCGTGCCATCCAGACAGGCGAACCTGCCGGCAGGTAATTGAGCCTGTAGGGGGTGAACAGGGAGTCTGTTTTCTCTGCCGCCTGCGTCTGCACTATGGAAAATGCACATGCAAGCAATAGGGGAAGTATGTGTCTGTATCTTTTCATGGTTATCTACTTTATTATGAACTGACCGAAGAATTTCTGTGATGCCGTTGTTATGGAGTATACATATATGCCTGCAGGCTGTCCGGAGAGCGGCACGGTGACATCCCCGTGCTCTGAGGAACATCTGATGCTGTGAAGCAGACGGCCCTTCATGTCGTGGACCGTGACGCTTGCCGTGCCGTTGAGTCCGTCGGTAAGGACTACAAGCGGTTCGCCCGGTTCAAGGACATTCTTTCTAATGCCTACCTCTCCCACCTGACCTTGCTCTATGCCGGTGGGGGCATTGGTGCGGATCATGTTGCGGATGGTCCGCGAGGAGGTTCCGGCAGGTGTGGTGATGGTGAGCGTGACGTCGAAACTGCCACCTTCTCCGAATATCACGCGAGGATTGCGCACATGGGCATCGCTGACATAGTGGGGCTGGGGAGAGAAACTCCAGTGCCACTGCGTGTTCTCGTCCTGACGCACAATGCTGTAACTATCGAACTGCACTTCCTTCATAGGATTGGCGGTAAGGTCGCCGCTACCGAGGTTCAAGGCCATAGGCTGCGGTACGGCAAGGAAGTCCCTGTGATAGAGCGGGGCCTCCCAGAGTCCCTGGTTGGTGGCCATGCGCAGGACACCGTTCTTGTAGAACGGCACCACCTTGGATATGCGCGCTCCGGGATTCAATCCGGCGGAATAGTCCACGAACTCTGTCATGCTCTTGTCGCGGAAATAGACATGCGCCCCGTCGAAGGAAGTGACGTAGCAACTGTTGTATTCATCGCCTACGAGTATAATCTGATGCACCCTGATGCCGGAGAGGTTGGCAAGGTCGAACTGCTGCCAGGTGGCGCCACCGTCGAAACTCTCACGCACCGCACCGTGCTGGTCGTTGAATATGACCAGAAGGTGGTCTTCATCGTTGGGGTCAACGACCACGCGCGTATAGTGCAAGGTGGCAGGGGGATTGGGGAAGGGCGGACTGCAGGTAGTGAATGTCATGCCTCCGTCGTCGGAACGCCAAAGGCTCCAGTTGCCGGAGATGTAGAGACGGTCTGGGTCGGTACGGGCAAACTCGTAACTAAAGAACTCCTCGCCCTCGCTGTCGAACACTTTCTGGAACGATGCCCCTTCGTCGAACGACAGATAGCCTCCGTAGGTGTCGGTCATGTCCTGCAGGAAGACCTTCAGGGCATAGCGCGGGTCGGTGGCTATGTCTCCGCTGATACGCAGTATCTCGTATGGTTTCTTCTCCGTGAACCAGGTTCTGTAATCCTCCTGTATGGTGCCGTCCATCTCGCGCGGCATAATACGCGTGGAGGCATCGGAGAAGTAGACTTTCCACGGGTTGCTCTTCATGACATATCCGGTGGCTATCTCCACGCCACCCACGTGGATGGAATTTCCCTCGCCATACGAGGCGGCATGCACGGCATCGCCATTGTGCCAACGGCCGGCGGCCATCACATCTTCGTTCCAGCCCACACCGAGACCCTGATAGTCCGATGCATATATGCCGTCGTGGCGGTCCTCGCCCTTGGTCTCGAAGAAGTCGCGGGAATATTTTATGCCACCGTCATTGCATATCCAGGTGTCGCCGCAGGGGTGTACGGCAATGTCCTGTATGTCGCAATGCATCCAGTCGCTGCGCTGGTAGCCTCCTATGCCGTGGTCGCGGTAATTGCACGTCCCCTCCCCGGTGGAGCGGTACAGGGAGGTGAGTCCGAAGAGGACGTGTGCCGGGTCGGATGCAGAGGCGCCTATCATCATGTCGAAATAGCCCTGGCCGCCGGCTTCGTCCATTATGGGCGAGAAGGTGTTGTCCCAGTGCCAACTGCCCTTGTTCACGGTCTTGTCCTGCCAGGTTTCGCCGGCATCCTTTGAAAGCAGGATGTAGGGAGTGCCCTTTCCTCCCTGCGGACCGGCATCGTAGCCCCATTCGTCGCATGTGACAAGGGCATAGACATGGTCCTGCCCGCCGGGGGCTTCGCTTACAGACAGGCGTCCGCATATCATCCTCTGGGGCGGGATTTCCTTCTGTTGCCAAGTATAGCCGCCATCGGCAGATACGTAGATACCGGCCCATACGCCTACAGGCTCGCGGCGCACGAGATACATGCGGGACGGATTGCCAGGCTGAAGTTCGTGGTCAAAGCATGCTCCGCTGATGGTACAGGAAAAGGTGCGTCCGCCGTCGGCAGACAGATAGAAGCCCCCGCCTGCCATACCGTCCCTCGTTCCGCCCACAGCCGCGGTGATGCGGTTGGTGTCTGTGGGGTCTATGCGTATGGAATTGACACGGTTTTCTATATTGCCGCAGCGTTCCCAACTGTTGCCGCCGTCCGTTGATTTCCACAACCATGGGCCACCGCCCACATAAACGATGTCGTTGTCCGTAGGGTGTATGGCTATGCTGTAAATGGAACCGCCAAAATTGTGTTGGGGGGCACATGCCTGCCATGTTGCGCCATGGTCGGAGGTCTTGAAGACAACGCCCGACTCCGTACCGCAATACAGTGTGGCAGAATCACTTAGGGAGACTGCAATGCGATAGACACAGACTTGCGAGTCCTTGCGTCTGACCTCGCCGTCCTTGTGCTCGTAGGTGCGGTTAGGACCAATGTTGCGCCAAAGTTGCTTGCCTGCAGAACGCGTGGTGGCATTTGCCATGGCTGTGTGACGGTTCATGGAATCCACCTTTGCCGCATACTCGCTCATGGTGGGCAACTGTATGACACCGCCGTGGCCAACGTAGGGACGGTATGCCTTGGACCAGCGCCGGAAGAAATTTACGGCCGCCTTATTGTCCACGGTCTTCACGCGGACGTTGACATCGCTTGCTTTCCACTCCTTGAAGAGGGCCTGCATATCATTGTAATTGACTCCCGAGGGATCTTCCTCAATTTTCTTCATCCATTCCGGTGCGTTGACCGGCAGAGGTTCAAGCAGATACGGGTCGTACGTTCGTTGCCGGAGCGTGTCTGCAAAATGGCTTTCACTGCGGTTGCCGGCATCAGCTGTCAAAACTCCGGGCATGGCAGTAATGAAGCAGAACAAGAGTAGTATTTTAGTCATGATGTAAATGATGGGCATACGCCCTATGTATTAGTCGGTTAATATGTTTTAGCGGTGCAAAACTATGAAAAAAGTCGGCTCGTCCTTATCTGCACATAAATAAAAAAGCACAAAAGTTGTTACTAAAGGTTAATGCCACCAACTACAGGCAAGAGGGACATGGCATGTCCGCACGCACAAATTTGGTCCTCCCGAGAACAGGGACGAGTCACCGAGGGTGACAGGGACGAGTCACCGAGGGTGACAGGGACAAGTCACCGAGGGTGACAAGGGCGAGTCACCGAGGAGGACAAAAAAGCGGCATCGGGGAGGATAAAAAAGCGGTACAAAGACAATGTGCTGAGGGGTGCCCGAAGGAAGGGGTGCTGCCTCAGGACAGGACCTCGTTCATCAGCACATCGTGGGGTTCGGAGGGGAGGTGTTCCAACAACTGGAAGGGGAAGCAGATGCCCATCCTGTAGGCGTTGGGCAGAAGGGGAAGCAGGCGGTCGTAATAGCCCTTGCCACGGCCAAGGCGCACGCCATGGCGGTCGAAAGCCACTCCGGGGATGACGGCAAGGTCTATGGAGGGATAGGACTCGGGGAGGAAGACTTCTCCCGTGGGTTCCATGATGTTGTATGCACCTGGTTGCAGGGAACCGGGGGTGTATATGCGTAGTTCCAGGTCGTCGCCCACCACCTTGGGCAGAAGCACACGCTTGCCCGTCTGCAGGGCATTGTCAAGAAGCAGGGATGTGTCCACCTCGTCGGGCAACGGATGATAGAGCAGCACCGTGCCGGCGGCACGCCACAGGCCGTCGGACATGAGGCGGGAGCATGTCTCGTTGCTCTTCTCCCTAATCCACTGGGCAGAACGGGCGGACTTCAGGCCCTTGATCCACTGTCTCAGTTCTGCCTTCTGCATCTGCGACAGACGTGCGGCAAGGCTGTATTCGCAACCACAGAAGACCTGATTGTAGAAACCATGCTCGCGGAGGAGTTCGTTGCGGCGTTGTTGCAGGCCTCCCTTGCGCCAGTTGCGGTCGTCGAACTGCACTCCGCCTATCTGCGAGGCTGCCCAATGGCCTGCCTCGGCAATCTGGTCGAGACGCTTCCATCGGCTGCTGGCCAAGGTGGTGGTGAATGTTGCCAGTCCCATATCCTTGCAACGGCGGGCGGCAGAAAGCAGGCGCATGCGGAAACATTCCAGGCAACGGTTGCCTCGCTCAGGTTCGGTCTCGTGTCCGTGGATGGCACAGGACCATGCCGCATGGTCATAGTCGTCGTCCACTATCTCCAGTCCCAATTCCGCGGCATAACGTGTGCACTCGTTCTTGCGGATGAGATATTCTTCCTCGGGAAAGATGTTGGGATTGCAATAATAAAGCACAGGACGGATGCCGTTTTGCAACATCCACTCTATGATAGCGCTGGAACATGGGGCGCAACAGCAGTGCAGAAGAACCTCGGTCATGGGGGGGGGAGTTTAAGGTTTAAGGTTTAAAGTTTAAGGTTGAAGGTTTCTAAGTGTAAATTCTTGTAGGGACACGGCATGCCGTGTCCGCCGGTTGTTGGTTTATATTTTTGCGGACACGGCATGCCGTGTCCCTACCATGTGCTTTCCATGTCCCACTTTCTTTGTCCCTCTAAGTTAGGGGGACGAGCGAAGCGGAGGGGGTATGTCCTAACAGTTTTCCGTTTTCCGTTCTCACCTTTCCGTTTCTATTCACCTCTGCGTTCTCTGTCGCGCGTAGCGAGCGACTAATCCAGCGACAGCGTAGTTTGCTTTGGAACTCTGCGTCCTCTGCGCTCTCTGCGTGAGGTTTGTTTGAGAGCGGTTATGAGTTTTTTTGCACGCAGATTACGCCGAG
>JAGAQH010000006.1 GCA_017622815.1 Bacteroidaceae bacterium | reverse complement strand
GTCATATTAGAGTTTTGCTTGTCTTCTTTTCGCAACACTAAGGTAAGTGAAAATTCTGACATGGCAAAATCCTGGGCAACTTTTTGTTGCTCAGGCACTTATAAATAATGTTAAACTATAGTGTTGCGGAATTAAGGATATAAATAAGGTATATCACAATGAAGAACTATTATGTAGAAGCAACGATTCTGGCTGTGGCCATTGTCGTATTCGGGACATTTGTAAAGAATTCCCTGGACCGTTTTACAGACAAAGAGCGTGTAGTGACGGTGAAAGGCCTGTCCGAACGTGAGGTTCCAGCAGACAAGGTCATATGGCCTTTGATATACAAGGAACTGGGCAACGATCCGGCAGACATTTACCAGCGTATAGAGAAGAAGAACGCAACCGTGATGGATTTCCTCAAAAAGCATGGCCTGACCGACAATGAGATATCGGTAAATCCGCCACAGGTAAAGGACCGCTTTGCCGACAGTTGGAGCCAGGAGAATATCCTCAACCGCTATGTTGCAAGCAGCGTTATCATCGTAAACAGCACACAGGTCGACCTGGTTCGCAACATCATGCAGAAGCAGGCGGAACTCATGAAGATAGGCATCGCACTCATTAGCGAGGACTACGGCAACAACATGGTCAAGTACGAATTTACAGGCCTGAACGAAATCAAACCGGAAATGGTGGAGGAATCCACCAAGAACGCCCGTGCTACCGCAGAGAAATTTGCAAAAGACTCTGATAGCGAACTGGGCAAAATACGCCGTGCCACACAGGGCCAGTTCAGCATAACAAACAGGGACAACAATACTCCGTACATTAAAAATGTACGTGTTGTTTCCACTATAGAATACTATATCCGCGATTAAGTACGCTTATCTCTGCTGCGACAGAATGAACAGGTACAAGAAAGGACGCGCATTATCAAAAGCGCGTCCTTTCTTTAAATTCCTTAGTGATTTCCGAATATTCCTCAGCTGGCATATCAGGAAAATGCTTTGACAATAAATCCTTCAGTACTTCCTCGGCTCGATTGCGCATCTGCATCCTCCCAGCCATCAGACCACTATGATATGGGGTGTGAGGCAATAAGGCTCTGTTGAAATTACCATCACTCATCTACAAGTACAATATCATTAAGGCGTTAGTCTTTCGGAGAAGTTACTTCTTGAATGCGGCACGGAAACCACGTACTATCTTCAAGCCCAGGCTTACGCCCTGCCATATACTGAATGCATTACGCGCAACACGCATTGCAAGATCCACCCGATTGGTGGCTCGTGGCATCGGCGAGAACACCCCGTTTATGCCCTGGGTCAGCTTCTGCATAATCTGACTGACCTCAGCCTGCTTAGACATGCGCTTTTGTTGCAAAGCCAGGAAAACATCCTGCTGGCTTAGTATTTCCTCTGCTGTGGTCATAGTCATACTTTTTTGCTGTTATCCTCCGGAGCTTGGGCGGAATCCAGGAAGGCACGCACCATCAATCGTGCGATAGGCTGTAACAGCAGTCTTCTACGCATCATCCACACCAAGAGTGCCAAGATGAATATCACACCGGCCGTTGATGAGAATCCGACTACATAAGAACCTGTCTGCTCCTTGACCCAAAAGGCAAAAGCGATACTGCCTAACAATAATATTATGCCTCCTAAAAACAAAAGTAACAATCCCAATGCAACGACAAAGAGCATCTTAGTCATGCTCTCTGCCGCTACAAGAGTCATATTTTCCCTTTGCTTCTGGATGTACTCCTTAAAAAGAAGGAAAAGTTCCTTAAATTCTTCCAACTTATTTATACAATAGGATTATTTTCTATACCAATTGCCGAACAACATTACTCTGCTGCACCTAAACCAAGGTCCTCTGCAATGTCACTGGCAAGATCTTCCATCTCCTTACGGCTCAGCTTGATGCCACGCTTCTTGAGATTTTCTACAATCATTGCTCTTGTATCAGAACCCTTCTCTGGGGCAAACAAGATACCACAAGCTGCACCTACCGCAGCACCACCGATGAAGGCAAGCAAATAATTTACGGCTTTCATAATGTTAAGTTTTAATTTGGTGTTTAATTACGGACTTGTGCCATGAGGCACTACCGTCATGCTCTATATGCTTTTCACTTATGCAAATATAGTCAATTTATTTTAAGTCACAATCAATCACATTAGGTTTTTCTGTGCTTTTAACCAATTTTATGCCACATGAAAGCAATATTAGCATTTTAAGGCATATTGTTTCATGAAAATATTGTATCTTTGCGAAGTAAAACAGAACATCCGCCCTGTAATAAAATTAAAACAAATATATTATGAAGAAAATCGCTTTGATGGGCTTTGCCCTGATAATGGCATTTGGCATGAGCTCATGCAAGAGTGGAGAAAGTGCTTACAAGAAGGCTTACGAAAAGGCTCAGGCACAGCAGACCAGTTCCACAACCATCACTCCCGTAAACTCTGCATCAACAGAGAACAAGGAAATCGCCGTAACTCCCGTCCAGACAGTAACACCCGTTACAGACTACAGCAATGTGACCGTGCGCAGCGAAGACGTAACATTGGTCAACGGTACCGGCCTGAAGGCATATAGTGTTGTTGTCGGAAGCTTCGGCATACAGGCAAATGCAGTAGCATTGCAGAACAAGCTTACAGGACAAGGCTACCAGGCACAGGTGGTAAAAAGCCCCTCAAACATGTACCGCGTAATCATCAGCACACATAACGACAAGATTTCTGCTGCCCAGAGCCGCGACAAAGTTCGCTCAACATACGCGGATGCATGGCTGTTGTACCAGAAATAACAAATGGCCCGAATACTTAGCATCGATTATGGCAAACGCCGCACCGGTCTGGCAGTAACTGATCCATGCCAAATAATAGCCGGCAGTTTGACAACAGTGGAAACACCCTCACTGCTTAAGTTCCTTCAGGACTATGTTGCCAAGGAACCAGTTGAACGGTTTGTCGTTGGTTTGCCCAAACAAACAAATGGCCTGGATAGCGAGAATTTACCTCGCGTCCAGGCCTTTGTACAAAAACTACAAGCCACCTTTCCCGACATTCCGGTTGAATGGTGGGATGAACGCTATACCAGTGTAATGGCACATCAGGTCATACTGAATAGCGGCATCGGACGAAAAGCCCGCCAGAACAAGGCTTTGGTTGATGGAATAAGCGCAACCATTATTCTACAAGGATGGATGGAAAGGCGGAAATAACAAGTATATACCTATATCTATAATATAAATTGACATGATACTACCCATATATACATACGGGCAACCAGTACTACGCAAAGAAACGGAGGAAATCACTGCCAGTTACCCTAATTTACAGGAAATCATCAAAGACATGTGGGACACGCTGGACAGGAGCCATGGTGTAGGCCTGGCAGCCCCGCAAGTTGGATTGCCAATACGACTGGCGATAATCAACCTGGATTGCATCAGCGAAGAGGAACCCCAATACGCAGGATACAAACGGACCTTCATCAATCCTTACATAGAGGAGTTTGACGAATCGGAAACAGAAACAATGGAGGAAGGATGCCTGTCATTACCCGGACTTTCCGAAAAAGTCACCCGCCCGACACGCATCAGAATTTCGTATTTA
Organism: Bacteroidaceae bacterium; assembly: GCA_017622815.1. Lineage (GTDB taxonomy): Bacteria > Bacteroidota > Bacteroidia > Bacteroidales > Bacteroidaceae > Physcousia. The sequence goes on along the minus strand of JAGAQH010000006.1, from coordinate 35,752 downwards.
GACGAGAACTTCCAGGAACACGACGAGTGGGTAGACGGATACCTCGCACGCGTCATGCAGCACGAATTTGACCACTTGGACGGCATCATCTATACGGACCATCTCAAGGGCTTGCGCAGACAGCTGATGACACCGAAACTAAAACAGTTGGCAAAAGGGCTGTTCAGAGCAGACTACAAAGTAAAACCGTTAAAAAGGTAACGGCGCCCTACTTGCATCCGGAAGGAAACCGAACTGAGGAATCCGCTCAAACAAACCACAGCAACAGGAAAAAGTCATGAAGCGATTGGTCCTATCCATTTTTTGCTTCTTAGCATATAGTACGGTCATTTTCTCCCAAATAAACACTAACAGAGTAATGCTTATGGGACGAAATGCACTGTACTATGAGGACTATATCCTGGCCATACAGCGCTTCAATTCAGTCATTTCCGCAAAACCATATTTAGCCGAGCCATATTTTTACAGGGGACTTGCAAAATTCTACCTTGAAGATTATGCCGGAGCCGAAACAGATTGTACACTTGCTTTAAACAAACGACCATACACAGTCCAATATTACACTCTACGCGCGCTCTGTCGCATCAACATGGAAATGTACGACTCTGCCGTATCTGACTACCAAGAAGCCTTACACCAGAACCCGATTGAAAGAAACAATTGGCACAACATGGTGCTATGCCTCATGGAATTGGAAAGATACGAAGAAGCAGATTTGGCACTGGACAGCATGATGTTGTTGTGGCCACGCGAATCATCGCAGTGTACAATGAAAGCCCAGGTTTCGTTGGCCAAGCAAGACACAGTCCTGGCAGAAGAATGGGTGGACAGTGCATTGGTGCTAAACAACTACGACGGCAATGCATGGAGCATGAAAGCATCCATGTATATAAACAGGGAGGAATACAAAGACGCCGAAGCAGCATTGGACAAGGCTATAGTCCAGAAACCACGTCTCACAGGGCTATACATAAACAGGGCACTAACTCGCTTCCAACAAAACAACATCCGTGGAGCCATGTCCGACTACGACCAGGCCATTGACATTGATGCGAGCAATTATATCGCACACCATAACCGCGGATTGCTTCGTGCGCAAGTTGGCGACGACAATCGCGCGATAGAAGACTTCGACTATGTGCTTTCCGTTGAACCGGACAACATGATAGCCCTGTATAACAGAGCCATACTCCTTGACCAAACCGGAGATTATCATGGTGCCATACGCGATATCAGCAGAGTTATCGACAATTACCCCCAGTTTTGGGCTGGCTATCGCCAAAGGGCATCGATTCGAAGGAAAATAGGCGACACGTATGGAGCAGAACGTGACGAATTTCGTGTCCTTAAGGCAGAACTTGAAGTACGGACAGGCACATACAAAGTACAAAAGACCACCAGAAAGAAAAGCGACAACAACATAGACAACTACAACAAATTAGTTGTTGATGACTCACAGAACGACCACACAAATTATTCCACAGAATTCCGTGGCCGTGTACAAAACCGTCAAACAGAACTCAAGTGCCTTCCCATGTATACACTTGGTTTCTATCCCAAGAATCATCCGACACGACGTTACGTCCCATACAGCCATAGCGTAGAAGAATTCTCCAGGAAAAACAAGTTAGAACAGACGTTACAGGTTTGTAGCGATGAACTTACACTGGACAGCACACAAATGGCTATGCATCAAGAGAGAATTGCACAGGACATTGTGTTAGGACAAAGCTGCCAACTGATACTCGACAACTATATAGTTCGGGACTTTGACTATTCCATGTCTGTCATAGACTCCCTTATTGCCTCTATACCAGATGCAGACCCGCTCTACCATTTCATCCGCGCCCAAGTTCGCACATCCCAAGTTGAAGCACAGCCGATAAATGACAATGAATTGCGACTGCGCTACATGGAGGTGCTACAAGATTGGAAATACTGTGCAAAGACAATGACAGACTTTCCTTATGCATCATACAATATTGGCAACATATATGTAAAGTTGAAAGACTACAGATCTGCTATAGAAGCCTATACCGAAGCAATAAAACGCGACTCCACCATGCCTGAGGCTTACTTTAACCGCGGAGTTGCATATATCCTTGACGGGAACTTTGACAAAGGGCTTGCAGACCTCTCCCAAGCAGGAGAAATGGGACTGTACCAAGCATACAACCTCATAAAGACATACTCTAAAGCTAAGGGCAAATAAAGCCATTTAACACGAACCATACAAACATCACATAAAACCACTTACATATGAAATACGGATTCGTCAGAGTCGGAGCCGGCATACCGGAAATAAGAGTAGCCGACCCACAATATAACGTTGAAGAAATAGAAAAACTGATACTAAAGGCGCAAGGACAAGGCGTAGAGATACTCGTTACACCGGAACTCAGCCTTACTGGCTATACATGCCAGGACCTCTTCTTCCAGCAAACCCTATTGGACGAAGCGGAAGTAGCATTAATGAAACTCATGGACTTTACACGTTCCATGGACATGATCATTGTTGTGGGAATGCCTGTTAAATGCAACATCGGGTTGGCAAACTGCGCTGTAGTATTGCAGAAAGGTAAAATCCAGGGCATTGTCGCCAAGACATATCTGCCAAATTGCAACGAATGTGCAGAGAAACGATGGTTTACATCAACACATGACATCAAGGACGCCAAAGTATGGTTATGTGGAGACCTCATAGAAATTAGCCAACACACTATATTCAATACTCCTTCATGTTCTTTTGGAATAGAGATGGGTCATGACCTTTTGGCTCCTGTGCCCCCCTCAAGCCATTTAGCCATGATGGGAGCGGAGATCATACTTAATCTTTCTGCAGAGAGCAGCCTTGTTGGGAAGGATGACTTCCTGAGAAAACAGATTGCGGCTCAAAGTGCGCGATGCATAGGAGGATATGTTTATGCAGGTGCCGGTTTCGGAGAAAGCAGTACAGACTTGGTGTTCAATGCACAGGCCTTAATTTATGAAAACGGCAACATATTGGCAGAGAACCTGCCCTTCTGCACAGAAGCGCAATTTATATTCACCGAAATAGATGTAGAGCATATCAGAAGCGAACGTCGCAGGAACAACGTGTTCTCTGACTCTGCAAAGATATCATTGGCTAAAGATTGTGTCTTCATAGATACCGACATGATGGTAAACCACTCCTTTGAACTGAGCAGGACATATAGTCCACATCCTTTCATTCCTGACAACAAAGAAGCCCTGGACAACCGCGCCGAAGAAGTGTACAATATTCAAACTCTTGGTTTAGCAAAAAGACTCAAACACACTAATTGTAAGTCTGTTGTCATCGGTATAAGCGGAGGTCTTGACAGCACGTTGGCCTTAATTGTCACCACAGGCACATACGACCTGTTAGGGCTAAATCGCAAAAACATCATTGGAGTAACCATGCCCGGTTTCGGCACAACCGACCGCACTTACACCAATGCAATAACCCTCATGAAGCAGTTGGGAATAACCATACGCGAAATCAGCATCAAGGATGCATGCCTGCAACATTTCAAGGACATCTCGCACAATCCGGAAATACATGACGTAACCTATGAGAACTCACAGGCACGAGAAAGGACACAAATCCTCATGGACATCGCAAACCAGGTAAATGGTATGGTCATCGGAACCGGCGACCTCTCCGAACTTGCTTTGGGATGGGCAACATATAATGGCGACCACATGTCCATGTATAGCGTAAACGGCTCTGTTCCCAAGACACTTGTGCGCCATATCGTGGCATGGTATGCTGAAGTACAGAAAAGCACTACCACACGCGAAATCCTCAAAGATATCATTGACACTCCTATCTCTCCAGAACTCATACCTGCGCACGAGAGCGGAGAAATCAAGCAGAAGACAGAAGATTTGGTCGGCCCCTACGAATTGCACGACTTCTTCCTTTACTACGTCTTAAGATGCGGTTTCCGTCCAAGCAAAATATATATGCTGGCACGCCATGCCTTCTCTTGCAGCCAATATGACGACGCCACGATAAAGAAGTGGTTATCAGTATTCTGCCGCCGATTCTTCAACCAGCAGTTCAAGCGCTCATGTCTACCCGACGGGCCCAAGGTGGGAACCTGCGGACTGTCTCCAAGAGGCGATTGGCAAATGCCCAGCGATGCCTCGTCTGCCAGTTGGCTGAAAGAATGCGAAAGCCTATAACTTACACAGTCCAACCAAAGACTACCCCAACATTATACATCAGCACCAGCACACAACATTTCCAAATCATACAGCATGCCGGACTGCCCTATGGCGAGTCCGGCATCATTTTTATATATCAATTAACATTAGGGAATCAAATATTTACCATCACAACTCTCTAAGATTCCGACTTTTTTTCGTAACTTTGCGCGCAAATATTAACAATACCTGCAGTAGCGTTTGCATAAAGACAGCAGGTAAATTTACAGTTACTCACATTACACTGACATGAAAATTACATTACTGATCATTTGTCTGACATTTGCCTTTTCCATCGGAGCAAGTGCACAATCACAGAAAAGCGTACAAAGTGAAATCAGGCCCGACGGAAAGAGCAAGGCGGAAAACTATGCAGAAATACAGTTCGACACACTACGTTGCAATTTCGGAACCTTCCCCGAATCCGAGCCAATACGCAAGTATAGTTTCAAGTTTACCAATGTCGGCACCGCCCCGTTGATTATCAACCAGGCCTTTGCTTCATGCGGATGCACTGTACCCTCGTTTACCAAGGAACCCGTAAAGCCAGGAGAATCCGGCACGATTGACGTGACATACAATGGAAGCGGACTTATACCAGGACGCTTTTCAAAAACCATAACCATTCGTTCCAATGCCAAGAACAGGATTGTACGTTTGGTCATAGAAGGAGAAATGACAGAGGATTAGTATCGTATCGCAAAAGTCAGCAGGTTCAAAGTGGTCCAGACGAATACCAAAGCAGAAAAAATAATCCTGGGTATCGACCCAGGCACCAACGTCATGGGCTATGGCATCATCCGCGTACAAGGAAAAAAGGCAGAGATGCTGGCACTGGGAGTCATAGACTTAAGGAAATACGGAGACCATTATCTGAAACTTGGACACATTTTCGAGCGCATCACCGGCATTATCGACTCTTACCTTCCCGATGAAGTGGCCATTGAAGCACCCTTCTTTGGTAAGAACGTACAATCAATGCTAAAACTTGGACGCGCCCAAGGAGTTGCCATGGCTGCAGCAATACAGCGCCAAGTTCCCATTACAGAATACGCCCCTATGAAGATAAAGATGGCCATTACGGGCATAGGAACGGCATCCAAGGAACAGGTTGCCGACATGCTTAGGAGAATGATGCATCTTGACAAGGAAGAACTGGGCAAATTCCTGGATGCCACAGACGCTTTGGCGGCAGCATACTGCCACTATCTTCAAATGGGAAGGCCAGAGTCTGACAAGAAATACTCATCTTGGAAAGACTTTGTGAACAAGAATAAAGACAGACAGACTTTCAAAACAACAGACGCAAGAATAGGATGAAGCCCGTAATAAAGATAACAAACGGCATAACCCGCCACCCGGACTGGCGTATGGCAGAACCCGTAAACCTGGAAATCCTGCCAGGCGAGCAAGTTGCCATCTGCGGAGACAACTCTGCCGGCAAAAACCGTCTGGTGGAAATCATAACCGGGCACTACCCCCTGCTTCGCAATGAAGTGTACTATGGTTTCGACAACACAGGAACCGAGTCCGGTACACCGACACAAAAACGCCTTATCAGTGAACAGTTGCGCTTCATTTCATTCCGCGACTCCTATGGCGAACAGGACGGGACATACTATTACCAGCAACGCTGGAACCAGCACGACATAGACGAGAATACCCCCACGGCAGGCAGCCTCTTGGAAAAGGTTCCAGAATTCCGTGTCGGCCTGAGGGAAGAACTGTATGACATGTTTGGGCTACGGTCCTTTCTGGACAAGTACATCATATCACTGTCCAGTGGCGAACTACGAAAGTTCCAACTTACACGCACATTGCTTTCCGCACCACGCGTGCTGATTCTGGACAACCCCTTCATCGGACTGGATGCGAATACACGAGAACTTCTTAAGGGACTTCTCGAAAAACTCACGCAGACAACCTCTCTCACCATCGTGCTGGTTATCTCCAAATACGACGACATTCCCGAGTTCATAACCCACGTTCTGCCTGTAAAAGACATGCGTCTTCTGCCCAAGCAGACCAGAAAAGAATTCATGAATGGTCTCACGACGTGCAACACAGCCATTTCCCACAACTTGGCAGAATGGATTAAGACATTCCCCCACAAGGACATTTCCCAAATACCCTTCTATCCACAGGACGGCGGGGAGATATTAAAACTCCAGAACGTAAGCATACGCTACGGCAAACGTACCATTCTGAAGGACATCAATTGGACTGTCCGCGAAGGAGAGCGGTGGGCTCTGCAGGGACAGAATGGAGCAGGCAAGAGTACTCTGCTTTCGCTGGTATGCGCTGACAATCCCCAAAGTTACGCCTGCGACATCCATCTGTTCGGACACAAACGTGGCACCGGCGAGAGCATCTGGCAGATAAAACGCCACATCGGATATGTTTCTCCAGAAATGCACCGTGCTTATCTGCGCGACCTTCCGGCCATAGACATAGTGGCCAGCGGACTTTCCGACAGCATAGGCCTTTATTGCCGGCCACGGCCTGAGCAGAGGGAGATATGCCGCCAATGGATGAAAGTTTTCGGCATTGAAGAAATACAGGACAAGACCTTTCTGAAACTGTCAAGCGGAGAACAACGGCTTTGCCTTTTGGCACGTGCCTTCGTCAAAGACCCAGAACTGCTAATACTTGACGAGCCACTTCACGGCCTTGACCTTAAGAACAGGAAACGTGTCAGGGAAATCATAAGGCTATTCTGCCAGCGTCCTCACAAGACAATGATAATGGTGACGCATTATCAGGAAGAACTACCCGATTGTATAACACACAGTATGGAATTAAAGAAAAACCTATAGACATGAAAAAGTTATTTGTAATTGCGTTGCTTCTGACTGCAACCACGGCAAACATTAACGCACAGGAGATATACGATTACCTTCTGGACAAGTCCGAACAGGTAATAAATAATCCTCAAAGCAACAGTTTCGACTTGAAAGTGGCACAGTTCAAGGCAACTGCCATGCGATATTTCCGTAAAAACATCATCATACAGGAAGGAAGCATCAGCAGCACATGGCTGGACGAACAGGCCCTGGCCCTGAACGAGTTTGTAACCAATTATCTCGTTGAATTGTCACAAAGCAGCAATGCTTCTGAAGAAACACGCAAGAAGATAGTCATGCGCTACTGCAAGGCCAGCGCCGCCCATACTTTATTCAAGAATGTAGACAAGAAGGAGGCTGAATCCTTCATTTCCGACAAAAACGGCTACACACCGTTTTGCCTGAACACCAACTGGGTTGAAGCACTTGCAGAAAGCAAAGACAAGAAGAAGGAATAAGCATATCTGAAACCTTCAGGCAACACAACAAGAACACATTTATGGACGTAGCCATAGTAAAGTATAATGCCGGCAATATCTATTCGGTCATCAATGCACTGAAACGATTGGGCATTACCCCTACACTTACAGACAATGCAGAACTGCTTGCCAAGGCCGACCGCGTTCTTTTCCCTGGCCAGGGAGAAGCAAGCACTGCCATGGCATACCTCAAGGAGCATGGTCTGGATCAGGTGATACCGGCTCTGCGCCAACCAGTATTGGGAATTTGCATTGGCCAGCAACTCATGTGCCGTCACAGCGAGGAGGGCAACGCAGACTGTCTCGGCATCTTTCCTCTGGATGTTTTCCGGTTTCAGCCGGAACACCACAACGACAAGGTGCCTCAGATGGGATGGAACAGCATACACAAGTTACAATCACCCCTGTTCAAAGACATAAAGGACGGTGAATTCATCTACAACGTGCACAGTTATTATGTTCCCTGCCACCAAGACTACACCATAGCCACCTGCGACTATATACTCCCCTACTCTGCCGCACTACACAGGGACAACTTCTATGCCACACAGTTTCACCCGGAAAAGAGCGGTGGCGTTGGCGAAAGAATACTGAGAAACTTTCTGGAATTATGATAGAACTGATACCAGCCATAGACCTGATAGACGGCAAATGTGTGCGCCTGACCAAAGGGGACTATGACCAGAAGACGATATACAACGAAGACCCCGTAAGCCAAGCCATGGAGTTCCAGAGCCTTGGCTTCCGACGCCTGCACATAGTTGATTTGGACGGAGCCAAAAGCAAGCACATAGTCAATGACGCCGTACTCAAAGCCATTACGCAAGCCACCGACCTGATTGTCGATTTTGGTGGTGGCATCAAGTCTACGGAAGACATAGAGAAAGCATTTCTGGCAGGCGCACACATGGTGACAATAGGCAGTGTTGCAGTAACCGAACCAGAACTGTTTATGGGCTGGCTTCGCAAATACGGAGCAGAAAAGATAATTCTCGGAGCCGACGTGCGCAATGGCATGGTAAGCATTAACGGCTGGAAGGAAGACTCTTCAGAAGCCCTGTTGCCATTCCTCGAGAAATACGTCAGTGCCGGAGTGCGCAACGTACTCTGCACCGAAATCAGCAAGGACGGCACCTTGGCAGGTCCGGCCACTGAACTCTACCGCAAGGTCATGGCGCAATATCCCCACCTGCATCTCATTGCATCCGGCGGAGTGTCTTGTAATGCGGACATACAGAAACTGGATGAGAACGGCATACCTGCCGTGGTATTCGGCAAGGCTTACTACGAAGGAAAGATTGATATCAAGGAACTATGTTAGCAAAGAGAATCATACCCTGTCTGGATGTCAAGGACGGAATGACCGTAAAAGGAACCAATTTCGTCAATCTGCGTACTGCCGGCGATCCCGTTGCCTTGGGCAAGGCATATAGCGAAAACGGTGCGGACGAACTCTGCTTTCTTGACATCACTGCCAGTTTTGAGGGCCGCAAGACGTTTACGGAAATGGTAAGCCGTGTTGCACAGGAAATAAACATACCCTTCACTGTGGGCGGAGGCATACAGGAAATCCACGATGTGGAACGCTTGCTCAATGCCGGTGCAGACAAGGTCAGCATCAATTCTGCAGCCATATACAACCCCTCACTGATAGACGAAATAGCACGGCATTTCGGTTCCCAGGTAATAGTCTGCGCTATTGATGCCCGTCAGGACCCCGATGGCTGGCACTGTTACACCAAGGGAGGACGCCAGCGTCAGGAACTCGGGCTTTTTGACTGGGCCCATGAGGTTCAGGAACGTGGTGCCGGAGAAATCCTGTTCACATCCATGGACCACGACGGAGTGAAGCAGGGCTTTGCCAACGAGGCACTCGCACAACTGGCCGACAACCTGTCCATCCCCATCATTGCCAGTGGTGGAGCAGGACAGATGCACCATTTCCGCGACGCCTTCACCCTGGGGCATGCCGACGCAGCACTGGCGGCAAGCGTATTTCACTTCGGAGAGATAGGCATACCGCAGCTGAAGGCATATCTGCAAAAAGAAAACATTGTTATTAGACTTTAAGAACAGAAATACCATTCTGACCATAACATCATGGAAATAGATTTCAACAAAATGCAGGGTCTTGTTCCTGCCATCATACAGGATGCCGACACCAGACAGGTGCTGATGCTCGGATACATGAACCAGCAGGCATACGACCTCACAGTAATGACAGGCAAGGTCACCTTCTGGAGTCGCACACGCAAGACCACATGGACAAAAGGCGAGACAAGCGGCAACTATCTGCATGTCGTGGACATCAAGAACGATTGTGACAACGACACTCTGCTCATTCGCGTACATCCAGCAGGTCCCGTATGCCACACCGGCACAGACACATGCTGGGGAGAGAAGAACGAACCTGTCCGCAGCATGTTAAAGACAGAGGGAGATAACCCATTGCTCTTTCTCAGCGAACTGCAGGACTTCATAGAGGAGCGTCACCGTCAGATGCCAGAAGGTTCATACACTACCTCACTCTTCCGCGACGGCCTTAACCGCATGGCACAGAAAGTCGGCGAAGAAGCACTGGAACTGGTAATAGAGGCCGTGAACGGAACAGACGACCGCATGATATACGAGGGTTCCGACATGCTGTACCACCTCATTGTGCTCATGACAGACAAAGGGCTGCGCATTGAACAACTGGCTGAGGAGTTGAAGAAGCGTCACAACCCCAATTGGAAGAAACACTAATATTGTGCCTGACACAGCCATCGCACGCTCAAGTGACAGACACGACAGAAGAGAGAAATACACGAGATGACAATTAACTACACCGACGTACACCTACGCCACGAAAAACGGACCATTCTGTCCGGTGTCAACCTGTTGGCCCAGCCCGGTGACATGATATACCTGACCGGACTGGTGGGAAGTGGAAAAAGCACCCTGCTGTCAAGCATGTACGGCGACACACCGGTATACAACGGACGCGCCATGGTACTGAACCACGACATGCGCAAGATAGGACGAAGCAAGTTGCAATACCTGCGCCGCCAGATAGGTATCGTACATCAGGAACTCCGCCTGCTCCCAGACCGCACCATCTACGACAATCTGGATTTCGTGCTTCGTGCTACAGACTGGAACCGGAAGAACCTGCGCAACGAACGTATTGAGGAAGTACTGAACTGGGTGGAACTGCCTCATACCGCCAAATGCTATCCTCACGAACTCTCCGGAGGACAGAAGCAGTGCATCTGCATAGCACGCGCCATACTGAACCACCCCGAACTTATTCTGGCCGACGAACCGACAGGACAGCTGGACGGCGAAAACGGTGAACGGGTCATGGCACTGCTGGACGAAGTACGCAGACAGACGGGCAGTACCGTGGTCATCTCAACACACAATCTGCAATGGCCCGAGATTTTCCCAGGCACAGTCTACGTGTGCGAGAACGAGACACTGACCAAGAAATAGATAACAACAAACATACACTACTGAAATGAAAGTACTGAAATTCGGTGGCACCAGCGTGGGCTCACCAGAACGAATGAAGGATGTCTGCAAGCTCTTCACTGCAGACGGGGAACAGAAAGTTGTCGTGCTCTCTGCCATGAGCGGGACCACCAACTCCCTGGTGGAGATTTCCGACTACCTCTACAAGAAAAACCCTGAGGGCGCAAGCACCATCATCAACCAGCTTGAGCGCAAGTATATGGGACATGTGGAAGAACTCTACAATACCGAGGAGTGGAAGGAGAAGACCCGAAACTTCCTGAAAGAGCAGTTCCGCTATCTGCGCAGCTTCACCAAGACCCACTTCACCTCCTTCGAGGAGAAGGTTATACTGGCAGAAGGCGAGATCATATCCACAAACATGGTGACAAACTACCTGCTGGAAAGCGGTATCAACGCCATTCTGCTCCCTGCACTGGAAATGATCCGTACCGACAAAAATGCAGAGCCTGACTTCCACTACATCACAGAGAAGTGCAACCACTACATGAGCGAAAATGCCGGTTATCAGATATACATCACCCAGGGATTCATCTGCCGCAATGCCTATGGCGAGGTGGACAACCTGCTGCGTGGCGGTTCGGACTACACGGCATGCCTGATTGGCGCTGCCCTGCAAGCCGACGAAATACAGATATGGACAGATATCGACGGCATGCACAACAACGATCCCCGCTTCGTGGAAGGAACACAGCCTGTGCGCCAACTGCACTTTGCCGAGGCTGCTGAACTGGCCTACTTCGGTGCCAAGATCCTGCACCCCACATGCATACAGCCAGCCAAGTTCTCCGGTGTGCCCGTACGTCTGCTCAACACCATGGCTCCCGAGGCTCCCGGCACTATCATCAACAACGATTTCTACGAGGGTAAGATAAAGGCCGTGGCAGCACGCGACGGGAACACCTGCATCCGCATCAACTCCTCACGTATGCTGCTTGCCTATGGGTTCCTGCGCAAGGTGTTCGAAATCTTTGAAACCTACCGCACAAGCATAGACATGATATGCACCAGCGAAGTGGGCGTGAGCCTGACCATCGACAACACATCACACCTTGCCGACATTGTTTCTGAACTGAAGAAATACGGAACCGTGTCATGCGAAGAGAACATGTGCATCATCTGTGTTGTTGGCGACCTGCGCCCCGACAACTGCGGTTTTGAAAGCATTGCATGCGATGCCCTGCGCGACATTCCCGTACGTATGATTTCATACGGAGGCAGCAACCACAACATATCCTTCCTCGTTAGAGCCGAGGACAAGCAGCGCACATTGCAGGCTTTGCAGAAGACTTTGTTTTGACAACACCTTGCCGGAGAGAGGGGGCTGCGCGCTCCCTGCCTCCGGCAACTTTCTATATAACTACGAACATACATGTTTCCTATAGAAGAATTCAAGAAACTCCGTACACCGTTCTATTACTACGACACCGAGCTTCTACGCCAGACATTGAAGGAGATCCGTACGAACTCCGACCCATACATGCATGTGCACTATGCCGTGAAGGCATGTGCCAACCCCAAGATTCTGGGTATCATCGCTGCTGAGGGTTTCGGTGCCGACTGCGTGAGCGGAGGAGAAATAAAGGTTGCTCTGCAGGCCGGTTTTCCTGCCGATAAGATTGTATATGCCGGAGTGGGCAAAAGCGATTGGGAGATAGAGTTGGGACTGGATGCCGGAATCTTCGCCTTCAACGTGGAGAGCATACCTGAACTGGAAATAATTAACCAATTGGCCATACTCAAAGGCAAGAAGGCCCGTGTAGCCCTGCGCATAAATCCCAACGTGGGAGCACACACACATGCCAACATCACCACAGGACTGGCAGAAAACAAATTTGGCATTGACATGCAGGATATGGAGCATGTCATCTCCGTTGCCAACGGAATGGAGGGAATAGAGTTTATCGGCCTGCACTTCCACATCGGCAGCCAGATTCTGGACATGGACGACTTCGCAGCACTCTCCCGTCGTATCAATGAGATACAGAACCGTCTGGAGGCCGCCGGCATACCCGCCGTAAGCGATATCAATGTGGGCGGAGGCCTGGGTATCGACTACATGCAGCCCGATCATACGCCCATTCCCGACTTCCGTTCCTATTTCGACACCTACCGCAATATTCTGCGTCTGCGCCCAGGCCAGCAACTGCATTTCGAACTGGGACGCGCCATAGTGGGGCAATGCGGAACCCTTCTCGCGCGCGTATTATATATAAAGAGTAATCCGATAAAGAATTTCTGCATAGTGGATGCCGGCATGACGGACCTTATCCGCCCGGCTCTCTACGATGCATATCACCATATCGAGAATCTCACACCGGATTCTCCCCAGGACTTTGTCACCTACGATGTAGTGGGTCCCATCTGCGAAAGCAGCGATGTCTTCATAAAGAACTACGGCATGCCTCGCACCAAACGCGGTGATCTCATAGCCTTCCGTTCTGCCGGTGCATACGGAGAAATCATGGCCTCCGGCTACAACTGCCGTACATTACCTCAAGGATACACCTCGGAAGATTTGCTATGATCAGTCTGCTCATCATAGCCCACGAGGAACAGGAGAAACTCTCCGTCCACCTTCCTGCCCTGCTCTCCCAAGAGGGAGCAGAGTATGAAGTGGTGGTGGTGGACATGAACAGCGAGGATGACACCCTGGACGTACTGAAATCTCTGGAGGAACGGCATCCGCACCTCCAGCACCTGTCCCTGCCTGCCAGCGCACGCGACATCAGCCGCGAACGTCTGGCACTGCATCTGGGCATGAGGGCGGCCAGGGCATCACGCGTACTTGTTCTCAAAGCCGGCATAGAAGTACCTTCCTCCCACTGGTTGAAAGACATTAAAGACAGGTGGCGTACGGATTGCGACATCATGCTGATACCCACCACGAGAGCAAGAAGCAAAAGCCTGGGAGACTATTTTACCGCGGGCCACGAAGCCTGGCACAACAAATTACACCTAAGACAGGCTCTCGGCAACAGGCTCTTCCGTGCAGGAACAGCCATTGTGGGACTTAACAAGGACATTTTCCTTACCCACAACTCCCCTGCCGCACACCTTGCGCTGAAGACCGGCACGCTGGACATCTTCATATCACACGCCGCCAACAGATACAATACCATACTTCTGGAAGACAAGGAACTGTATCCCACGGAAGACGCTATTGCAAGTTCCCGCGTTTGGAGGCAGAAACGTCTGTTCGACGTGGAAACACGCCGTCACCTCAACAGGCGTACAGGCAGGCACCTCTCATACATCGCACATTGCCTTACCTCCATCCACAAGGGGGCCATTCCATATGGCATCATGGATCTTTGGGACCGCATGCGGTGGCTGTTTACACGGAAGAGGACATTCATCAAGAAACACTATTAAAGCATCAACAATAATCACACATACATCATGCGAACAATAAAGGACTATCTTATGCTCGCCCTCAAAGGCTCCGGCATGGGCGCCGCCGACGTCATCCCCGGAGTAAGCGGAGGCACCATTGCCTTCATGACAGGAATATTCGAGGAACTTGTTGCCTCCATCAACTCCTTTGACGCAACTGCCGTACGTTTGCTCCTTTCCGGCAAGATAAAGGAACTGTGGAAGCACGTGAACGGAAGTTTTCTGCTTGCCGTAGGCTGCGGTATCCTGTTCAGCGTAGTCACACTGGCCAAGATAATGCTCTATCTGCTCACACATCACCCTATAGAGACATGGGCGTTCTTCTTCGGTCTGATCGTAGCCTCATCCATCTTCATCCTGCGTGGCATCAAAGGCTGGAATATAGTATCCGTATTGCTCACCGTCTTCGGAATTATCCTTGGCATAACGGTATGCACACTCTCCCCTACTGAAACGCCCGACGACCTGTGGTTCATCTTCCTCAGCGGAGCCATAGCCATCTGTGCCATGATTCTGCCCGGTATCTCCGGCAGTTTCATCCTACTCATCCTGGGAAAATATGAGTACATAATGGAGACCATTACCCGACTTACCTCCGGCGACTTGGCAACGGCGCTTCCCATAATCGGAGTCTTCGGAGTCGGAGCCGCAACAGGCATAATCTCATTCTCCAAGTTCCTGCACTGGCTCCTGGGCAAGTTCCACAAGCAGACCCTTCTGGTCATGGCCGGTTTCATCATCGGTTCCCTCGTCAAAGTATGGCCATGGAGCAACATGGAAGCCATCAAGGAATCTCAGTTCCCCGGCCTTCCCGAAGAGGCATTGGCCCTCATCCCACTGGAACAAGTGGACATGCACTATACTGGAGCCGTTATCTTTGCCCTTATCGGTTTCTTCCTTGTCACCGGTATCGAACTCCTGGGCAAGGCCTTCGGCAAGAAGGCATGAAAACAAACTCATGACAAAACAGCAGTACAGTAGAACACTGTGCATATAGCACATCCCGTTTGTGGTCCTTCTTTCCTTACCTTATTTTATAGGGAGGAAAGAAGGGCCTCTCTTTTAACCCAAACTACCTGTCGTTAAAAATGTATATGTGTCCGGTAAACGAGATTATTTGTTTACCGGACACATATAAAAACGTCGTCGTGAGAACAAGGACGAGTCACCGAGGGTGACAAGAGCGAGTCACCGAGGGTGACAAGGGCGAGTCACCCGGGAGGACAAAAAGTGCCCTCGGGGAGGACAAAATGGAATGAAACCGACATAGAGGTCAACAAGCAGAAACTTGCACACAACATACGCGCCGCCGCACAGAGGAATTCTCTCCCCTGACACGCAGGTTCATTGACTGGAGAAATCGGAGTAATCAGAGTAATCAAAGTAATCAGAATACTCAGAATACTCAGAATACTCAGAGGACTCGCCCCCCGAGTCCTCTAAATCATTCACTACTTCACAAACCTTGGCTTCACGAACTTGTCCTTTGTGGATGTGAACCTGAGGCCGGGGAGGGTTTGGCTGGGCGTGGAATACACGAGGGAATCCACCAGAGAGTAGTCCTGGGCGGAAAGGGCATAGTAACTTTCCTCTTCCGCACGGTTTATGCGCACCGTCCAATCAAACATGTTGCCGATGATGAGCATGGATTCCATCTCGGGATTGAAGCGGGGCACGCCGGTAAGACGTACGGCATAAGAGTCGCGCTCCACCACCCAGAAGGCTCCCTGGGTGTCGGAGATGAAGCATAGCCACTTGCGCGAGGGAAACTCCGTGATGAAGAGGTGCTCGGGAATCATGCCCTCGGGGAGCGCTATGGCACGCACATAGGGGCGGCCCACCGTCTGCTTCACGTGGAAAAGTTTCCTTTCGGCATCCAGCATCACATAACCCTCGTCGTACTCCTTGCGGTCGGTGGGATTGCCCGAGAGGCGGTAGGCAGGGAACCGGAAACCCTTGCCCTGCATCATGCGTGTGAAGGAAGCGCTTTTCGCCTCGTCTATGGTATTGGCGGACATCTTCACGAACTCCAAGCCCGACTCCGTAATGCGGAAGACATCATCGGGGAGTTCCAGGTCTACACGTCCCGACATGCTTTCAAGCATCTGCTGAATGCCCAATCGGGGCTTGTTCAGGTCCAATGGCGAAATGCGCATATTGAAATTGGACAACTGTATGTCGCGCGGCGTAACGGCACGTCCGCAGATGGTGTCGGGGAAACGGCCGTCCGTAATCAACTGGCGATAGTAGAAAGTGGGCAGTATGGAGTCGAACTGCTCCTCGGTGTACTCCCTGCCCGAGGCATCCCTGTATTGCATCTTCTTGTCCTCGTCGTGCTCAAGTGTGGCAAACCTGCCCGCCACGGAACTGTACAGGGTGAAGGGCGTGGAGACGGACTCGGCCACAAAGGTATTGTAGAGCGAAGGTATCTGCCACACGAGGAGCACCGCCACGAGGCAGGCGAAGAATATTTTACTGACTTTTATCATGGTTCATTCTTGTTGTTAATGGGGTTTAATCCTGACGTCCGTCCCTGAAGTTGGACAATGACAACATGGACAGAAGGCTGTACATGAGGGTAACCAGCGCAAGCAGGGGCAGGAACCCGTTGTAGGCCTCGGGTGCAGGTGCCAGGAAGTATATACGCAGAAGGAGCACGGCCACCACACCATTTAGCACACGGCGCTTCCATGTGGGTTCCAGGGCTATCCACGACGTGAGCAGGTATGCCGCCACTCCTGCCAGATACCACGGCAAGGTGCTGAGGATGATGTGCCGCCACAGTTCGGGTGCAAGGACCGTATGCAGATATGCCCACATGATAAGCAGCGACAGGGCAAAGATGCCAAGCAGCACGGCACCGCCGAAGACAAGCATGGAGGCCAGCGCCTTGGAGGCGCGAATGGGCAGGTGCAGGGTCAGTTTGAAGGACTTGTGATGCATCTCCGGTGCAAACTGCACCACGGCAAAGGCAAGTCCCAAGAACAGGGGCACGAACTGGAGCATGTCCACAAAGATGGCATCGCGCTGGATCATCACCACCCAGAGGTGGTCGGCACCCTTCAGGGAGCACACCCTGGCCACGCGCATCATGGCATAGCCGGCAAAGCCTGACGAGAGAAGAAGGGCGAGAAGGCAATACCATCTCGTCTTTATCCATTCCTTATAGTAAATTGCTTTTATCATATACTTTTGTTTTGTAGACGGAAATCGGAGTAATCGGAGTAATCGGAATAATCAGAATACTCGGAGTACTCAGAGAGCACTTTTCCGTTTTCACTTTTCCGTTCGTTTAGTATTTACCTGTCAATCCGATAAAGGCATCCTCCAGCCCTACCCTTTCCACACTGAGGTTCCCTACCCCCTGGGCAGCAAGCCTTGCCTTCACCTCCTCCTCGGGCAACATGGAGAAGAGTTCCATGGAGGAGCGGATTACGGAGGGATTGTATATGCCTTCGGTGTCCTTCAGTTTGAAATCCGCTTCCACCTGTGTGGTGTAGCGGCGGAACTTGCCCAGCAGTTCCTCCACGGGCATCTGCACCAGTATCTTGCCGTAATCCATGATGATGCAATCGTCTATGAGGCGCTCCATGTCCTGGATGATGTGCGAGGTAAGGAACACGGTCTTGTTCTCCGCCTTGGCATATTCGCGCATGTAATCCACGAAGAGACGGCGATAACCCGGATCGAGTCCCAGGGAGAAGTCGTCCAGAACCAGCACCTCGGCATCCTGTGCCAGGATAAGACCGAGCGCCACCTGCGAGCGTTGTCCGCACGACATGCGGTTGATGCGCTGGTGCGGCGCCACCTTCAGGCGGCTCATCAGTTCGTAGTATGCCTCGCGCTTCCAGTTGGGATAGAACCTGGAATAGAAGCGCTCTATCTGCTCGATGGTCATGAACTGGTACTGGACATGCCCCTCTATGAGCAGGCTTATCTTGCGGCGCGTCAGAGGGTTCATCTGCCCTATCTTCTCGCCAAGTATCAGACACTCGCCGGAACGGGGTTGCAGGAAACCGCTCAGGATGTTTATCGTTGTGGTCTTTCCCGTGCCGTTCTTTCCCAAGAGGCCCAGGATGCGCCCGCGTGGCACGGCAAAGGAAAGGTCCTCGTATATGAGTCGCTTACCGTAGTAGTGGGTAATGTTGCGACATTCTATTACATTTTCCATAATATCATCTTGCAAACAGCAGCCTCCCGTATGCTACTCGACAACCTCATAAGCCAATGCCTCCACGAAGTAGAAGGAGAGATAGTCCTTGCCAGTGGCCTCCTTGCGTGCGGCAATCTTCTGGCGGAAGTCGGCAATGCGCTCCTCCACGGTGTTACCCGTCTCGCCACGTGCAGCCTTCTCCGTGTCGCATCCTGCCTCGCCGTCGCCATGCTGCTCGGCCGTGGAGGCGGCCACCGATGCTTCCCAGCGCTGGAGATATGCCTCGTCCACACGTTCCTCGCGAAGGATACCCTTCACACGCACGATGTTGTTGATGCACTTCTGGTCAAAGGAACCAAGGCCGGCTGCCTCCACGCGGATGGTCTTCGTGTCGTCGCTACCCATCATGAAGATTTTTGTTGCACCATGCTTGCAGGTGTGGGTGCAGATGCCCTCCATGGTGATTTCCTGGTTGGCAAGGGTGTCGGCAGATGCCAGCACCTGGTCAATCTCCAGGGCGGCTGGTGCCTCCTGTGCCTGCCCTGCATTGTTTGTACCGGTGTTGTTGTTGCCACATGAAGTGAACACAAAGGCCATGGCGGCCATGATGATCATGAATCTTGTTTTCATCTTGTCTGTAATGTTTTATTTGTTAGTATTCGTTTTTGTTTTCATTAGAAGTTGCATCCTATCCTTAGCGACACGGTATGTCGCATTGTGCCATCGAGATGCCTGGTGCCAAAAGCCTTGCACATGTCATAGGCAAGCCCCGCATTTCCGCGCACCTTGCCCTTCCACATGGCACGCGAGTAGGTAAAGCCTATGCCTGCCCCTATCTGCGAGGCGGCAAGGTATTCCCACTCCTGCATGAGCAGGTCGTTGCGGGTGCGTGTCGGGGCCTCGCCCGATGTGCCCGACCCGTACCGTCCGTCGGCGCACGGTTCTCCCGAACCTCCCCCATACAGGGCGGAAACGGAGAGCGAATAGCAGTTCCTGCCCGAGAGGAAGTTGCGCGTGCCCATGGCCTTCAGCCGCCACCAGGATATGTTCTGCCTTCTGTAGTCGGGATAGTTGGATGCCCTCGTGTTGCGGTTGTCAAGGGATGCGTCCGCCCAGGCCTCCCATCGTGCAAGGCCGTGCCTTATGCCGAAGCGTCCCGTGTAGCCCAAGGCAAGCGACCTTTGGGTACGCTCGCCCACCTCGCGCTCGCCAAGGTATTCTATGTAGTCGCGCCCCGTTTCCTCGTTCTTGTAGGAATATATGTTCTCGGTATTCGCAACGTGTTCCTGTCCGTACCGCAACCCGAAGCGATGGGCATCGCTCCCCGAGGCGAAGGTCAGCAGACCCTGATAGAAGAATCCGTGCCCCCGGTGGGTGGAATAAACCACCGTGGAGTACGAGGGGTCGCCATAATATCCGCTACGCGTATGGAAACCCGCCTCGTTGAACCACTCGGCATTGCCTATGCGCCACGCCACCTGCAGGGTTGCACCGTGACGGGCATCGAAGAGGGGTTTGTTCTCGTTCTCCTTCGTGTAACCTATCTCGCCGAAGGTTTCCTGCTTGCCGAAGAACGCACCGTAGTTCAGGAGCGACACGAAGGTCTTGTCCTGTGTGCCGTACGTGCTCAGGAGCAGGGTTTCGTTCCTGCGGCGGTACACATAGTTCAGGCCTATGTCCACACGCCCGCCAGCATGAAACACGCCTCCCAAAACGAGGTCCATGTCCATAAGCGAATTGACATGGCGCAGGTCCTTCCGCTTGGAGTAGTTGGCGGCCTTGTAATCCAACGAAGCGCCCAACGACACCCATCGGGCCAGGTTCACTCCCACCCCGCCCTGCAGGGAGAACTCCTCCAGGGTCTTGTCTCCGGCATTGGCGTCAGTAAACTCCACCAGGTCGAAGGGTGTCTGCGTGGGGTCAATGAAGTAGGAACCGGCAATGTCCTTGGCCGACACGTTGCGGTATCCCACCTGACCGCCCACCACCACACGCCGGGAGAGTCTTGCCATGGAAGAGGCCTCCACCCCGAAGGCCGTTTCGTTCTTTGAGCGGAAATACTCCTTCAGTCCTCCATATCCCCCCTTGCCATAAAGCACGATTTCCGATTCCGTGCCCTGCCCGAAGGCATGAAGGCCGGCAGGGTTCTCGCTATTGAACCAGTTCCTGTCCAGGCGCACGTCGCGCAGAGTGTTCCAGTTGAAGGTACTATCCGTTTGCGCCATCAAGGCGGTGTGGAAAACACCGCCCGTCAGGACTAAAGACACCAGATATGGCAAGAGGACGTTTCTTCTCATTCGTACTATCGGGGGTGGATTATCTTTTCAGGCTTGCCACCTTACGCTGGTGGAAGTCGTTCATGGAGTTGTTGGTGTCCATAAATATAATATGTGCGCCGTTGGCTATGGAAGCCTCGGCATCTATGCCGCTGAGGTCGGTGGATTCTGCACCCTGATAGTCGGTTGTGCCCAGAGAATAGTTGTAGATAAGTTTGCCCTCGTTCTCGGGCAATGCCTCTGTTGCCTCCTTGTCGACATTGCGGTAGATGGAATAACCCTGCTTGTTGGTCATGTAGATGTAACCACTCTCCAACTCAGTAGAGAAACGGGGCAAAGAAGTGCCCACATAGTCGGCTCCCCAGATGTCCACGGCATCGAAAATCCACTCATTGGGAATCTTTGCACCGGCATATACGGCATTGTTCTCCTTGCCGGGCATGTAGTAGCGGTTGGCCTCATCCTGGCTGTATGCCAGAGGGTCGTTGTCGGCGGTGGAGAATATGAACATGCCGGGGCCTACCATGCTCCATGCCGTAGCGTTCTGAGCGGCAAGGCAGAACTTGGAGGCAAGCAGATAGTTCTCCGAAGGGATGTCGGCCGAGGGTGCGGGATGGTAACTGGTGTTCCAGAAGTCCTCGGGGTCGTAGCACACATAGTCGGCCTTGCTGAGATCCACGGAATTGGAATACGTGGCGGTATGGTCGATTGCGCCAGTCAGTGCTATGGTGGCGGAAGAATAAGGCTCCATGACAAGGTTCTTGGTCATGTAGAAAAGATATGCGTGTGCAGGTGTGTAACCCTGGTCGGCATACACCAGTTTGTCGTCCACATAGTTATTGGCACCGGCATTGGCATTGTAGGGGCCGGCGTTGGAGATACAGAAGTTCTTGATATCGGCCACCTGGTCAGAGTTGTTATAGATGACCACATACTTGTCAAACTGATAATTGCCCGAGCCGTCGTCCTTTGGGCAACCGCCTACGTAAATTTCCTTCAGGATTACCTGGCGTCCGCCCTTGCTCAGCACAGGGTCCATGACGATGTTCAGCGTGGCATTGGAGGCGAAGTCCTGCTTGGACACGGTTTGCTGATGCTTGTAGTTTACGGTGTAGGTTGTTCCGTCAGCAGAAATCTTCTGTGAAGCGGTAAACATGTACATGTCCTCGGGGAGCATGAACTCGGCAATGCCGTCCTGATTGGTTTTGGCCTCCAGTTCGGTTCCCACCTGTCCACGTGCCGTAACGGTAACACCCTCCAGAGGTGCGTCGGCCACATCGGGTGTCAGCAACTGCACCGCCACGCTATAGGTGCGGTAATCGTCCTCATCCTCGGTACATGCCGTGAAGGCAAAAAGCATGGCCACGGCGGCCATCATTGAAAGAAACTTTTTCATAATGATTGTTTGTTTGGTATTATTATTTAACATTAAAGTTTTATTCTCACGGACATGCCATAGTAGAACTTGGGTATGTAACCGCTATCGAACAGGGACGACTCCAGGCCCGTCTGCGAGGATTTCACCTTGCCCATCTGATAGAAGAAGTTGCGTGCATACAGGGTGACGGAGGCCCATTTGCCCAGTTCCTTGGTCACGTTGAAGTTGGCGGCATAGTAGGCCGTTATGCGGTTCTCGTTGAAGAAGTACGTGGTGTTGGATTTCACCACCAGTTTGCAGAGGTCCTGATACAGTTCCCTGTCGTTCTCCCTTGCCCACACGAACTTGTCCAGGAAGGGTATCTTCTCTTCGGGATTGCCCCATGCGGTGTAGTACTCTGGGTAGACGGCCACATAAGAGTCCTTGTTGTATATGCCCCCCTGCTGAGTGCCGTGATGGTCCCCTGCCGCCTCCAGGAGGTAGCCTCTCAACCTCCCGTCGGCATACTCGGAGAGGTTCTGCCCGTAAGTGTAGAGCGAGGATTCTATGCGCAGGGAGAATATCATGCGTATCTTGGGAATATGCGTGGATATGGTCAGGTTGGCGTTTATCTGCCTTGAGAGCGAACCGTTGGCGGCCGTGCTCGAACCGGCATAATACCCCACATACTTGTATGGCGTGCCGTCCATGGATGCCGATGCCTGCCCCATGGAGGCGACTAGGGTTTCGTTCAGGCCCTTGTACCAGTAATAGTTGCCGTCCAGACGGATGCTTGTGCGAATGGGGCGTATCTGCGCAAAGTCCACTATCAGGTCCAAACCGCGTCTTTCCACGGGCGAACCGTTGGTGTACTCCGTCTGGCTCACGTAGGTGTTCCTTTCCTTGTACCCCAGCACCTGGTCGGCAATGGCTCCGGTACGGTCCTTCACCGTTACGATGCCCGTGTGACGGTCAATCATGTACTGGCGGTTCTCTGTGGGTATGGTGCACCCTGCCTCTATGTCGGCTTGCGTGGTCAGTTTGTATGTATAAGGTGTGTAGACGCTTCGGCTCATGTAGGGGTTGAAGGTCTTGTTGCGGAAGGCGGAAAGCGATACGCGCGTGCCCCACAACTTCGCCTCCACTCCCAGTTCGTTCTGTATGGTGTATTGCCATTTCAGGTCGGGGTTGTACTTGGGTGTGGTGGGTTGTGTATAGTAGGCATAGAAGGTCCTGCCGTCGGCGGTGGTGCCTGGTGCGAAGGCCAGTTTGTCGCTATACGTGGGGGCTGGATACAGTACGGTAAAGGAGGGTTGCTTGACCGACTTTCCCCAACCTCCGAAGACCGACAGGTCGCTTACTCCCTTCCCACGGTTCTCCCAGAAGACGTACTTTGCATTGATGCGCGGAGACACGTTTGCCACGGTGCCGTATTCCGAACCCTTTATCATGGTGATGTCCGAGCGGAGTCCTGCCCTCAGATGCAGGGAGGAGCGTCTGCCCACAGGCATGGAGAACTTGTCCTCGAGGAAGAGTGCCACGTTGTTCATGAAGGGCAGTTCGTCATACCTGTACTCCCTCCATGTGGGTGCCACGCTCATGTCTTCGTAATAGAGGCCTCGTCCCAGGTTTCCGCTACCGGCAAGTTCCGCACCCAACAGGACGGTGTTCATTGTCTTGCCCCAACGCCTTGTCCAGTCGGTCTTTGCCTTTACGGAATATGCCAGAGGTTTGGAGTCGGTAAAGGAGCGCACATACCAGTAACCCGTAGGTCCGAGGATGATGTCGGCATCGGGGTTCTCCCCGTAGAGTTCGCCTATGTGGTACCCTGCCTCGGTGGCATGGATGTATGGTTGTGTAGAAGCGGAACTCTTGTTGGAGTTCGTCTCGTTCATCTTGTCGCTATACGACACGGAAGCCTGCAGGGTGAGGTTAGATATCCACGGATTGTCCAGGAGCCAGTGGAGTTTCACGTTGCCACGGAGCATGTAGTCGCGCGTCTTTGTGTATGTATCCTTGAACTCGTCGGGGTCGGCCTCCGAGTTGTATCCGCCTATGTTTCCTCCCAAGGATGCGGTAAGGCTGAGGGGATGCCCCATGTGGTCCTTGAAGGCGTTGGAATAGGTCAGGTTCACGTTGTTGCGCATATATGCCGTGTGTGGCGAGGCCAGGTTGGAAATGGAGCGCGTATGCTCGGCATTGACATTCAGCGTTCCTGCCCTACGGCCAAGATTGAAACCCTTGCTCAGGGCTATGGACTTGGTCTTGGGTTCCACCATCAGTTCCACCACAAAGGGAGTGCGTCCCTTGCGGGTGTTTATCTTCACCATTCCGTTGGACAGGTCGCCGTACTCCACGGAAGGAATACCGGCCACCACCTCCACGGATTCTATGTTCGACGACCCTATATTGCGAAGGTCTACACCACGTATTTCGCCAAACGACGCATTGGTTTCCAACCGTTGCCCGTCCAGGTCTATGGCCGTGCCGAACGAGGCATTTCCCAATTCGCTTGCACCGCCGGCATGCAGGGCTACCGGCTTTGCTCCGGATGCAAGGTTCTGGTCGCCTACGGTCTTTCCGCCGGGCAGGAGCGTGGCGACATAGTTCAGGTTCATTATCTGTGCATGATCCAGCGTATTGCGGTCAATGACATAGGAACTGCTCAGGCTTTCCGTGCGTCTCTGTGCCGTAACCACTACCTCGTCCAGCGACAGGTTCATTTCGTGCAGGGCCACGTTACGTGTGTTCTTGCCTTCACCAAGTTTCACGGGGACACTCTGCTTCTGATATCCGAGCAGGTAAAACGTAACTACCGCCGTGGGGAAGTCCAGATTGGCGATGGTGTAATATCCGTCTTCGTCGCTTATTGCCCAAAGTCCTTTCTGGTCAGTGGTCACCATCACCCCTGGCAAGGGTTCTTTTGTACGCGAATCCGTTACCCGTCCGGCAAGTGCGGCATGAATCTGCGCAAAACATTCTCCGCATGCAATCAGCATTATGCCAACCACAAGCAAAACCTTGGAGATTGATGCAGATACACGTCTGTTCATTTGCCTTTTCCTCTGTATTTGTTACATACCCTTTCTGCCTCCTGTCATGAATAAAGGCGTAAAGCACCTGTCTGTTTTTCTGGGTGCAAAAATATGGCATTTAGGGTTTTTGAACAAACAAAATCGAGGAAAAAAGCCCCCTCAAAAAGCAAAATACAAAAATGTGATTAGGGCATTACGCGGGATTTATTCCCTACGAAAAGGAATAACGCCACAAACACCGCACACGCATGCAAACGATACCAAAATTTAGTTAGCAGAGCGTATAAAAGCCCACAAAAAACGATGCCCATCAGCGGCACTGAGGGAGGTTAGAACCACGACATAACTGAAGTACTAACCACGATCAAAACAGAGCATAAATCATCCACCCGCGAATCCCCCCAAGGACCTTAATGCCCCCAAGTCTTCACTTCTCCTTCCGTGGGAACCAGCCCTTGCGGACACGCTCGCGTTGTTCAAAGAGTTCCAGGATGCTCCAGAAGCAGGAGAAGGCTGTAACTCCGAGGATGGTGGAAATGACAATATCGTGCACCAGGCACGAGGCAATGGCAAAGCCGATGCCGACAAGCAGGAACACCCACCAGCAACCTACGCCGAAGTGATACTCCGACTTGATGACGATGGGGTGGAAAAGGCCTATAATCAGGAATGTGGCAAGGCCCACGAGCAATCCGCTGAGATTCATAATATCTTTTTTATTTAATGACGCTAAAGACTTTAAGGACCTTAAAGACTCTAAGGACTTTAAAGACCCTAAGACTTTACCCCCCAACCTTCGCCCTCAGGAAGTCCCACAGGTGCCCAATGGCCAGGATTGGGGCGTGAAGGAGCATGCGGGGACCGGAATAGCGCATCACCTGCCTTATCTGCTCGCGCATGTCAGGTTTGTAGCAATGCACCGGGCATCTGGTGCAACTGGGCTTGTCCTCGCCAAAGCGGCAATGCTCCAAGCGCAGAATGGCATAATCCAACAATGCCTGGCACTGGAGGCAGAGAGGGGGAACGGGGAAAACGGAAAGGTGAGCGGATGAGCGGTGAGCGGTTCCATTTTCCGTTTCCCCATGCCTCTTCCCCTTGCAATAAAGGCGTATCATAGCCTCCACAGTCTGCTTTTCTCTCTCTATCTTGCCCATAGAACAATCTCCACCTTTCAGTTTTCCGTTTTAAGCCGACTTGACTTGACGTCGACCTTTGGTTCGTTGTCTTGACATTGCCTTAGTTGCTCTCGTTCGGGGCGTAGGGACTCGGCATGCCGAGTCCACTTTGCTCTTGTTTTTCGGACACGGCATGCCGTGTCCCTACCATGCTCGCAGTTTTCCGTTTTCACCTTTCCGTTTATCAAAGTCTGTCCACATCCACGCTGATGCCTGCCATGAGGTTGATACCCAAGGTGACGGGAGAGTTGAAGTAATACACCTCGGGGGAGTAGTTGAAGACATTGTCCACGGCTATGTTGAACCTGACGCCCTTGCCCAGACGGTTCTGCAACTGTACCTTCCAGATGGTGTAGGCAGGATTGTGCACCTGGCGGGGAGTGAAGGGATAATCCATCTGTATCGTCTCGTAATCCACGGCCGAGAGCACACGGCCAAGGACGGAAAGGGTGGTTCCGTAGAAAGAGGTCCATTGCTTGTCCCAATCCATGCGCAGGTTGAACGAATGGGGACGGGCAGGGCAATATGGTGTGGCACCGCCCTGGCTTACCCACTCGCGGGTGTAGACATAGTTTGCCCTGGCCCTGAGTTTGTGCCCTCCCTGCAAGGTCCATTGTCCCAGTGCAAGGAGTTCAACACCGAGGACACGGGCACGTGGCAGGTTGATGTACTGGACATAGTACTCGCCCATAGTACCCTGCCGGGGTGCGGAGGACGTGATGCGGTTGGCTATGGTGTTGTAGGAGGCGGAGGCAGAGAAGTTGTAGTTCTGCCACGAGTATTCGGCCGACAGGTTGAAGTTGTGCGAACGTTCTGCCTCCAGAGCCTCGTTGCCCTTCACGTAGATGTCGCCCACCATATTGAAGTAGGAATACTTCTCCTTCAGTGTGGGTGCACGGAATCCGCCGGCATAGCCTGCCCTTAAGATAAAAGAATCGAAGGTGTAGCGTGCCGCCAGTTTGCCCGTCAGTTGGGACGCCCCCTTGGCGTCCGAGAAGTAATCCCATCTTCCGGCACCAATCAGTTCCCATCGCTTGCCCAGGAAACAATCGTACTGGGCAAAGAGGTCGCCCGTGTATTGCACGCGTTCCTTGCCGTCCGAAAACTGGTATGTGTGCAGATAGTCGCGCATGTAGTCGCCTCCCACGGTGAGGATGTCCTTCTGCCGGAACGTGCGATTGTACATTGTGCGCACGGACATCTGCAGGTTGCGGTAATCCATCACGTCGCGCTCCCAGAGGCGCAGGAGGTCGGATTTGTCGTACTGGTCGTAGGACATGGAGACCTCCAGATGGTCCTTGCCCGTAATGTCCCACTCCGCACGGAGTCCGCCCGAGAAGTCGCGGAAACGCTCGTACACGTCAGCATCGGTGGTGAGTTCCTTGAAGTAGTACCCTGCACGTGCCGTCAGGCGCAGCGCATCGGTGGGGCGGTATGTGAACTTGTCCTTCACGTTCCAGGTGCGTCCGCCGTAGACATTTCGGAACTGACACTCGTCGGCATAATCCATGCACACCGTATAGTTGTCCACCGAGGTGTACTGGACATCCAGCATGTTCCCTACCCTGCCCTTGCTGAGTCCCAGCACACCGCCATAGCGTTGCTCGCGATGGTCGGCAAGACGTCCGTTCAGGTTCAGCGACCACGGGCGCGAGGCACCTCGTGTGATGATGTTTATCACACCACCCACAGCACCGGCGCCATAGAGGGCGGATTGTGCACCGCGCACTATCTCTATGCGCTCCACGTTGTTCATGTCTATGCGGCTGAAGTCCACGTTCTCCATGGTTTCTCCTGCCAGGCGTTCGCCATCCACCAGAATCAGCACGCTCTGCCCGGCAAAGCCAGACATGTTCATGTTCAGTTTCTGGTTCATGGAATAGGTGAACTCCACACCGGGCAGTTCCTGCTGGAGCAGGTCGCGCAGGTCGGTGGCATCGGCCATTTCTATGTCCTTGCGGTTCACCACGCGAGTCAGTATGGGGGTGTCCTTCAGGAGTTTGCGCGTCCTGGTGGCCGTCACCACCACTTCCCACATACTATGGTCGGAAGCCACGGAATCCGCCTCTGAGGTCTCTGCACGGCACACGCCGGGGGAAAGACTCCAAAGGAGCAGGAGGAGAGAAAAGGTACTTAGGAAGCGCTTCATCTGCATTGCATTGTATTATGTCCAATGGTAGGGGACTCTTAATATGGGTATTTCACGTCGATGGTCAGTATGCCCTTTGTGCCTGCCTCGCTCATGTAACTCTTCATGTGCAGGGCCGCCACGGTGCCGTCCTGCATGCGCAGGAGGTAGACACGGCGCGAGGCCTCGTACTTGGGCGGAGGTGTGGAGAAATCCATCCTTACCCAATCCGAGAGCACCAGATTGACGGGCGAGGCCTGATACCAGATGTTGTAGTCGAACATGCCCGAGAAGTCCACTATGCACTGGTGGCTCGTCCTTTCGTCGGGGCGGAAGCCTTCGGAGGCAAAGGATACGGAACTCTCGGGCAGGTCATCCACCGACGTGTAGCCCGTTTGCAGGACTTGACCGCCGTTGGTGCGCACGTCGAAATGGTGTATGGCCAAGTCCCATTCCTCGGGTTCGGGTTGTGTGTCCACTTGCCGTTCCTCCAGAAGGGTATAGCGGGAACCTTGCACGTTATACCTTGCCCACACGCTCTTGCCGTCCCACTCTCCCGTCAGGGTGGTGGGTATGTCGTACTTCTCCAGCGTGAGGCGGTGCAGGTCCATGTATATCCACTCGTCATAGTTGCGTGCATCCATAACGAGGGTGTACCTGCCCTCTTCTGCCGCAGGGTTGAAACCCAGTTGCAAGGCCTCATCACGCACCGGCTCGTCATAGATGCCATCAAATATGCCATTGCACCCTGCCAGCACAAGGGATGCCAGGCAGAGTGCAAGGGTATTCCGGTGTATGTGTCTCAAGACAGGCATTTAGTCGCGGAGGCTTTCGTACTCCTGCTTCAAGCCGAACGGCATGCTGCCGTACTTGAAGGTCAGGTCCATATCGAACTCGCCGTCGGGCTCTATCTCTACCTCAATCTTGCCAATGACATCCTTGTTGTCCACCTTCTCCTTGAAATCGTGTATGGGGATGATCACACCCTCCTTGCCGGCATCCAGCACGGGGAGGTTGTGGATGGTGAATACGGGGATAACCATGTCTGTGCCATTGAATTTGTAGGTCATAGACGGAATGGTCACATCTACCATATCGTCTGTCACGGCCTTAACCTTCACCGTCACACGGTCCTTAACAGGGGTGAAGGGTATGGTGGGAGGAAGGTTCACCATGTTGGTTTCGCGCAGGGTCATGTATGTGCCCTCTGCCTTGGCTGAGGCTCCGTCCTCAGAACCGCATGCACAGAACAGCACTATGCTCAGGAGAGCGATGCATGATAGGAAAAGTTTCTTCATTTTGGTTTATTGTTATTATTATTGAATGTTTGTTTATGTGCTCCGTGGAACGATGCCCCTCGCAACGTAAAGCGATGGCCTTCACAACGTGGAGCGATGCCCCTCGCAACGGGGCGCGTTTTCTTTTGGTTTATCGACGTATATTTTACTTGAACTCGCTCACTATGTCAAACGGCATTGTACCGGGGCGGTAGGTCAGGGTCAGGGTCAGGGCGCCGTCCTTGGTTATCTCCCCGAAGAGCGAACCGCGGGTGCGGTACTCTCCTGCCTGGATGTCGAAAGCGTCCTTCTTCAGATGACCTCCTCCCGAGGGATAGGCGGCATACTCCACCTGCGGGATTTCCATGGCGCCAATCCTGATGTCCTTGCCCAAGAGGTTGGAAACAAACGGGTCGTCAACATCAAAGGCCTCGGTGGTGAGGGTCACATGGCCGGAGTGCCCTATGTGGAAGTCCTTCAGCCTTACGGTCATGTCCTTTTCAACAGGTCCCTGGAGATGTTCCTGAACGACAGGCACGGTGGTGGAAAGCCTGCCCGGGAACTCCTGGGTGTATGTCTCCCAGGTTTCCGTGCCCGTATCTGCCTCGGGCATGTGCACATTGTCCTGAGTGCAGGACACCAGAACCATGCCGAGGCACAATGCCCAAAACAGGTTGAATATGGTACGGCCTTTATACATTATTATATATATAAACTCGTGGGAGCCATAGCCCCCTGACTATTCCTTTGCAAAGATACACTTAATTTTCTTTCCACACAAGGCGGAGGCATTGCCCGTCCGTAATTTCATTACAAATGAGGATAGGCGCCTGTCCAACTGTCCACATACGTCGCACAATATATTTCTTTTTGGAACAACACCCCATTTATTTCAGTAAAATCTCATGGGATTAAGTAAAAAAGGCTAACTTTGTGCCATATTAACATATAAGAAGAAACCGAATGGACATAAGCACATACCACCTAATCTTATGGATAATGGCCGTCATGGGCCTGTTCGTGTTCATAGCCCTGTACTTCGTGGATGCCGGCTATGGCAAGTTCCGCACCAACAGATGGGGATATAGTATAGACAACAAGATTGGTTGGGTACTGATGGAGGCTCCCGCCCTCGTGCCCATCATAGTGGCAAACGTGATGTTCACGCCCAACCGTCTGCAACTTCTCTTCATGGGACTCTACGCCCTGCACTATGTGTACCGTAGTTTCATCTTCCCCTCCCTGCTGAAGGGCAAGAGCCGCATGCCCCTGGCCATCATTGCCATGGGTGCAGGGTTCAATACCATGAACAGTTCCCTGCTTTGCGCAAGCATAGTGCTCTTCCCCAAGGACACCTACACCGACCTCTGCCACTATGCCCAGCACTGGTACTTCTGGGTGGGCATTGTGCTCTTCTTCCTGGGAATGTACACCCACATGAAGGCTGACCACACCATACGCAACCTGCGCAAGCCTGGCGACACCAACCACTATCTGCCCAAGGGAGGCATGTTCGACTATGTGACCAGTGCCAACTATCTGGGCGAACTGCTCGAGTGGACGGGATTTGCCATCCTCCTGTGCAACCCTGCCGCATGGATGTTCGTGTGGTGGACGGCGGCAAACCTCGTGCCCCGTGCCCATGCCATAAACCAGAAATACCGTGCCGAATTCGGCAACGAGCAAGTAGGCAAGCGCAAGCGCATAATACCCTTTATTTATTGAAACGGAAAACGAAAAACGGAAAGGTGAAAACGGAAAGGTGAAAACGGAAACTCCCTCTAACCCCCTAGGCTTTCCTAGGACATCCTAGGTCCTCCTAGAACTTCCTAGCCCCCTAAAACCCCTCAACTATGCAAAACAAAATCTTCGAACAAGCACAAATAGGTCCCCTCACCCTCAGGAACCGCACCATCCGTAGTGCGGCCTTCGAGAGCATGTGCCCAGGGCACGAACCCAGCCAGCAACTCTACGACTACCACACCAGCGTGGCGCGTGGCGGTGTGGGGATGACCACCGTGGCATACGCCGCCGTTACAGAGAGCGGACTTAGTTTCGACCGCCAGTTGGTCATGCGCCCCGAGATTATCCCCGGACTTCGCCGACTGACCGACGGCATACATAGCGAAGGTGCCGCCGCCGGCATCCAACTGGGCCATTGCGGCAACATGAGCCACAAGGACATCTGCGGATGCATCCCCGTGGGTGCATGCACGGGGTTCAACCTCTACTCCCCCACCCTGGTGCGAGGCCTCCGCAAGGAGGAACTCCCCATGCTGGCCAAACAGTTCGGCAACGCCGTAAACCTGGCTCGCGAAGCCGGTTTCGATAGCGTGGAGATACATTGCGGACATGGCTACCTCATCGACCAGTTCCTGAACACCTACTTCAATCACCGCAAGGACGAGTACGGCGGTTCGCTGGAAAACCGCATGCGCTTCATGACCATGTGCATAGAGGAGGTAATGAAGGCTGCCAAGGACGACATGGCCGTGATAGTGAAAATGAACATGCGCGACGGTCTCAAGCATCCAGGCACCACCCTGGACGAGAGTCTGCAGATAGCCAAGCGCCTGCAGGAACTGGGCGTGCATGCCATAGTGCTGAGCGGAGGTCTGGTAAGCGCCACTCCCATGTACGTGATGCGTGGCGAAATGCCAATTAAGACAATGACACACTACATGGACAAGTGGTGGCTGAAATACGGCGTGCGTGCCTGCGGCAAGATGATGGTGCCCACCGTGCCCTACGAGGAGGCTTTCTTCCTGGAGGACGCACTGAAGTTCCGCCAGGCCCTGCCCGACATGAAGTTCATCTACGTTGGCGGTCTGGTGGCAGGCGACAAGATAAACGAGGTGCTCTCCCATGGTTTCGAGGCGGTGCAGATGGCCAGAAGCCTGCTTAACGAACCTGACTTCGTGAACCGTCTGAAAGACGATCCTCATCACCGTTGCGGATGCGGGCACAGCAACTATTGCATTGGCCGTATGTACACCCTGGACATGGCTTGCCACAAGCATCTGGAGGAACCTCTGCCCATGTCCCTGCAGAAGGAGATAGAGAGAATAGAGAGAGAACAGAATAAATAGACCCAAACCAACAGACCCCACCAAAACAGCAGACCCCACCCCAGCCCTCCCACAAGGGATTAGACCCTCCCCCTTGCCCAGTCCTCGCGTCGCAATGGGGATAGCTCCCCTCATGGAGCACAGATTGACATTCAGTCAATCCTCCAAGGACTCCATTCGCCACAAGGGAGGGGAATATGATGTACTGGGGGATGTGGTCACGAGTTGGTTGATACTACTCCCTCCCCTTGCGGGAGGGTATGGGGTGGGGTCCCATACAATAAACCTATGAAGATAGCAATAATTACCGGTGCCGACGGAGATATGGGCATGGAGGAAACCCGTGCCATGGCACAGGCCGGATACCATACCATCATGGCATGCTACTGCCCGAAGAAGGCACAGGAGAAGTGCGAAAAACTGAAGAAGGAAACGGGCAACGACAACATAGAGGTCATGGGCATCGACCTGGCCAACCTGCAAAGCGTACGCAACTTTGCCGACACCATAAAGGAGCGCTTCGGGCGCGTTGACCGCCTGATGAACAATGCCGGCACGCTGGAAACAGGACAACACTTCACCGTGGACGGACTGGAACGTACCATCAGTGTGAACTACGTAGGTCCTTTCCTGCTGACCCGCCTGCTCCTCCCACTTATGCCGGAAGGGGCACGTATCGTCAACATGGCTTCGTGCGTGCATCCCTTGGGACGGCTCAACTTCCCCCACTTCTTCGAGAAGGGGTGCAAAGGGTGCTTCATGCGCATATGGCCTTATAGCAACAGCAAACTGGCCATAACACTTTTCACGTTTGAACTTGCCAAGCGTATCAAGAAACTGGGCATCACCGTGAATGCCGTAGACCCTGGCATAGTGGACACCGGCATCATACGCATGCAGATGTTCTTCGACCCCATCACTGACCTCATCTTCCGTCCCGTCATCCGCACTCCGCTCCAGGGGGCGGACACGGCCATCAACCTGCTCCTGTCCGAGGACGTGGAGGGCCAGACGGGCACGTTCAACCGTACGCGCCGTATCGTCAGCCTGGGCAAGAAGTACACCGAACACCCCCAGATGCTGGAACTATGGCAACGTACGGAACAAATCGTCATGCCCTACCTTACCGACGAGGCCAAATCACTGACATAAAGTCCTCTTTACCGACATTTTGACTGATTTACAAGGTTTTGCATAATCCTTGCCGATTCTTCGGTGAACTTTAATACTTACAATTATGCAGAACAACATGAACAATCAGCAAAACCAGGAGAAAGCCCTCGACCGCTTCGCCCGCAACCTGGTAGAGGATGCCAAGAACGGCAAACTCGATCCCGTGATTGGTCGAGACGAGGAAATACGTCGTGTGCTGCAGATACTCAGCCGCCGCACAAAGAACAACCCCATACTAATCGGCGAACCCGGTACGGGTAAGACGGCCATAGTGGAGGGACTTGCACATCGTATCCTCAGAGGTGACGTGCCCGAAAACCTCAAGGGCAAACAGATATATTCTCTGGACATGGGCGCGCTCATTGCAGGTGCCAAGTATCAGGGCGAGTTCGAGGAACGCCTGAAGGGTGTCATCTCCGATGTGACACAGAGCCAGGGCGAGATAATCCTATTCATAGACGAGATACACACCCTCGTGGGTGCCGGACAGACACAGGGCGCCATGGATGCCGCCAACATACTGAAGCCTGCCCTGGCACGTGGCGAACTCCGTAGCATCGGCGCCACCACCCTGGACGAGTACCAGAAGTATTTCGAGAAGGACAAGGCTCTGGAGCGCCGTTTCCAGACGGTCAGCGTGGACGAACCGGACGTGCCTTCAAGCATAAGTATCCTGCGTGGCTTGAAGGAGCGCTACGAACAACACCACCGTGTGCGCATCCAGGACGATGCCATCATTGCTGCCGTAAGCCTTTCACACCGCTACATCACCGAGCGTTTCCTGCCCGACAAGGCCATTGACCTGATGGACGAGGCAGCCGCACGTCTGCGCATGGAGCGCGACTCCGTGCCCGAGCAACTGGACGAACTTTCACGCCGCCTTGGCCAGTTGGAAATCGAGCGCGAGGCCATCAAGCGCGAGAAGGACAAGTCCAAACTGGAGGAACTTACCCGCGAGATTGACTCCCTGAAGAAGGAGGAAACCGCCATGCGCCAGCAATGGCAGGAGGAGAAGAGCCAGGCAGAGCGCATACAGACAATCAAGGATAAGCAACAGTCCCTGAAACAGGAGGCGGAACAACGCGAACGCGAGGGCGACTATGCCCGTGTGGCGGAGATACGCTACAGCCAGTTGCCCGAACTTGACAGACAGTTGAAGGAGAGTACCGCCTCACTTGGCGCATCCAAACTGCTCCGCGAGGAGGTTACGGCCGACGACATCGCCGATGTGGTAAGCCGTTGGACAGGCATCCCCGTGAACCGCATGAAGACCAGCGAGCGCGACAAACTCCTGAACCTCGAGGACGAACTCCACCATCGTGTCATCGGTCAGGATGCCGCCATACAGGCCGTCAGCGATGCCGTGCGCCGCAGCCGTGCAGGTCTTCAGGACCCCAAGCGCCCCATAGGTTCGTTCATCTTCCTCGGCACTACGGGCGTGGGTAAGACGGAACTGGCCCGTGCCCTGGCGGAATATCTCTTCGACGACGAGCAGATGATGACACGCATAGACATGTCCGAGTATCAGGAGAAGTTCTCCGTAACTCGCCTCATAGGTGCTCCTCCGGGATATGTGGGCTATGACGAGGGCGGACAACTCACCGAGGCAGTACGCCGCAAGCCTTATAGTGTGGTACTCTTCGACGAGATAGAGAAGGCTCATCCCG
>JAGAQH010000001.1 GCA_017622815.1 Bacteroidaceae bacterium | reverse complement strand
CTCCGCACGCTGTCCGCGCCACATCGAGACGCAGCAGTTGCGGGCAATGCGCATGACGTAGGCATCGGTGAGCGTCACCCGCTCACGCACGTTCCATGCCCTGAGCCATGTCTCCTGTACCACTTCCTCGGCCTCGGTGTCGGAGCCGAAGAACTCGCGTCCCATCTGCATCAGCCGGGGGCGCATCCGTTCAACCATCTGCTTGAACTCTTGTCCTGTCATAACGTCTGTTTCCATCGTGTCCATTGTTTGGGATTTCTGCCCGTTTAACGCAAAAAGCCCCAAATCTTCACCCATAATAAATGTTAAAACTCTTTTTGGACTTGTTTACTCGTCCTCGGGCTGATGGGTGAAATGATACTGGCGACGGTGCTGATGGAGCTGGGCGAAGCGGTAGTTAAGGAACTGGAGCGCAACCTGGGCGGCCTCCTTGCTCTGAAGGAAATGCTGGTTGAGCTGCTGACTATCAACGACATAGACAGTGCAGGGTTTGTCGGCACGGGCGGTGACGGGAGCGGCATCGCCGTCGAGACAGTAGGGATAGCAGCCCACAAGGTCGCCAGCAGCTACGGTCTCGACCGTGCTCTCGCCACCCTCGTAGTTACGGACAAGGTACTGGAAACTGCCGCTCTCAATGTAACCAAAGAGGCGGGCAGCGGCTCCCTCGGCCTCAAAGATGTCGCCATGCGAGAAGTGCATGAGCCTGCCATGGCGCAGACAGTAGTCGCGCAGATAGGCCAGGGCCTCAGAATAATGTGTTTTTTGTTTCATACGCTCATGATTTTGCATAGTTGTTGCGATATGCGACTACAAAATAACAAAAAAAGGCGTAAAAAACAACTCGGCGAAGCCCGAAAACAGGTCGCCGAGGGTGCAACTCTAAAACTAGTTTGATAAATTTCAGAAAAAAATGGAGCCTCTTCGAAAACTGGTAAGGCTCCAATACTATGGGTAAAAACTCAGAATCTGGATTTATCAGTAACTCGCACAACATACATGAAGTCACTGGAGTCTGCACTAAGATGGTCAAAACCGCTTGATAACACTATTTCCAATTTGTCATCAACTATAACATACCTGTCATGTCGGCCTTTTAAAGTGCTGTCTAACTGAGGCTCCCAGTCAACACATGTATCTTTCAATGTTTGTATGCCGTTTGGAGTAATTGCAGAAAGCAAAATGGTGAGTTTCTTTTGTGGAAGAATCTTTATGAGAGTTCCAATATTCCGTGCTTCCTTGTCTGGTTCAGCAAAATACTTGTCATAAACGACAATTTTCTTTGCACCTATGCAAAGTGCCTTTAGGTGCTTGATAGCTTTGTCGCGCTTTTCTGCAATGTCATAAAAGGACGAGAGATTGTTTTCAATTTTCTCTTCACTTGATGTGACGTTGACATAAGGAAAATCACATCGTCCACAACAAAGAATAACTTTGTAGGTGGTATGTGACTGGGCCAGCTCTTCGTTTGACTGCTTCTTCAATCCACTCTGAGCCAATTTCTTTTTTAGTGCTATATCAAGAGGTAACCCAGTTCTCTCATATTGAGCTATGTTTGTAATCAATTCTCCTTTGAAATAGTGAAGCAGGCATTTGATTCGCTCAACTTCGTCTTTTTCCAACTTCTCACCTTTCTTGAACTTGTGATAGTCCTTAAAAAGTTCATCGTCAAGAACAACTTGGTATTTTCCTTTCGACATAGTTCCTAATCCATTTCAAGCATTTCGACCAATGTGGCATCGAAGAATCCTTCTGGGAATTCTGCGTTGAATTTACCATTGCTCATAAAATCCAAACGCTGGAAGGGATCTGTGATACCACCTTTATAATAGAGAACGGCATCGGTATGATTAATATGATTTTTATAGACCTCATACTGAATCTTATTTAACAGATTCTCACAATGTGTCTCTATTAGAAGTTGTATACCTGCATTGGTTATATACACAAAGAATTCACCAAGTCTTGACTGGGCAGCAGGATGCAAATGAATCTCTGGATTTTCAAGCATCAGTGTGTCACCTTTCTTTGCCCTAAGACATGTAATCAGTATCTTGGCGAGATAGCTGACTCCCACACCTAATTGCTGAGGAGCAAGATTTGGAAGATTGTT
Source organism: Bacteroidaceae bacterium (assembly GCA_017622815.1). Lineage (GTDB taxonomy): Bacteria > Bacteroidota > Bacteroidia > Bacteroidales > Bacteroidaceae > Physcousia. Next base: position 79,690 of record JAGAQH010000001.1, on the reverse strand, counting down.
GCTCTTGTAAATGACTTTAACCCGGTTGGACGTTATTTTCTCTGTCTCCAACTCAAACTTAATGCCAAGAATATATGTAAGCCACCAATTCAATTGGGCGGAAAGCGTTTCCGAATTTTTGTCTTTAACAAGTTTTACATCCAGACTTCTTGACTTTTCTGTCTCAAAAGATCCGAATATATATTCTCCCTGAACACCAACCTTGTATTTAGGGGAAACTGTTTCCATATCTTGATTAAATGCCAAACGATTAGCAGAAAGATAGTAGAATGAATCTTCCAAATCTACCTCAGTATTCTTTTTTGAAACGACTTTATATTCACCTAACATTTCCGTCTCAAACGATTCTCCGTTATCGCAAACGACCTCTATATAAGAAGACTTCGCATTAACATTCCTATTGCGATTTGTTGCAAAGGAGAAATCAAATGATGACAACATTATATTTGCATTGGTTCCATTATTATAATACAAGGAAGTCAAAATAGCTTGGAAAAATGTAGACTTGCCTGTAGAGTTAAGCCCTGTCAAAAGGGTTAATGGCTTTATATCTAAAACTTCAGATTCTATCCCCCTGAAGTTATTGATTGTTATTTGACGTATCATCTTTAATTTGTTTTATTAGTTTCAGGGCGGTTGTGAATCTCTCTGTTACATTTGTTGAAGAATCGACATTCGACATCAACATCTTTTGATAGTCGTATGATTCCTTGAATTTGTTTATGGCATTTCGAGTAACAAGCTTATTTGTCGTTACACAATCATCAGAGAAGATGAAAACTAACATTTCGAAAAGAGGCATATTGATGGGACGCTTTCGACTTTTCCCGTTCTCGTCTTCATACGCGGCAAAGCGGTATGCGTCTTCACCCATAATATCATAACTATTGTTCATTGCACGTAAAAACATGGCGCGACAATCAGCAATGAGTTCATCAGATGCCTTTTCGTTAATGAAAATCATCATCTTGGCCAAGAAATCATCAATGTCACTTTTATACTCAATGGATTCACCATTTTGTTTCAAGACAATTTCCGATTTCTTATAAAGAAGATAGAATGATATAGAACGCAGGACAACATAATTGTCTTTTTGGCGTTTGGAACTGATTCCATGCCCCGTAGCCCTGAGAAACTCTTCTGACTTGCTTAACTCTGAAATCAGTCTTGTCGATTTTCCACGATACAAAGCGTTTCTCATCTCTTGATTTGTCAAACGCGTACCACCTCTATTGACTCTGTCGAAGATATCATATTTAACCCGCTCAGGAGTGGGGGGCTGAATAATATAGAAATACATTTGAGAATCCTCAAATATACCTTGCATTTTGGCATCTAAGTCGGAGAACTTGAAATTATTATATTCAGGTAAAATTTTCAAGTCTCTCAATATTAATTTGTCATTAAGAAAATCCAAGATAGCAGCTATTCGCTGGCGACCATCAACCACTTGCTTACTACCGTCACGCATCTCAAACAGATACATGACAGGAATGGGAATGCCCATGAGGATGGACTCAACAAGCTCGGCTCCTTGTTTCTTAGCCCAAACATTTCCTCGTTGGAAATCGGGATCAATTATAAGTTCTTTCCTGTCTTCAACCAAACGCTTAATATGCAAGGTGCTATACTGAGCCCTCGTGACACGAACTTCAGCATTTGGATAAACTTCATTCACTTCCGCAGAAGAATTATAAGATTCTCCTTCTAGAAGGTCTTCTTCCATATTGATATTCTTATCTTCTGACATGATTAAATTGCAATTTGGCTACAAAATTACACATTTTTTTTGAGACAATTGCTTAATGGGCTAAAACGTTTCCAAAACAGAGTCCTTTTTCACCTTAATTTATTAAATAAAACTATTTGCTCTTTATTATTTGCATTTTCGACAGCGGTTTGAATAGGGGGGGACATATACAGAAGGTGTACCATAAGAGGGGGATTATTTCTGCCCAAACGTCATTTCCTTGCGGAGTGTGCTCAGATAACTGGGCGTGATGTTGAGGAACGAGGTGATATCCTTCAGCGAGAGCATCTGCATCACCTGCGGACAGCGGTCGATGAGCCGACGTTAGCGGCTGCGGGCGGTGTAGCGGTAGTGGTCGAGGTCACGTCCATAGACCATCTTGAACAGGTTCTTCAGTATCCGCACGTTGTGGAGCATCATCTTCGGGTCACTGTCGAACAGCGCTTGCAGCTCGCGTCCGCTGATGATGCGCACCTCGCAGGGCATGTCCGCCTCAATGCTCACTTCCGACACGTCACCGTCGAGGCAATAGGGGAAGTCGGCTACAAACTCGCCCTCGAAGGCGAAGCCCGTGCAGTAGTCCTTGCCCTCCTCGTCGTTGTGAACCATGTACTTGAAGCAGCCCCGCTCCACGAAGGCCACCCACTGTGCCGGCTCACCCGCCTCCTCCAGCGTCTCGCCCCGCTCGAACGTTCGCCGTTCCCCATGCTCCATGCAGTACGTGCGCAGGAACTCCAGGTCCAGCCCCTCCTTGTAGGTGTTGAATTGCTTGTTCGTTGTCATTTTCGTCAATTATCTGATTCGTGGGTGCAAAGGTAGTCATTTTTCATCACAAATCGTTTCTTTTTGCTATACCACAGCCTTGTTTTAAACTAAATTTGCTTAAATCACGCGCGTAGTGATTGTTTTTAAGCTTCCATTTCGAGAAAAAGTTGTACCTTTGCAAATCAAATTAATGCCACTTTTAAGTGGACTCAAAGTTTAATTATGGGAAAGCCATTTAAGGGAGAGTTGAAGATGCTTTCGGATACCATTCGATGGGCTGAGCAGCAGGATGTGACGCGTCTTGCATGGTTTTTGTTTGTAGAGAACAAACAGATACCTCTGGTGTGCATTGGCTCTGGTGGTTCGCTTAGTGCTTGCCATTATGCAGTCCAACTCTATCAGCAGCGCAATGGTGTGTTGGCGCAGGCTATGACTCCTTTGCAGTTGATGTATTCAGGGCGTGAGGTGTTGCGTAGCAGCAAACTGCTTTTCCTTAGTGCCAGTGGTAAGAATAAGGATATACTGAATGCCGTTAAGTATGGCGTAAAGTATAACGAGACGGGCATGATGAGCCTGACCCTCCGCAAGAACAATCCCACGGAGGAATTGCTGAATCAATATCCCAAGGTGCTACACTGGTGTGAAGACATCCCCAACGAGAAAGATGGCTTTCTGGCCACCAATTCACTGCTTGCCACTTTCACCCTCTTGAACCGCAGTTTCGATGGCAAACTTGTAGGCGACAAGATAGCCTTTGACGGAACCTATTCCAAAAACTATGAGTTTAACCTTGCCAACATTCAGAACTTCATCGTTCTTTATGGGGCAGCAGGCGAATCCGTAGCTTGGGATATTGAATCCAAACTGACAGAGGCCGCTTTGGGCTCAGCCCTGCTTAGCGATTACCGCAACTTTGGTCATGGCCGTCACCATTGGTTTGACAAGCGGGGCGAGAACTCTTGCATTATTGCATTAGTCACACCCGTTGAACGCGAACTGACTTATAAAACCATTGGTTGCCTGCCCAAGAGTGTACCGGTTATCTTTATTGAAACTGAGTTGCAGACCACCGCAGCGTCCATCGATATGCTGCTGAAAGCATTTCGTTTTGTCAACGACTTGGGCGAGGCTCGTGGCATTGACCCCGGAAAACCAGGTGTGCCAGGATACGGTCGTGTGCTCTACAACCTGAACTATTTCAAGTTAACCAACCGTATCCTGCCCGTACAAAAGACACTCGATGTGGCGGTGTTGCGTAAACTGGGCGTAGCTGGTAGAGACAACACCCCTTTGTGGGAGCATTACAGCGTGGCCTGCCAACGTTTTGTACACCAGTTGAACAGGGGTAAGTTTACCACCATAGCCTTCGACTACGATGGTACGCTCTCTGCCCCCGACCGCAAAAGCCGTTTTACGAATAGGTTGTGCGATGAGATAAGAGATGCGTTGATTCCATTGTTAGAAAATGGAGCACTGATAGTGGTAGCCACAGGTCGTGGCAAGTCGGTTGGCGAGTCGTTCCAAGAATCCATAGACCAGAAATACTGGCCGCAAATCAAGGTGGGCTACTATAATGGTGCCTGCTTGTTGGTTTTAGGCGAAGAGGATAAACTGAAAGTGTGGAGGGAACAGCCCTTTGATAGTGAACTGAAAGCACTGGAGGAGGAACTGAAACTTAGACTCCCCGAGGGCTGTGTGGACTACAAATTTGCTGAGCGCAGCCTTCAACTGTCCATTGAGGGTGAAATGACCCAGACGGAATCACAACTTGTTTATGAGACATGCCGTGAAATCATCTGGGACAAGCAGATGAAAGACATCCGTATTTGGCGTAGCAGTCACAGTGTGGATATTGTGGTTTACCATGAAGTGAGCAAACAACGAGTGATAGAAGACCCGGAGCGTACTTTGTGCATAGGTGATTATGGAACCGTGGAAGGCAATGACTATGAAATGCTGACCAGTAAGTACTCATTGAGCGTTGATCGTGTATCAAAGAATGCGGAGAGTTGCTGGAACATAGCCCCGTCAGGCATGAAAGGACTTGATGCAACCCTCTATTACCTAAGCCGCATGAAGGCAAACGAAGGAAAGATAACGTGTAAGTTTAGCGTATGAATGACAATCTTGCAGTTTCATTGTTAGCAAAGGTCACAAAGTGGGATGACAAGCGCCTTAGCAAGGAGCTTCCTAAGTTGTCCTTCATGGCCAGGACGAAATATGATTCCTATAGCCAGTTTGACCCTGGCTTCAGGTTTATTTCGAGTTTTGCCCAGTGGATGTCACAATTTGACAAAGAGGATGTGGAAACCATCTATTCTGCATTCAATAAGTATCTGACGTTCATATCCCCTGAGCAGATCAAGTATCTTGTGGACTTGATGTACAGTTCAAAGATAAAGCCGTTCATTAGAGACCTTGCTGCAAGCAAGGCTGGATTGTCGAGATACCAGTTGAACAAGATTGAGAACTCACAGGAATACAAGATTCAGAAGCGTCTCTCTTTAGTAGTGGGGTTGAGCGATGGTTCGCACATAGATATTCTCAGACGCACGGCGAGTTTCAGCAATGAGCAGGTGCTCCCAATGTACTATCCCAATCAGGAGAAATTGCAGGATATGTATGATGAACTGCGTAAGGACGATTTGCTCAAAGGAACCAATAGGAATCTGTTTGAGTCTTTGTTTCTTGTGGATGACTTCACCGCGAGCGGAACCAGTTTTGCTAGAAAGGAAGACGACAAGTTCAAAGGCAAAATCATAAAAGTCTTGAGAGGTATGAAACCCAAGGAAACAGGCTCTGAAGGAGCTCTTGATGATGAGTCAAAAGAACTTTCAGACCTTTTCGTGAAAGGTCAAGTCAAGGTCAACGTCCTTTTCTGTGTGGCTACAGAGGAGGCCATAGCGAATATCAAGTGTGAAGTGGAAAAATATATATCCGACAACGGTATGAATGATCTGATACAGTTCAATGTGGATTGTGTCCAGCTAATTAAGACGGAAGAGATAAATCTTATCAAGACCCATCCTGGCCTCCAGAATGTACTGAAAAAAGATAAGTACTACGACTGGTCATCCATACTGACCGACAGTTACCGGAAGGGCAAACACGATGAACCCTACTGGGGCTTTAACGAGTGTGGCCTGCTGCTGGTGCTATCCCACAACACACCAAACAATACGATGCCCGTAATATGGGAAGATACAAATAAATTCAGGGGGCTGTTCCCACGTATAAGCAGACATTGATATGGATAGACCATCAAATCCTTTTGCACTGCGCACTACCGAGAATATCGATTCTGACGAACTGTTTTTGAAGTTGTTCTCCACAGAGCCTATGAGGAAACTGCAAAAACAGAACAATGAAGGTAAGTTATGGCATTTCGTGACGTTTATCCAAAGCCCTCCGGGATTTGGAAAGACCTCCTTGTTGCGTATTTTCTATCCTACCGTCCTAAAGAAGATTGTGAGTCACAACAAGGAGACGAGGGATGTGTTTGAGGCATTGAATAAACTGGATGTCAAGGACAAGAACAGAATCAAACGCTGCGCTGTCTATCTGTTGACGCGAAGCGACTATGCCCTAATTGATGACGAGGAGATGTACTCCAGGGCTGAGCAGACTTCCCTGTTTTTGGCATTGCTCAATGTACGCTTTGTGATTGCCACCATTAAAACGTTGATGAGGTTAACGGGAGTGGGCTCTGAAGACTTGTATAAGATAGCGTACACGCCACAGGATGCCAACATCCTGGATGCTGAACTGGATTTCCCGAGAACAAGATGCAGTTGCAAAGACCTGTTGGACTGGGCTTCGGAGAAAGAAAAAGAGATATACAAAGCCATCAACTCCTTCGAGCGGGAGGGGAACAGTGTGTTCTCCTGTTCGTCGCTGTTTGTGCTGCCGTTGATGAATGTGCAGTGGTTTTCCTATCCGGGGCATACTCTTTGTGAAGAATTCATTTTCCAACTTGACGATGCCCATAAGTTGACAAAAGAACAGCGCAGTACTCTTGAAAAAGTATGCATTGAAACGCGATTGAACGTCACTTTTTGGATTGCAGAGAGGCTGGACAACCTGGTGTCAAGCGAACTGCTGGAAACTGACAAGCAGGAACGGGACTACCAAGTCATAGAGTTGGACAAGTATAAGGATAAAAAATCTATCGAGTTCGAAAAGATGGTCAAATTGATTGCCAACAGGCGGTCGACATACGCTATGGCAGACATAGACTTGATGATGCTTTTGGCCAATAGTGATGAAGGGGAGTGGGAACAGAAATATTGGGCTGGAGCTCAGAAATATTTGCATAAACTCTCCACCAATCCTGAAATACGATCATACGAAAACCTTATCAAAGCCATAGAATCAATAATGGATATAAAGGAGCGGGCTTACAATGCCAGAGCACTTTTGATGTTTGCCAACCGCAAATCCGAAGTGGTTGAGACCATGCGCCTGTTCCCGTATGAGCCGGAGGAAATTAACTCCCTGTTGGGTGAAACCTTGAAGGCTACAGAAGAGATACTGCCTGCGGAGTTGGGGTTGCCTAAGTATTATGGTGAGAAGACGCTTATCAATGTGGCAAATGTGAACGTTGAGCAGTTCCTCGATTTCTCTTCAGCCTTGTTCAGCCGTATTACAGCGAAGAAGATAACGAGCCCTACGGATTACTCGCTGACGGCAAAGGAACAAGATGAGGTTATCAGGGATAAGGCTGCTGAGTATTTTTCCAGAATAGAGAAGATGCCACGTGGCGACGAAATGAAAGTCTTTCTGCTGAGGATGATTGACTTCTGTAGGAAGCAGACTTTTACAGATAGTTATTCGTACAGGACTGTCAGCGGCTTTGCCGTGAATGATGATTTTGGAACGCGGCGGCAGAAAAAGAATGTACCTTGGCATAAAGACCCTGAAAATGCACAGTTGATAGATTTATTGAGAACTTGTGTGGCCTACAACCTTCTGACACTAAGACTTGATGAACTACAAGGGAAGAAGGGTCAGTTGTGGTCGGTGTTCTATTTAAACCGTGCATTATGTGTATATGCAGGCATCCCGTTGAACTACGGAGGCTGGCGTAAGTTGAAGGTTGATCAGATTAAATCCTGGTTATAAAGAAAGAGTGAGTTATGAAGTGGAATTCTTATATGTTCTTTCAGCAGGAAAAAGTCTCTGAATTTTGGAAGAGTTACTATGCCCAAAGAAACGCTAAGTTGTTGTTCGTGATGGGAAAAGGCTTTGACCCTAGGATGAACAATACTTTGAAGAAGATATTTGAGGATTTGGCCTACCAATCTCTGGATTGCTTGGCCGTTGACTTTCCAGCACAGGAAGAAACGGACGGAGATGAATTCTATAAGCTGAATGTGGCAGAGTTTGAGGCACTGATGAATGAAAAGAGCGTATCCTATAAGACGATAACCATTGACGCAAAGCTCTCATGGGACAACCGTATCAAAAGTATGCTCAGGCAATTGAACCAGATTACATATACGGCATATACTGATATCATCTTGGATGTCAGTGCCATCCCCTGTGCGTATTATTACAATATCGCCAAATTGCTCTATGACAAGACACAGTATGACCAGACCAATTTCTTCATCACCGTGTCGGAGAATGTGGAGATAGATAAGTTGATCAAAAAGAAATACAACGAAGAAACGATAACTCCTCTGTACAATTTCAGGGCATCCTACGGCATGGAGTCGGTTTTCAACCCCATCAATATCTTTGTTCCGCTGATGGGTGAAGATAAAAAGGAGCATCTGAAACTAGTGTATGACACATTCCATCCTAAAGAAGTTTGCCCTGTTTTGCCTTTCCCGTCGAAAGAGCCTGGACGTTCAGACCAATTGCTGTGGGAGTATAATGATTTCCTAACAGATACCCTGAAAGTGGAGCCGCAAAACCTGCTATATGCGCCAGAGCGTGACCCGTTCGAGTTGTACAATCGACTGGAAAAATTGATGCAGGACTATAAAGATACGTTGAAACTGATTGACGGACAAATATGCTTCGGATTCGCTTTGTTGACGAGCAAACTTTTGGCTCTTGGAGTGCTGCTGATAGGGCTGAAATATGAGGACGAGGTTCAGGTTTATAATGTGAACTCTTCAAAGTATGATATTGCAGACAAGAAGAAGATTATTGAGGCGAATGAACATAGCGAACCTTTTTTGATGTGGATAAATGGTGAGCCATACGTGTAGTGTATAGGTGAATGTTGATGCTGATCAATATAATAGTCAAAATACAATAATAAGAATAGTTTTTGTTGTTTATTTGCGCAGTTAGACAAAAAATGTCTATCTTTGCAAACAAAATATTATATACAAGATAATGGCAAGCATAGCAAGCTGGATATATGATAAGCCGCTTAGAGGCAATTACACCTTCACACACGATGAGGTGGCACAGGCATTCCCTGATATGAGTGCCGGCAGCATTGCACGGGCGCTGACCAGAGAGGTGAGCAAGGGACGGATTATGTCGCCCTTGCGCGGCTTCTATGTTATAGTGCCAGATGAGTATGTGCTGCGCGGGGCTGTGCCGCAGTCGTTTTACTTGGACGACATGATGCACCACTTGGGACGCAAATATTATGTGGCTCTGTTGAGTGCTGCAAGTTATCACGGAGCTTCGCATCAAGTCCCGCTACGGTTCAGTGTGATGATAGAGCCTCCCGCCATGCGTGACAAGAAGGGAGAGAAATACCTTACGCATTATTTCTGCAAGAGTCATATTCCTGAGGCATACGTGGAGAGACGGCAGACGCGGACGGGCTACATTAACGTGTCGTGTCCTGAACTGACGGCAGTAGATCTGCTGACGTATCAGGCTAAGACAGGCAGCGTTTCGAGGGCAGCTACTGTTCTGGCTGAACTGGCAGAGAAACTGGATTTCGGGCGTTTGGGGGCTGACTTCGTGAAGGAGGTGCCGGTAACCAGTCTGCAGCGTCTGGGCTATATTCTGGACGAGGTGCTGGAGGAAGGTGAAGCGGCTGAGTCGGTGTACAGTCTGTTGAAGTGTTCCGGGTTCGTGCTCCAGTATGTGCCCTTAAAGGCAGGAAAGAGCAGCGAGGGATGCGAAAGGAATGCCAAGTGGAGAATTATTGTGAACGAAACCATCGAGATTGACGAGTTATGATACCAGAGCGATATATTACGGAATGGAGCGAGCAGGCCCCGTGGGTGGTTAATAAATTCATCGAACAGGATTTGATAGTCTGCCGTGCGTTAGTGTCTATTTATAGCGATGCATTTATTGCAGAGCATCTGGCGTTCAGAGGTGGCACGGCATTGGGAGTTGTATCTGAAGCCGCAGCCCAGATACTCGGAGGACATCGATCTGGTGCAAGTGAAGGCAGAACCCATCAAAGAGACGATAGACCATCTAAGGGACGCGTTGGCTTGGCTGGGTGAGCCGGTGGTGAAGCAGAAGAAACACAACAATACGCTGGTGTTCAAGGTGCAGCCGACGGATATGGATGCGGGGGAGATTCACTTGAAGGTGGAGATTAACTGCAAGGAGCATTTCTAGGTATTTCCAATGGTTAGGGTACCTTTTGCGGTGAATAGTTCGTGGTTCAAAGGTGCTTGCGAAGTGCTAACCTATGAGTTGGCAGAGCTGACAGGGACGAAACTGAGGGCTGTGTATCAGCGGAGAAAAGGACGTGACCTATTTGATCTGTGGAAGATACTATCAATGCACCCCGAGTTGGATAAAGGGAAAGTGATGGAGAGCTATGAGCGGTATCTGGGCTTTACAGCATCGCACCTGCCTACATACAAAGAGTTTTTGTTGAATATGGACGGGAAACTACAGGATGAGGAATTCCTGACGGACACGGAAATGATTCTTGGGCCACAGGTGGAGTATGACCCACAGGTGGCGTGGGAAAAGGTGAAAGCGGAGTTGGTGGAGAGACTTAATCCTGTAGTTTGAATCTTGAAACTTGAATCATGAAACTTGAAACAAATAATATAGTTGTTGGAGCAGGCCTGATTAGCCTGGATGTGTTGATTTGGGACGGGCAAAGAGTCCCCATATCCTATTACGTGGGTGGCACATGCGGTAATGTGATGATGATTCTCTCCCACATGGGTTGGGATACCTATCCAATAGCCCGTCTGGATGGCACGAAAGACGGGGTGAGGGTGTTGGATGACATGAAAAAGCACCGTGTACACACTAATTTTGTCTCTACCCAAGACGGTAAGACACCGGTGATCGTGCAGCGTAACTTCATTAACAAGGATGGTGTTCACACACACAAGTTTGAATCGCGCAACAATATCGGGCGGTTCTATCTGGACTTCAAGTCGCTGACGCTGAAACAGGTGAATGAGGTGATCGAGAGGATAGACTTTGTGCCAAAGGTATTCTTCTTTGACAGGGTTTCACCCGCCATCTTGAAGCTAGCCACTACATTCAAGGAGAAGGGTTCGGTGATATTCTTTGAGCCTTCCAGCAGAGGAGGTAATGTCAGCCTGTTCAACAAATGTGTTGAGGTGTCCGATATAGTCAAGTTCTCGGAACAGAGGATAAAAGACATTAATCAGTTTAAAGACTATAAGGGTAAGCTGTTTATCCAGACGCAAGGAGCAAAGGGCTTGAGCTACCGTTTGAGGGGCGATTGGAAGCACTTGGAACCTGTTGCAAATGAAAAAGTGGTGGATACCGCTGGTGCGGGTGACTGGACAGCGGCTGCTTTGATTAATAATTTGTTCAAAGACAAAGTAATGTTTGGAATATGCGATCTCTTAGAATCAGATTTGGAAACAGCTCTGAATGAAGCACAGAAAGTGGGTGCTGAGAGTTGCTCTTATGAAGGGGCGCGAGGCATGATGCAGTAATGAAACAATAAAGGACACAGGATTTGGACATCAAAGATGTGTCTTCTGAGAGGCGCAATCCCATACTTGCAAACGTAATGGCTCAACTTTACTACATGGAGAAACGAGGCAGTGGACTCATACGCATCTGTAATGAGACCAAAGCTTTGGAAGGTTATAAGGACGAGCTAAAACCCAAGTTCAAATCTACTACGACCCAATTCCAGACCGTTATCTTCGCCTCCTCCGACACACAAAATGTCGGAGACCATGACGGAGGCGTGTCAGAGACGAAACTCACTGAGCGCCAGCAGAAAATACTCAATCTTATCAAAGATTCTCCGACAATCACCGGCAAACAAATGTCGGAGACTTTGTCGATGAACCAGCGCACCATCGAACGTGACCTTTCTGCTTTGCAGAAGAAAGGTATTCTGAAGCATGAAGGCAAAGACAATGATGGAAAGTGGGTTATATCTGAATAACTTATGGTTTGGACATTAAAGTTCGTGCAAATAGTTCATGATACGAATCAAAATAATTGAAGACAAATTAAAAGATGGTGACGATATACGTTAAAACCCTGAAATCCGTGGCGTTCCCCCTAAATAATCACGCAATAATTGAGGTTACAATTATTTAACCTTGCGTAATGCAGTTGTGGCTTCTTTAGTCAGATGTGTGGCGCAATTATTATACAATAAAATTAATCAAACAACGTTTATAAAAAAGCGACTGCCGTGGTGCATGCCGACAGTCGTTTGATAAGGCTCTTTATCGTGCTGCTACACGATATGAGCAAAGAACATTCAAATCTTTACTTACCAGTATCGTTTTGATTGTATCTTGGCCTACGACCACTATGCTGGCTCATGTAATGCCTTATGCGTTCTTCTTCCCAATCGCCAGCTGCGTCACGAGTTGTAACATTTCCTATCTTTTCGATAGAAGTGAAGTCCATACCTTCACTACGATGTTCCTGCTCGCGACGTTCCAGGTCGTTAGTTATGCCGTAATAAACAATCTCGTTACCATCTTTTATTTGGTATTTGATAGTGTCTCTTTCAGCCATAATCTTTTTACCCTAATAGTTAAACAAGTTAATTGTCTCTTATCTTCAGTTTTTCATGGGGGAAGCGTCTAAAAAAGCCCAGTCACGTTATCCTGATATAAAATCATAGGCTCGTGAGTGCCCAATGCACCAATATACATTATGCAAGAGCCGTGCCAGCTATTGCAAAGTGACAAAATGACAGTCGAATTGTTCAGACAAAAATATGGAGAGAACAAAACAATTATAAAGTTGTTGCGTTATTAATTTGAATTCAGGACAATCTAATAAAAGTTAAAAACGTTAAATCTTCGTCATTTTCATAATCCATAGAATCCACGTCATCACTTTTCTACCGTTTAAAGTGCAAGTAATTGATATAAAACGATTTACAAATACCGTGGTTGCTCTGGTTTGACTTCGGTGCCTATCGGCAATGGTGTGACGAGCATAGGGAAGTATGCTTTCTATGGCCGTATGTTACAGACCATTGTTTGTAACGCAATGAATCCAGCGACAATTAATGGAGGGAATGAAGACAGAGTCGTGTGTGGCACCAATATGTATAACCACACCCAACTTTATGTTCCGGAAGGTGCTTATTGGGATTATGCTTTCTCCGATTGGGGTAATTTTATTCGAATCAAGGAAATGGCAATGGATACGGAAGACCTTGAATCGAGAAAGGCATACATGATTGCAGATGCCATAGGACGAAATTTCAGCGTGTACGACAGCGCAAAGGGTTGTCTGGTGAACATTGCCTACACACATGCACTGGACGAGGAAAGCGATGGTTCCTGTTGGACTGTTCTGAAGGACGGTGCTGCTTCATACCTGTATAATATTGGTGCCAAGAAATACGGAACCGTTAGCGAGGATGGTGTTTTGACATTGTCCGATACTCCTATGGTAATCGACATTGTAAATACCGAAGATGGATTGAGCATCAATGGCAAGCCCTGCATGTTTGTACTAAATAAAAATATCAGTTTTGACGCCACTGGCATTGACGATTTGAAGGGAGAAAACGGAAGTGTGAAAACTGCCGTTTACGACCTCTCCGGCCGACGTGTGCAGAATGCACAGAAAGGTGTCTACATCCAGAATGGCAAGGTGGTGATGGTTAGGTAAGCATTTGCCAAGAAACGACCAATACACATATACAATCCGCAGCACCTCAATGGCGAGGTACTGCGGATTTGTTGTTTTGTATGAAGGTAGGGCAAACGGTGGACTTGGAAGATTGGCCAAATGTCAATCGGTACATCGTGAGAGGCGCAATTCCCCTTGCGACGTTGGGGAACGGCATGCCGAGTCCGCTTGATGATGGTTGGTCTTTCGTCCGCTTGCTATTGTTCTTCGGACACGGCGTGCCGTGTCCCTACCATAAACAGTTTTCCGTTTTCCTCTTATCGCTCAATCGTCTGTGCGCGGTCGGGACCTACGCTGACGATGGTGATGGGGCGCTCGAGCGCCTTCTCCAGATAGTCGATGTAGTCTTGGAAGGCTTTGGGGAACTGGTCGGGAGAGGTCATCTGTGTGAGGTCGGTCTGCCAGCCGGGGAGTTCCTCGTAGACGGCTTGCCAGCCTTCGGTGTCGTAGGGCATCTCGGTGGTGCGCACGCCGTCCTTTTCATAGGCTACGCAGGCCTTGATGGTCTCGAAGGTGTCCAGCACGTCGCTCTTCATCATGATGAGTTGGGTTACGCCGTTTACCATGATGGCATACTTGAGGCCTACGATGTCCACCCATCCGCAACGGCGGTTACGGCCGGTTACTGCTCCGTACTCATGACCGATGTCGCGGATCTTCTCGCCTGTCTCGTCAAAGAGTTCCACGGGGAAGGGACCAGAACCCACACGGGTGCTGTAGGCCTTGAAGATGCCGAAGATCTCGCCTATGCTGTTGGGAGCCACGCCAAGACCTGTGCATACGCCGCCTGTGCAGGTGCTGGAAGAGGACACGAAGGGGTAGGTGCCGTGGTCTATGTCCAGCATGGTGCCCTGTGCACCCTCGGCCAGAACGTTCTTGCCCTCGGCGAGTGCCTGGTTGATTTCAAACTCGGTGTCGCGCAGGGGGAACTGGCTCATGTAGCGTATGCCCTCCATCCACTTCTCTTCCTCCTCGGTGATGTCGTAGTCGGTGAAGTGCAGGTCGCTCAGTATCTGCTCGTGGCGTGCCTTCAGTGCCTGGTACTTCTGCAGGAAGTTCTCCTCTATGTCGCCCACGCGCAAGCCTATGCGGCTTGCCTTGTCGCTATAGGTGGGGCCTATGCCCTTGCCTGTGGTGCCCACCTTGTTCTTGCCCTTGGCGGCCTCGTAGGCGCGGTCCAGCACACGGTGTGTGGGCAGGATGAGGTGTGCGCGTCGGCTGATGTGCAGACGGCTCTTCAGGTCGTAGCCGGCATCTTCCAGTTCCTTTGCCTCTGCCATGAACAGGTCGGGGGCGATGACGCAACCGTTGCCGATGATGTTCAGTTTGCCTTCGTCGAAGATGCCAGAGGGGATGCTGCGCAATACAAACTTCTTGCCTTCGAAGATGATGGTGTGTCCGGCATTGGGACCGCCGGCAAATCGTGCCACTACGTCGTAGCGTGGGGTGAATACGTCTACAACCTTTCCTTTGCCTTCGTCGCCGAAGACGATGCCCAGGAGGGCATCAACTTTTCCTTTTGCCATAGTAGTTGTTTGTTGGCCCCTTCCCCTTCAAGGGGGTGGGGTTATGATTATTATTGTTTAATTCTCTGTTTGTTGTTTTCTGTTGGTAGTTCTCGGAGTAGTCGGAGTAGTCGGAGTTTTCGGAGTAATCTGAGTTTTCCGTTGTTTGTCTGGTGAGTGTTAGTTGTAACTACTCCCCGCCCTATAGGGAGGGGTTGGGGGCGGGTCCTCCCATAGCCTCCAGTGTCTGCATTACCGCTTTCCTGAGGTATAGGGGTGCATCGGGGGTGATTGCCGTGGCATGGTCGCGCAGTTCCTCTTCGGAGCGTGGCATGAGCGTGGCGCCCTGTCGGAGCAGACGGCACAGGGTGAGCCATCCGCAGAGGGAGGCCAAGGGGGCTGTGCCCGCTATCCAGCGGAAGGCCATGTCCGTGGCCCACGGTTGCGGCGCAACGAGTTCCATGGCAAGGAGCGACACCGCCTCGGGCGTGCTGGCCTCGTGAACCCAGATGTCCGCCACTTCGGGCAGGAACTCCTGCGGAGGTGTGAGCAGTATGCCCAGTAACTGGCTTTCGCGCACGTTCTCGTTCCAGAGGCGTTGTGCCAGCCTCCGGTCCTTGGGGAATTCGGACGCGATGTTCCTGAGCCGTGGCAGTTCTATGCCCCATACCACATGGTGAGGCATGCCTCCGCGGCGCATCTGCGAGGAGGCTATGCCGTTCATGTTGGCACGCAGTTCCTTTTTTATATTACGGATGGTTTCGTCCATCTCTTGCGAGTTAATTGTATTCTCTTCCATATCTGAGCATCTGTTGGTCGAAGGTCTCGTCGTAGGCTATGCTGACGTCCGTGACCGTGCCTTCAGTGTCTGTTACAAGTGTGTATCGGGGGTTGATGAAACCCTTGTAGGGAGCGAGGTCCAGAGCTTTGTAGCGCTGGAGTACCTCCTGGTGCAGGGCGCTGTCCACCTCCACGCCGTACTTCTCCACCAGGTGCTTGGCCGCCAGTGTGTCGCCCTCGCTCTTTATGCGCTGTATCTCGGCCAGCAGTTGGCCTATGAACTGGCGCAGGGTGGGGTAGTCGTGAATCTCCAGCACGGTCTTGCCCTCCCTCTTGACGAGTTCCATGGCGGGTATGGTGCCGAAGACCTTGGCCCAATAGGAGGACTGCTCCAGGCACCAGTGTGCTATGAGGGCACGGTTGCGCATGTGCGCCTCCTCTATCTGCCGTCCCGGTTCTATGCGCACGAGTTGCGTCATCAGTCCGTTTAGCATATAGGTATAGTAGTTGCTCTTCCACGCCTCGGGTGTGGGTGTGAGGCCCAGTTCGTGCATCTTGTGGTCGGCAATGTAGTAGAGCGCAAACAGGTCGGCTCTGGTCTCCTCTATGGTGCTGCCATGCACGCCCAGTGCATCGGCATCCACGCCTGGCAGGATTTGTCCCGAACCATGTCCGAGGCATTCGTGCAGGTCGGTATGCAGGTCGTCCAACTCGTGGGCATACCTGTTCACCATGTCCAGAACCTTCTCATCGGGGATGAACTCCTTGCGGAAACCGTTGCCCTTGGCAGCCTGGTCGTAGGCCTCTGTAAGGTTGCCTATGGTGACGCTCTTGCTGCCGTAGACGGAGCGCACCCAGTTGCTGTTGGGCAGGTTTATGCCTATGGCAGAACTGGGATAGAGGTCGCCGCCCAGGATGGCGGCCTGCACCACGCGTGCCGTCACGCCCTTGCACTCCTTCTTCTTGAAGCGAGGGCCCACGGGGCTGTTGTCCTCGAACCACTGTGCGTTCCGGCTCAGTATCTCCGTGCGTCGGGTGGCCTCACGGTCCAGAATGTTCACATATCCCTCCCACGAAGCCTTCAGCCCGAGAGGGTCGCCGTAGACCTCGGTAAATCCGTTCACAAAGTCCACCACGCCCTCCGTTTCGGCAATCCACTGGATGGTGTATTGGTCGAAGGTGTCCAGCGATCCTGTGCGGTAGAACTGTAGCAGAAGGGAGACAATCTCTCTCTGCCTGTCGTTCTCTGCAAACTCCATGGCCTTCTCCAGATGCTGGCAGATGCGCTCTATCTGGCGCCCGTAGAGTCCCCCGGTGCAATATGTGTTTTCCGTGAGGTTGCCCTCCGCGTCTTTCTCCAGACGGCTGTTCATGCCGTACATCACGGGTTGATCGGGCACTGGAGCGGAAGCCTTCTTCGCGGCGTAGAAACGCTCGGCCTCCTGTTGTGTGACACCCTCGCCGTAGTAGTTGCAGGCAGAAGATGCAATGAGGTCCTCTCCGCTCTGGCACACACGCTTGGGCATGACGCCGGGGTCGGTGATGACGGGCAGGAGTTCCGCAAACCGCTCCCCTGCCACGACGGGTTCGGGTATCATTCTGTATGCCTCGCTGAACCATTCGGCCGAGAAGGCAGGCAGGAACTTGTCCGTGCTGTAGTGGTGGTGTATGCCGTTGGCAAACCACACCTGGCGCAGGTAGGTGAGGAAGGCATCCCAGTCCTTGCCCTCGTGCGCTATGGCTGAGTGCAGGAGTATGTCTTCCAGCAGATGCCGTATGTTCAGGTTGTGCCGGCAGTTCTGGTCCCAAAGTATGTCGCGCCCCGACAGAGCCGCCTCGGCGAGGTGGTACACGTACTGCTTCTGCCTCAGGGACAGGCCCTCGAAGGCAGGCACACGGTAGCGGAGCAACTGTATGTCGGCAAACCTCAGGTCTTCGTATGTAAAGAGGTCATTCCTCATTTGTGTCGTCTTGGTTTTCGTCCTTTTTCTTCTGTCCAGTGCTGTGCAGTGTCCTGTATTCCGTGGGCGTCATGCCGCTCTTGCGGTAGAAGGCAGAATAGAAGCACTGGCGGTTGGCAAAGCCAGTTGCCAATGCGATGTCCTCCATCTTCAGGTCGGCAAAGTGCTTGTCGGTAATCATGTACATGGCCTCCTTGATGCGGAAATCGTTGATGAGTTGCGAGAAGTTGTCCCTGTATCTCAGGTGCACCACGGCGCTGATGTAGCGTGCGTTGCAGTCTATCTCCTCGGCCATCTTGGCGGCAGTGTATGTGGCATCGCGGTACTTCTTCTCCACGACGAACTTCAGCAGTATCTTCTCGTAGATTTCCTCCACAAGTGTGGTGCTCAGGGCGGTAATGTATGCCGCCTCCTTCTTCTTCTTCTCTGTAATGTTGTATTTTGTCATGATAAGGATTATAGTCAGGTTTCTGTATGGTGTCCGTAGGGCGTGTGTGAGTGTTTACAGCCCTAGGTCTAATTTCAGTCTTGCTATCTGCATGAGGACCTCGCGGAGCAAGGCCTCCTGTTCTTCAATCTGTGCCTCGGTGGCTATCTGTTTTTCTACAAGTTGGCTGTTGGACAGGGTGCCGGTGTCCACCTCCAATGCTATGATTTCCGCCTGCAGAGCCTTCACCTTCTGCTGTTGCAGGGAAGTGGCCATACGGTTCTCGCGTATGCGGCGCCGCTTCTCGTTCCAGTCGATGTCCTGTGTCAGTACGGCATTCAGTTCGTTGTATTGCACGGGAGGGTGGTTGGCGTTGTATGCCCTTATCCAGAGGTCCACCAGGTTGCGTTGTGCACTGGCTTTGTCGTCCAGCATCTCACCGTTCTTTCTGGCATTGCGGTATGCGCCCTCGTGTTCCTTCTGTTCCAGTGCCATGTTCTGCAGCGACTCGGCACAGCGGGTATGCTCTGCCCTTGCATTGTAGTAGGCGTTGAGCGAGCGGTCCAGAGCCTCGCCTGTGCTCATGTTGGGGAGCAGCAGTTGGCGGCGTTCGTGCAGTTCCCCGTATTTGCCGCGTTGCAGTCTGAGGTCCTCTTTCAGGTTGTCTATGCTCAGCATGCACTGGCTCAGCATGCCCTGGAGCATTTCCTTTTTTATATGTGCTTCAGACAGTGCCTTCCTCGTGTCGGCAATGTCCCTGTTGGTCTGTTTCCAGTCCTGTGCCATCTGCCTGATGTCCAGATACAGCATGTCCGCATTTTGTTGCCACTGCTTGAACCACTCGGGGATGGTCACGTCCTGTTGCAGGAGTTCGTAGTGGTTGTGGTACTTTTCCTGTGCCAGTTTTCGTGAGTCGTCCAGTCTGTTGCCCTCGGATGCCAGTATCCTGCATCTCGACTTGGCTTCGTTGGTGTACTGGCTTATCTCGAGTTTCCTGCTTTCCAACTGCGCTATCTTTCCAGACAGGTTGGTTATCTGCGTGGTATGGTAGTTGAACTCACCCAGTTCGGCCTCCGCACCCTGCAGGTCGCGTTGCGCGTTGTCCAGCAACTGGCGTATGGTGGCCATGCGCGCATCGCTGTCAGTGCTGGCCGAGCAGTCGTGGAATGTGGGGTCCAGTTGTGCGAACACCCTCCACTCCTTCACGTCCTCGCTCTGCCTGAGCCGTACGGCCTCCAGGTTCTTCTGTTCGGCTATCTGCTGTCCCAGGTTCTGCGTGAGTTTGTCGTGCAGTATGGCCAGTTGCTTCTCCTGTCCCTGCAGTTCTCCGGACATGGTCTCGAAGTCGCTGCGGAAGTCGCTGATGAGTTTGTACTGGTCCTGCATCGTGTCGCTATGGTAGGGATGGTGCGTGGCGCCGCACACCGAGCAGGCCGTACCCTCCTTCAGGTCTCCTCTCAGGCTGATGAGGCTCTGGCTCTTGCTCATGTTCAGGGAGTACTCCTTGTCGGCCACCAGGCGTTTCAGCATGGCCACGTTTACGGTCAGTTCCTGTTCGTACTTCAGGTCCTGCTCTATCTCCAGACGCAGAGAGTTGATGAGTTGTGTCTTCTCCTCTATGCTTGCATATCCGCTGCTTATGCGCTTCCACAGGCTCTGTGCCGCGGCAAGCATCAGCAGACGGCTTTTCAGTTTCATCACCCTCTCCTGTACGTCGTAACTCTGCATGCCGCGTATGTTTGTGCGGTGTATCTCGCTTTCGTCCTGCAGGGTCTGTATCTGCTGCTCTATGTCGGTATGCTGTGCTATGGTGCGTGCCAGTTCCTCTCCGGCCCTTCTCTGTTCCTCGAGGTTCCTGTTGTACTGGAGGTTCTTCTGTTTCAGGTTCTCCGAAAGTTCTTCCAGCCTGTGCAGCATGCCCAGTATCAGGTCGGCACGCTCCAGCATGGCCTCGTGGCTCTCCAGCGTGTGCAGTTTGCTGTTCAGTCCCTCCAGTCTTCTGTCAAGGTCGGCTATGGATGCGTTCTGTGTGGCTATGTTGTTGTCTATAACGTGCTTGCGGTCCTCCTCTTTCGCCAGGATATCCTCGTACCTTTTTATCTGCTCCTGGATGATGGCGCACGCACCGTCGTGCTGGCTGCATTCTTCCACTATGGCACAAAGTTCCTGGTGTTGTACCTCCGTTGTCTTGATGTTTTCCCGGCTGTTGATGAATACCTTGCGCAGTTCCTCTATCCTGTTGCTCGTCAGGCGGAGTTGTTGCTCCAGTTCCATGCCCGTGCGGCGGTTCTCCTCGGCCTCGGCCTCCAGCATCTGCATCCTCAGGAACGGGGCCATGATGCTTTCGAAGGTCTCGAAGCGGTCCATTTCCGTCGCCTCGTCGGATATGGAGGCGAACTCCTTGTTGAGGATGAACAGTTCACGCGAGTTTATGTCCAGTTCGGAGTTCAACTGCTGGTGTCGGTATAGTTTTTCCTGCAATGAGCGCAGGCGCTTCAGGCTTTCCTCTATGTTCTGCTGGCGGCTCTGTGCTAGGCGTAGAGTGTCCCTCAGGCGCTGGTGCTGCACGCTGGTTATGTCTGTATTGCTTGATGTCATCAGTCGCTTTTATTTTTCGCAAAGATATATAATTATATGCACAATGGGGAGTTTGCGTGGCGATAATTTGACATAGTCCCTACTTTTTGTAAATATTTATGTTGTGTATGCGGTGTATTATGCGAATATTCCTTATCTTTGCACGAAATAATAGAGACGTTTTTCCGTAAACAAGAACAAACAGGATATATATGAAACCAAGCATACCAAAGGGCACGCGCGATTTCGGCCCCGTGGAAATGGCGCGCCGCAACTACATTTTCGACACCATACGTTCCGTATATGCTCTCTACGGCTTCCAGCAGATAGAGACCCCAGCCATGGAGAACCTCTCCACGCTGATGGGCAAGTACGGCGAGGAAGGCGACAAACTTCTGTTCAAGATTCTCAACAGCGGCGACTTCCGTTCGCATGTATCTGCCGAGGACTGGACGGGCAACACCTTGGGCCGCCTTACCTCCCAGTTGTCGGAGAAGGGACTGCGCTACGACCTCACCGTGCCCTTCGCACGCTACGTTGTCCAGCACCGCGAGGAGTTGCAGATGCCCTTCCGCCGCTATCAGATCCAGCCCGTATGGCGCGCCGACCGTCCGCAGAAGGGACGCTACCGCGAGTTCTACCAGTGCGATGCCGACGTGGTGGGCAGCGACTCTCTGCTGAACGAGGTGGAACTGATGCAGATAGTTGACACCGTGTTCACACGCTTCGGCATCCGTGTGTGCCTGAAAATCAACAACCGCAAGATACTCTCCGGCATTGCCGACATCATCGGGCAGGCCGACAAGATTGTGGACATAACCGTGGCCATAGACAAGTTGGACAAGATAGGTCTGGACAAGGTCAATGAAGAACTCCTTGCGGCAGGCATACCCCAGGAAGGTGTGGACAAACTCCAGCCCATCATAAACCTGAGTGGTACCAACGAGGAGAAACTGCAGACCATGCGCGAGGTGCTGGCACAGAGCGAGACAGGCCTGAAGGGCGTCGAGGAGGTAGCGTTTGTGCTGAATGCCCTCAACAACCTGTGCCCGTTGAACAATCCCATAGAACTCGACCTTACCCTGGCACGCGGCCTCAACTACTACACGGGCTGTATCTTCGAGGTGAAGGCTTTGGACGTACAGATAGGCAGCATCACGGGTGGCGGACGCTACGACAACCTTACCGGCATCTTCGGCATGCCCGGCCTCAGTGGCGTGGGTATCAGTTTCGGTGCCGACCGTATCTATGACGTGCTCAACCAGTTGGACCTCTATCCCGAGCAGGTGAGCACCGCCACTCAGTTGCTTTTCGTCAACTTCGGCGATGCCGAGGTGGCCTATTCCCTGCCCATCGTAGGCAAGGCACGCCAGGCAGGCATCCGCACCGAGATTTACCCCGACAGTGCTAAGATGAAGAAGCAGATGCAATATGCCAATGTAAAGCAAATTCCATACGTTGCCATCGTGGGCGAAACGGAAATGGCCGAAGGCAAGGTGATGCTGAAGAACATGGTCAGCGGTGAGCAGAACCTCGTCACACCCGACGAGATGCTTGCAATGATACAAGGCTAAGTACCTGCAAACGTAATGAAATAAGGAAGTCCCGCAACCGGCAAACGGTTGCGGGACTTCCTTGTAGGTGTGCACCCATGTGCCATCCGCTTTGCCCCAAGGACAGGGATGGGCATCCTCTTTTTCTTCCTGAGTCAATGTTGCAACCCTCCTTTTCTCTCCTAAAGCAATCGCCCCCGTCCTCCTTTCTCCCCCTGAGGCAGGGGGAGTACCACGGAGTGGGGAGGGGGTATGCTACTCCTTGAACCAAGAGCAATTACCCTTTGCCCCATCGGCATGCTTTGCCTATGGAAAAATAATGACAAGACAATAAGGCGTTCCCTCGCTTGCTTGGCTATCAAGACACCCTGATCCCTATATGTAAGTCATGTTTTCGGAAAGAATTCGTGAAGTGCTCTTTATCAGGGTGTTAGGTATTTCTGTATGCCCTGTCTTTGCCCTCGGTGTTGTCACGCCTTTGTCCTCGGGACGACACGGCATTGTCCTCATTGGTGATTCGCCCTTGTCCTCGGGACGACAAGCCCTTGTCCTCGGGAGGACGAGTCAAAGGCTTCCCAAAGAGTCAGAAAAAACTATGCCGAGGGGCGGTGAAAGGGTAGGAGTGAATATTGAAAAGAAATGACACGGCTGTGGGGTGGTGTAACTTGAAAGGTGTTTCCTGTTCTCTGTTATATCATACCCCTCCGCCCTGCGGGCACGTCCCCTATTTTAAGGGGACAAAATGGATGTGGACGCTTCTTTTTTGCTTTGTCCCTCTAAGTTAGGGGGACGAGGAGCGAAGCGACGGAGGGGGGTATGCTACTTTCCCGTTTCCCGTTCCCCGTTTCCCGTTTATCATACCCCCTCCGCCCTGTGGGCTCGTCCCCCTGTCTCAAGGGGACAAAGTGGATGGTCCGTTTCTTTCATTGCGGCGGCGGTTGAAATAGGCCTTTTCCCCTCTACTCCTCCTCCAGCATGTTCATCATGCGCAGCATCTCGTCGCGAAGTTGGGCGGCAAGGGTGAAGTCCAGTTTCTTTGCCGCCTCCTGCATGCGCTGGCGTGTGGTGTCGATAGCCTTTTTCAGTTGCTTGGGCGACATGCTCTCTATTATCGGGTCTGCCACCTTCATGCTTGGAGCCTCCACCTCCACATAGGCACGCTTGTCGCCAATCTCCTTCTGGATTTCCAGCAGGTTGGTCATGGTGCGCGCTTTCTGTATCTGTGTGGGCGTGATGTTGTGCTCCATGTTGTAGCGCATCTGCTTCTCGCGCCGGCGCTCGGTCTCCTCGATGGTCTTCTGCATGGACCCCGTCATGTTGTCGGCATAGAAGATGGCGAGGCCGTTGAGGTTGCGCGCGGCACGGCCGATGGTCTGCGTCAGGCTTCTGTAACTGCGCAGGAAACCCTCCTTGTCCGCATCCAATATGGCCACGAGCGACACCTCGGGCAGGTCCAGACCCTCGCGAAGGAGGTTCACACCCACAAGCACGTCGTACACGCCGCTTCTCAGCGCGTCCATTATGCGGATACGCTCCAGTGTGTCCACGTCGGAATGTATGTAGGTTGTCTTTATGCCGTGCCTCAACAGGTACTCCGAGAGTTCTTCCGCCATGCGCTTGGCAATGGTGGTGACGAGTACACGCTCCTGACGCTCCACGCGCAACTGTATCTCCTCCATCAGGTCGTCAATCTGGTTCTTGGAGGGGCGCACCTCTATCCTCGGGTCGAGCAGGCCCGTGGGACGGATGAGTTGCTCCACCACCACACCCTCGCTCTTCTCCAGTTCATAGTCGGCAGGAGTGGCGGAAACATATATTGTCTGCGGGGTAAGTTCCTCGAACTCGGCGAATTGCAATGGGCGGTTGTCCTTGGCAGCAGGCAGGCGGAAACCGTATTCCACCAGGTTCTTCTTTCGGGCCTGGTCGCCACCGTACATGGCACCTATCTGCGGTATGGACTCGTGACTTTCGTCCACCACCAGCAGGAAGTCGTCGGGAAAGAAATCCAGCAGGCAGTAGGGGCGTTGTCCCGGCTGGCGTCCGTCGAAATAGCGTGAATAGTTCTCTATGCCCGAGCAGTGCCCCAGTTCGCGTATCATCTCTATGTCGTAGCGCACGCGCTCCTCCAGACGCTTGGCCTCGAAGGTCTTGCCTATCTCCGTGAAGAATTGCACCTGCTTCTCCAGGTCCTCCTCTATCTGGCGGATGGCGGCCTCCTGGGTGTCCTTGCTGGTCATGAACAGGTTGGCAGGGTAGATGCGGTAGTCCTGGAACGAACCCCTTGCCTGCATGCTCTGAGGGTCCAGTTCCTGTATGGCCTCTATCTCGTCGTCCCAGTAAGTCACCCTCAGCACCGTGTCGGCATAAGCCAGCCAGATGTCCACCGTGTCGCCTATGGCACGCACGTCGCCGCGGTTGGGCGTGACATCGTTGCGCACGTAAAGCGCCGCTATGAGTTTGCGCAGAAGGTTGTTGCGGTCCAGCCGCTGGCCCACCCGTATGTCTATGCTGTTCTCGCTCAGTGTGAGAGGGTTGCCCATACCGTAGATGCATGACACGGACCCCACCACTATGACATCCTTCCTGCCCGAAAGCAGGGCCGATGTGGCCGCCAGCCTCAGTTTGTCAATCTCTCCGTTTATGGCCAGGTCCTTCTCTATGTAGGTGTCCGTGCTGGGGATGTATGCCTCGGGCTGGTAGTAGTCGTAGTAGGAGACATAGTATTCCACGGCATTCCTGGGGAAGAACTGCTTCATCTCGCCGTAGAGTTGGGCCGCCAGCGTCTTGTTGTGCGAGAGGATGAGGGTGGGTTTGCCCACGTTGGCAATCACGTTGGCAATGGTGAACGTCTTTCCGCTGCCCGTCACGCCAAGCAGCACCTGGGCAGGTGTTCCGCTCAGCACTCCGTCGGTCAGTTGACGTATCGCCTCGGGCTGGTCTCCGGTAGGATGGAATTTGGACGTCAGTTCGAAATTCATATTGCAAAGGTATTGAAATGTCCTCTTATAAGCAAGCCCAAAGGCCTTTTTGTCGTCCTGTAATGGGCTAAAACGGGACTGGCGGCTCAAAATGTTCGGTCAGCATGCCGTATCTTCATTTATTTTTCGTATCTTTGCACGCTGAAAGTCGCGCGCTATGCGTGTACGAGACATGAAAGTAATGAAGAAACATTGTTTGCTGATAGCCGTGCTGGCCACATTCCTCGGTTCCTGTACCAAGTGGACAGCCTTGCAGAATACCCAGGACTATGAATACAAGTACGAGGCCGCCAAGTCCCTCTATGCCGAGGGCAAGTACGGGCAGGCCAGCATGTACTTTGCCGAGGTGCTGGCAGTGATGAAGGGAACAGCCAATGCCGAGGAAAGCCTGTATCTGGCTGCCATGAGCAATTTCCGCAATAAGGACTACGATGCGGCATCCCAATACTTCCGCAAGTACTATCAGGTGTACCCCAAGGGACTGTACGTGGAATATGCGCGTTACTATTGCGGCCTGTCGTTGTACAACATGACTCCCGACCCGCGCCTGGACCAGCAGAGCACCTTCGAGGCCATAAAGGAGTTCCAGGACTTCCTCGACTACTACCCCTACACCTCCATCAAGGCCAGCACTATGGAAATGATATATTCCCTGCAGGACAAACTGGTGGAGAAGGAATACCTCAATGCCAAACTGTATTACGACCTCGGCTCGTACACCATGAACTGCACCTACGGAGGCAGCAACTACGAGGCATGTGTGGTGACGGCACAGAACGCCCTGCGCGACTTCCCCTTTGCCAAGCCCGAGCGTCGTGAGGAACTTTCCATCATGATACTCCGTTCCAGATTCCTTCTGGCAGAGCAGAGCGTAGATTCAAAACGCTTGTCGCGCTATCGCGACTGCATAGACGAATATTATGCATTCGTAAACGATTTCCCTGAAAGCAAGTACATCAAGGAAGCCGAGAAGATCATGAGCAAGAGCACGAACTACGTGGAAAAGCATGCTTCCAAGAATGAAATGGTGGACTGATTGTGCAGACAGACGATAACGAATAAAAAGATACATTAACAAGATATGGATTACAAGAAGACCAAAGCGCCCACCAATACGGTGACACGCGACATCATGAACCTTTGTGAGGAAACCGGCAACATCTACGAGAGCGTGGCCATCATCGGCAAGCGCGCCAATCAGATTTCTGCCGACATCAAGCAGGAACTGAACCAGAAACTTCAGGAGTTTGCCACTTCCAACGATTCTTTGGAAGAAGTCTTTGAGAACCGCGAGCAGATAGAGATAAGCCG
Source organism: Bacteroidaceae bacterium (assembly GCA_017622815.1). Taxonomy (GTDB): domain Bacteria; phylum Bacteroidota; class Bacteroidia; order Bacteroidales; family Bacteroidaceae; genus Physcousia. Next base: position 53,034 of record JAGAQH010000001.1, on the reverse strand, counting down.
CTACTACGAGAGAATGCCCAAGGCTACACTGATTGCCATAGAGGAGTTTGAGGAAGGACGTGTGCACCACCGCAAACTGGTTCAGGACATGGCTCTGGAGGACGAAAACTGATTCCTGTCCGGACCGCATTGATATACAGTCATGATACAGAGAATACAAACCCTATATCTGCTGATATGCTTAGTTCTGACGGTAGTATGCGTGGTCTTCGAGGTTAAGGCAGAGAACCACCCCTGGGCGCTGACGGCAATAATGGCCGTGACTGGCGTTCTGGAGTTCATGGGCATCTTCCTCTTCCGCCGCCGTGCCTTGCAGATGCGCGTGTGCACCTTCTGCATCATCCTGCTGTTGGGATGGTATGCCACTTATGTGGCCTTTGCCTATATGGTGGGCGAAGGACTGGTGGGCGAGTTTCGCCCGCAGTTGTGGGCCTCCATACCGGCCATAAACGCCATACTGCTGTATCTGGCTTTCCGTGGCATACTGCGCGACGAAATGCTGGTGAGAAGTCTGGACAGACTCAGATAGGACTGTCCGGGCACGTGAAAAGAGACAAATATATTAACCAACCAAAATACAAATAAAAGATTATGGCAAACGAAATGCAAGAAAAGGGCAAGGCTGGTATCTTCGCTCTGATTTGTTCATTCCTGTTCCCCATCGTGGGCGTTATCATCTACTTTGTTCAGAAGGACAAGGTTGCTGACCCCGTCAACTATCTCTACGCTGCCGGTGCTGGTTTCGTAGTCAGTTTGCTGATGGGTATGCTGGCATAAGCATATACGGCATATTGGAAGAAAAGGAGGCAACCATCGCTTCAGTGCGGTAGTTGCCTCCCTTTTTTGTGTCGTGCACTATTCTGTCCCTTCCCTTATTTTATAGTGTCGTCCTTGGTCTTCTTCACATCCCAGAGGTATGTCAGTTTCACTACGATGCTGGAGTTGGCCGAGCGTCCGAAGTAGTCCTTCTTGCCGTTGTTGAAGATGTCGGAAAGACCGAAATAATAGCGGCCGTCCAGGGCGAAATGTCCAATCTTCGGGTGACTGAACTCTATGCCCGCACCGCCGACAATGCCATATTCAAACTTCTTTTCGATGCCAAGGTTGTAATGTTGCCATGGGCCTTCGGGATTCTTGGGTACGTTTATCATTGGTCCTTCGGGATCATAGGGGTTGATGGCATCCTCCCACTCGCCTGTGCGTGTGTCGCTCTCGCCAATGCAGAAACCTATCTGTGGACCCAGAACGAGGTAGCCCATCACTCCCTTGCGCTCGCGGCCGAAACCCAGGCGGGCCATGAAGGGAACGTGGATGTAGTCCATGTTTCTCTGGTAGGTGTAGTTCCCATTTTCCGGAACCTCTTTCCATCCCTGTCGGGAGTAGTTCACCTCGGCTTGCAGGGCACATACCATGGCAAAATACTTCTCGCAGGTGTAGCGTACAGTGACACCGAATTCCGGTGCCATGAGCATGCTCTGCTGCACTCTGGGCGAGAATGTAACCCTGTTCATCAATAAACCTCCGTTTACACCAATGGCAAGGTCGGAACGGTATTTGCCCACCTGTGCCGAGGCAAGGAGTGGCACGATGCATAGTAGCAATATATGTAGTATGCGCTTCTTCATGTTGCAAAGGTACGATTAAGTGAGCGAAATCCCAAATTTATTTGAGGATTTCCGAGCGTGAGTAATTTAGAGACGAAGCCTCAAAGGTACGAAAAAGTGGAGAATATGGCATGGGTATTGGATAATTATTTGTACCTTTGACCTTCAGTCTTGGATACTCACGATAGGAAAAAGTAGATTTAATTTGCGATTTCGCTCGCTTCTTCGTATCTTTGGCGCAGATATACCTTATATAATATATTATTACGCATGCGATATATATCTTTATTGGTTCTGATGCTCATGTCCCTTATGGGTATGGCACAGACGATGCCCTCGCTTCGTCCCGAGGTGACGTACACCAATCCCGAGGGTACGGTGCTGACGGGCAGTTACCCCGATGACCTGCAACTGACGGAGATACAGAACGCTCCGCTTAATGGCATCTTCCTGGCCAATCCTATGGATATGGACGGTTGGGACGTAACGTACGACTGGGTGGTGATGGTGGATACCGTTACCGGTTCCATGGGCAACAACTTCTTTGAACTGGTGCACCGCTTTGAGGAAAATCTCGACTATGACTTCATACACAAGGGTACCTACAAGGTGCGGCTGAAGGCCACCTTCACCAATGGCGAAATGAAGTGGGAGTACCCTTCGGAAGACATGGACTCCATAATCTTCCGCCTGCAGATAAGCGGAAGCAGACTTGAGTTCCCCAACACGTTCACTCCCAACGGCGACGGACAGAACGACATCCTTCGCGCCAAGGAATACCAGAGCATAGTGGAGTTTCATGCCGCCGTGTTCAACCGTTGGGGCCAGCGCCTCTACCAGTGGGACGATGTAGCCGAGGGCTGGGACGGACGTGTAGGAGGCAATTACGTGCGCAACGGTGCCTACTACCTTGTGGTCAATGCCAAGGGAGCGGACGGCACCAAGTACCGCCTGAAGAAAACCATAAATGTGTTCACGCACAAGAACCAGGATTATGTGGAGGAGTGAGGGGAAGCCCCCTCCCCAGCCCTCCCGCAAGGGGAGGGAGTGGTTACAACTGGGAAAAGAGCGTCCCTGCTATTACTAATCATGAAGTCTAAATTTTAACCTCCAAATCTCTATACATTATACTCCCCTCCCTTGTGGAGGGGTAAGGGGGAGGGTCTGAGGAATCTTATCTATGTCAAACACCAAGATAATAGTTGAAGGCGCCAGGGAACACAACCTGAAGAACGTGGACGTGGAGATACCCCGCGGCTCGCTCACCGTGATAACGGGACTGAGCGGGTCGGGTAAGTCCAGTCTTGCCTTCGATACCATATATGCCGAGGGTCAGCGTAGGTACATAGAGACCTTCTCGGCTTACGCACGCAACTTCCTCGGAGGCATGTCGCGCCCCGATGTGGACAAGGTCAGCGGCCTCTCGCCCGTCATCAGTATAGAGCAGAAGACCACCAACCGCAATCCACGCTCCACCGTGGGCACCACCACCGAGATTTACGACTTCCTCCGCCTGCTCTATGCCCGTGTGGGCGAGGCCTATTCCTATGTTAGCGGAGAGAAGATGGTCCGCTACACCGAGGAACAGATTGTTGCCCTCCTGCTGGAGAGGTACGAGGGACGGCGTGTCTACATCCTTGCCCCCGTGGTGCAGAACCGCAAGGGACACTACCGCGAACTTCTGGAGAGCGTGCGCAAGAAAGGCTACCTCTATGCCCGCATTGACGGGGAGATGGAGGAACTCCTGCCCGACATGCAACTGGACCGCTACAAGAACCACGACATAGAGGTGGTGGTGGACCGTCTGCGTGTTGCCGAAAAGGACGGCGAGCGCCTGCGTCAAAGCGTGTCCACCGCCATGCAGCAGGGTGGGGGACTCATCATGGTCTTCGACATGGAAACGGGCGAGGTGCGACATTATAGCCGCCGCCTCATGTGCCCCACCAGCGGCATAGCATACCGCGACCCTGCTCCGCACGACTTTTCGTTCAACTCCCCCCAGAGTGCCTGCCCCCGATGCAAGGGTCTTGGCATGGTGTCCCTCATTGACGAGGAAAAGGTATTCCCCGACCCGAAACTGAGCGTCCGCCAGGGAGGCATAGCCCCTCTGGGCAAGGCACGCCAGGCCATGATATTCTGGCAGATTCAGGCAGTGCTGGAACGGTACGACGCCACACTGGACACCCCGATAGGGCAGTTGCCGCGCGAGGCCGTGGACGAGATACTGAACGGCAGTCCCGAGCGTCTCCGCATTCCGGCCTCCGTGGCACGCACCTCAAGCGACTATTTCACCGACTACGACGGTCTTGTGAAGTATATCCGACAGATGCTGGACTCTGACATGAGCGCATCGGCACAGAAGTGGGCCGACCAGTTCAACCGTACAGCACAATGCCCCGAATGTCACGGACAGCGCCTCAGAAAGGAGTCCCTGCATTTCTTCATTGCCGGCAAGAACATTGCCGAACTGGCAGAAATGGACCTGGGCGAACTCTACGAATGGCTAATGTCCCTGGACGGGCACCTCAACGACCACCAGCGCAAGATAGCGCCCGAGATACTGAAGGAACTCTGCACACGCCTGCGCTTCCTTCTGGACATAGGTCTGGAATACCTGTCGCTTTCCCGTTCGAGCGTCTCGCTCAGCGGCGGAGAGAGCCAGCGCATACGTCTGGCCACACAGATAGGTTCGCAACTGGTGAACGTGCTATACATTCTGGACGAACCCTCCATAGGCCTTCACCAGAAGGACAACAGCCGCCTGATTGCCTCGCTGAAGTCCCTGCGCGACATCGGCAACTCGGTCATCGTGGTGGAGCACGACCAGGAGATGATGGAGAATGCCGACTGGATAGTGGACATAGGTCCGCGTGCCGGACGTGCCGGCGGGCATGTGGTGTACCAGGGCACGTATCCAGATATGCTCAAGGCAGACACCCTGACCAGCGGCTACCTCTCCGGCAGACTCCGCATAGAGGTTCCTGTCGTGCGCCGCGAGGGCAACGGAAAGAGCATCACCATACACGGGGCTCGTGGCAACAACCTGAAGGACGTTACCGCCACCTTCCCCCTGGGCAAACTCATCTGCATCACAGGCGTGAGCGGTTCGGGAAAGAGCACGCTCATCAACGATACCCTGCATCCCATCCTCTCGCAGCACTTCTACCGCTCGCTTACCGACCCCTTGCCATACGACTCGGTGGAGGGACTGGAGAACGTGGACAAGGTGGTGGACGTTGACCAGACTCCCTTGGGACGAACCCCGAGGAGCAACCCTGCCACGTACACCAACGTGTTCAACGACATACGCAACCTCTTCGTGGACCTGCCGGAGGCAAAGATAAGGGGCTACAAGCCAGGACGCTTCTCCTTCAACGTGAAGGGCGGACGGTGCGAGACCTGTTCGGGCAACGGATACAAGAGCATAGAGATGAACTTCCTGCCCGACGTGATGGTCCCCTGCGAGGAGTGCCGTGGCAAACGCTACAACCGCGAGACACTGGAGGTGCGCTTCCGTGGCAAGAGCATTGCCGACATACTGGACATGACCATAAACCAGGCCGTGGAGTTCTTCGAGAACCAACCGAACATCCTGCAGAAGATAAAGGTGCTTCAGGACGTGGGCCTTGGCTACGTGAAACTCGGTCAGCCGAGTACCACCCTGTCGGGAGGCGAGAGCCAGCGCGTGAAACTGGCCACCGAACTGGCCAAGCGCGACACGGGCCGTACCTTATACATATTGGACGAACCCACCACGGGTCTGCACTTCGAGGACATCCGTGTGCTCCTCTCCGTGCTGAACCGCCTTGTGGACAAGGGCAACACCGTGGTCATCGTGGAGCACAACCTGGACATCATCAAGGCTGCCGACCACATCATAGAGATGGGTCCCGAAGGAGGCCACCGTGGCGGACAGATACTCTTCTCCGGCACACCCGAGGAGATGGTAAAGGCCGGCATCGGCTACACGGCACCCTACTTGAAGGAAATGTTGAAATGAACGGATAACGGATAACGGTGAGCGGTGAGCGGATGAGCGGAAGCCGTGTAAATCTGTTGCATCTGTGCCATCAGTGTTCCATGCCAACCTAAAGTAACCCCTAACCGAATACATTATCTATATATAATATATAAAACAATGAAACAACTCTCAGTTCTCTCCATGGCTGCTATGGCGGCCCTGTCGGCACAGGCTCAGAGCCAGCGCCCGAACATCGTCTACATCATGACGGACGACCACACTGCCCAGGCACTCAGTGCATACGGCAACAGTCACTTGCAGACACCCAACCTCGACCGCATTGCCGAGGAGGGCGTCCTGTTCCGCAACAGTTTCGTCGCCAACAGCCTCTCAGGTCCCAGCCGTGCGTGCATGCTCACCGGCAAGCACAGCCACATCAATGGCTTTACCAACAACGAGCACGGTATCTTCGACGGTTCACAGCAGACAATGCCCAAACTCCTGCAGGCTGCCGGCTACCAGACGGCACTCATAGGCAAGTGGCACCTGGTGAGCGAACCCACAGGCTTTGACCACTGGGACATCCTCATAGGTCAGGGCGAATACTACAACCCTCTTTTCCACCACCAGGACGGCAGCAAGTCCATAGAGAAGGGTTATTGCACCAACGTCATCACCGACAAGGCCATCAACTGGATGGAACAGCGCGACAAGGACCGTCCCTTCATCCTGTTCGTACACCACAAGGCATGCCACCGCAACTGGTTGCCCGAGTTGAAGTACCTGCGCGAGTATGAGGACCAGACCTTCGAGAAACCTGCCAACTTCTGGGACAACTACGAGGGACGTATTGCCGCACAGCAACAGGAAATGGCCATCGCCTCCAACCACGACATGGACCTTGCCTACGATACCAAGGCTTATCTGCCCGGCGACCAGACACGTCTGTCCCAGGCCTATATCAACTACGTGGAGCGCCTGGAACCCGAACTGAAGAAGCAGTACTGGACCTTCTACGACAGCATTTCATGCGACTTCAAGCGTCAGAACCTCACAGGCAAGGACCTGGTGGAATGGAAGTACCAGCGCTACATGCGCGACTATGCCAAGGTGACCCGCACTCTGGACGATAACGTGGGCCGACTGATGGACTACTTGCGCGAGAACGGTATGCTGGAGAACACTCTCGTTGTCTACACCTCCGACCAGGGTTTCTATATGGGCGAACACGGTTGGTTCGACAAGCGCTTCATGTACGAGGAGAGCCTGTCTACCCCTCTGCTCATGCGTCTGCCCGACGGTTACAAGCGTCGTGGTGAGATTACCGACATGGTGCAGAACATCGACTATGCCCCCACCTTCTTGGAAATGGCAGGCGTTAAGGTTCCCTCCGACATACAGGGCAAGAGCCTCGTTCCCCTGCTGAAGGGCGAGAAGACCATCGGCAAGTGGCGCGATGCCATCTATTACCACTTCCACGAGTATCCCGCAGAGCATTCCGTGAAGCGTCATTATGGCGTCCGCACCGAACGCTACAAGTTGATTCACTTCTACAACGACATAGACACATGGGAACTCTATGACCTTCAGGAAGACCCCACAGAGATGAAGAACGTCTATGACGACCCTGCCTATGCCAAGGTTCGCAAGCAGATGCACAAGAAGCTTGCGCAGATGCAGAAGATGTATAAGGATCCGATAGCGAAGAAGTAAAAGAAAGAGGACCCTCCCCCAACCCCTCCACAAGGGAGGGGAGTGGTTACAACAGATAAATTGCAGGGATACGGAATGACGTGTCCGAAAAATAGTAATTGATGATTGACTCCGCTCTTCGTACATAATACTCCCCTCTCTTGTGGCGAGCAAGAGAGGGGGGCTTGTACTTAGAAAAGACAGATAAGCATTGCTATGCATGATTACAAAACGGCATCACCGGACAGGTACCATCTGCTGAAGGAATTCGCACGCGAGAACAGGATGAACCCTACGTTGGCAGAACTGGTGCTATGGGAAAATCTTAGGGCAGGGCAGATAGGGCTTAAGGTGCTTCGTCAGCATGTTGTGGGAGATTATATAGTCGATTTCCTTTTGCCGGACATAAACCTGGTGATAGAGGTTGATGGTGCATACCACGCCGAACGTCAGCAGGAAGAGAATGATGAATGCAGGGAGAGGGATTTGAACAGAATGAATTACAACGTCGTTCGTTTTACCAACGAAGAGGTGTTGTATGATATAGATAATGTAATAGAAAAGATATTGGCAGAACTACAATGTTATGAGTGATATAGTATCTACTCCCCTCCCTTGTGGAGGGGTAAGGGGGAGGGTCTGTTGCTTATGAGAGTCCGTAAACGTATCATCGTCCTCACCGGTGCCGGCATGAGTGCCGAGAGCGGTATCAGCACCTTCCGTGATAGCGGAGGTCTTTGGGAACAGTACAATGTGGAGGATGTTGCCACTCCCGAGGGGTGGGCAAGAGACCCCGAACTTGTCACTGAGTTCTACAACCTGCGCCGTCAGCAGATGCTCGATGCTCAACCCTGCCTGGGGCACAAGTTGCTTGCAGAGTTGGAACGTTTCCACGATGTGCAGATTATCACACAGAATGTGGACGACCTGCACGAGCGTGCCGGCAGTACCAACGTGCTCCACCTGCATGGCGAGCTGATGAAGGTGACCAGTAGCGAGGCGCCCAACGCTCCCTCGCAAATCATCACCCTCACTCCCGACAATGCCGATGTGCAGTATGGCGATGAGGCTCCCGACGGCAGTCCTCTGCGCCCCTACATCGTATGGTTCGGCGAGGAGGTACCCAACATAGAGGTGGCGGCGGAACTCTGCATGCAGGCCGATGTGCTGGTGGTCATCGGCACAAGCCTCAATGTCTATCCTGCCGCCGGCCTTACCCGTTGTGTTCCGCACGGCACGCCCATCTGGCTCATCGACCCCAAACCCGTGCAATGGAACTCCTCCAGCACCTTCCGCCACCTGCAGATGGGCGCATCCCAGGGCGTGGCGCAGTTCATGAAGGAGTTGTTGGAAGGGTAAGGATGGAAGCAGATTTGCGTATGAACTTTGATACCTCATGTGAGATAATATGATGATGCTAGGCAGACTTATAGCAATACTCCTTCTTGGTTTGAACCATTTTTCTTCTTATGCCTCAAATGAAAGCGAGGACTTCTCCATTATGGGTGTATGGATGCTGAAAAGCGAACTTGACCCTGAAGGGCGTGAGTCCATATATGCCCAATATACCAGATGCAAAATATATGATGCCGATAGTACATATTACTCGGTGCAGCTTCATGCAGTTGGTGAAGATATGATGATTATTGCGCATGAGATGGGACGGTATCATCTGGATGATTCGGTATACATAGAGAACGGACGTGTGATGCCGTTTCAAGTGATTAACGACTCCACCTATATTCTCGAATTTCAGGGGTACAAAGAAACCATGGTGCGTTCCAATACAATGACGGAGGAGCGCAAGGAAGAGATACGCGAACTTGTCAGAAAATATCCGAATGACGGCGATACTCCGGTAAAGCATTTTGTACTATCTACGGGAGAGCGTAAGCTGAAGGATATTATAAGCACATACCACTACGTTTTTATAATATTGGTCCTTGTAGTTCTGCTCATTATTGTTATAGCCTTGAATATAGCATACCGCAAGCGTCTGGTTGAGCAGAGTCTCTCTGCTATCTTGGAAGAATTGGAATCTCGTCCTGCACCTGTGACCGACGCGATGAAACAAGTGTCGGATAACTTTTTCATGTCTGACTATTATAATGCCATACGTCCGCGTTTAGAGGCAGGGGATAACCTGAGTGCAGAGGATTGGAGTGAAATGGAATGTCAGTTGAATGCCGTCTACACAGGTTTCTCTCGTAAATTACGTTCGCTTCATCGTTTTTCGGAAGTGGAGTTTCAAGTATGTATGCTCATAAAGCTGCGTATTTCTAATCGGGACATTGCAATGGTGGTAAACCGTGCTCCAGATAGTGTCTCTTCCATACGTAGCCGTTTGCATAAGAAGGTCCTGGGGTCGGATGGTGGAGCCAAGGAATGGGATGAGTTCGTTCTGTCTCTTTAAATTTAGTAATATGTAGTAAGGATTGCTTTCATGGGTGGAGGTAATCCTTATTTCATGTATAATAACGATTTAGAGCTATTGCAAGGTTGTTGCAAGCATGCCATGAGTTGATTGCAAGAACATTGCAAGGATACTTTTTAGTCGGTCATGTTAAAAGTCAGTATTTTTGCGCCATGAAACCAAGCGTCCTTTAATAGGCTTTCGTTATTAATAAAAACTTATAAGGAAAAACATGAAACGTATTCTAATTATTTTTTGTTTCTTGCCCTTGCTTATCCTTGTGGCATGTGCTCCCAAAGAGAATCGTACAATCTTGAATCCTGATTACCCCCAAAAGGATGAATATTCTCCGTTTGAAGTGACCAGAGTGGATTTGACTGACACGGCAACAGTGGTACATTTGCGTATCATCAGCTCTTGTCAACCTTGGGGATTAGCCAAGGTGTGGCTTAGGTCTGAGGGTAAACAATATGCGTTTAGGTGCGGTAGGCGTATAAGTACTGATGGTGATGGAATCATTTACACGGAAGACAGGAAACTGCCTGTTCAGACACAAAATGGTACGGAAGAATGGTTAGTTCCAATGGAGGAGCCTTTTGTAGACGGAAAGATATATATGCGTACCAGTCAGGTGGATTCCTTGGTACTCTGCTTTGAACCGTTGCCTGAAACGGCAACATCGTTTGATTTCTCCAACGACATTCAGGACATAAGCCTTATCAAATCTGCGGTTGTAGAAAACAAGGCAAGTGTTATTCCTATGCCAAATGTGACACCGGACAAGCTCTTTGAAAGTATTGTAGAGAGGTTCCCTGGCAAGGTTGTCTTTATTGACCTATGGGCAACATGGTGTGGCCCATGTGTACAGCTAATCAATGCGATGGGACCTGTCAAGGAGGAACTTAAGGATGAAGACGTGGTATTTGTATATCTTACCAACACAACCAGCCCTGAAGAGTTGTGGAAAAAGAAAATATCATGCATGAAGGGATATCATCTGCGAATGGACAAGGAGTATTGGGACAGATTGCCTTCTATAGAGGAGCATAGTGGTATACCGCAGAGTTTTATATATGACAGGAATGGAATTTGTGTTTATCGTAGCATGGGGTTTGGTGAACATGTTGTCCAATATTATAAGAATGAGATAAGGAAAGCTTTGAAAGACTAATCAAAGTTATTACTCAATTTCGTTGAAGAAGAACCTCTAATTTCAGAACACCTCAGTTTCATCGTAGTTTTAGTATATTGAAACTCCAGTACCAATGTACTGAAACTCCAGTGTCAGTATATTGACATTGAGTTGGTACTGTAATTAAACATTTGGGGGCTAATCATTGCCAATTCTCTTACAGGAATAAGACAATTGAATTCTTTATAATCACCTTTGTCATCATAGCCTTCCAGATAATGAGGCATAGAGGTTTCTGCTGAGGTTAATATAAGATGGCCATAGTAACGGTAAACTTTTGTTGTCGTATCAACAGAACTTTGTTGATACGACAACAGGGCTTTGTTGATAGTACAACAAAAAGCAACCGTTACCGAGCATGTACGAGGGTTTCTATGTCGGGGATTTGCCTGCTAAGCAATGCTGAAATCTTTATTTCTCGTGCACAAACTCATAGTTCGTGAGACCACATTCCTTGAGCATGGCGGTTAGGCGATTTATGTGCTCCTGGGGGACACCATGGCAAACGTTGATGCGTATCTGGTGGTCCTTCCTGTAGGAAATGTCCTTCAACAGGTTCTTGATGTTATATGATTTCTGAGTCCATGAAATATACTCGTATTGCTTGTGGTCGAAGGTCTCCTTTATGCCTTGGCTTTGAAAGATGCTGACGCGGAACGAGGCGTCTTTGGGAGGTGTGCCGGTAAGGAGTATGGTCAACTGAGGGTTCACACTTCCATGAATGCCGGCAGGTATCTCAACGGGTTTGGTGATGAGGTTTATCACAACTGTTTCTCCCTCTTTACTCTGTTCTATCTTCTTAAGGGCAGAGGCAGGAAGGTCGGGTACATTGTGAAGATTGAACTCCACTCCGTCGAGAAGCATCTTTGTTTTCTTGGCAGGAATTGTAAAGGGGTATTCTGACTTTGGTCTGTCTTCAACAAACGATTTCCCCCAGGCTTCTATCCATGCTCCTTTTGTCCATGATACCCTGTAAAAATCTCCATACTTTTTCATGATGGGATGTTTCTTCTGTTCATCTGTTAGAAACCATGCGGTAACCATTTTCTGTTCTTTGCTTTTCTCCTCGTCTGCCATGCTTGGCATGGCGTGAACACCTTGCACGGCATTGCCTTCGCCAGGCATGCCCGGCAGGTTTGCCTCTTCCGTCTTTGGCTTGGCGAATGCAATAACGGCTATACCCATGAATAGCGGTAGGAACAGGCCTTTGAGCATGAGCAGGCCTGATGATTTAGTCTTCTTCATCATAATGATTCTGTCTTTTAGCGAACCGTGACTCAGACTGTTTGTCACACTCTGCAGACGTGTGCCAAATGCCTTTATCACCAATAATTGTTGGTATCTCGTTGCATCGATGCCTAAATCCAGTACCGCCTTGTCTGCCTCATACTCGTGTACGGCTCTGAGGTCGCGTGCCAGCATCCATACGAGAGGGTTGAACCATTGTAGGGTGCATATGCTCTCCAGCAGGAGTATGTCCCATGAATGTCCCAAACGGATGTGTGCCTGTTCGTGCGTGAGGATGGGATGGCGTGAGTTTTCGTAATCCTTGGCGCTCATCACTATGTGGCGGAAGAAACTATATGGTGCGAAGTTGCCTCCGCGTATGATTATAGTGTTGCCGTATTTGTCCCTTGTCTTTATGCCGTGCCGAATGTCGTGGCGGAAAGCCAGTATCTGCCTGAGAACGGAGAAAAAATGCCATGCTATCCCCATAAAATACAAAGTATAAAGGACGGCATCCCACGGGAATGGTTTTGAGGAGGCGGGGACATGTCCGATGTGTTCTCTGTTGTCTGGTGCTATGTGGGGACGATGCCTTTCCTCTGTGCTTCCAGGCGTCCGTGCCTGTGCCTCGGCTATGTTGTTCTCGGTTTCCGTGATGCGTGTGTCATCGGGATGAAGCACCCATTCGGGCACAAGGAGCGACCTGTCCAGCGTGATTTGCCAAGCAGGCAGCACCAGTGAGGAAACGAGTATGGCAAGCAGTACTCCACGGTTGAACCTATGGAAGGTCTCGCGACTCAGGAGTACGAAGAAGCATCCGTATAGCACGGACAACAGTATGGCGGATTTCAGCAGGAAGTATATCATAAGCCATTGGAATATATATTACAAGTCATCGGAAAGAGTGTCCATGCCCTTCATAGGGGACATCCTCACCATTTGCATGATTTCCATCAGTTCCTCGTCCGTGATGTCCTCAGTGCGGATGAGGAAAGAGAAGAGTTTCTTGGTGGAATTACCAAAGAGCGAGTCCTTGACGTCGTCCATTACATTGGCGATATATTTCTCGCGTGTGAATATGGGTGAAAAGACGAAGCAACGTTTACTCCCCTCCTTTTTGAAGTGCTCCACATATCCCTTTGCCTCTATGATTTTCAGGAAGGTGGCAATGGTGGTGTATGCAGGACGGGGCTCCGGATATCGCTCTATTATCTCGTGTATCGTAAGCGCCTCCGTGGCATCCCATAGCACGTTCATAACCTCCATTTCGGCTTTTGTCAGAGGGCGCAGGTCATTTCTCTTCTTCATATCCTTCATTGGTTTTGACACCGCAAATTTAGACACTTCACGTTTTCCGTGCGAGAAAAAGAAGAAAAGAACCCGTGGACGACACCGTTTTTTAACGTTCGTTATTAGTAATAAGCCGTGAATTCTTAGTAGTTAACGCTTGTCTCCCCCCCAATGGCACTCAATGCAAGATGAGGTGTAAAAACATCATTTGGCCGGCAAATCAGAGAATACTTTGCCATGCCCTGTGGTAATGCAACGAAAAAAGCCTATCTTTGCAAACGTAATGGGAATAGTAGAAGTATTGTTGATAGCCATAGGCGTTTCCATGGATGCCTTTGCCGTATCCGTGGCCAAGGGAATATCTGCCAGGCAGATGAAGATGAGGCATGCCCTGCAGGCAGGCCTGTGGTTCGGCGGTTTTCAGGCATTGATGCCCCTGATAGGCTATTCCCTGGGCATAGGTTTCTCTTCCTTTGTGGCCGAATGGGACCATTGGATAGCATGGACACTGCTCACACTTATTGGCATAAACATGCTGCGCTCTTCCCTGAGTAAGGAAGACGAAGCCCCTGTTTCTTCCGGCTTTACATACCGGGTGATGCTCCCCCTGGCCATAGCCACCAGCATAGATGCCCTGGCCATAGGCGTGTCCTTTGCCTTCCTGAGCATGAGGATATGGATGCCTGTGCTTATAATAGGCTTTACCACCATGGTGTTTTCCTTTGCCGGAGTGTATCTGGGACGTTTCTTCGGCACCAGATTCCGCACGAAGGCCGAATTTGTGGGTGGCCTCGTCCTCATTGCCATCGGTTGCAAGATACTTTGGGAGCATACTATGTAGTCATCGGCAAAGGTATGTGATGAGGCTGTCTTGCCCTTGTCTCAGACAACACATTTTGTCCTCCCTGACAACTCGCCCCTGTCACCCTCGGTGACTCGCCCTTGTCACCCTCGGTGACTCGTCCCTGTCCTCAATGGGAACCGTTTTCATGTCCGTTTGAACCATAATGCCGTCCTCCGGTCTCAAGACCGTGGAGTCCGGAAAAGAAAACGGAGACACCCAGATGAAAAGGTGTCTCCGTCATTGTTTCTGAGCTGCTTCCGAGAGTTGAACTCGGGACCTCATCCTTACCAAGGATGCGCTCTACCACTGAGCTAAAGCAGCGAAATCGGGTGCAAAGGTATGATAAAAGTGGGAATTAACAAAGCTTTCGGCCACTTTTTTGCACCGAAAAGAGTGCTTTTTATATATGACATTGTCGGGGAGAACATATTTTTATATCTTTACGCGTGGTTTTGTGCATTCTGCACCTCCCTTATACATAGAACAATAATAACCAAACTAACTTATACCCTAAAATGAAAAGATTTTCTATGAAGAAAGGTCTCAGAGCATGTGCCGTGGGCATGGCTTTGATTGCGGGACTTTCGGCAAGTGCCGAGGATTTTACCCCCAGAAACCCAATGACCCTTTGGTACGACGTGCCCTCTACGGCTACCGGTGTGAAGAACGTATGGATGGAGTATTCTCTGCCCATCGGTAACGGTCAGTTGGGCGGTAGCCTGTTCGGAGGCCTGAACAAGGATGAAATCCAGTTCAACGAGAAGACCCTCTGGACGGGTAAACCCAGCGACATGCAGGGTTTTGGTGGTGGCTATGGCCAGTACAAGAACTTCGGCAGCATCTTTGTGGAGGACCTCAGCGGAGTGTTCCTGCCCGGCAAGGACGGCGAGGTGAAGGACTATGTCCGCAGCCTGGACCTGCAGGAAGGCATCGGCCGTGTGCATTGCACCAGCGCGGAATACATGACTGCCTACGACCGCACATATTTTGTCAGCAATCCCGACAAGGTGATGGTGGCACGCTATCAGGCTTCCGGCAAGAAGAAGTTGCACCTGCTCTTCTCCTTCGCTCCCGGCAAGGACATCAATGCCAGCCCCGTGGTTTATGCCACAGATGCAGGTAGCCTGCCCTATGCCAACTTCCACGGTCAGTTGGAGACAGTGGCCTATCAGGCTACTATGCGTGTCGTGCCCATAGGCGGAGGACATGTGTTGGCCAGAAAGAACGGCATAGAGGTTGTCGGTGCCAGTGAGGTGGTGATGTACATGGCTGCCGGCACGGACTTTGCCCCCAATGCCAAGAGCCGTACCACAGGTGTTTCCATTGACGACCTGGGCAAGGAGATGATGGCGCGTGTGGATGCTGCCTGCAAGAAGGGCTTCCCCAACATACAGAAGGACCACGTTGCCAATTTCCTGTCCTACACAGGCCGTGTGTCTCTGGATCTGAATGCCAAGAGCAACCGTCCCACCAACGAACTCATCGACCACTACAGCACGCTGAAGGACCTCAACAATCCCGAGGCACGTTTCCTGGAGCAGTTGTATTTCTACTACGGCCGCTATCTGGCTATCTCCAGCAACCGCGAACTTCTGGCTCCCAACAACCTGCAGGGCATCTGGAACAATATGAGCAATGCCCCCTGGAACTCCGACGTGCATACCAACATCAACATACAGATGAACTACTGGCCCACCGAGCCTACCAACCTGAGCGAACTGCATCTGCCCCTGCTGGATTACATCATCCAGAATGCCGGTGACGAGAACTGGCAGAAGGCCGCCAGAAAGTATGCCGGTGTGGAAAACGGTTGGACCGTCTTCACGGAGAGCAGCCTGTTCGGTGGCATGAGCATCTGGGGCACCAACTATTTCGTGGCCAATGCCTGGTACTGCTCACACCTGTGGCAGCACTACCGCTACACTCTGGACAAGGCTTTCCTTGCCAAGGCTTTCCCTGCCATGTGGTCTTGTGCACAGTTCTGGTTCGAGCGTATGAAGGTGGCTCAGGACGGAACATACGAGGCTCCCGACGAGTACAGTGCAGAGCAGAACTCGCATCCCAAGGAGGACGGTACCGCACACGCACAGCAGTTGATACACTATCTGCTGATGAGCGTGGACGAGGCACAGAATATCCTGGGCAGCAAGGTGACAGGCCTCACCAAGGAGGATGTGGCCAAGTTGAAGGACTATCTTGCCAAGACCGACAAGGGCCTGCACACCGAGGTATATGATGCACGCACCGACAAGCACCGCGCTTGGGTGGACGGCCGCAACGGCATAAACAAGGGCGACATCATCCTGCGCGAATGGAAGTACAGCCCCTACCACGTGAGCGACGATCCCGACCACCGTCACATGAGCCACCTGATGGCACTCTATCCCCTCACACAGATAGCACCCACAAGTCCCTACTTCCAGCCTGCCGTCAACTCATTGAAGTTGCGTGGCGATGCCGCTACCGGTTGGAGCATGGGTTGGAAGGTGAACCTTTGGGCACGTGCATTGGACGGCGACCATGCCCACCTCATCCTGAAGAATGCCCTGCGCCATTCCACCGACTATGGCCTGAACCAGTATGCCGGCGGTGTGTACTACAACCTCTACGACGCACATGCTCCTTTCCAGATTGACGGTAACTTCGGTTGTTGCGCCGGTATAGCCGAGATGCTCCTGCAGAGCCACACTGACACCCTGCAACTGCTGCCCGCCATGCCCTCCACATGGAAGGCCGAGGGACATGTACACGGTTTGAAGGCCGTGGGCAACTTCACCGTTGACCAGGACTGGAAGGACGGCAACCTCACCAAGGTAAAGGTTGAGAGCCATGCCGGCCAGCCCCTCTATATCAAGTATCCCGGCATTGCAGGCAAGACCGTACGCAACTCTGTCGGCAAGAAGGTGAAGCTCCAGAAGAAGGACCAGAACACCATCGTCATCAAGAAGACCAAGGTGGGAGAGACCTACGAGATAGAGTTATAGGATACAAGAGGATACAAGAGGAAGCAAGAGGAAGCAAGAGGATAAAGAGGAAATCCTCTTCCATCCTCTCATATCCTCTCCCATCCTCTCCCATCCTCTCCCATCCTCTCCCCTAACATTATAAACAACATAAAACATCAGATATTATGGAAAAGATAATCGGACTTATCGATGCCCCATTCACTCCGTTCTACGCCAACGGAGACGTGAACCTGGAACCCATTCCCGCATATGCCGCCATGTTGCAGAAGAACGGTATGCAGGGTGTTTTCATCAACGGTAGCAGCGGCGAGGGCTACATGCTCACCGAGGACGAGCGCATGCGCCTGGCCGAGGCTTGGGTGGAGGCTGCCAAGGCATTGCCATGTGAATTCAAGGTAATCGTTCATGTAGGCTCATGTTGTGTGCGCAACTCACGCATGCTTGCCGAGCACGCCCAGAAGATAGGTGCATGGGGCATTGGTGCCATGGCACCTCCATTCCCAAAGATCGGACGTATAGAGGAACTGGTAAAATACTGCGAGGAGATAGCCGCCGGCGCTCCCGACCTGCCGTTCTACTACTACCACATCCCTGCCTTCAACGGTGCATTCCTGCCCATGGTGAAGTTGCTGGAGGCCGTGGACGGACGCATACCCAACTTTGCCGGTATCAAGTACACCTACGAGAGCATCTATGAATACAACCAGTGCCGTCTCTATGCCGGTGGCAAGTTTGACATGCTTCACGGTCAGGACGAGACCATCCTGCCCTCGCTGGCCATGGGCGGTGCACAGGGCGGCATAGGCGGAACCACCAACTACAACGGTGTCAACCTCGTGGGCATCATTGATGCCTGGAAGCAGGGCGACCTGGAGAAGGCACGCGAGTTGCAGAACTTCTCTCAGGAGGTTATCAACGTCATCTGCCATTTCCGTGGCAACATCGTGGGTGGCAAGCGCATAATGAAACTCATCGGTCTCGACCTCGGTCCCAACCGCACCCCCTTCCAGAACCTTACCCAGGAGGAAGAGGATGCCATGCGTGCCGAACTGGAGGCAATAGGTTTCTTTGAGCGTTGCAACAAGTTCTAAGCCTCCTTGCCCCTGAGTGAAGATGAAGAAATATCTGTTAATGTTATTAGTGCTCTGTCCCTTGCTTAGCATGGGACAGAACCGTGTTGTCGTCACCCCCACCGGTATTCCCATGAAGCAAGCCGTATCCGGCCACTATGCAGGTTGGATTATGGACAAACTGATGATTACCGGCGGATGCAACTTCCCCGACGTGCCCTGTGCCGATGGCGGGCAGAAGGTATATCACCCCAGAGCCTATGGCGCCAGTGTGCAGGTTCCCGGAGGTGCCGTCTACATGGGAGGTATGGATGCCATGGGGGCATTCAGCGAGTGCGTCTTCCACAATGCCGTAGACGCCAAGATTTCCCCCATCCCCTATCTGCCAAAGGCACTTGACAACTTTGCGGCCACCTATCACGACGGAACCATCTGGGTGGCAGGCGGACAATGTTTCGGCGTGCCCAACAAGGAGGTGTACTCTCTGCAATATCCAGGCGATGCCAAGGAATGGACATTGGCTGCCACCTTGCCCGACGAGTGCCGTCTGCAGCCATGTGTGGCCGTGCAGAACACCGCATCCGGCTATTGCCTGTTTGTCTTCGGTGGCTATCAGCCGAAGATTGATTCCCTGGGGTTGGCGCCGGCGGTGCACACCGATGCCGTGTACATGCCTGTCAGCGAACTGAAGAAGGGCAATGCTTCCGCGTCCCAGTGGAAGCGTACCGCACCGGCATCCGTATGGGTGGACAATACCCAAGACGGCGGACGTGAACTCTGCCGTCAGGCCATAGTGGGCAGTACCTGTACGTCCATCGGATACAGCCATGTGGCATTCTTCGGTGGTGTCGACTATGAAATTTTCCTCAGTGCCATACAGGGTCGTCAGGACAGTCTCTATCTGCGCCACACCCCCGAATGGTATCGTTTCCGCAAGGATGTGCTCACCTATCACACCATCACCGATGCCTGGGGCCTGCTCCCCGGCGACAGTCTCCTGGCAAGGGCAGGTGCATGCCTCACTCCCGAAGTGGGCGGCAAAGGCTGGAGTTATAGCGGTGGCGAACTGATGCCCGGTGTGCGCAGTGCCGACGTGACACACGTGGAGTTGACCAACGAGAAGAACTTCGGCTGGCTCAACTGGACAGTGCTTGCCATCTACCTTCTGGCCATGCTTGGCATGGGCTTCTATTTCATGCGTAAGGAAAAGGGTGCCGACGATTTCTTCAAGGGAGGCGGACGCATACCCTGGTGGGCGGCAGGTATCAGCATCTATGCCACCATGCTTTCGGCCATCACCTACATGACCATCCCTGCCAAGGCATATACCACCGACTGGACGTACTATCCCATGTTGTGGATGATACTGCTTATCAGTTTCCCCGTAATAAAGTACTATCTTCCCTATTTCCGCAAACTGAACGTCACCAGTGCCTATGAGGTATTGGAGCAACGCTTCAATCTGGCCACACGTCTGCTGGCATCGTTCCTCTTCTGCGTGTTCATGATAGTGCGCATGGCCATGGTGCTTTATCTGCCTTCGCTGGCCCTGACTGCGGTAACGGGTATTGACATCTACCTGTGCATCGTGCTCATGGGACTTATCACCATCGTCTATTGCACCATGGGCGGTGTGGAAGCCGTTATCTGGGGCGATGTGGTGCAGGGCCTTATTCTGGTGGGCGGTGCCATCTTTGCCGTAATATACCTGGCCGTGAACACCGAAGGCGGTGTGACGGGATGCATAGACATAGCACTGGAGAACGACAAGTTGCGCCTCTTCGATTGGAGCAACTCGTGGTCGCAGGCCACATGGTGGGTTATCATCATCGGAGGTTTGGCCAACAACCTTATCTCCTACACCTCTGACCAGACGGTGATCCAGCGTTTCATGACCACCCCCGACGAGAAATCAGCCGGTCGTGGCATTTTGGTGAACGGCCTTATGAGCGTGTTCGTCTCTGTTGCCTTCTACATGATAGGTACAGGTCTGTACACGTTCTACAAGACACACCCCACCGAGTTGGACGTAACCATGGGTCAGTCCGATGCCATCTTCCCCTTCTTCATGATGAGTCAGATGCCTGCCGGTATTGCCGGTATGCTCATTGCGGCCATCTTTGCGGCCACCATGAGCACCATCTCCAGCAATATCAACAGTGTGTCCACGGCATTCTCCATAGACTTCTGGAAGCGCTTCCGCCCCAGCACCACCGACCATCAGTTGTTGGGTGTGGCACGATGGAGTTCCATGCTGAGCGGTTTGATAGGTCTGGTTTTGGCACTCTTCATGGCCACATGGAACGTGCAGTCTTTCCTCGACTTCTTCAATAGCGCCTTGGGCCTGCTGACCAGCGGTTTGGGCGGCCTCTTCTTCATGGCAGTCTTCATGAAGCGTGTCAAGGGCTATGCCGCACTCATAGGTTTCGTGGCAGGTGAGGCTGTGGTGTTCTGGATGAGCGAATGTACAGATGCCAACCTCTTCCTGTTCGGTGCCACAGGTATCGTGGTTTCCGTAATCGTGGCATGGCTGCTCTCCATCGGTTCGTACCTGAAGAGTAGTAAATAAGATTATTTCACGGTGCCTATAGGAACGACAGCGACTATAGGCACCCTTAACATTCACAAAAACATAAAGAATATGATAGATTTCAAACAACTTGCCCAGCAATACAAGTCAGAACTCCTGGACAGGGTAATGCCCTTCTGGATGGATAAGAGCATTGACAAGGAGTTCGGTGGTTACTTCACATGTCTGGAACGTGACGGTGAAGTGTTCGACACAGACAAGTTCATCTGGCTTCAGGGTCGTGAGGTGTGGATGCTTTCCACATTATATAATAAGGTAGAGAAGCGTCAGGAATGGCTGGATGCCGCCATACAGGGTGCCGAGTTCCTGAAGAAGTACGGTCACGACGGCAACCTTAACTGGTACTTTGCCCTTGACCGCGAGGGACATCCTCTGGTGGAGCCCTACAACATTTTCTCCTATACCTTTGCTGTCATAGCCTTCGGCCAGTTGTCCATCGCCACCGGCAACCAGGAGTATGCCGATATAGCCAAGAAGACCTTTGACATAGTCCTCTCCAAGGTGGACAATCCCAAGGGCCGTTGGTCCAAGGCGGCTCCAGGCGCACGCTCGCTGAAGAGTTTTGCTCTGCCCATGATTCTGTGCAACGTGGCTCTGGAGATTGAGCCCCTGCTCGACAAGGACTTCCTGGACAAGACCATAGAGACCTGTGTGCACGAGGTGATGGACGTCTTCTACCGTCCCGAACTTGGACTGATTGTCGAGCATCTTGGCACGGACAACGAACTTGTGGATTGCATGGACGGCCGTCTGCTCAATCCCGGTCATGCCATCGAAGCCATGTGGTTCATCATGGATCTCGGCAAGCGTCTGGGCGACCAGGCACTTATAGAGAAGGCCGTGAAGATAGCCCTGGCTGAGGCAGAGTATGGTTGGGACAAGCAGTATGGCGGTATCTTCTACTTCATGGACCGTCTTGGACGTCCTCTCCAGCAGTTGGAGTGGGACCAGAAGTTGTGGTGGGTACACATCGAGACTCTCATCACCATGATCAAGGGCTACGAACTGACCGGCAACGCCGAGTGTCTGGCATGGTTCGAGCGCATACACGACTATGTGTGGAGCCACTTCATGGATCCCGAGCATCCCGAATGGTTCGGCTATCTCAACCGTCAGGGCGAAGTGCTCCTCACCCTCAAGGGCGGCAAGTGGAAGGGATGCTTCCATGTGCCCCGTGGCCTCATGCAGGTTTACCAGTCGCTCGAGCGCATAGCGGAGAAGCATGATTAACGTTAACGGTGAGCTATGGTAGGGACACGGCATGCCGTGTCCGAATGAAAACAATTACAAAGTGGACGCTGCGTGCAGCGTCCTTTTAAAAACATTAATGATGAAGATAAATATTCTTTTCGGTGCCGCCCTCATGGCAATGCTCATGGCATGCACCCCTCAAGATAACAAGGAAATGGCAGACACAAAAGAGGACAAGAACCAGGTGGTGGAGACCATCATGGCACGTCGCAGCATCCGTAAGTACAAGGATCAGGTTGTACCTCGCGAGGTGATGACACAGATACTGGATTGCGGTATCAATGCCCCCAACGGACAGAACAAGCAGTCGTGGGAAATACGCGTGGTGGACAATCCCGAACTCCTTGCCGAAATGAGCAAGGCCATGGGCGAGGCACATCCCCAGATACCTATGGCCAAGGACTGCTTCCGTGGCGCACCCGTGATGGTGTTCATAGCACGCGACCTGTCCTACGACTTCTCTGCCTACGATTGTGGCCTTATGGCCGAGAACATGATGCTCTCTGCATGGAGCATGGGCGTGGGCTCCATCTGTCTGGGCAGTCCTGTACGTTTCCTCACGGACAACGACTTGTGCAAGCCCTTGGTGGACAAACTCGGTTTCTCCGAGGGCTATGAACTCAGTCTTTGTGTAGGTTTCGGTTATGCCGACGAGGCACCCGATGCCAAGCCTCGTGACAAGCAGAAATATAGATTTGTAGAATAAGGACCCACCCCCGGCCCCTCCATACAGGGAGGGGCAAAGGGAGTGGCGCTTGCCGTTTTACCATGAAACATCTCATTCTTCCCCTGCTTTCTGCATGGCAGAGACTAAACCTTATGTCGCGCATACTTATTGGTATAGTATGTGGCACACTTTTGGCATTGTTCCTTCCCCAGGCTCAGTTTATTGGTATTCTTGGTGTACTCTTTGTCGGTGCACTCAAGGCCATTGCCCCTGTCCTTGTGGCGGTGCTTGTGGTGTCGTCTGTTTCCAAGGCCGGTAATGGACTTGGTGGACGTTTTCGCAACGTTGTTGCACTTTACATGCTCAGCACCTTATTTGCGGCGGTACTGGCAGTGTTGGCAAGTCGTTACTTCCCCGTAGAGATGATACTGTCTGGCATGTCGGCTGCCGAGAATCAGGCACCACAGGAACTGTCCAATGTCTTTGGTACCATAGCGTCCAATCTGATGAGCAATCCTCTACGTGCTATTGCGGAAGCCAACTACCTGAGCATCCTGCTTTGGGCCATTATCATCGGTCTTGCCCTGAAAAAGGTTGCATCACCCCGCACCGTGGACATCCTGCACGAGTGGGCAGAGTGCATATCCATGGTTGTCCGTTGGGTCATCCAATGTGCACCCTTTGGTATTATGGGTTTGGTATTTACCACCGTATCAGAAAGCGGTTTGGAAATCTTCACCACCTATGGCCGCCTGCTTCTGCTCCTTGTGGGATGCATGCTCACGGTAGCCTTGGTGCTCAATCCCATCATCGTAGCCGTCATGCTTCGACGCAATCCATACCCTCTTGTGTTCCAGTGTCTGCGCGAGAGTGCCGTCAGTGCCTTCTTCACACGTTCTTCTGCCGCCAATATTCCTGTGAATATGGCCCTGTGCAAGCGCCTTGGATTGGATGAGGACTTCTATTCCGTCAGCATCCCCCTGGGCAGTACCGTCAACATGAACGGAGCCGCGGTCACTATCACCGTAATGACCCTTTCCACATGTCATACCATTGGTCTTGAGGTATCGTTAGCCAGTGCCCTTGTGCTCAGTATCATTGCCACGTTGGGCGCATGCGGGGCATCCGGTGTCGCAGGTGGTTCCCTGTTGCTTATCCCCATGGCATGCTCTCTCTTCGGCATAAGTAATGACATCGCCATGCAGGTGGTAGCCGTAGGCTTTATCATCGGAGTGGTGCAGGACTCTTTGGAGACCGCCCTCAACTCCAGTGCCGATGTCCTCTTCACTGCTACGGCAGAGATGTACGAGAGGAAGAGGAATGGTTGAACGATTAACGATTAATGATTAACGAATCGTTTATTAACAAAAGCAGGGACGTAGCGTGCAGCGTCCGCAAACATACAACAACTATCCTCGCATTAGAAGGACGCTGCACTTAGTGTTCCTTGCCAAAGGTTCCGAATATTCTGAACACTCCGATTACTCCGACTAATTTCATTTCCCCTATAATCATGATACAATCCCATCTTCAGGACAGTGCCCGCTACGAGGCTCTGCATCCGCTGTTCAAGCAAGCCTTTGACTACATCAAGGCCAACGATCTCAGCAAAGTTCCTGCCGGCCGCATAGAACTGGACGGCAACCGTCTTTTCATCAATGTGGTGGACACCGAACTTATTCCTGTTGCCGGTGCCAAACTGGAAGCCCATCGCAAGTACATCGACATCCATGTCCCTCTCACTCAGGCCGAACTCATCGGAGTGGAGCATATCTCTGGAGTGGGAGAGAGCGAGGCACCCTTCGACGAAGAGAATGACTTTGCCCTCTACGCCTATTCGCGTCCCACATGGACACTGGTCAAGCCTGGTGAGTTCCTCATCGTTTATCCCGAGGACACACATGCCCCCCTCGTAGGCAAGGGCGCCCAGCGTAAACTCATCGTAAAGGTGTTGCTGTAATCTCTAATATTCT
The DNA here is from genome assembly GCA_017622815.1 of Bacteroidaceae bacterium. GTDB lineage: Bacteria > Bacteroidota > Bacteroidia > Bacteroidales > Bacteroidaceae > Physcousia. Next base: position 28,294 of record JAGAQH010000001.1, on the reverse strand, counting down.
TTAAAATACTTGAAAGCAAACTAAATTAGTTGTACGGCATGCCTAATTGTCGTATATTTGCAATCGTTACAATTCGGGTGTCTGCCCGATGACTCAAACAAGGAATATTATTAACAAATAAAAGACACGATTATGGAAACAAAGGACAAGGTTCTTGCCGTTATGAAGGAGGCCGGTACACCACTGAATGCAGGCAAGATAGCAGAACTGAGCGGAATAGACCGCAAGGAAGTGGACAAGGCTATGAAGCAGTTGAAGGAAGAAGGCGCTATCGTCTCTCCCGTGCGTTGCAAGTGGGCTCCTGCTCAGTAACATGAAGTAACATTACGAAACCAATCAGGCCCCGATGATGAGTCGGGGCCTGATTGTGTTATGTCGTTTGCACACCCTTGTGTGGGGATGTGTGTCTCTATCGGTTGTGAAACTCTACCTCTACTTTACGAACAGAAGCAGTATTATGGGGAGTAGTATGCCCAGTGCGAACTCTATGCCGCCACGTCCCCACATGCCTTTCGGACCCTTAATCATGAAGAGGCCGCTGAGGGTGATGATGAGAAGCGACACGGCAAAGGCATCGGCAAACCATGTCCACCAGCGTCCGGGATTGTAGTGCAATGTGGTCATTGTGCTTATCAGCGGGCGGCGCGTGAGGGATTCGTAGGCAACCTTTCCCGTCTGTATATCTGCCTCCAGTGAAGAGCCGCCCTTTAGGAAGACCTTCAGATGGCCGGGACGTGGGAAATAGTGCTTGGTGTAGTTCTCCTCCACACCCACGGTTTCCATCAGTTGCAGAACGGCATCCTTGTTGAAATCGGCCTGCTCCGGCAGGTCCTTCACCACATGGTGAGTGAGGCTGACGGAGTAGTGCGGATTGATGCTGTCTCTGTGGTTCATGACAAAGCCCGAGATGGCGTATATCAGTATCATCCCGGAGAAGAAGAACGACAGGTCGCGGTGGATGGTGCGTAGCCAGATGCGGAGTTTGCTACTCGACAACTTCATAAGACAGTGCTTCTACGAAATAGAAAGAAAGGTAGTCCTTGCCGGTGGCCTCCTTGCGTGCGGCTATCTTCTGGCGGAAGTCGGCAATGCGCTCCTCTGTGCTGTTGGCGGTCTCGCCACGTGCGGCCTTTTCTGTGCTGCATCCGGCCTCGCCGTCGCCATGGTGTTCCTCGGTATTGGCGGCTGCGGAAGCCTCCCAGCGCTGGAGATAGGCTTCGTCAATGCGCTCCTCCTTGAGGATACCCTTTACGCGTACGATGCTGTTGACACACTTCTGGTCAAAGGAACCAAGGCTGCCGGCGTCCACACGGATGGTCTTGGTGTCGTCGCTTCCCATAAGGAAGATCTTGGTTGCGCCATGCTTGCAGGTGTGGGTGCATACTCCCTCCAGAGTAATCTCTGTGTTTACCAGACTGTCGGCAGATGCCAGCACGTTATCAATCTCCAGGGCGGCGGGTGCCTCCTGTGCCTGCTCTGCATTGTTGGCGGCGTTGTTACCACATGATGTGAACACGAAGGCCATGGCGGCCAGGATGATCATGAATCTTGTTTTCATTTGTTTGTGTTGTGTGTTTATTTGTTAGTAGTTTGTTATGCGTGACAAAGGTACGAAATATTATCCAATATATGGAGGTGTGTGTATTACCATTCCTTCACAAGTCTGTCCAGTTCTGTTTGTGTTATGGGGATGATGCTGCCGTGTCGTGGATGGAAATCCATGTTGACAGGACGGTCGGTGAAACGGAAATGACTGAGGTCTGTGGTTTCCGTGAAATGGTATTGTCCTTTCATGTAGACGTCGTACATGAGTATGTATTTGTCCTGTCCGATGAGGCGGAAAGTGCCAGAACCCTCTACGGCTTCTGAGGTCAGTTGCTTGTAGCCGGATTCTTCTGTCCAGCATCCTGAGGTGAGGTCGGAAGTGGTGGCCTTGCGTATGCCGTTGCCGTGTCCCTCGGTTTTATAGAAGAGGTGATACGTTCCGTCCTTGAAAACAATGTCACCGTCTATGCACGACTTGCCGTCGGATGGCAGGAAGAGAGGTCGCGGTTTGGTGGCGAGGTCTGTGAAATTCTTGTTGGCATAGGCATAGTAGATGATGTCGGGACCGTTACCGTGCTTCATTGACCAGTAGAGCATGTAGCGCCCTTTCTTGGAGTCATAGATGGTTTGTGGCGCCCAGACACGTTTCAGATCCTTGTTGCCACGGAAGCGTTTCTGTATGTTTACCACACTATGGGTCCAATGTATCAGGTCGGTGGAACGGAGCATTACCATGGCGCGGTTGGAGTCCCAGCCGTTGGCTGACACCATGTCCGTCAGTACCATGTAGAAGGTTTTTCCGTCCTCTGCCCTAAGGATATGCGGGTCGCGCACTCCACCAGTGGAACTGATGGTCTTGGAATCCAATACAGGCTTGTTCCCGTTCAGGGCGCGGAAGTTGTATCCGTCCTTGCTGACGGCAAAGCATACAGCCTCCTGGCTGATGTGGTTGCCCTGAAAATAGGCGAAGAGATAGGCCACATAGGGTTCTCCGGCATGTATTGACAGACATGCCGAGAGACTCAGGATTATGGTTAACAGGCTTCGCATAGTTTCGGGGGGGGAGTGGAGGCACGCTCTTTGTTGCCTTACTTCTTCGCTTTGGTGTCTTCTCTCCACTCTCCGGTCTTGAAGTTTATCTCGAAACTGTCGCGATAGCGGAAGTCGCACGATGTGTCCGTGAAGGTGACTGGGAAGATGATAGTCTTGGATTGTGCCAGATTGGGGTCTTTCCAGCGGTCACCCACGTAGAGGTAGGTGGTGTCCTTTGTTCCCTTGACCTCCAGTATGGCGGCCGGTTGGGTGCGGAAAGCCTTGTTGTCGCCTATGTTCTCCAGAGGGCTCCAACCCTCCTTCAGGTTGTCGCTCCACGAGAGTTTGCACTGGTTGGGCGCCCATCCCGTGCAGGCAGAGGAGAACATGAAGTAGCGCTGTCCCAACTTGACTATGGCAGGTGCCTCGCGGCGCTGGCCGGCAAACAAGCGTGTGTGCTCCACTACGGACAGATAGTCGTCCGAAAGACGGAAAAGTCCCAGGTGCTGGTTCTCCACGGTGGTGGAGATGAAGTACGCCGTGCCATCGCTATCCACAAACACGTTGCAGTCCCTGCTTTTTATGCCCAGAGGACGTCCGCTCCATTCCAGACGGTAGGTGCCGTCTATCTTGTCGCTGGAAAAACAGGCCGCCTCGGAGGCTCCGTAGTTCGACGACTCCCAATGGCACCATACGACGAAGCGCTTGGTCTTCTTGTTGTAGAGCAGTTTGGCGCGCTCTATCATGCGGCTTTTGCCGAGGTCGGGGCTGGTGACGCCGTTCTCTATTATCTTCTTCTCGAAGTGCCAGTGCTGGAGATCCTTGCTGCTGTACAGGTTCACATCGGGACGCCATTCACGTCCTCGGTCTTCTCCTACCATATACCAAGTGTCCCCCTGTCGCAGGAAACCCGGTGCGTGTGCCTGTACGGTGTCTCCCTCGGCCGTAAGCCAGAGGTTGCCGTTAGTCACCCGCACCCAATCGTTTTCGGATGAAGTGCCTTTGGATGCCGAACAACCTGCAAGGATGAAGACACCCAGAACCATAAGGTAGTTAAGTAGTCTTTTCATGATATACACCACTTTATTAGGGGAAAACGGACACGGCATGCCGTGTCCCTACAATGTTCTCGGTCAATCGCAGTTCCCCGTTTTAATCCGGCTATGTCGTCTTGACTATCGTCTTAGTTGCTCACGCTCGGGGTTGTAGGGACTCGGCATGCCGAGTCCGCTTTTGCTATTGTTATCGGACACGGCATGCCGTGTCCCTACCATGCTCTCGCTTACACGCAGTTTTCACCATTCCGTTTTCATCATACCCCCTCCCCTTCGGGACTCCCCCTGTCTCAGGGGGAGAAAGTTGGTAATAACGCTAAACCCTCTTTGTCCCCCTGAGACAGGGGGACGAGGAGCGAAGCGACGGAGGGGGTATGTTAGTTTTCCGTTTTCCGATTTCCGTTTTCCGTTTACCTCATCCGCAATGGAAATACTTCTCCACCAGTTTCAGCATCTCCTCCTGATTGCCGTTGATGTCGGCACGCAAGGTCTTGTCGCCGTATGAGCGCAGACGCTTTATGATACCGTCTATCATGGCGGGGCTGAAGACGTTGTGCTGCTCGAACACGGCACGCTGGTTTTCCAGACAATCGGCACTTGCCTCGCAACTGTCGGGCAACTGAGCCAGGTCCTTCAACTTGTCCTCGTTCTCCTTCTGGTGGATGTTCACGTTCACATAGGTCTTCTCTGCTGTTTCCAGAGCGTTCTCCATCTCAAAGCCATGACGGCATGCCACGCAAAGACCGGCAATCAGTTGGTATATGTCGGCAGAACCGTCCGGAGAACGCATCTCCACCGTCTGCTTCTGTGATGTGTCGTAGTTGCTCTCGTTCTCCAAGGGGTTGGCAATCTTGCACATGTCGCTCTTTGCCGCCCAACCCAATGGCACGCGCACCAGTACGGAGCGGTTGCGGTCGCCCCAGCAGATATTGGTGGGAGCCTCCTGATGGGGAACCAGACGGAAGTATGAGGTTGGGTTGGTATTGCCGAAGGCGGTGATGGAAGGTGCCAACTCCATCATGCCGGCAATGGCACGACGTGCTGTTGCGGAGAGTACGCCGCCCTCCAGCATCTGGTTCTGGCCGTCCTTGACGATGCGCATGTGTATGTGCAGACCTGAACCTGCCTTGCCGGCGGTAATCTTGGGGGCGAAGGTGATGTCATAACCCAGTTCGTATGCCAGGTTGCGGATAATCCACTTGGCAATCATCAACTGGTCGGCGGCATCCTCGGCACGTACGGGCAGGAACTCTATCTCGTTCTGTTCGTAAATCATGCCGTCGATGGTGAAGTTGCCCACCTCGGAGTGACCGTACTTTATCTGTCCGCCTGCCTGTGCGATGTATGCCATGCACTGGGTGCGGAACTCATTGAACTTGGCATAGGGAGCCGATTCGTGATAACCCTTCTGGTCGGTGGCAGGGAACATTTCCGTGTCCGGAGCAATAACGTAGTACTCCAACTCGCCCATAGCCTGGAACTCCATGCCGGTCACTTCGTTGAAGGCGCGGCATGCCTTGCGCAGGGTGTTCTCGGGCGAACTCTCCAGAGGTTCTCCGTCCTTGTTGAAATAGGAGCAAAGCATGGACAGGGTAGGGATCTCGGCAAAGGGATCCAGGAAGGCCGTGCTGAAACGTGGCAGGACATAGAGGTCGCTGCTGCCTGCCTCGATGAAGGGGAACAGGCTGCTGCCGTCCACACGCTCGCCACATGTCAGTATGGCATCCAGATACGCCAGGTTGTTTATTACGAAGTTCAGTGTCTTCAACCTGCCGTCGCCGGCGGGATACATGAAGTTCACCATCCTTATTTCATTCTCTTCGATGAAGCGGACGATGTCCGCCTTTGTGAATTCCTTGCATGGTTTGCCCAGGAAGGCTACCAGTTTGTTGGGATTCATAGCAAGTTCCTTGTTCATAGTAGTATCGTTTTTTGTGAAATATCAATGTCTGCGCCCAGTTGCATGTGGGCCTACAGGCACAAAGATAGCGTTTTTTGATGTATTTCTTCTCGCTATTCTTGTTTTATTGGAAAAAAAAGACGTACTTTGTGCCCAGTCCGTGCATTGAAAGCGGGCATTTAGTATTAAATTCACATTAAAAACCACGTAAGCCTATAGACAAGAACTCTACTCCAAAATAGAAATTATAACAGAGGTATGAGTAAATTTGCTGCAATGTCCGACCACGAATTGGCGGAATTGTATGAACAAGGCGTTGACAAGGCTTTTGATGTGTTGCTCGAAAGAAATCAGGAAGCACTTTATGCATATGTGATGCGTCTGACCCAAGATGTGGAGCAGGCGAATGATGTATTTCAGGAAACTTTCATGAAGGCCATTGTGTGCATACGTAGCCACCAGTACAGGGCCACGGGCAAGTTTTCGGCATGGCTCATGCGCATTGCTCATAATCTTGTCATTGACGCTGTACGCAATAGCAAGATCATGCCCCAATGCGACGGAGACATGCAAAGCAATGTATTATATAATAATGTAAGGCTTTCCCAAGAATGTTGCGAGGATGATATGTTGCGTAGGGCCGATGTGGCAACCTTGTCGAAAATGATTGGCATGTTGCCTCCCGTGCAGCAGGAGATCGTCCATCTCAGGTTCTACGAGGACTTGTCTTTCAAGGAGATTGCACAAATTACTAATGTGAGCATAAATACGGCTTTGGGTCGTATGCGCTATGCTACCATGAACTTGCGCAAGATGATAATGGACAACTCCTTGGAACTGGCTGTTTAGTCGTGTTCGCTATTGGGGACGGAATTCTCTTGCAAAACGGCGCAGGCTTTCAAGCACCTCTTTCTTCGGTAAAAGTACAGGTTGGGGTAGAGGAAGTGGCATAGGCGTTGTATTTAGGGACATGTCATTCGCATGCAGGGCATGGCGGGTGGTAACATGTCTGTTATATCCCTATAACGATAAAAGGCTTCCTGTTATTGTGCAGGAAGCCTTTCTTTTTTGTCGTTAGTGCAATATGATTATGTATCGGTGCATTTTCAGCCGGTCGTCTTGCCATGCCTGTCGGTGCAACGGTGTTCCCGACTTTCTTTTCCTGGTACTGTGCCTCAACCTTTGCTGGGGAGGGTTCTTTTTAATATTATGGAACCTATCGCCGCACTGGTAATGGTGCCACACAATATGCCCAACTTGGCATCGTTAAGCAGCAGTTTCATTAAGGCCGGTTCCTGGCCTTCCAAATTCAGGGGATAGGACAGTTCTGCCATGAACATGCTTACGGTGAAGCCGATGCCGCAAAGCATGGCTATTCCTGACAACGAGGCCCAAGTGGCACCGTCCGGCAACTGTACTATCTTTGCCTTTACACTGAGCCAGCATGCCATCATTACACCGGAGAACTTTCCTATTACCAAACCAAGGAATACGCCAAGCCCGACGCCCTGGGTGAGGTTGTCTATGCTCATGCCCTCGAAGCATACGCCGGCATTGGCAAAGGCAAATATGGGGATGATGAGCATGCTGATAGGGTTGCGCAGCACGTCTTCCGCATCCTGCAATGTGGATATGAGATGGTCGGAAGCGGATTCTATGGCGCGAAGGTCCTGTATCTCGGTCTGTGTGAGCATGTGCGGTGTACGCTTGTCGTGTGCGGTAACCTCATATTGAGGGAACTTGTCAATCTGCTCGCGTATCTTCTCTATATAATACTTTGTTCCACGGCTCAGCCTGGCGGGTATGCAGAAGGCAAGTGCCACGCCTGCTATGGTAGAATGTATGCCGCTTTGGAACATGAACCACCACATGAACAAACCTATGCCGAAGTAGCCAATCTTGCTATGTACCTTGCGATACGACAGATACATGCATGCCAGTATGCATCCGAGCACTCCGCCAAGATGCGGCAGGGAGATGTGGTCGGTGTAATTTATGGCAATGACAAGAATGCCGCCGAGGTCGTCTGCCACGGCCAGTGTGGCAAGAAATACTTTCAGTCCTGTGGGCACACGTTTGGAGAACATGGACAGCACACCCAGCGAGAATGCAATGTCTGTGGCCATGGGGATGGGCATGCCTCGCTCCATGATGTCCATGTATTTGGCGTCGCCTGTCAGGTAACATGCAATGCCAAATACTATGGTGGGCACAATCATGCCACCTATTGCCGCAAGAACAGGAAGTAGGGCTTTGCGCAGGGAGGAGAGTTCTCCTCCACAGAAAATCTCCCTCTTCAGTTCCAAACCCACGGAGAGGAAGAATATGGCCATAAAAAAGTCGTTGATAAAACCTCCTATGGTCAGGCTTTGGCCATTGTGGCTAAGCAGGTCATAGCCTGCAACGACAAGGTTCAATGGTTCCTGCCAGAAACTGCTGTACCAGTCGCGTGTTAAAGGCAGGTTTGCCGCAAAGAGGGCGGCGATTGTTGCCACTATCAGGAGTTTGCCGCTCTCGGCATACTTCCTGATAGTGGACATAAGACTATAGTTATGTTTCATTTATGTTTATGCCACGCTTTTTGCGGGGCGGATGATTACTTCAAGCAATCTGCGATGAATGCCTCCATCTCAGGCTCGTGCTTCTCTATGCTGAGCAGCAGGTGCAGCTGGTTGTTGGCACGCACGAAGTTGTGGTTGGCATACTGGCACTTCCAGTACTTGTCGCCACTGAGGTAGTCCCACAGGAAACGTACGCACTGCATGTAGGGGAAGAGTTTCACGGCATAGGGCAGGTTCTCTATCTCTACGCGTGTCAGGAAACTGCTTGCGCTTGCCAGATAACCCTCGGTGAATGCCTTGAAGATGTCCACGTCGAAGCAAACGGCATCCATGTCCTGATGGTCCTCGGCTACCTTGTTGGCACCTGTGCGCAGGAAGTCGCCATAGTCGGAGAAGATGAAGTTGGGCATCACGGTGTCAAGGTCGATTACACAGAGGACGTTGTCCTGCTGGTCGAACATCATGTTGTTCACCTTGGTGTCGCAATGGCATACACGCTTGGGCAGGATGCCCTCACGGCCCATACGCTCTGCCTGGCACATGTACTCGGCACGGGCGTCTATCTCCTTCAGCATGGCCTGAACTTCGGGTTCGGCAACACGGCCTACGGGGTCCTTGGCAATTACTTCGCGCAACTGCTGCAGACGGAACTCCATGTTGTGGAAGTCCTTGATTGTCTCGCCCAACTCCACGGGGATGTCGGCAAGCATGGCCTGGAACTGGCCGAATGCCTTACCGGCGGCGCGTGAACTCTCGGGGTTTACTGCCTGCTTTGTCACGGCATTCTCAATGAATATCATCATGCGCCAGTACTGGCCGTCCACGATGGCATAGAGTTTTGTCTCGTCGTCCTTGGCGGGCATGAAGGTCAGCACCTTGCGGTCAATCTCTGTTTCGCCTGCTGCTTCCAGTTTCTTGCGTATGTGGGTGGTCACGGCATAGATGTTGCGCATTACCAGATCCACATCGGGGAATACGTTGGTATTCACGCGTTGCAGCACATAGTTGGGTGCATCTGCCTCGGCTGTTGTGACCAACAGGGTGTCGTTGATGAGACCGGCGCCGAGGGGCTTGATTTCGCTTACTGTGCCACGGATGGCAAAGTGGGAAACAATGTTCTTCAGTTCGTTCTGTTCCATAGTATTGATTGGGTTAAATGAATGTATGCGACTACAAATATATTAAATTCTGATGACAAAGATGCCCCAATGGTGGGGTAAATTATGTTAATAGCGGTGTTTTTGACCAATATTAGTTGACATTTCCGCACTGGGGGGTGCCGTCAGGCGTCCATCCTTCGGCACTCACTTGCAGGATGCTGGTGGAGGAGTTGTTGTATAGATTTATGGTGGCACGCCCGTCTGCATCCAGTCTTACATTGGGGTTCCAATACAAGGTTCGGCGATAGTCTTCCTTTGGGAGTGGCTGCTTGGAGTAGTCGGGCGAGTAGAATTCGTCCGGAATGGAGAATCCCTTCATCTTCCAGTAGCGGTTTTTTCTGTAAAGGCGCTCCACACCGTCGTCCAGCAGTTGCAGGTCTATGGTTACGCTGGGCAACTCGTTCCCGCGGTACTTGCCATGCCTGTCTTTTCTTGGAGAGTAGTCGGTATATACTACCACTTTGTATAGATTCCACAGATAATTGTACTTGTCTCGTTTGAGGTCCGGCATGTTGCTGCTCCATCGGGGCATTGCATCAGGTATGTCTGTCTGTTCCTTGTGGCGCTGCATAGCCGTTCCTTCGCTATATATCTTTCCGTCGAAGCGGTAACTGATATCGTATCTGCGGTCGGTCTTCATGTCGCCTATATAGGTGCGTGCCACGTCCTCGCCGAAGCGGTTGGCGCCCATAAAGTAGCCCGGTGCAAATCCGGCATCGCACGTGGCATTGAAGGCATCGTAGGCGTCTATTATGAAGGCTGGCCTCCAGTGGCCGAATTTCCTTCGCCCGTTGCGACGTGCCCCTATGGTGACCTCAGACAGCATGCGCACCTGTTCGTTCATGCTATTGTACAGGGGGTTGTCCTTCGGCATGGGTGCTATGTGCGACTGGTAGTAGTCGTATGGTTTGGGGAAACGGGGATAGACATGGTCCAACTTGACATAGAACTCGGGGAAGTCCACTTCGTCGCGCTTCGTCCTGCCGTTCTGTGTCCATACGGGAGGTTGCCCTTTCTTCCATTTCGTGGTGTCGCTGGCGCCGAGGAAAAACAGGAATTCTTCGTAATATCTGGGGAAGTCCATGGCAAAGGTCCCTTGGCTGCGCATGTTTCCTTCCACACCTTCATTGCCGGGTTGGGAGAACTCGGCATGCAGGGCAACGGGGTATTTCAGGTTGTCCTCCCTTTTGTTGAAGCGGTCTCTGGAGTCGGAAAGTCTGTTCTTCTCCTTGGCTTCCGCCTTTTCTTCCATAGGTTTCTCCCCGCTTTTGTCTTTCTGGTCGTTATCGGAGGCGGGGTCGTCGTTTGCTTGCCCGCCCGACATTTCCATGGCCCTCTGCTCTAATACACTCAGCACCTGTTCCGCCGAATAGTTGTGTATCTGTCCTGTCCAGTGCGGATAACGGCTCTCTGGCATGTGGGTCAGTTGGAATTCTCCCTGTATGGCCATTTCCTTCCAGACGTATCTGCGCCATCCCTGCACCATCATCAGCAGGTCCAGTGCCTGGCGCCTTTCCCCGTTGTCCTGCTGGAAAAACCATTGCGGATGGGGCACAAATCCCTTTATCTGACTGGAAAGCAGCGTCTCGGTGAGCATGTTGCCTGTGTCGTAGATGTATTCGCCCTTTGCCGCATCCCTTACTGCTATGGACATGTTTGCTCCGGGTGCTCCTTGTACTTCTATGGCAATGGGTTCGAAGGCGCTGTAGTTACCAGTCTTCATGCCGGAGAAGTTCACGTTGGTGTGCTTGAACCCTGCCGGCAGATAGAAGCAGAGCCTGTCGGCATATACGCGTCCCTCGGAGTTGAACACCGTTACCTGATATACTCCGGGAACCTCGGCATGCATTCGTATTGGCTTGCCGTCCGGTTGCGCGAAGTGTTTCAGCACTCCGTTGTGCATAACGGTAATTCCAAGTTCTTCCTGCGATGCGCTGCCTGCCGTGGCATAGGAAATGCTTATGCCTGCGGTGTCCGTGCTGACGTGCAGCGCCACGCCATCCGTTTCTGCTTCGGGCAGTTCTTTGCTGGCGGGCAGTGTTCCTGCCGGGTTCCCCTTGCCGTCTGCCGGAGTGAATTGTGCCGTCAGCGTTTGCCCTTCAGACGGAGTCAGTTCAAACACGCCTCTGCCACGGTTCAGAGTTTCGGAAGTTATTGTTTGGCCGTCCGGCATACTGATGCTCAGTGTGCCTTCCAGAGCCATACCCTGCTCGTTCCTCACCTCCCATGCCACACGTTGCTTCAGCCCCGATACAAGGCTGCCTCCTTCCGGGAAGAACTGTACGGTGGTGCCGGGCTTCTCTGCGGAATTCTTGTAATAGGCAGACAGGGGGCGCAGGGTCATGTCCTGGGAGAAGTCCCCCGGTGATGCAGGTCTGTTATATACGGGGAATACGCGCGAATACAGTTTCTCATAGTCGCGGTAATAGTCCTCCGCCATATCCTTGTTGAAGAAGTACTCTTCTGCCCAGCGGCTGTGCGGCTGTTCCGTCACTCCCCAGTTCAACTGCCATTTTGTATAGGCCCTCAGTTCGTAATAGCCGGCATACAGTGCTGTGTCGGCCAAGGCAAAGTTGCCGTGCCCTTCGCCCTTTTCCAAGGGAATCATCTGCCTTTCCACCAGGAAACCGTCGTCATTGAGCAGTTCGCAATACAGGATTCCGCTCAAGTTCGTGGGATGTCCGTTGTCGCTCCGTCGCACGTATGCCTTATAGAATATTGTATCCCCCAGATAGTAGCAGTTGTTGTCCATGTGCAGGAATACCTGTTCCTGGGGTAACTTCGTGCCAAAGGATTTCAACCTGTTGGCCATGCTCTCCAGTTTGTCTTGGGCAACAATGGTACAGCACGCTATTATTGAGCATAGAAAAAGCAAGGTCCTCTTCATTGTCGTTCGTTAAGTTTTCTGTTCTCCGTTTTAAGCCGACTGCATCGTCTTGAATCTGCTCACGCTCGGCAGAGTAAATGCATTTCCTCTGCTCTCGCTTACTCGCAGATTTCCGTTTTCCGTTTTCCGTTTTCCGTTCCCTAAACCTTCCACCCCTCCAGCGAGGTGCCGCGCAGGAAGTCCGATGCGCTCATGCGCTTCTTGCCCGCCAGTTGGAGTTCGTGGATGTGCAGGATGCCGTCGGGCAGGGCTATGCGCAGGGTCTTGTCGCCGTTGGCGCTTGGCAACAGGGTGGGGCAGGCTTGTGCCTGTCCGGGGCAGGCCTCCTTGGTGGTGCGGAATATCTTCATCACCGTCTCCTTGCCGTCGGGCGACAGGAGGGTTGTCCATGCTCCGGGGTAGGGACTGAGGCCTCGCACGAAGTTGTGTGCCGTGTCCACGGTGTGGCTGGCCCATTGTATCTGGCATGTCTCGCGGAAAATCTTGGGTGCGGGGCGCAGAGGTTCGTCGGTGTGCATCTGCTCCTGGGGTATGGGCGTGACGCGTCCGTCAATGATGTTCTGCACCGTCTCCGCCACCAGGTCGGCACCCAGTGTCATCAGCCGGTCGTGCACGTCCTCCACGTTGTCGTCCGGCCCTATGGGCACACGCTCCTGCTGTATCACCTCGCCGGTGTCTATCTGGTGGTCAAGGAAGAAGGTGGTGATGCCCGTCTCCTTGTCTCCGTTGATTATTGCCCAGTTTATGGGTGCCGCGCCACGGTATTGGGGCAGCAGGGCGGCATGCAGGTTGAAGGTGCCCAGGCGTGGCATTGCCCACACGGCTTCGGGCAGCATGCGGAAGGCCACCACTATCTGCAGGTCGGCCTCCAGTGCCCTCAACTCCTCCAGGAAGGCCTCGTCCTTCAGGCGCTCGGGTTGCAGTACGGGTATGTTGTGGCGCAGGGCGCACTCCTTCACGGGCGAGGCCTGCAACTGGCTCTGGTGCCTGCCTATGGGTTTGTCGGGCATGGTGATGACCCCCACCACGTTGTATCCCTCGCTGATGAGGCGTTCCAGTGTGGGCACGGCAAAGTCCGGTGTGCCCATATATACTATTCTCAGGTCTTTCTTTTCCATATAAAACATAATATTTATGTACTCTCACGTGCAAAGATACGATTATTCTTTGTACTTTTGTCTCTTGTTATGGAAAAGATTCTCACAGAAGAGCAGTTGTCTGCTCTGCAAAACAGGATAGATGAGGCCCAATGGGTGGCCTGTGTGTGCCATGTAAATCCCGACGGAGACGCTCTGGGCAGTACCCTCGGCGTGATGGCGTGGATGAAGGCTCTGGGCAAGGAATGTACCGTGGTTGTCCCCAATCGTTTTCCGGACTTTCTCCAGTGGATGCCCGGTGCATCCGAAATTGTCCGCTACGACAGGCATGCCGACAAGGCGGATGCCGTCCTTCGCCAGGCAGACCTCCTGTGGGTGTGCGACATGAACGATGCCTCCCGTGCCCTGGGCATGGAGGGTATCCTCTCCGAGTGTGTGGAGCGTAGCGCACAGGGCAACCTCTACATGGTGATGGCCGACCACCACCTCGACCCCAATCCCGCCTTCTGTAATCTCCAGATTTCGCGCCCCGAGATGTGCGCCACCTGCGAGGTGCTCTGCCACCTGCTTTGGCAGATGGGGCGCATGGATGCAATGTCCCTGCCCGAGGCCACCTGCCTCTACACGGGCATGATGACCGATACCGGTGCCTTCACCTATGCCTCCACGCGAAGCGTCATCTACGAGTGTATCTCCCTGCTCCTGGCGCGTGGCATAGACAAGGACCGCATCTACCGCAACGTCTTCTGGACCTCCACACCCAACCGCATGCGTCTGGTAGGTTATCTGCTCTATGTGAAGTTGGAAACCATCCCCGGCATGAATGCCTCCGTCATGACGCTCACCAATCAGGAGCGCCGTATGCTTGGCATCAAGAACGGCGACACGGAGGGCATTGTCAACATGCCCTTGCAGATTCAGGGCATGCGCCTTTCGGCCTTCATCAGCGAGGACACCGAGCACCCCGGCTTCGTCAAGTTCTCCCTGCGCAGTGTGGACGATTTCCCCTGCAACGAGATGTCTGCCCGCTTCTTCAACGGCGGAGGCCACAAGAATGCCTCCGGTGGCCGTCTCCAGTGCTCAATAGAAGAGGCCCTGGAACTCTTCCGCAAGGCCGTGAAGGAGTACGCACAGTTGTTGAAGGATTAGAGCGGACCCCTCCCCAACCCTCCCACAAGGGGCGAACAAGGTCTTTAGAAGATGGACTGAATGTCCATCTGTGCCTTGTGAGGGGAGCACACTCCTGTGCGACGCGCGGACAGGAGTATAATGTTCTGCCGATGTGGCCACTTAGTCTGTTGTAACTACTCCCCTCCATACAGGGAGGGGCTGGGGGTGGGTCTGCTTTTGCTGTTTCCTACAGCACCCTCTTCACCATCCCGAAGAACCTGTACGGCATGTACCTGAAGGGCAGGTCCAGCCATGTTGGTGTCGTCACCACCGCCCTCTGGTGCGAGAACACCAGGAACGACTCCTTGTCGTGATACGAGGACATGCCCGAATGTCCCACGCCGCCGAAGGGCAGGTTCTCGTTGGCAATGTGCATGATGGTGTCGTTTATGCAGGCACCGCCCGATGAGGTGTGGCGCAGAACCTTGCCGATGTTGCCCCTGTCCTCCCCGAAATAGTATAGCGCCAGGGGCTTCTCCCTCCTGTTCACAAAGGCTATCGCCTCGTCCGTGGTGTTGAAGGTGAGCAATGGGAACAGAGGGCCGAATATCTCCTCCTGCATGATGGGACTGTCCTCCCTCACGCCGTCCAGCACCGTGGGATGGATGTAGCGCTCCTGGCGGTCGTAGGTGCCACCTATGCGCACGTTACCGTCCTTCAGGTATCCAGTCAGGCGGTCAAAGGCCTTGTCGCTGACTATGCGCACAAAGTGCTTCGCCTCCTGCGGGTTCTTGCCCAGCAGGTGTTCGAACTCCTTTCTGAGCGCCTCTATCAGACGCTCCTTCACCTCGGCATGCACCAGCAGATAGTCGGGCGCTATGCACGTCTGTCCGGCATTCAGGCTCTTGCCCCATGCTATGCGGCGTGCCGCCATGGGGATGTCTGCATCCCTGTCCACTATGCACGGGCTCTTGCCCCCCAGTTCCAGTACCACCGGAGTCAGGTGCTCCGAGGCGGCACGCATCACCCTGCGTCCAAGCGAGGGACTTCCCGTAAAGAAGATTATGTCGTACCTCTCCTCCAGCAGGGCGGTGTTCACCTCCCTGTTGCCCTGCACCACGGCAACGTACTCCGGGGCGAAGGTCTCCCTGATCATCTCCTCCATCACCCTGGACACGCGGGGCACGTAGGGCGAGGGTTTCAGCACCGCCGTGCAACCGGCCGAGATGGCACCCACCAAGGGGTTCAGCAGCAGTTGCACGGGATAGTTCCACGGCGCTATTATCAGCGAGCAGCCCAACGGTTCCTGTATCACCTTGCTTCTGGAGGGAAACATCTTCAGCGGTGTGCACACCCTCCTGGGCGCCGCCCACCTGCCCAGGTGCGCGATGTGGTTCTTCACCTCGCCCAGCACAATGCTCAGTTCCGTCAGGTACGCCTCTTCGTAACTCTTGTGCAGGTCCTGCCACAGGGCATCCGCCAGGCGCCCCTCCCACTTGTGCAGGGCACGCTCCAGCGCACGGAGGTTCTCCCTCCGGAACTCCAGGTCCAGCGTCCTGCCGCTACGGAAGAACTCCCTCTGCCTCTCCACTATCCTCCTAATCTCCTCCCTGGGTGTATTCTCCATAGTCTTCATTTTCTTCTTCCCGTGAAATTGTCCATAGTGTGGTATATGCCCAGCGTTTCGCCCACCAGCCAGTCAAACACCCTCATGGGCAGGATGCCCTGCAACAGGCGCATCACGTGGTAGGCCATGGGAATCCAGGGCATCAGCATCAGGAACATCCTGTCGCCCTCTATGGCCCTGATTATCTGTCTGGAGACTTTTTCGGGCTTCAGCAGGGGGAACACCCTCGACTCCACACCGTCAAACATGCCCGTCGTTATGTAGTAAGGTGCAATGGTGGTCACACGCACCCTGCTCCCCATCTCCTGCAACTCTATCCTCACCGAATCCGACCATCCCACGGCCGCCCACTTGCTGGCGGCATACACGCTCATCTTGGGATTGGAGAGCATGCCCCCAGCCGAGGCAATGGTGCAGATGTGTCCCTCGTTGCGCCGTATCATGTCCGGAAGCATCTGCCGTGCCACATACATGGGTGCTATGGCATTCACCGCCATCGTGCGGTCAATCTCCTCCTCCGTGCACTGGTCGAAGGTCTTGTTGCTCGTTATTATGCCGGCGCAGTTTATCAGTATGTCCACGTCTCCCACCTCACTCTTCACCTTGGCATAGCATTCCGCCACCGCCTCGTGCCTGGACACGTCCACGCGGTATCCGTGCACCGTGCCCTTCCTGCCCAGTTCCTGCACCGTGGCATCTATGTTCTCCTGGTTTATGTCCCATATCACCAGGGCGGCCGCACCCTTCTCCAGAGCCGTCTCGCCCATCAGCCGGCCGATGCCCGATGCACCGCCCGTTATCAGTACTCTTTTGCCTTTAATTTTTGACATATCTTTTTTACCTTTTCTACGTCAGTTCTTCAATGAAATCGGGTGCAAAGTTACGTTATTTGTTGCATATAGCGACAGAAAGTGTGCAGAAAAGTGTGCAAAATGGACAAAAACGCACCATTGGTGTGCGGTGGGCGAGTTTTCCGTTTTCCGTTTTCTTTGTCCCTCTGAGACAGGGGGACGAGCGCAACGCGCGGAGGGGGTATGATGTAATCCCCATTTAGCTGCACCATCCTCCCATTCTTGTGAATATGTCATGAAAATTCATGAAAAATCAGGCATGCCCCGGTGTTTGTTTTAGAGAGTTCAGTATGGACATTTCTCTTCGCCAACCATGATTTCTCCATATTTTTTAGCATGATTTTCTATAAAAATGCCATAAATTGACCTGTTTTTACCATATATCTGCCGTATTGCCTTCTCTAAGACACCCCGATGCCTCATGCAAGTCGTCCCGACGCTTCGCCCCTGTCGTCCCGATGACTCGCCCTTGTTGTCCCGAGGCCCTGACCGAAGCCACAAGTCTTCTCAATTTTCCCATTCTGAGAATAGGGTATTTGTACGACAAAAGATTTCATGGCATAAATAAGCAATTCTCAGAAGGGCTGTTGTCTGTATTTTTGTTGCTTTCCCATGTCTTTGCCTGTTGTGTCGTATTGCTTGCGGTTGGAAAGAGCGGTAATAAAAAAGTGCCCCCGATAAAGGACGAGGGCAACCTAATGTTTTCACAACGGAATAATCCTTATTGTGAATTGCTTCGAATTGATTGCAAAGTTAATGAATTTTATTGAATGTGTAGCATTTGCCACAATATTTTTGTATTTTTGTGGGGTAAAAACAAGACATTGCACTAAAAGACCGAATTATGAAAAGGATATTGGGACTTGATTTGGGTACTACGAGTATAGGATGGGCATTGGTTGATGAGGCTGAATGTCCGGAAGAACGTTCCTCTATAATAAGGTTGGGTGTTCGTGTTAATCCCCTGACTACAGACGAATCGCAGAATTTTGAAAAGGGAAAGGCAATAGAGACGAATGCTGCTCGTCGTGACAAACGCAGTGCACGTCGTAATCTGCAACGATATAAGTTAAGACGCTCTGCTTTGATATCCTTGTTGAAGGAGCATGGATTTATAACGGACGATACAATATTGTCGGAGCAGGGCAATGCTTCTACATTTGAAACATATCGTTTGCGTGCAAAGGCCGTTACAGAGGAAATTTCCTTGGAGCAGTTTGCACGTGTGCTTTTGATGATAAATAAAAAGCGTGGTTATAAGAGCAGTCGCAAAGCCAAAGGAGAAGAAGACGGCAAACTTATAAATGGGATGGATGTGGCTAAACGTCTGTATGATGAAAACATAACCCCTGGGCAACTTTGTCTGGAATTGTTGGAATCTGGCAAAAAGGCTCTTCCGGACTTCTATCGCTCGGACTTGGAAAATGAGTTTGACAGAATATGGTCGTGCCAGTCTCTGTTTTATCCGGATATGCTGACAGATGCTCTAAGGGAGGAACTTTATGGCAAGAATACTACGCAGACGAATGCCATCATAGGCAAGTATTTCCAATGGGTAGAAGTGGAACGGATTTGGAACGAGCATGAAGCGAGGAATGAAGATAAGGAAGTGCTACATCAGTATAAGGGTGAGGCAAGAACAACCAAGGGCATAGAGCAGAAGAAAGAAAACTATCTCTGGCGTGCCAAGGCCTTGTCGGAAAAACTCCATCCAGAGAAGTTGGCTGTTGTCATAAAGGAAATCAACAAGGAACTTAATTCTGCCAGTGGTTATCTGGGGGCAATTAGTGACAGGAGCAAACACCTGTTCTTTAATCACCTGACAGTAGGACAGGCCCTGATGCAGACATTGCAGGAAAATCCTAATGCAAGCCTGAAGAACAAGGTATATTATCGTCAGGATTATCTTGACGAGTTTGAGATACTATGGGAGAACCAGGCAAAATATCATCCGGAACTCACCCCTGAACTGAAGCAAGAAATTCGCGATGTAGTCATATTCTATCAGCGCCGTCTTAAGAGTCAGAAATCGCTGATAAGCATTTGTGAATTTGAACGTAAAGAGCAGGTGGTGGAGATTGATGGTAAAAAGAAGACAATCCTTACAGGAAGTCGCGTTATACCACGCACTTCGCCTCTTTTTCAAGAGTTCAAGATATGGCAGAATCTCAACAATTTGGAAATACGCCTTTCGGATGCAAAGGGAAAGAAAAAGAAGAAGGTGCTAAACGAACCAACTTTGTTCGATGATATTTTTACTCCTATGGAAGAGTTGGAATTCAATGGGCGGAGAGAACTGACCATTGAGGAAAAACAACTGTTGGCAGAGGAACTTTCCGTAAGAGAAAGCATGACCAAGGCACAGGTTCTGAAGACATTGTTCGGGACTTCAACCGGCATGGATTTGAATTATGAAAAGGTCAGCGGACATGAGACGGGTGCGGCATTGTACAAGGCATTCAGTGCCATGCTGGATTTGTCGGGACATGACCCCATAGACTTTACCTGTTCTGCATCGGAAATCAAGCAACAAGTAAGGGCTGTCTTTGATGCTTTGGGGTGGAATACCGATGTGTTGGATATTGAAATGGATATATCAGAAGGTTCTCGTTTGCATCTGCAACCCTTCTACAATCTCTGGCATTTGCTTTATTCTTTTGAAGGGGACAGTTCTCGTACAGGTGATGAGAACCTGTTGAAGAAAATATCTGTAATCCTAAATTGTGACGAGGAATATGCCCAATTGCTTGCCAATGTTTCTTTGGCCAGTGACTATGGCAACCTTAGTGCCAAGGCAATCAAAAAGATATTGCCATATATGAAGGAAGGCAACCGCTATGATGAGGCTTGTGGTTTGGCCGGATATAGACATTCTGCCTCTTCTTTGACAAAGGAAGAGATTGCGGCAAAGGAACTTTTGGATAAATTGGAGATTCTTCCCAAAAACTCTCTGCGTAATCCTGTTGTGGAGAAGATTTTGAATCAGATGGTCAATGTGGTTAACGAAATTATCGCCACGTATGGTCGTCCAGACGAGATTAGGGTGGAGTTGGCGCGAGAACTAAAAAAGAACCAGAAGGAGCGTGAGGCACTAACTAAGGCAATATCGCGCTCTACGGATGAACGCAATAAGGATAGAGAAATTCTCATAAAGGAATTCAATATTCCCAACCCGACTCGCAATGATGTGATTCGTTATCGGCTTTACAAAGAACTGAAGAAAAATGGTTATAAAACGCTATATTCCAATAGGTATATTCCAACAGAAATGTTGTTTTCTAAGGAGATCGACATAGAACATATCATTCCCAAGGCACGTTTGTTTGATGATTCCTTCTCTAATAAGACATTGGAGTATCGTAGTGTTAATTTGGATAAGGGAAACAAAACGGCTTATGATTATGTGTCCGAAACTTACGGAGAAGAAGGTTTGCAACGCTACCTCAATACTTGTGAGAGCATTTTTGCCAATCAGCGTACCAAGTTGAGGAAACTTAAGATGCCAGAACGGGAAATCCCTGATGGCTTCATAGATCGTGACCTCCGCAATACCCAATACATTGCCAAGAAGGCATTGGCCATGTTGAACCAAATCTGTCGTAGCGTAGTACCAACTACAGGTGCCGTTACCGACCAGTTGCGTCAGGATTGGGAATTGGTGGATGTGCTAAAGGAACTTAACTGGGGCAAATACGAAGCAGTAGGAAATGTGGAGTATTATACCAACCATGATGGACATCGTATTGGTAGGATCAAGGATTGGACAAAACGCAATGACCATCGTCATCATGCGATGGACGCCTTGACGGTTGCTTTCACAAAACCTGTCTTTATACAGTATTTTAACCATAAAAATGCAAGTTTCCATGCAGATTCAAATGAGTATGCCATAAAGACGGCATACTTCAAGGATGGACGTGCCATATCTCCAATACCATTAAGTGAACTGCGTTTGGAGGCCAAGAGGCACCTCGGCAATATTCTTGTGTCAATAAAGGCCAAGAATAAGGTCGCTACACAGAATATAAATAAGGTAAGAACTAAGAACCGTGGTACAATTTCTAAAGTTCAATTGACGCCAAGGGGACAGTTACATCTTGAAACAGTATATGGAAGTCATCTTGAATATGTGACACGAGAAGAAAAGGTCAATGCGTCCTTCACTGAAGGCAAGATAATGTCTGTATGCGCTCGTCGTTATAGAGAGGCCTTGTTGCAAAGGTTGTCTCAATTCGGAGGTGATGCCAAAAAAGCCTTTACGGGCAAGAACTCGCTTGACAAGAATCCGATTTGGTTAGACGAAATGCACATAGAGTCTGTACCGCCCAAGGTAAAAACCGTTAGCCAGGAAAGATATTATACAGTACGCAAGCAGATAGCACCAGACCTAAAAATTGATAAGGTGGTGGATGTACGAATCAGGCAGGTATTGCAGGATAGGCTCATGGAATATGGTGGTGATGCCAAGAAGGCTTTCTCAAACCTTGATGAAAACCCCATTTGGTTGAATAAGGAGAAAGGGATAAGTATAAAGCGAGTAACCATCTATGGCATCAGCAACGCACAGGCTTTGCATGATAAACGCGATAAGGATGGACGTCCCATACTCGGAAGTGATGGAGTTCCGGTACCTGTAGATTTTGTAAACACAGGTAATAACCATCATGTAGCCATATATTGCAAGCCCGTGCTTGACAAGAACGGCATGCAGGCATATGATGATAATGACCAACCTCTATATGAATTGGAAGAACGTGTAGTGTCTTTCTATGAGGTGGTTGAAAGAGTGAATCAGGGTTTGCCTGTCGTAGATAAAGGCTATCGGAGCGATGAGGGGTGGAAGTTCCTCTATTCGATGAAGCAAAATGAGTGCTTTGTATTTCCTAATCCCCAAACAGGCTTTGACCCCAAGGAAGTGGATTTGATGGATCCTGATAATTATGCGTTGATAAGTCCGAATCTGTTTAGGGTGCAGACAATATCTAAGGTTATGTATGGAAATAGTTGTGTAAGAGATTATAAGTTTAGACATCATTTAGAAACATCAGTTGCAGACATAAAGAGTTTAAAGGAGGTGACATATAAGCAATTTAAATCTTTATCTTTTGCTTCTACGATAGTCAAGGTTCGAATTGATCACCTTGGTAGGATCGTTCAAGTTGGGGAATACTAAGCAAAGAAATGTATTATGAGCCATTGCATTGCAGTGGCTCATAATCTTTTATATAGGTTTCACTTAAAAGTAACGCTTATGATTAAGAAAACCCTTTATTTCGGCAATCCGGCCTATCTCTCGTTAAAGAATGCCCAACTGGTAATCAAATTGCCCGAGGTAGAGAAGAATGACACTTTACCAGAATCGTTCAAGGTTCAGACGCAGGTAACCAAACCAATTGAAGACATTGGGGTGGTAGTGCTCGATAATCAGCGTATCACCATAACAACGGGAGCAATGGAGGCTTTGCTTGCGAATAATTGTGCCATAATCACTTGCGACCAACGTAGTATGCCAGTTGGGTTGATGCTACCGCTTAGCGGCAATACCACCCAAAGCGAACGTTTCCGCGACCAGATTGATGCTTCATTGCCGTTGAAGAAGCAGTTATGGCAACAAACCATTCAGGCAAAGATAAGCAACCAGGCAGCAGTTCTTGCAACGTGTAGAAAGGCAGAGGTGGGTTGTTTGAAAGCATGGGCAAAGGACGTACGTAGTGGAGACCCAGATAATTTCGAAGGAAGGGCTGCAGCCTACTACTGGCGTTACTTGTTTGGACTCCACATAGATGGTTTTACCCGTGACCGTGAGGGGCTGCCACCCAACAATGCCCTAAATTATGGTTATGCCATTTTGCGTGCAATAGTTGCACGTGCTTTGGTTTCCAGTGGTATGTTGCCTACACTTGGTATTCATCACCACAATAGATACAATGCTTATTGTCTTGCTGATGACATAATGGAACCTTATCGGCCATACGTGGATGAATATGTCTTCCAGCTAACGCAAAAACATGGATTGCCATCTGAAGATTTGTCAAAGGCATGGAAGGCAGAGTTGTTGCTAATTCCTACTTTAGATGTAGTTATAGGAGGCAGGAAGAGTCCGTTGATGGTTGGGGTTACTCAAACTACAGCTTCTCTTTACAAGTGCTTCAGTGGAGAACTGCGCAAAGTCGCATACCCGGAGAGATAGAAAAAGGAGGTAGTATGGAACGTTTCAGTAAATATAGAGTTATGTGGGTACTTGTATTTTTTGACCTTCCAACTGAAACAAAACGTGATCAAAAAGCAGCCGCTAAGTTTCGCAAGGATTTGCAACGAGATGGTTTCACTATGTTTCAATTCTCCATTTACATCAGGCATTGTGCAAGTTGTGAAAATGCAGAGGCACATGTGCGCCGTGTAAAGACAATGTTGCCTGAATTCGGGAAAGTAGGTATAATGACAATAACGGACAAACAATTTGGAAGTATGCTTTTGTATCATGGACAAAAGACGATGCCACATTTTGCAGATGGTGTTCAGTTAGAGCTGTTCTAATCCCCCCCTAAATGGAGTTAATGGAAATAGGATGGTGCTTTTCACGGCGACCATCCTATTTGTAAGGCAAAAACCGAATGTTTTTTCTTTTCTAATATCTTGTGTAAACAATTGTCATATAGATAGTTCTTGAGACTATATTGTTTTTGCCACTGCAAAGATACTAATTCGAAAGCAATTCACAACAGTATCGCGCTGCTCTGCATAGGCTTTGTAATTGTTTTTGCCACTGCAAAGATACTAATTCGAAAGCAATTCACAACGACTTTACCGAGACTTCGGAAACGACAAAAATTGTTTTTGCCACTGCAAAGATACTAATTCGAAAGCAATTCACAACTTCTTTTCTTCAGCAAGTCCAACAAAACTGATTGTTTTTGCCACTGCAAAGATACTAATTCGAAAGCAATTCACAACCCGTTCAACGTTGGAAAGATTTGGTCAAAGATTGTTTTTGCCACTGCAAAGATACTAATTCGAAAGCAATTCACAACGGTGTCGCTGTATACCTTCCAGATAAGAACATTGTTTTTGCCACTGCAAAGATACTAATTCGAAAGCAATTCACAACGTGTCTTCATATCTTTATTGCTTAGGGAAAATTGTTTTTGCCACTGCAAAGATACTAATTCGAAAGCAATTCACAACGGGTATATCTCCATATCAAAACATAACAAATTGTTTTTGCCACTGCAAAGATACTAATTCGAAAGCAATTCACAACTATTAGGAGAGTAAAAAAAATACTCTCCTTATTGTTTTTGCCACTGCAAAGATACTAATTCGAAAGCAATTCACAACTCCTGCGTTGAAACCAACAACTTTCCGGCATTGTTTTTGCCACTGCAAAGATACTAATTCGAAAGCAATTCACAACCATGAAGATGACCGTGAATTTAACGCAGAGATTGTTTTTGCCACTGCAAAGATACTAATTCGAAAGCAATTCACAACGCGTAGCTAACGACGAATTAGTTTTTTTGCATTGTTTTTGCCACTGCAAAGATACTAATTCGAAAGCAATTCACAACTTGCTAATTCCTTCGGACGAAGCAAAATTTATTGTTTTTGCCACTGCAAAGATACTAATTCGAAAGCAATTCACAACGTGCTTCACTCATTGCGAGTGAGGCACAGAATTGTTTTTGCCACTGCAAAGATACTAATTCGAAAGCAATTCACAACAACACAATTATGTATCAAGTTATCATTTATATTGTTTTTGCCACTGCAAAGATACTAATTCGAAAGCAATTCACAACTTGCGCGTGTTGAAGGTGCGCTCATTGTTTATTGTTTTTGCCACTGCAAAGATACTAATTCGAAAGCAATTCACAACAACATAGGCATCTTAAAAGGGCATAGATTCATTGTTTTTGCCACTGCAAAGATACTAATTCGAAAGCAATTCACAACTACCGAAGTGTTGCCCTTGTCTACCTCGAATTGTTTTTGCCACTGC
This sequence comes from Bacteroidaceae bacterium, assembly GCA_017622815.1. GTDB lineage: Bacteria > Bacteroidota > Bacteroidia > Bacteroidales > Bacteroidaceae > Physcousia. The sequence goes on along the minus strand of JAGAQH010000001.1, from coordinate 3,470 downwards.
AAAGATACTAATTCGAAAGCAATTCACAACGGAATGGACAAAGCAAAACACCACAAAAATATTGTTTTTGCCACTGCAAAGATACTAATTCGAAAGCAATTCACAACTCCAGTTAGACAGGTTCGTGCGCAAGTTCTATTGTTTTTGCCACTGCAAAGATACTAATTCGAAAGCAATTCACAACAGAAGGAAGACATGCGTTACAAATACGGTAATTGTTTTTGCCACTGCAAAGATACTAATTCGAAAGCAATTCACAACCTATTTATATGACGCTATTTACGGTACACTATTGTTTTTGCCACTGCAAAGATACTAATTCGAAAGCAATTCACAACAGGATGCGAGAAATCGTCAGCTTTATCAGGATTGTTTTTGCCACTGCAAAGATACTAATTCGAAAGCAATTCACAACATCTAAAAGATGAAGACCCCAAACCTTAAAATTGTTTTTGCCACTGCAAAGATACTAATTCGAAAGCAATTCACAACATCTACAAATACGGTACTGAGTATCTTGGCATTGTTTTTGCCACTGCAAAGATACTAATTCGAAAGCAATTCACAACGAGTTCAAATATATATCTACATGGTACAAATTGTTTTTGCCACTGCAAAGATACTAATTCGAAAGCAATTCACAACACCCCGCATGGACTCGCGCACGCAGTGCCTATTGTTTTTGCCACTGCAAAGATACTAATTCGAAAGCAATTCACAACCGTTGGTATCAAGACGATTGCGAAGATTATATTGTTTTTGCCACTGCAAAGATACTAATTCGAAAGCAATTCACAACAAAGAGCGAAGCGTGTCCCATGCAATAGCCATTGTTTTTGCCTCTATGACCTCTATTTCCTCTTTTCCTCAATCCTCTTTTTCCACCTTTCTATGATCTCCTCCGAGGTGGCTACGTAGATCTGGGGATTCTTCCAGGTGTCTTCGGAGTCGAGGCCGCATGATGACCTGTTGGCGTCCACCACGAAACTGCCATGGCTCGTGTTGAGTTGTACGAGACGTATGGTCCTGAGGGTGTTGTACACCTCCACTTTGTGGATGACCATGTCGGAAACATTGAAATAGAAGATCTCGTCGCCTGTCTCTATGTCCTTGAATTTGATTACCTCTTCTGTGCTCATGTCGTAATGCTGTTTAAAGGGGTTGTTTTCTTGCCTTTCTGATGCCTTCGGGGGCAAAGGTTGGATATTTCCACCTCAAAGTTAAGAATAATGCAGAGAACTTCCAAGCAAAGGGTATCCCCAAATACAGGGGATGCCATGAAAATGTTGCTAAAAACCTTGTTGCATTTACTTAATCACCTTATCTTTGGGGTGTGAAAAAGGTATGTGTTGCGGATATGGCGCCACTTGAACCAGCATGGCGCGCAATTCCGCCGACGGGCACAAAGCGTCTGGTGCAAGATACCAATTTGGGGGCAATTTACCGCGATATTGTGTATTTTTTCCGTACCTTTGCATCAGTATTAGTTTAATAAGGAAAGAAACAATGAAACCATATATAATATGTCACATGATGTCGCTGCTGGACGGACGCATAGATTGCGATGTGACGGAACAGATAGAGGGAGGAAATGAATACTACGAGGCTCTGGAACAGTTGAACTGCCCCTCCATGCTGATGGGCAGGGTGACGATGCAGATGCACTATGCCTTGCCGGAACCCTTCGTGGCGGAAAGTACGGAACCGATAGGGCAGGAGCAGTGCCATGTGGCGATAAAGACAAAAGGCTACCTCGTGGCCATAGACACGATGGGAAAATTGCGATGGGGACATAACCAGTACGACGGGATGCCTCTGCTGGTCATCACTTCCCGGGATTGCCCGAAGGAATATCTCGATACCCTTACCCGCCAGCATATTTCATGGATAGCGGCGGGGCAGGGGAGCATAGACCTGCCCAGGGCCATGGAATTGCTCTATGGAGAGTTTGGCGTGGAGCGCCTGAGCGTGACCGGCGGGGGACACATCAACGGGGCATTCCTCCAGGCAGGCTTGCTGGACGAGGTGAGCATGATGTGGTGCCCCGGCATTGACGGGCGCAAGGGCATGGCCGCCGCTTTTGACGGTTTGGACACGGACGTCCCTCCAGCCAAACTCCGGTTGGCAAGTGTGGAGAAGATGGGCGAAACCATCTGGGCAAGATATACTTTATAGAACCGACCTACAGACTACAGAATATGAAAAGTTTTGGACAAAAACCGTGGGTGCTCCCACAACCGGTGCTTATCATCGGCACATACAATGCCGACGGAACCCCAAACGCCATGAATGCGGCTTGGGGAGGACAATGGGACGCCAAGGAGATCATGATCTGCATGGGCACGCATGCCACAACGGAGAACCTGGCACGTTGCAATGAATTTACCGTGGCCTTTGCCACCCGGGACACTATGGTGGCATCGGACTTCGTGGGTATCGTCAGTGCCAAGAACGACTCCGAGAAGATGCAGAAGACTGGCTGGACAGCCGTGAAGGCCGAGAACGTGGACGCCCCGGTGTTCACGGATTTCCCCATGACGCTGGAATGTCGCATCCTCCGCAAGATAGACGAAACTCCGGACGGCTACAACATAGTGGCGGAGATAGTCAACATCCTCGTGGACGAGAAGTACGTTGGTGCCGATGGCAAACCCGATGTGGAGAAAATGCAACTCATCACCTACGACCCCGTGCATCATGGCTATCTCGCCCTGGGCGAGCGCATAGGCAATGCCTTTGCCGACGGCAAGAAACTGAAATGATGACTTCCGTTATTTCCGCGTATCTTGTGTTTGTCAATGCCGCCACCTTCCTCGTGTACGGCATTGACAAACTAAAAGCCAAAAGGGGAAAGTGGCGCATACCCGAATCCACCCTGCTCCTGCTTGCCGCCATTGGCGGAAGCCTTGGGGCATGGCTCGGCATGAAGGTATGGCACCACAAGACCATGCACAAGAAGTTCCAATATGGAGTGCCCCTGCTCCTCTTCCTCCAACTCGCCCTCGGCGCATACCTCTGCATACGCACATAGTCATATTGCCATAGTTCCGTTCCCCATACCTCTGCGCTCCTTGCAAGAATTTATTCTGCCGAGTGGCACAGTTTTTCCGATTTAATCCCGCTTCGCGGTCTTTTCCTCCTTGTTGCTCGGCAGAGTAAATGCATTTCCTCTGCTCTCGCTTCCTGCGTCGGTTCCGTTTTCCGTTTCCTATGTCCCCCTGAGACAGGGGCGACGAGGAGCGAAGCGACGGAGGGGGTATGCTAGTTTTCCGTTTTCCGTTTTCCGTTTTCCGTTCCCTATATATTATATAATAAGGTATATCCCCCCCTCCTCCCGCCATTTATCCCCCTTCCTGCCTCTCTTTTTCGCTTTTTTCTTAAAAAATCTTTCCCAATCCTTTGCCGGTTTGTAGAAAAGTCTTACCTTTGCACTCGCAAAACGGGAACACCTCCTACGAGTCATCATGGAG
>JAGAQH010000005.1 GCA_017622815.1 Bacteroidaceae bacterium | reverse complement strand
CACGTCGCGCATGGAATCGCCAACTACATCCACTATGTAGGTGCGCTCTGACATTAGCACGTCGCCTGCCATGAACATGTGCTCCTCCACGGTGATATCGCCGGGCATAGTGGGTGTGCCGGCATGTATGCCTCCGCTATAGCAGGGTACGGGTATGGTGCACAGGCGCGGGTTCATGCCCGAGGCTTCGAGTTGGCGGAAAATTTCCTGCAGGTCGGTTTCTATGTTTATTTCCATGGTCTATGGGGTAACGTTGAACGTTTCCCGTTCGGTTTCATGCAAAGATACCATTTATTCACAAAACTCCCGAAAAACTTTCAAAAACTTTACGGATTTTCCGAAAAACCTTACGGCGAGGGGCAAAAACGGACAGTTCTTTACGGGAAACTTTCAAAAACTTTACGCCGGTTGGAATTCGCTTCCATCCGGCCTTTTCTTGCCGTACCTTTGCATCAGCGAACGGAAAGGTGAAGGCTATAGAACTGAATGGGCGGACCCACCCCCAACCCCTCCACAAGGGAGGGGAGTAGTCACAACCGACTATCAAACTAACCTAATTTAATATTAACATCAAAACAAAATCCCCAATCCCCAGTAGTATATACTCCCTCCCATACAGGGGAGGGCAGGGGGAGGGGTCCATCTCTTTTATGAAATCAATCTTCAAAGTTATCAAACAAGGTGAGCCCCAGCAGGTGGCGAGCCAGAAGGCCGAAGGAGGCCAGTTGAACAAGTGTATGATCACCCTGCAGGAATGGGGCGACAAGTATGGCAATACCTTTGTATGCACCCTGCTGGGCAACAGCGCTCTGTGCCGGTGGTCGGCCGGGGATATTGTCCTTGCCAGTTTGCGATTCCAGGCCCGAGAGTACAACGGCCAGTGGTATCAGGACATCACGGTGAACGACATTCTGACGGCGAACTAATAGAGAGAAGTATTAAATCAATTAACCCATTTGAATAAAGCGGTTTGAGGGGAGTCTCATGAGTGAAACAGCGCGCAATCTTCACACTCCGCAATGATTCAAACTTAACTTTATTCAAAAGCAATGATAATTAAATTGCAACTACCCGATGCTGTATATGCATCACTTTTGAAGGGCAACGCCCGAGTACAAGGCACCATCGCTCTGGTATCGCCCAGAGAGGGAAATTTCAATGTGCACAACAGAAAACGTGAGCACCCTGCCCGCGAGTACCGCAAACTGCCCCACGGAAGGGTGTCGATGAGTTCAGAGAATCTTCGGTTGACACTGAGCGTAGATTTTGACGAGCACGGAATACATCCAGCACAGGTGCTCATTGATGAGAGTATTACCGCAAGCCAATATATAAAGGGTGGACCCACCCCCAGCCCCTCCCTGTATGGAGGGGAGTAGTTACAACCGACAATAGAACTAACATAATTTAATATTAACATCAAAAATAATCCCCTCTATTCCCCTGTGTATATACTCCCCTCCCTTGTGGAGGGGCAAGGGGGAGGGTCCGAGTATTCGGGGAGGGGTCTATCTACTATGACATTTGGAATTTCAAATAGTGTAAAATCTCAGCAGGTGCAGATATGCACCCCTGAGATGCTGAGGGAGGCAATAGATTCGCCACTTGTAGCACAGGTGTGTGCCGAGATAAAAGACGCATGGGAGCAAGAGAAACGTGGGGAAATCACCCTTGAGGAGTTTGAGGAGAAGAAGGGACGCCTGAAGAAGCAGTTGCCCATCCTCACCCCGCACGCCACTTTCAAGAACGGCCGACGCCTCAATGCCGATGCCGTGCCCTCGGGACTGAGCATGTACGACCTTGACCACATCCCCGACCCCGAAGGCCGTTGGCGAGAGATAGAGCCTCGCAAGGACGAACTGGGCATCGTCATGGCGCACATCACGCCAAGCACGAAAGGCCTGCGACTGCTCTTCATCATCCCCCAGGGCATGAACCTTGCCCAGGCACAGCGCTGGATGGCAGAGCAGTTGGGCGACCAGAAGTACGACGAGTGTGTAAAGGACTATGCACGGTGCTCGTTCATAGTCCCCAGGCAATACATATTGTATATGAGCGACAAGATATGGGAGGACCCCTCCCCAACCCTCCCACAAGGGGAGGGAGTGATTACAACCGACAATGGTGTAGACTCGCATACCCCCTCCCCCCTACGGGGTACTACCCCTATCTTAGGGGTAGAGTCAGTAACAACTGGGACGAGTACACACCATACTGACTGTCCCTCTGAGACAGGTGGGACGAGCGCGGAGCGCGGAGGGGGTGGATATTCTCCGGTTTCCATTTCCCTCCCTTACAGGGAGGGTCAGGGTGGGTCTTCCCTTATCGTATCTACCTTAGAAGACCAACTTGGCGGCATCCCCACCCACGGTTCGCGCAACAACTTCATCTTCACCATGGCATGCCACCTCCGCTATGTGTGCAACGATGACCCCGAGTGGATTGCACGCATACTGCCCACCTACGGCGAGAACCGGGAGAAGTGGATGGCTACAATCCGAAGCGCATGCAACCGCAACCAGACACCGCACATGTCCAGGATAATGCAACGTGTGCTCGCCATCTGCAAGGAGCGTGAGCGTGAGGAGCAGCAGGCAGAGGAGAACCCCGACCTGCCACCGCAGATGCCCCGCATACTGCCTCCGCTCATCAGGCTCTTGGTGAGCAAGACGCCCGACATCTACAAGCCAGCCGTGGCGCATGCGGTATTCCCAGCCTTGGCAACGCACCTGTGGCAGACACGCTTCCGCTACATCGACAATGTGGAGCACGAGGCAACCCTGATGAACGTCTTGATGGCGGGCACTGGTGCGGGCAAGAACTGCATCAGCGAACCCATAAACCGCATCATGGCAGACATCCGCCTGAGGGATGCAGAAAGCCTCCGCCGTGAACAAGAGTGGAAGAAGGAAGTGCAGAGCAAGGGCGCAAACAAGGACAAGCGGCAGAGACCCGAAGGCCTCATTATCCAAGAGGTTGACCCGGACATGACGAACGCTGCCTTCGTTCAGCGTCTGGCAGATGCTGGAGAGCGTTTCCTGTACACGAAGATGAACGAGATAGACCAGTTCGATGCCCTGAAGGGCAGTGCCCGAGGCAAGGCGCAGTTCCAGATAATGTGCTTGGCATTTGACCCGCAGAATGCGTATGGACAGACACGCATAGGCACTGGAAGCGTGACCGAAAAAGTGAGCATACGCTTCAACTGGAACGCCTCCACCACCATAGGAAAGGGCAGAAGATATTTCCAGCAGGTGCTTACGGACGGCCCTATCAGCCGAATAAACTTCTGCACCATACCTGAGCGTGAGATTGGCGCTGAAATGCCCATCTATGGCGTGTACGATGCCTCCTTCGACGAGGAGTTGCGCCCCTACATAGAGAACCTCAACAAGGCCAGAGGCCTCATCGACTGCCCCAAGGCCCGCACGCTGGCAAAGAAACTCGTTGAGGAGTGTGCCGACTTCTCCCGTCTGTCGCAGAGCCGTGTGTACGAGAACCTGTCATACCGTGCCAATGTGATTGCCTACCTGAAGGCCATGGTGCTCTTCGTGGCCAGCGGAGGCAAGTGGGACAAGACGGTGGAGAACTTCATCCGATGGTCTCTGAATTACGACCTGTGGTGCAAGATGCGCTTCTTTGGCAGGGAAATAGAGCAGGCGGACAACGCATTAAATATCTTTAGGCGGAATGGCCCACAGAACATGCTGGACTTGTTGCCGGATGTGTTCACCCGAGGGGAACTCAAGAGTCTAAACGTTAATCGAGAAATGACCAACACAAAGGTTTCTAAACTACTATACATCTGGAAAACCAGAGGCTACATCAAACTGCATGGTGAGGAAATGCCACAGGACCAGAAGGACAAGGAGTGCTACGAGAAGACAGAGTTCTATATAAAGAAATTCGGTTCACAAAAAGAATTGGTATAATGCGACTATCAAATAACTTCCGTCTGAGCGAGTTCACTCGCTCGGACACCGCCAAAAGACTTGGCATAGAGAACGAGTGCTCCAGCGTGGAGCAAGTGTTGAACCTGGCATACCTGTGCCACATGGTGCTACAGCCCCTGAGGGACAAGTTTGGGCCTATCCGCATAACGAGCGGATACCGTTGCCCGGAACTGAACAGTGCTGTGGGTGGTGCATCCAATTCCCAGCACATGCGGGGCGAGGCGGCAGACATCCATCTGCCATCGGTGGATAAAGGACTGGAATACCTTGCTTTCCTGAAGACTCTGCCAGTCTTAGACCAACTGATATGGGAGCGTAATGGAGACATCTGCTGGATTCATGTTTCAGCAAAGAGGCTGGGTAAAAACCACAGACAGTTAAGGACTATTGCGCATTGATTATGGATAATAATGTTAAAGTGCGTGGCATGCAATTCTGGAAGGCGGCCATGCGTTACTACCCAGACTTTTCTCGCTCTACTGCCGTCCGCAGGTTCCGTGATGAAATACACAATATGCCAGAACTTTTGGAAGAACTAAAGAGGTTAGGTTACAATGAGCGCAAGCGATATTTTCCGCCTGGGCAGATGGCTGTAATCATAAAGTACCTTGGAGAATTATGATATTCCCGAACTTGCAACACTGATGGATGATTAACTACACTACCCCCTAAAACAAGATGGCGCCACGCAATGTGATGCCATCTTTATTGTATGCACCTGCAAAGGGGGGTGTCTACAGTTCTACAGTTCTACAGTTTGTTCTACCCCACCTCCGCTTCGCTTCGCATAGCAACGGAATGGCCACATCCTTCCTTACCTGATATAATAGGGGTACAATAAAGGTCTGTATAACTCAGCGATATTAGTCCGTTTGCCTGGTAGCAATAATCTTAATCCAGCCTTTCGGCATAATATAGGTAGTCCTCAACCCTTGCTTCCCTGGGAAAAATGTCGCGGAAGAAAACCTGGGTGTCCTTGGGGTTGAGGATGACGGCCATCTGGAGGTAGTGGAGGAATTCGGCGCGGAGGCCTGTCTGATAGTAGCAGTAGGCCTGGGCAGGGCAGATGACCTTGATGATGTCGGCTCTGGCTTCGTCGTATTCAGGTCTTTTTATGAGTTCTTCTATCTCCAGCAGGATTTTTGTGGCGGTGAGATAGTCTTGGCAATCCATGAACACCTGTGCTATGGTGCGCATGGTGTGTATGTGGTCCTGCGATGTGGACAGCGCTTCGGAGAAACACTCCAAAGCCTTTTCGCGGTACTGGAAGAGCAGGTAGATGTGCCCGGCCAGAAGGTTGTAGTCCACATTGGTGTCGGGGTCCTGAAAGTCCTTGGAGCGTTCCAGCGCATCCAGAGCCTCCTCCATGTTGCCTATGCGGGCTTCCGTGTAGGAGCGTTGCAGACAGATGTTCAGGTGTTCGGGACTCAGTCCGTCGCTTATCTCCTCTGCTTTGATGAGCATGTCGTTAGCCTCGTGGAAGCGTTCCAGAAAGCAGAGGTTGAAGGCAGCATGGTAAAGGGCCAGTTCGTCGTCGGGACAACGCTTGAGATACTGGTCGAAGACTTCGCTGGCTTCCTGAAAGCGGTCCTGCCTGGACATGGCGTATGCCTTTTGCAGAAGTGCCTGGGCGTTGTCCGGCTTGATGGCCAGTGTGTATTCGGCACTGTCCAGAGCCTCGGCAAACTGTTCGCATTGCAGTTGGGCATCGGCAAGGTTCAGCCATGCCTGCACGTCGAAGGGATCGTTGTCCAGCACACGGTTGAGCCACAGGATAGAGTCCTGCCACTGATGCGTCTCGAACATGATGTCGGCCATCATCGTTACGGGGTCTTCGGCATCGGGATGCAGGTCCAGGGCAAGCTCCGTGGCCTTCTTGGCTTCCTGGTGCTTGCCCTGGGACATGTAGTAGTCGGCTACGTCTACCAGTTCGTCGCTGTCCATGTAGGGTGTGCGCCCCGTGGACATGGCCTGTTCGTAGCGGCTTAGTATGTCCAGAAACTCATCCGACTGGAAATAGTCGTCCTCTTCCTGTTGCATGGGGGGTAATTTCTGAGTAATCCGAGTAATCTGAGTAATCTGAGTAATCTGAGTAATCTGAGTAATCCGACAATCTCTTGTTTACTTTGTGTCCCTCAGCCCTACGGTCTTGTTGAAGACGGGATGCTCCGGTGTGGAGTCGGTGTCCACGTTGTAGTAACCGATGCGCTGGAACTGCAGGTATGAAAGGTGGGGCAGGGTAGCGGCCCATTCCTCGATGAAGGCGTTCTTGTTTACACGCAGCGAGTCGGGGTTGAGGAAGGGACGCATGGCGTCTATGCCGCGTACTCCGTTCTCCTTTTCGTACTGCTTTATGGCATCGCGGGGGTTCTCGCATGTCCACAGGCAACTGTAGTCGCGCACCTCGCAGGGGATGCTGTGTGCCTGGCTTACCCAGTGCAGGGTCTTGCCCTTGATCTTGCGGTCGGCTCCGGGCATACCGCTACGGCTCTCGGGGTCGTAGGTGGCGTGTATGCATGTGATGTTGCCCTCGGCATCCTTCTCTATGCACTTGGTGGGATCTTCGTCGCACTTGATGATGTAGGCGTTCTTCAGGCGCACCTCCTTACCGGGACCAAGGCGCATGAACTTCTTGCCGCCGTCCTCCATGAAGTCCTCGCGCTCGATGTAGAGTTCGCGAGAGAAGCGTATGATGTGTGTGCCGGAGTTCTCGTCCTCGGGGTTGTTGATGGCCTGCATCTCCTCCACCTGTCCTTCGGGATAGTTGTCGATGATGAGGCGCACGGGGTCTACCACGGCGCTAACGCGCAGAGCACGGCTGTTGAGGTCCTCGCGGCAGGCAGCCTCCATCAGTTTGATGTCGTTCAGCGCATCGAAGGTGGTGTAGCCAATCTTGTCAATGAACTTCAGGATGGCCTGGGGGCTGTAGCCACGACGGCGTATGCCGCAGATGGTGGGCATGCGGGGGTCGTCCCAACCGTTCACCACTCCCTCCTTGGTGAGGATGAGCAGGTTGCGCTTGGACATGAGGGTGTAGTTGAGGTTCAGTTTGTTGAACTCGAACTGGCGTGGGCGGTTGTCCTCTATGTCGCCCTCGTCGCCCTTCCATTCCTTAATCCAGGTGACGAACAGGTCGTAGAGGTCGCGGTGAGGCACGAACTCCAGTGTGCAGATGGAGTGTGTCACGCCCTCCAGATAGTCGCTCTGTCCGTGTGTGAAGTCGTACATGGGATATGCGTTCCACTTGTTGCCGGTGCGCCAGTGAGGCATGTTCAGCACACGGTACATGATGGGGTCGCGGAAGTGCATGTTGGGACTCGCCATGTCTATCTTGGCGCGCAGGATCATCTTGCCAGGCTCCACGTTGCCGGAGTTCATCTCGCGGAAAAGAGCGAGGCTTTCCTCGGCAGGACGGTCGCGGAAGGGACTGTTCTTACCCGGTTCGGTGGGAGTGCCCTTCTGTGCCGCTATCTCCTCGGAGGTCTGTTCGTCAACGTATGCCTTGCCCGTCAGGATGCACCATTCGGCAAAGTCCCAGAGGTCCTGGAAGTAGTCGCTGGCATAGCACACCTTGCCCCACTGGTATCCGAGCCACTGTATGTCGCGCTCTATGGCACGCACGTACTCCATGTCCTCCTTCTGTGGGTTGGTGTCGTCCATGCGCAGGTTGCAGACACCGCCGAACTTCTCTGCCACGCCGAAGTCCATGGCAATGGCCTTGGCATGACCTATGTGCAGGTAACCGTTGGGTTCGGGTGGAAAGCGTGTCTGCAATCGTCCACCGTTCTTGCCCTCGGCCAGGTCCTCCACTATTTGTTTCTCGATAAAGTTAAGGCTCTTTACGGGAGCCTCCTGTGTTTCGATAGTAGCCATTATGTTGTGATAGTTATTTCATTTCGAGCGCCAAAGTTACGATTAAGTGAGCGATTTACCAAATTTATTTGAGTAAATCCGAGCGTGAGTAACTTAGAAACGCAGTTTCAGAGTTACGAATAAGCAAGCGAAATGCCAAAGAAATGATTAAGCGAGAGCATTGTAGGGACACGGCATGCCGTGTCCGAATGATTCTAGCAAAGCAGACTCGGCATGCCGAGTCCCTACAATGCCGAGTGTGAGTTTTTAAGACCGTCAGGTCAATTTTATTTGGGTAAATCCGAACATACAACAAACAGAAAGCAATCCGGTTTGTTTGAATAGTCGAGGTGCGGAGGAGGAAGACCGAAGGTCAACGAGAGTAACTTTTGGGTGGTTATGTTTCTTGGATTTTATAGGTGGCGAGTGGGTAGTCTTGTATTCGGAATATATGGGCGCGATTATTTTCTATTAGTGTCAGAATATCTCCAATATGTATGTGCAAGGTGATGTTGCTTGTTACTATATTAAGTTTGTCTGTATTGTTAATATAGATTTCCAATTTCCTGTATCGCCCTGTCCAAAACGTTTTTGGTTCGTTTTCAATGTTGATGGAGAACGTGTGGAGTTCATTAACGGGATTATTGCTCAATTGATTGACCATATGCTGATGTAGCAGTATCATAACCTCGTTGCGGTTAAAGATTGAAATGTCAAATTTAATTGTTGTTCCATCTATTTTTTTTATCAATAACCAAAATGTTGTATATAAACTTACTGACTGTTTAAATGTATAGGCTTCTACAATATCTGAATAATTTATGTTAGTTATGTTTTTATGAGGAAATAACGTATGTGTAAATCCCTTAAACTGGATGAATGTTTCATGGTATTGAACTTTTGTAAAGAATAAAGTCCTGTAAACATATATTAGAGTCAAAAGTACAACGGCTGACGGGAATAGCATAAATACAACGCTCCCTAATGGGATACCAGGTCCAGATATTATAACCAAAATAGGTAATAAGCCAATAAAGCCGAATACGGGAACTATATATAAAAAAAAGGATAGGTAACTGCTGTCTTTGGGGTAAATTGTTGTAATTGGGCTATCATCGTTAGCACTTTCTCTTTCGTCGTAGTTGCTCATAAGAATTAATAAATTAACGTAAATTCGATGTGTTGGAACTGCACTTTAATCTATACCACCCCCTCCGCTCAAAGTCCGCAATAGTAGCCCAGTTTGTAGAATTGATACAGTTTCAGCGAAACGAATCTGGAGCACAGTATCCTTCGTGTTACAGGCAGAAGGAAGATGTGCAGGAGGGCAAAGGCACGGTGCAGACGGTATTTGCGGAGACGGCGGTGCATTTCCGTCATGCGTGTCTTGGGACGTATGTCCTCGGGCAGGGAGTGCAGGGTGCGAAGCGCTTCGCGCGTTTTGGCAAGGAACTGGCGGTTGTTGTCTATGTCCAGATGGATGAGGCGGTTCTCCAGGTGGAAGACGGACTTGCCCAGACGTTCAAGGTTGGCAAAAAGGAGCGTGTCCTCGTAGCCGTATTGCCTTATGCTTTCGTCAAAGCCCGTTTGTGCAAAGGCCTCCCGCCTGATCATGAAGTTCTGTGTGGTGAGCGAGTCAAAGGGATGTGCCTGGCGGTATTCCACGGTAAGGCGTCGGGCTGCCACCGTCTCGTAGGTCCACCGCAACTCGCACCCTTCGGGACATTCCGGGGTATTCTTCATGCCCCCGTAGTAAACATCGGCAGGGTACTGTATTGTGGCATCCAGATAGTTCTTGATGTAATCGGCACTGTCCACCTTGGTGTCGCAATCGATGAAGAGGATCCATTTGCCAGAAGAGAGTTCAAAAAGCCTGTTGCGTATCCTGGAGCGCCCGATGTTCTCCGCAGGTTCGTAGACACGGCACTGCTTCAAGGCGGCTATCCTCTGGAAGGCCTTTGTCGCCACCTCTGAGGTACTTTTGTCGTTACCGACAATAATTTCGGCATCTTCGGGGAGTTGGGCAAGAAGGTCGTTGACGAGTTCCGTACAATCCCAGTTGTAAGACGGTATCAGTATGGACAGGTTCATCATGCGTTGTTCAATGGTATAGGTTGCTCCCCTCCGGAGGAGCGAAGCGTTTTCTAAGAACAAATATAGCAAATTCTTACGATAAACGGCACAGGAAGAAAGCACAAATGTTCAAAATGAAGCAAGAGACGTATTTTCTCCCCTCTGTACTCTTGGTATGTGCCATTATTTTGTTACCTTTGTCCACACTATGCAACCCTTGGCAGAAAGAATGCGTCCCCGCACTTTGGAGGACTATATCGGACAACAGCATCTTGTTGGCCCGAATGGGGTTTTGCGTCGTATGATAACGAGTGGACGGGTCTCCAGTTTCATCCTTTGGGGACCTCCCGGAGTGGGTAAGACCACCCTTGCCACCATCATTGCAGGCACGTTGGATGTGCCCTTCTTTACCCTTTCTGCCGTAACGAGCGGAGTGAAGGATGTGCGCGAAGTCATAGACAAGGCACGGGGTTCCAACTTCTTCAATACCTCTCGCCCAATACTCTTCATTGACGAAATCCACAGGTTCAGCAAGAGCCAGCAGGACTCCCTGCTTGGGGCGGTGGAACAGGGTGTGTTCACGCTGATAGGAGCCACCACGGAGAATCCCTCCTTTGAGGTGATACGTCCTTTGCTGAGCCGTTGCCAGGTGTACACGCTCAATTCGCTGACGAAAGACGACTTGCTGACCCTATGCCATCGGGTTATTGAAAAGGACACGGTACTGAAGAAGCAGAACATTGTCCTGAAGGAAACCGATGCCCTGCTCAGATATAGCGGAGGCGATGCCCGCAAGTTGCTGAACATCCTGGAACTTCTCTCCGAAAGCGTGCAGGAGGATGAAACACTGGAGATAACCGACACCCTGGTGGCGGAGCGTCTCCAGCAGAACCCTCTTGCCTACGACAAGGACGGAGAGATGCACTACGATATCATCTCCGCTTTCATTAAGAGCATCCGAGGCAGCGACCCCGATGCCGCCATCTATTGGCTGGCCAGAATGATAGAGGGTGGGGAAGACCCTGCCTTCATAGCACGCCGACTGGTAATCTCTGCCTCCGAGGACGTGGGACTTGCCAACCCCAATGCCCTGCTTCTTGCCAATGCCGCCTTCGATGCGGTGCAGAAGATAGGATGGCCCGAGGGACGTATCCCCTTGGCAGAGGCAACTGTATATCTGGCTACCTCGCCAAAGAGCAACAGCGCCTACAATGCCATAAACACGGCCCTGCAGAACGTGCGCCAGACAGGCAATCTGCCCGTGCCTCTGCATCTGAGGAACGCACCCACACAACTGATGGCCGAACTGGGATACAGCGACGGCTACAAGTATCCTCATGACTATCCCGGACACTACATCAGCCAACAGTACATGCCCGATGCACTGAAGGATGTGATATTCTTCACTCCGGCAGATACGGACAAAGTACAGAAAAGACGATAGGAATACAGAACAAACGATATTAGGAATATATGAAAAGTGATATTGAAATTGCACGCGAGACCCCTTTGAAGCCCATAAGGGACATAGCACAGGGACTGGGTATCAGCGAGGAGGTAATGGAGCCGTATGGCCGATACATTGCCAAACTGCCCCTCAGTCTCATTGATGAAGAGAAAATAAGCAAAAGCCGCCTTATCCTTGTCACCGCCATCACCCCCACCAAGGCCGGTATCGGCAAGACAACGGTAAGCGTAGGCCTGTCGCTTGGCATGAACCGCATAGGCAAGAAGACCGTTGTGGCTCTGCGCGAACCTTCTCTCGGCCCCTGCTTCGGCATGAAGGGTGGTGCTGCCGGTGGAGGCTATGCACAGGTCTTGCCCATGGATAAGATAAACCTGCACTTTACGGGCGACTTCCACGCCATCACATCGGCACACAACATGATAGCCGCCCTGTTGGACAACTATATATACCAGCATCAGGCCGAGGGTTTTGCTATGCGCGAGGTGCTGTGGAAGCGTGTTCTTGACGTGAACGACCGCAACCTGCGATACATTGTTACCGGTCTTGGCGCGAAGACAAACGGAGTGACAGGAGAGAGCGGTTTCGACATCACACCGGCTTCCGAGATTATGGCCATCCTCTGTCTTGCCAAGGACGAGGATGATCTGCGCCGCCGCATAGAGAACATCCTGCTGGGTACTACTATAGACGGAAAACCATTCACCGTGAAGGACCTTGGCGTGGCAGGTGCCATCTGCGTGCTCTTGCGCGATGCCATCAAGCCTAATCTGGTACAGACAACAGAAGGAACGCCTGCCATAGTGCACGGAGGTCCCTTTGCCAACATAGCCCATGGATGCAATTCTGCCTTGGCAACACGCATGGCCATGAGCCTTGCTCCATACGTCATCACAGAGGCAGGTTTCGGTGCCGACCTCGGTGCCGAGAAGTTCTACGACATCAAGTGCCGCAAGTCGGGTCTGCAACCAGCACTCACCGTACTGGTTGCCACCACACAGGGCTTGAAGATGCACGGAGGTGTGCCAGTGGAGGCTATCAAGGAACCCAACATGGAGGGCCTGAAGGAAGGTGTGAAGAATCTTGACCGCCATATCCGCAATCTGCAAGGTTTCGGTCAGACGGTGGTGGTATGCTTCAACCGCTTTGCTACGGATACCGACGAGGAGATTGCCTTCTGCCGTGAGCATTGTGCGGAGTTGGGCATAGGCTTTGCCGTGAACAATGCCTTTAACGAAGGCGGTGCAGGTGCCGAGGAACTGGCGCGTCTGGTGGCAGACACCATAGAGCAGAACCCGAGCGAACCTCTCCGATATGCCTATGCCGATGAGGACAGTATCGAGGCAAAGGCACAGGCCGTGGTACAGAAAGTGTACGGAGGCAAGGGAGTGACCTTCACCCCCGGAGCAAGGAAGATGCTGCAGAAGATAGAGGAACTGGGCCTGACACATTACCCCATCTGTATTGCAAAGACACAGTTCTCGTTCTCTGCCGACCAGAAAGCCTACGGAGTGCCCGAGGGATTCAACATCGCCATCCGCGACGTGGTTATAAACCGGGGTAGCGAGTTCATAGTGCTCATAGCAGGAGAGATACTCCGCATGCCCGGCTTGCCCAAGGTGCCGCAGGCAGAGAAGATAGACATAGTAAACGGTGAAATAGAAGGATTAAGTTGAGATATGAAGAAGATTTTGCTTTTAGGTTCAGGCGAACTTGGTAAGGAGTTCGTCATTGCCTGTCAGAGAAAGGGCCAGTATGTGGTCGCTTGCGACAAGTATGACAATGCCCCCGCCATGCAGGTGGCAGACGAGCGTCGTGTATTCAGCATGCTGGACGGTGATGCCCTGATGAAGGTGGTGGAAGAGGTGCGCCCCGACATCATCGTGCCCGAAATAGAGGCCATCCGCACAGAGAAACTCTACGAGTGCGAGAAGATGGGCATACAGGTTGTGCCCAGCGCACGTGCTGTGAACTTCACAATGAACCGCAAGGCCATCCGCGAACTGGCACATACTGAGTTGGGACTGAAGACCGCCAACTACCGTTATGCCACCACTTTCGAGGAACTTGCCGAGGCTGCTAGCGTGATAGGTTTCCCCTGTATCATAAAGCCCCTTATGTCCTCCAGCGGCCACGGCCAGAGCAAGGTGGACAGTGCCGAGGAACTTGCTTCTGCCTGGGAGTGTGCGTGCGAAGGTTCGCGTGGCGACATCATGGAGGTTATCGTGGAGCAGTTCATCCCATTTGACTACGAGATAACGTTGCTCACCGTTACCCAGAAGAACGGTCCCACATTGTTCTGCGCACCCATAGGCCATGTGCAGAAGGGCGGTGACTATCAGGAGAGTTTCCAGCCCCGTCAGATGAAGGCGGAACACCTGGCTTCCGCTCAGGAAATGGCAGCCAAGGTGACTGAAGCCCTCACCGGTGCTGGTATCTGGGGAGTGGAATTCTTTGTTAGCGAAAAGGAAGGCGTCATCTTCAGCGAACTGTCACCCCGTCCGCACGATACTGGTATGGTGACACTGGCCGGAACGCAGAACCTGAGCGAGTTTGAACTGCATTGCCGTGCCGTGCTTGGCTTGCCCATTCCCGAGATTACCCAGGAACGTCAGGGTGCAAGTGCCGTTATCCTCTCGGGCATAGAAACCAAGTCTCCCGACTATACCGGCATGGAAGATGCCTGCGCAGAGCAGCGTACCTACCTCCGCATCTTCGGCAAACCCGAGGCACATGTAGGTCGCCGTATGGGTGTGGTCGTATGCTGGGACACTCTGGATGCCGACCAGGAGGCACTTCGCAATAAGTGCAAGGCCACGGCAGCAAAGGTGAATGTCGTGGAGAAGTGAACCACAACGCCAATCCACCTCTGAGGTATAACAATTACCTGTTACAACAAGAATCCCGAAGGTCGTGTATCTGACTTTCGGGATTCTTGTCTTCTGTCCATGCCTATGTCTTTTGGAGGAATCTCTGACAAAAGGCAATGGTCATCTGCTACTTTTGTACCACTCCCTTCATGCTGAGGGCGATGCGGTTGCGGGCGAAATCTATTTCAATGACCTTTACCATAACCTTCTGTTGCACGTGGACAACGGTCATGGGGTCGCGGACAAACTTGTCGGAGAGTTGTGAGATATGGACGAGTCCTTTGGTCTTGATGCCGAGGTCCACGAAGCAACCGAAGTTGGTGATGTTGGAGACGATGCCCGGCAGGATCATTCCCTCCTGCAGGTCGTCGATGGAGTGGAGAGTGTCGTCGAAAGAGAACTCTTCGTTTTCGCCACGAGGGTCACGTCCAGGTTTACTGAGTTCCTGCATGATGTCGGTCAGGGTGGGCATACCCACGGTGTCGGAACAATAGCGCTGCAGATCGATGCCCTTACGCTTTTCTGCCGAGGCAATGAGATCCTGCACGTTGCATCCGGCATCCTTTGCCATCTGCCTTACAAGGGCGTAGCGTTCGGGATGCACGGCGGTGTTGTCCAGGGGATTTGTTGCTCCGGGGATGCGGAGGAAACCTGCACATTGCTCAAAGGCCTTGGCACCAAGACGAGGCACGTGCTGAAGTTCCTGGCGTGAGGAGAAGGGGCCGTGTTCCGTGCGGTAATTGACTATGTTCTGTGCCAGGGCAGGGCCGAGGCCTGAGATGTAGGTAAGCAGGTGCTTGCTGGCGGTGTTGAGGTTCACGCCCACGGTGTTCACGCAACGCTCCACGGTGAGGTCCAGGGCATGCTTCAGTTCTGTCTGGTCAACATCGTGCTGGTATTGCCCCACACCGATGGACTTGGCATCTATCTTTACCAGTTCCGCCAAAGGGTCGGCAAGGCGTCGCCCTATGCTCACGGCACCGCGCACGGTGACATCGTGGTCGGGGAACTCCTCACGTGCTATTTTAGAAGCAGAGTACACTGAGGCACCATCCTCGCTGACGAGGAATACGGACATGCCAGGACGGTGAAGCATCCTGACCAGGTCCTCCGTCTCCCTGCCTGCCGTGCCGTTTCCTATTGCCACGGCCTCTATGCGGAATCTGTCCATCAAAGCCTCCAGAGTATCCAGCGATTCCATGCGCTCGCCACGGGGAGGGTGGGGGAAGATGGTTTCGTTATGCAGGAGATTGCCCTGCTGGTCCAGACACACCACCTTGCATCCGGTGCGGAATCCCGGGTCGATGCCCATGATGCGCTTCTGTCCCAGCGGAGCGGCAAGCAGCAGTTGGCTCAGGTTGGAGGCAAAGACACGGATGGCCTCCTCGTCGGCACGCTTCTTGGAAGCCGAAGCAAATTCCGTTTCTATGGAGGGCTTCAGCAGACGCTTGTAGGCATCGGTCATGGCCATTACAATCTGCTCGCCACACTTGCCCCGTGTGGGGTAGCCACGCAGTAGGCGCTCCATGCAAGCCTCCTCGTCGCGCGGACTGATGTCCACACGCAGGAAGCCCTCGCTCTCGCCGCGCCGTATGGCAAGCAGGCGATGGCTGGTGCAACGGTGCAGAGGTTCGGAGAAGTTGAAGTATGTCCTGTAGTTCATGGCCTCCTCCATCTTGCTCTTTACCACGCGGGAGGATATGATGGCGGTGCGCTCGAAACTCTGTCTGAGTGTATTGCGCACACGTTCGTCCTCGTTCATCCTTTCCGCCAGAATGTCCCTTGCACCCTGCAGGGCATCTTCTATGGACGCTACTTCTTCGGAAAGGAACTTGCGTGCATACTGCTCCGGGTCGCCGTTCGTGCGGTGCAGTATGGCATCTGCCAAGGGTTCGAGACCACGTTTCCTGGCCACTTCGGCACGCGTCTTGCGCTTGGGCTTGTAGGGCAGGTATATGTCCTCCAGCACGGTGGCGTCCCAGCACGAGGAGATGCGTGCCCTAAGGTCGTCCGTAAGTTTGCCCTGTTCCTCTATGGTTTGCAGGATGTATTCCTTGCGGTGCTCCAGTTCCTTGAACTTTTCGCCCTGCCGTGCCACCTCGGCTATCTGCACTTCGTCCAATCCTCCGGTGGCCTCCTTGCGGTAGCGGGCAATGAAGGGTATAGTGGCGCCTTCGTTCAGTAGGTTCAGTGTCTGTTCCGTCTGGCGCAGGCTTATGCCCAGGGCCTGGGATATGAGTCTTGTTATTTCTTGCATGATGATAGGTTTGAGAATGGGAAGGTCGGAGTACTCGAATCTTGCTTTCGGACACGGCATGCCGTGTCCCTACAATGTTTCACCTGTCCTTTTATATATTAGTTTTTAGGTCGTTGTCTTTCATGTACCGGCAGATGATTTCCAGAAGTTCGTCGCCGTACTTCTCTATGTTCACCTTGCCAAGGTAGGGAATCCTATGGAGTGCTTTGGGGGTGTCGGGCAGTAGGTTGACTATGCCCAGTATCGCCTTCTGTTGCAGAATGCAGTATGCCGGCAGGCCTGCCTCCCTGGCTTTCTTTCCTCGCCACATCGTGATGTGCTTGTAGAGGTTGGGGTACAGTATGTCCTCCGGCACTTCCAGTTTCGTTTCCTTGCTCTTCTTGGCGCTCTTCTTGGCAGGTGCCGACGTTTCCTCCTCCTCTGCCTCAAGGGCCAGTATGGCCTTGCGCTTGAGGTAGTCGCCCGTCTGGAAACCATGCTCCCTGACATGCTCCAGAAGACTGTGCTTCAGGGAGACGGCATGGCGGAACTTGTCGGTAGTTTCATCTACACGCTTCTTCAGGGTCTTGTTGTCCGTGGGGAGCGAAAGTCCCTGTGCCAACTCCACAAAGGGGAGCAGTTCCTGGGCGAAATACGTCGCCCCCTGCATGAGGCGTTGTTGCAATAGGGTGGAGGAGGCAAAATCTGCCTGTTCCGACACCAGGCGCGTGTATTGGTTGGCAAAGCGCAGGGAAACGTCCGTTATCTTCTCCTGAAGCACCGGGGACAAGGCATTGAAGCTCTCCAGCGTTTGCGGATAGAGGCGGTGGAAATGCTCCACCAGCAGGCGTTGCACGTCCTCGAAGCACTGGCTGACCTGCGAGAAGCCGAACAGTTCGGACAGAAGTTGGTGGAAGTAGCGCTTCTCCCACTCCCCGATGTTGTCCCCCGAGGGAGTCCTCCGTTCTATGCCCGAGGTGTAGCGCTCCACCGTGTTGTCGCAGATGATGGCACCGCTTCCCAAGGGAGTGCTCAGCACCATGCCCTCCAGTGTGCGGCAACGGCTCAGGGCCACGTAGACCTGTCCGTGTGCAAAGGAATCGTGTGCGTCTATGATGGCATGGCTGAAGGTAAGCCCCTGACTCTTGTGTATGGTTATCGCCCATGCCAGGCGCACGGGGAACTGGCTGAAGGTACCCTCTATCTCCTCCGTTATCTCCATGGTCTTCTCGTTCAGCGTGTAGCGGCTGTTGTCCCATTGCTCCTGCTCCACACGGATTTCCTCAGGGTAATCCTTGCTCCTTACGTAGAACCCCTTTTCGTCTATGGCGGTAATCTCGCCTATCATGCCGTTGAAGTAGCGCTTCTCCGGCGAGCGGTCGTTCTTCACGAACATTATTTGTGCCCCCTGCTTCAGTGTCAGTGTCTCGTCCGTGGGGTAGGAGTATTCGGGGAACTTTCCCGTTATTACGGCGTTGAACACGAAGGTTGGCCGGTCTATCTTGCCAAGTTCCCTCTCGTTGATGTTCTGTGCCAGTATGTTGTGTGTGGTCAGACGTATGTAGCGTTCCTCCTTAGGTGGCACGAACTGAGGCTTGTACCTGCGGTTCAGTTCCTCCAGCACCCTGCGGTCGGCCGTGTTTGTACGTACCCTGTTGAGAAGGTTCAGGAAGTGCGCATCTGTCTGTCGGTAGGTCTGTTTCAGTTCTATGGTGGCATACTGTGTTTCCGCCAGGGCACGGCTGCTGAAGAAGTATGGCGTGTCGTAGTGTTTTGAGAGCAGTTCCCACTCCTCCGCCTTCACCACGGGCGCCAGTTGTTGCAGGTCGCCAATCATGAGCAGTTGCACTCCGCCAAAGGGCAGGTGCGACGAGCGGTAGCGCCTCAGCACGCTGTCCACGGCATCCAGCAGGTCGGCACGCACCATGCTTATCTCGTCTATCACCAGGAGGTCGATGCTGCGTATTATGCGTATCTTCTCCTTGCTGAACCGATAGCGGTAGGCATCCTTCCCGGCATTGAAGACCGTGTCGGGGATGTAGGGGGCAAAGGGCAGCTGGAAGAAGGAGTGAAGTGTCATGCCCTCGGCATTGATGGCGGCGATGCCCGTAGGGGCTGTAACCACCATGCGCTTCGGCGAGCGGCGTTTCAGTTCCTTCAGGAACGTGGTCTTGCCCGTTCCTGCCTTGCCCGTCAGGAACATGTGCATGCCTGTGTTCTCTACTATGCGCCAGGCAAGGTCGAGTTCGGGATTGCTCGTGCTCATCGGTGTGCTTGGTGTCTGGTCATTCTTGTGAAACTATGGAGACATACAGGCGCATGGCATCCCTCATCATGTCGGCATGGTCGAAGGCCAGTGGCGGCAGGTTGTCCACGTGCCACCATTCTGCCCTTGCGGCATCGTCCTGCCCCTGCACGGGCATGGGAGAGTCTATTATGGCCAGGTATGCAATGCCCACGGTACGTCCCCGCGGGTCGCGGTCAACACGGCTGTATGCACCCACCTGACGGGTTTCCGTCACCGTGAGGCCCGTCTCCTCGGTCAGTTCGCGCATGGCACACTGCTGTGCCGTCTCGTCCATGTCCATGAAACCTCCGGGCAATGCCCAATGGCCGCGGAACGGTTCGCCGCCACGCTGGATGAGCAGCACCCGTGGGCGCTCCTCTCTGGTGATGACTATGCAATCCGCCGTTACGGCAGGACGTGGGTATTCATATGTGTATGGCATAGGATTTTATGAGCGGAAAACGGAAAACGGAAATCGGAAAACTGAGTGGCGCTTTAACGGTTAGCGGATGAGCGGTTAGTTTAATCCGACTTTGTCGTCTTGACTTTGTCTTAGTTGTTCACATTTGGTAATGTAGGGACGCTGCGTGCAGCGTCCGCATAGTTTTCCGTTTTCACCTTTCCGTTTTCAGATTTCAAAGTCCAGGCACACCCTCTGTACGGCAAAGGGCTTTACCCTCTCCTCTGCCACTTTCACGTGGGCAGGGTGTACGGCATAGGCCTTCAGTGCTTCCTCGCTCTCCAGAGTGCTGTCCAGCATCAGGTCGGCATTGGACGAGGCAAGACGGCCGTCGATGTGTACCGTTGCTTCCACCAAACCCGGCACTACGCCCACCAACGCTTCCAGGTCTTGCTTTATGGCAGCCTTTACGTTCTCTTTCTCCTCTTCGGACAACTCGGGGTTGAGCGTCCATAGTATGATGTGCTTTATCATAGGTAGTTGATGTTATAAGTATTTCTTCCTGTCTACAAAAATACGACATTACTTTAATATATCCTCTTTCTTGGTACATCAAAATGAAATTCTCGTGAAAGAAAGGTTAGTTCATCGTGTAGTGTGGAATGATTCTCCCCGAGCGCTAGACTTTGTTGCCTTATCAACAGAGTCCTGTTGCCACGACAACAGCGTACTGTTGATGGGGCAACAAAAGTTTGTCGTCGGGGAGGTTCATAGCAATTCTTTGCTTAGGAATGAAGCTATGTCCTCTGCTTCGGGCATTTGGAGTGTTTGACGGATAGTGCTCTTGCGTTGATAAATCGTACGAACTGATTGCTGTGTTACAACACCAATTTCCTTAGTCGTGAAATTTGCCTTTAAGAGGATACATAATCGTATCTCCTTTTCATTAAGAACCGTACCGTATTTTTTGATTAGTGAAGTATAGAAACCATTGTAAATACAATCAATTATCTGAAAAAGGTCATTCCAATTCAATAATGTATCCACATCCACTTCTTTGCTCGTAATTTCTTTCATTTTTTTGAGCAATTTCAGATTGGCAGATGTTGGGTTTGATGTAGCTATTTTTATTACCCCTAACTGCTGTAACAGGATTTTTTTGAAGAAGCGGTCATCTTTATTACTATCACCTGATTCCGATGATTCAGATAAGAGTTTTCGTAGTGCGTCTATTTCTTCTTCCTTTTCTAAAAACTTGTTTTTCCTATTCCGTAGCCATAATAGCAAACTGGCAATCGTAAGAGTCAAAATAAATGTTATAACCAAGAATAGCATTTGATCCTTTTGCCTTTGAATGGTTATCTGCATATTTTGTTCTGTAAGATTCCTGTTAGCTTCTCTCTTGGCCTCGGTAATATTTCGGTTCTTGGATGCATTTCCTTGCAATGTATTTCCAAAATGCGCCCATTCCATTACACTGATACGATTGTTTTTGGCATAATCAAGGATGCTTTTTAACTGTTGCATATAAGTAGATATTGCCAAATTGCTGTAGAAATATTCATCTGCATTCTCCTCAGCAGAATTTATGTGTTGCTCGGCTTTATTGAAGCGGCCTAACAATATGTTATATCGAGCAAGAGACAAATATGCTTTAGCAACATACCAGTTGTCCTTTCCTATGAAATAATTCAAGACTTGTGTCTGAAGTTCAATGGCTCTTTCTTGCTTACCATACTCACTAAGAGCATCAGCATGATTTGGAAGCGTTTTCTCAAAATACAAAACAGAATCTGCCGGAGTTTTAATATATTTGGGTAATTCATCATATAAGCGTTCGCATTCTTCATGATTCCCAAGGAAGAAGTTTAGTACTGCCATCCTATGATAATTCTGAAATGTTCGTTCTGCTTCATCTTCCATAATTCTGTTTAGATAAGCATATGATGTCTTATAATTATTGTCTTTATAAGCCAAATCAAGCAAAGCATATAAAGCATCTTTATATGTGTTGGCTAAAGGCTCCAATAAATTATATGATTTTTCCGTTTCATTATTCCACCAATAATGATATGCTGTTAGAATGGTTGCTTGCAATAATCTTGTGGAATCTGTAGGCTCTAATGTTTGGTAATGTTTTAATGCCTCACAGAGCAGGATTTCTTCACTGAGTGATTCACCTTGGTGATGACGGACTTCTGCCACATCCAATATCCGCTCGTAGTTGATGTCGGTTTGATGGTTTGTGCAACCAGTTAAGATTATAATGAATATGAATATTTGTATTCGCATAAAGCTTCTTTTTTTGCAAAGGTACGACTATTTTTCGTTACTTAATCCGTTTGCATCCCTGATATAAAGTCCCAGAAGTGGTGATATAAACTTTTATATTTAAGCGCTGCTGATTATTAATAATTTATGGTCGTATCTGCATAGTAGAATACTTTTAGATATAAACGACCTATAACCACATTAATATGTAATTTTGTGGTGCAAATGTGCTTGCTAATAATTTAAGTGAATATTATAGATGTTAAGTGGTAAAATGGAATTCTATGAGGATTAATGTGGTATTTTTAATGCTCTGTTTTGGAACTCTCGGACAATTATGTGCCCAAAGTTTCAATGGAAGAGTTCTGGATAAAGAGAACAATCCCATTGCTGGAGTATTTTGTGTTCTTATGGGACAATCTGATTCTGCTTATATAGTGGGAGCAACTACAAATTCGGATGGTTATTTCGAACTTAAGGTGAATGAAGATAGAGAATGTATACTTCAAATGTCTTTTATTGGGTTTGAAAAGATTTCCATAGTATGCCGACCTGGCAATCTTGGTGATTTTATTCTCAATGAAAATGCTGGATTATTAGAAGAAGTAGTTGTTAAAGGAGATTCCAGACATAAGGATGCGATAAAAGAAACATTCTTTCTTACCGATTCTTTGAGGAATAGTTCAAAGAATTCTTTTCAGTTATTGGACAAACTGCCAGGAATAAGTGTAGATTGGGTGTCTGATGCGGTAAAGATTGGTGAATATCGAGATGTGCCAATAATGCTTAATGGAAGAGAAGTAGGAAAAGAGTTGGTACAGAATCTAAATCCCCAACGAATAAAGAAGATTGAATTATATCGATTCCCTAAAGGGAAATATGGCGATATGCCTATTGTGCTGAACTATATTACATACGACAACTATTTAGGTTATGATTTGGGCGTTCAGTCCAAAGGACTTGTATCTTTTCGTACTCCCAATTCTCATAGTGAGAATATAGGGGCAAACTTTATTTACACATTGGACAAATGGAATATCTATAGCGATTTCAATGTATCTAATAAGAAAATGTATAGTGCAACATCATATAGTTATCTATACAAGAACGAAGTAGCAGAAGCCACTGCAATGGAAGACTTTCGTCACCCGAACAACAATAATACGAACAAAAGTTTCAATGTAAGCCTTGGTGCAGATTATAAGATTGCCCCCAAACATACAATTTCTATTCAATCATGGCTTGATGGAGGAAAATACGATAGTTTCGAGAGTTATCAGACACCCGAAAATATGCTGTTATCAGAAAATAGCAATAATTATCGTAATATCAACTCAACAATTGGTCT
This sequence comes from Bacteroidaceae bacterium, assembly GCA_017622815.1. Taxonomy (GTDB): domain Bacteria; phylum Bacteroidota; class Bacteroidia; order Bacteroidales; family Bacteroidaceae; genus Physcousia. Next base: position 113 of record JAGAQH010000005.1, on the reverse strand, counting down.
GTTCTATAGAGGTGATATAACAGATAGATTCATTATTACAAGCGATCTCACATATAACTACTACAATGTTAACGAAAACAGAGCTTATGAAAATGTAGATAAACTTACCCAAT
>JAGAQH010000004.1 GCA_017622815.1 Bacteroidaceae bacterium | reverse complement strand
GCTTTTGTCGTTCTTTTTTTAGTCGCTTCTGGTAAATTAACCACGCAACAATGACAATAGTAGTGGCGAAAACCACCAACAAAATTATTATTACACGAAGACGTGATGCCTTCTGCTCTGCTTTCAGGGCCTGCTCTTGAATCTTTGTATAGTTGTAAAGTGATTGATATCTTAGCAGATGCTCGGATGATTTTGCCCGAGTGCTGGAATCATTCCATTGACAATATAAATTAGCATATTTAATAACAGAATCAGGCTGATGTTGGAGTGAATAGGCTTCGGTTAGTCCTTGATAGCAAACCTCTCGCAATGAATGTTGGATACCATTATAAAATGAACGATTCTCAATGAGACGCAAATACCTCTGGAACATTTGTATAGCAGAATTAGGACTTTGTATGAGAAGATCATATCGTCCTTTGCGGTAGAAGTGGGCTATGTCATATATCTCTTCGTCGGGACTGTCTGGTCTAATCCCCATCTTGTATTCATATTCGCGCAACAACGAATCGGCGCCTTTGACATCTTTGATGTCCAGATGGTAATCTATCCTCATAGGGTAGAGAATCTTTGTTTGTTCTCTCATGCCATTCTTCCGTGTGAACATATCAATGCTATCCAGAATCATGATTGCTTGTGATTGATTTCTAGAATCATATAAACAACATGCCTGCGCCCACATCAAACGAAGCGCCGATAAGGTATCGCAAATCTGCCATGCCAATCGTTCGGCATGCATATCTGCTATTCTTTCGTTTTCAAACGCAGCGACGCGCTGATACAATCCTCCCATCTGGCTATAGACACGCATCAGTGTGTGTAGGTCGCAATCTTCATCGCTCTCATCAACGGCATCTACTGCTTGGTTTAGGTATTTCAGTGCCGAAAGCGCATCTTCCAAATCGCGATAAGCACAGCCCAATATATAGTATGCAAGCATCTTTTGGTTGGCATTGCCGTGACGTTCGTACCAGTCAACGACTTCAAACATAACGGAGTCCGTGGTGAAGTTCACATACGCTTTGTTCATGGCCTTGCCCCTGAGAAGTTCGGCATGCATGCGCTCCGACCGGCTCATGGTGCTTAAATCCATACAATCCAGCATAGTGAGAACGGTGTCTGGATTTTCATCCGACAGCGTGTCCATCATAAACAGTTGCTGCTCTGTGTGCTCAGAACGATGGCATGAAGTAGTGCTAACTAACGCAGTAATTATTATGTATATCAGCAAAAAAGCAGAAGTCTTGTTCTTCATAGGGGCGTATAATGGAAATGACATGCAAATATAGGATTTTTACCTGAATTCTGCAAATGCAAAAGCACCGTGCTAACATGATATAGTCAGAGTGGGGTTTTGTAACTTCAATCGCTTTGACTGAATAAGGACTCCTTATTTGAGATGCAATTACTGTGTTGTTGATGCGATAATGTGCGTAAGTCGTATATTTTGGATATAGTTACGCAGATTATTGCGCAATAACTTGCGTAAGTGTGTACATAGATACAATATGTACAAATAAAGAGAAAACGTACGACATTGCTGCCGTACGTTTCTTTTGCTTGTGTAAAAAGGGGGGATTAAGCCTCCTTGCTGGCAACGCGCTTCTCGGCGATGCGAGCCTTCTTACCGGTGAGGTTGCGCAGGTAGTACAACTTGGCGCGACGAACCTTACCAATCTTGTTGACAACGATGCTGTCGATGTTGGGGGACTCGATGGGGAAGATACGCTCCACACCAACGGTGCCTGACATCTTGCGAACGGTGAAGCGCTTCTTGTCACCGTGACCGGCGATCTTGATAACTACACCGCGGTACAGCTGGATACGCTCCTTGTTGCCCTCGACAATCTTGTAAGCTACGGTTACGGTGTCACCAGCCTTGAATGAGGGGTGCTGCTTGCCGGTAGCAAATGCTTCTTCTGCAATCTTAATTAAATCTGCCATTTCTCTTATGACTTTTTAATAGGTTGTATTGTCATCACTCATAGGCATAACGGGTCACACTTCTCCCCACCAGCGACCTATGGTAAAGCGGGTGCAAAGATACGGCTTTTTGTTGAAACTGCCTCAAATATAAGAGGAAAAATGCCGTAAAGTGGCGATTTGTGTGTGGAAAGTCCGCTTTACGAGGTGCTTTTTCACTCGAAATAGAGGGAAAGGACTATCATGTTGGCCGAACTGCTTTCTATGCTGTTGGTGAATTTCATCATGGATTTGTCCAGCAGGTCGTCGCGGTTCTTGCTGATGATGTCTGCCAGGCCGAAGCAGAATTTCAGTTCCGGTATGAGTTTGAAGTAGGGCAGATAGATGTCGCATCCCATGCCGACCTCCAGATAGCAGTCGAAGGTTTTTGCCTTGAAGGCTTCCTGGTCGTGGTTGTTCAGGCAGAAGGTCGGTGCGAGGCCCAGGGTGAAGTAGGGACGGAAGTTGTTGTAGCGCGGTGCGGCAAACTTTACGGAAATCGGCACGGAGATATAGTTGGTGCGCATGTTCTGCGAAGTGTCGCGTGCCGACACGTTGTCGCGCATCTTTATGAACTTCTGTCCGAAGTGCATGGTGGGGGTGAGGCGCAGTTCCATGTATTTGTTCAGGCGCAACGCACCCAGCACACCCACGCTGAATCCGGGTTCGTACTTGCTGACGTCGGCAAACCATTGCTCGCCAGTGGCGGGGTCGATGTGGCCGTTGTTCTTCATTTCCATGTCCATGAAGTTCATGCCGAAGAAGAAGCCCCAGTGCAGACGGCGGTTGTCTATGAAGGGCTTGTTCATGATAGTCTCCTTCTGTGCGAAGGTGCACAGGCATGCGGACAGGAGAAGCAATATGGCGATGGTACGTTTCATATACATAATAACATGGGCAGGTGCCGTTTTATTGTACAATTCATCGTTTTTAATGATAAAGACCAACATTTTTATTGCCAACATCGGTTCATATCATCAAAAATGATTATCTTTGCATTGCAATCGAGTTTGGATTCGACAACAGACAATAGTATATACTAATTTAAACGACAACAGTTATGGCTTACGTAATTAATGACGATTGTGTTGCTTGCGGCACATGTATTGACGAGTGTCCCGTTGGTGCAATTTCTGAGGGCGAGAAGTATTCTATCAATCCCGACGAGTGCACAGAGTGCGGTACTTGCGCTGATGCATGTCCTTCTGGAGCAATCACTCTCTAAGAAAGATTAGTGTCTCCCTGATGGGAGGAATAAAATCCCTTGCCGTAAGAAGCAAGGGATTTTTGTTTTCCTGTATGTGGGAGGTAAGGTAGGAACGCGTGGTTGCCTACCTTATTTATATATATATACGGTATTATTTCAGCAGAGCCAAGGCATCCTTGATGCGCTTGAGTGCCTCGATGATGTTCTCGTCGCTGGTGGCGTATGACATGCGGAAGCACTCGGGAGAACCGAAGGAAGCACCGCCCACGGTGGCAACGTGGCCGACCTCCAGAAGGTACATGGCCAGGTCGTCGCTGTTGTTTATTGTCTGCTCGCCATACTTCTTGCCATAGAAACTGCTGCACTTGGGGAACAGGTAGAAGGCACCCTGGGGATTGTTGACCTCCAGCCCGGGTATCTCCTTGGCATGTTTCACTATCAGGTCGCGACGGCGCTCGAATGCCACGCGCATATCCTCCACACACTGCTGGTCACCGGCAAAGGCGGCAACGGCAGCCTTCTGGCTGATGGAGCAGGGACCGCTGGTGTACTGGCCCTGGAGTTTGTTGCAACCCTTCACTATCCATTCGGGAGCGGCTATGAAGCCTATGCGCCAACCGGTCATGGCGTATGCCTTGGAAACGCCGTTTACGATTACCACACGGTCCTTGATCTCGGGGAACTGTGCTATGGAGGCATGTTCGCCCACGTAGTTGATGTGCTCGTAGATTTCATCGGCAATGACGATGACGCGCTCGTGGCGCAGCAGCACCTCCTTCAGGCCTTCCAGTTCCTCGCGGCTATACACTGAGCCGGTGGGGTTGCTGGGAGAGCAGAGTATCAGGGCGCGAGTCTTCTCGGTGATGGCAGCCTCCAGTTGTTCGGGTGTTATCTTGAAGTCCTGTTCTATGCTTGAGGGGATGAACACGGGTGTGGCATCGGCCAGAAGCACCATGTCGGGGTAACTTACCCAGTAGGGGGCGGGGATGATGACCTCGTCGCCTGCACCTGCCAGGGCCATTATCACGTTGCACACGCTCTGCTTGGCGCCGTTTGAGCACAGTATCTGGCTGGGCTTGTACTCCAGGCCGTTCTCCCTTTGCAACTTCTCTACTATGGCCGCCTTCAGGTCGGGGTAACCGGGCACGGGACTATAGCGGCTCCAGTTCTCCTCTATGGCCTTTATGCCGGCAGCCTTGATGTGGTCGGGGGTGTTGAAGTCGGGCTCTCCCACACTCATGTTGATGATGTCTATGCCCTGAGCCTTCAGTTCACTGCTCTTCTGGCTCATGGCCAGTGTGGCACTCGTTGACAGACGTCCGAGTCTTTCGGAAAGAATGTTGTTCATATTTTGTAGTATTTTAAGGACCCCCTCAGTCCCCCTATAGGGGGGGAGGAGGTTTATAGTTTCGGTTATCTGGGTATTCTAAGTATTATGGGTGCTCTGAGTTGTCTGAGTTTTCCGATTACTCTGAGTTTTCCGATTACTCTGAGTTCTCCGATTTCCGTTTTAATCCGACTTTGTCGTCTTGAATCTGCTCCCGCTCGGCAGAGTAAATGCATTTCCTCTGCTCTCGCTTACTCGCAGATTTCCGTTTTCCGTTTTCCGTTTTCCGTTTCTACAGCTTGTGTCCCATGCGGAGTTTCTTTGTCTCCAGATAGCGGCGGTTGTATTCGTTGGGGGTGATTACCACGGGCACGTTCTCCACTATGTCTAAGCCGTAACCCTCCAGGCCCACACGCTTCACGGGGTTGTTGCTGATGAGGCGTATCTTGCCTATGCCCAGTTCGCGCAGGATCTGTGCACCCACTCCGTAGTCGCGTTCGTCGGCCTTGAAACCAAGGTGCAGGTTGGCCTCCACGGTGTCGTCGCCCTGTTCCTGTAGTTTGTAGGCGGCAATCTTGTTCATCAGGCCTATGCCGCGTCCCTCCTGTTGCAGGTACACGACAACACCCTTGCCCTCCTTGTCAATCATCTGCATGGCCTGGTGCAACTGCTCTCCGCAATCGCAACGTCTGCTTGCAAAGATGTCGCCCGTCATGCAACTGGAGTGCATGCGCACCAGCACGGGTTCCTCGGGTGTCCATTCGCCCTTGAAGATGGCGATGTGCTCCAGACCGTTGCTCTTCTGGCGGAAGGGGATTATGCGGAAGTGGCCGTATTCCGTAGGCAGGTCGGCCTCTACGCCCTTCTCCACCAGGCTTTCCTGCTTCAGGCGGTATGCTATCAGGTCCTTGATGGTGATTATCTTCATGCCGTGCTCGCGTGCCACTTCCTTCAGTTGGGGCATGCGTGCCATGGTGCCGTCCTCGTTCAGTATCTCTATGAGCGCGGCGGCAGGCTGGAGTCCGCAGAGGCGGGCCAGGTCGATGGCGGCCTCGGTGTGTCCTGCCCTCTTCAGCACGCCACGGTCTTGGGCATAGAGGGGGTTGATGTGTCCGGGACGACCGAAATCCGTAGGTTTCCTGGTGGGGTCGGCCAGTGCGCGTATGGTGGCGGCACGGTCGTGTGTGCTCACACCGGTGGTGCAACCGTCCAGCAAGTCCACGGTGACGGTGAACGGAGTGCCCAGCATGCTGGTGTTTGTCTGCACCTGGCGTTCCAGTTCCAGTTCCTCGGCACGGGTGATGGTTATGGGGGCGCAGAGGACACCGCGTCCGTTCTTCAGCATGAAGTTCACCTTCTCCTCGGTAATCAGTTCTGCCGCGGTGATGAAGTCGCCTTCGTTCTCGCGGTCCTCGTCGTCTACGACAATCACGAATTTGCCTTCCTTGAAGTCTACCAAGGCATCTTCTATGGTGCTAAGCATGATTTCCTTGTCCATTATCTGTTTGTTTGTTTATTCGTTCAATGATGAATTGTCCTAACTTCTGTATCTGGTTTATGTCCTGATACAACCTGAGCCTGAACTTCCATATCCTGAGCCACAGCAGTATGCCCACGGGCAGGCAGATGCCGGCAATCAGGTTCTTCCTCCGCGTGTTGAAGGGTCGTGCGTGCGCATCGGTGTAGAGGATGGGCATGTCGTTCAGTGCGCCTATTATGGCGTTGTCCTTGCTGTTGTGCAACTGTTCCACCAAGGCTTCCGTCCTGTCTTTCAGTTCCCTTACGGTGTGGTCCTCGTGGAACTTGAAGAAGATAGCATAGTATGATGGTATGTTGAGCAGTTTCTTGCGGTTGCTGTACTGTCTGCAATCCTCCGCCAGTGCCTCAATGTCCTTTGTCAGTTGCGGATAGTCAGGTTCGTGTATGATGATTTCCTTCCTGTTCAGTTTGCGCTTGGTTCGTATGCCCAGCAGGCGCTTGAAGAAGTTCTGGTATCCCTCTATGTTGAACACCACGCTGTCCTTGTTGGCTCGGTTTATCAGGAACAGGCCTATGGGAGTCAGCACCATTGTACTCAGCCAGATGCCGAACCATACCGCCCATTCTCCGCTCTTGGCCATCTTCTCTCCGCCGGCGTTCACGATATAGTAGAAGATGAACACCAGCACGCTTACCACCACGGGCACGCCCAGGCCTCCCTTTCGGATGATGGCACCCAGAGGCGCTCCGATGAAGAAGAAGATGAGGCACGCCAAACTGTTGGTAAATTTCTTCCTGGCCTCCATGTGGTGGCGGCGCAGGGTCATGTTGGTGCTCTCCGTGGTCATGCCTCGGAACTCGAACTCCGCCTGTATGCTTTGCGCGTTGCTCAGGGCGCTTTTTATCACTGTTTTCCTTTGGTCGGGGCTCAGGCGCAGGTAGGTGGAGTCCAGCGGTTCCTGTTCCTGTGCCTTGGCCACCAGTGCGGCGGAATCCGACACCTCCTTCGGGAAGGCTCCCTTCAAATATTGGTTTTTCGCAACCTTGCGGTAATGGCGCCCTATGCTGTCGCTCACCGAGTTGAGCGAGTCAATGCCGCTCAGTATCTTGGTCAATTCCTTGGTCTTGGCATCGCCGTTGAACAGGTTTGCGTCCATCATGTTGAAACTGGCGTCGAATGGAATCATCGCCACTTCCGTGTGGAATGTCTCGCGCATGTAGGGGATGTTGGCCTTCAACATGTTTCCCGTTTGCGAATCCATGTTCCTGAACCTCTCGCCCTCGTACATCGTCAGCCTCAGGAACTTCTGGTCCTCGGTGCCCTGCAGGCGTGCCGAGTCGGCCAGCACGATCTCCATCTTGTCGTATCCCCCCTGAGTGCTGTATATCATCACCCCGTGCAGCATGCCCGTCTTAGTGTCCTTCTTCTGCACGAAGATGCTGTATCCGGGTATGTCGCTATAGAAGATGCCTTCGGGTATGTCCAGTTCGGGCGATTTCTGCCTCATGCTCCAAAGCAATGTGGCCAGTTGGCGTGTGGCCTTGGGCTGTATGCGGTCCTGGAAAACGAAACTTGCTCCGCACACCAGCAGTGCCACTATGAAAATGGGGAGCAGTATCCTCACCAGAGGAACGCCTGCCGCCTTCATGGAGAGGAGTTCCAGTTTCTCTCCCATGTTGCCGAAACTAATCAGCGATGCCAGCAATACGGCCAGGGGCAGGGACATGGGCACGAGGGTCAGGCTTGCATAGAAAAAGAACTCCAGCAAAACATCCCAACTCAATCCCTTTCCCACCAGGTCATCTATGTATTGCCAGATGAACTGCATGATGAAGATGAACAGGCATATGAAGAAGGTGCCCGCAAACAGGAGCAGGTAGTTCTTCAGTATGTACAGGTCCAACTTCTTTATTATTCTCATGCGCGCGTACTAATCCGCGCAAAGGTACAAAAAAGGCATTATAGTAGGGTGTGGCACGTGCTATTTTGTAAATTTGTGATAAAATAATGCGCCAACTTCTTGGTGGTTTCAAATTATTGTCATACCTTTGCACTCGCAAATCAGCAAGACCTCCGCACGTCGGAGTGGTAATGGCGGGATAGCTCAGCTGGTTAGAGCGTCGGATTCATAATCCGAAGGTCATGGGTTCAAGTCCCATTCCCGCTACAGGAAAAGGAAACTCGTTAAGGGTTTCCTTTTTTCGTTATGCGCCCGGCGCGAGCATTCCTTGGAAGCCATGGGGTTCTGTTGCTTCTTTCCAGGGCTTGGACGGAAGTCTTGTCGTGCAATCGTGCCGCACGCCTACCGATGATAAAGTTTTGTTGCCGTATCAACACGGCTCTGTTGATACGGCAACAGGACAGTGTTGATACGGCAACAAAATATCACCGCCACTAAATGCCCTTCCTTATTCTTGTTTTGCGGACTTGAACATTTGCAGGATGTTGGAAACGTTGAATGTGCCGGAGAATACTATCAGTACAGTGTCGTCGTTGTTTTCGTTCACCATCACTATTATCGAGTTGTCTTTGCCTCCCTTGTGGTAGATGTCTACGTTGTTGTCTTTCTCTGCTATCTGCATCAGCCTTTCGTAGGAGTGCTTTTTTATGATGTCCATCGCTTCGGACTTCAGGGACTTCTTTGTGGCTTTCTCCGATGTGATAACCTGTATGCTTTTCAATTTGCTTCCTATCTCGCTGATGTCCACTCCGTTGATGCTTGGCATGACATCAGTGCCGAAGAGTTTCAGCATGGCTTCGGATATGTAGACATATGTCACGTCCTTTGAGTCGGCGAATTTGTCAAAAGGATTGTCTTGCGCATTTGCGTTGATGCAGGTAAGTGCTATGATAAGAAAGGCAAACGCCTTGGCTATAAATTGTTTCATGTCATTTTAATGTTAGGGTGTTGTTAAGTGTGTGCCGTGTCTTGGCCGTAATGTCTTCGGCTTTTTCCAGATGCCTCATCCCCTTGTCCAGATTGTATGCAAGCAGATAGAGTGCTTTTTCTGCCTCGATGCGTGCCAGTTCCGGGTTATCGAATGTGTCTCTGTGGGCAATGTCTACCTTGTCGTCAAGGGTTGTGATGCCGGCTATGCAGATGAGTGCCGAGAGACATGCCGCTATGGCAATGTTGCGGTAAAGGCGGAATCTGGCGGAAATGCTTCTCGCGGGAGTCTTCGTTTCAGTTGCCGGAACGGTGTGTCTCTCCTCGTCTTTCGCCCATTGGTCAATTTTCATGGAGAGCCTTTCTTCCAATCCTTCGGGAATGTGGACTTCAACGGTCCTTTCCAGATCCAGGTATTTCATTTCATCCATGATTGTGCTATTTTGGTGAATTGTTCTTTAAGTTTCTCTCGTGTTCGCATCACTATCTGTCTGAGGTTGTTCTGTTTCAGGCCTGTGGCCGATTCTATCTCTTCGTAGGAAAGTTCTTCAATCACGTACATTGTCATTACATCCCTCTCCTTTTGTGGCAGGCGTTCGATGAGGCTTTTCATCAGGAAGGCTTCGTCCCTCCTTTCCGCTTTCGTGTCCGGACGGCCATGCTCCGTGGGTTCGTTGCAATCCTCCAGGGGAGCGGAGGTGTCGGGCGCTTTCTGCCGTACCTTGTCCAGATGGATGTTCTTCATCATTATAATAAGGTAGGCTTCGCTTGTCGTCTCATGCGTAAGGAGGTCGCGCTTTTGCCACATCCGCATGAAGGTGTCCTGAAGCAGGTCCTCTGCATCCTGCACGTTGCCGGTGAACCCGAATGCCACCCGGTATAGCATTCTGTGGTAGGGCATGAACCTTTCCTTGAACTCTTGCGGACTCATTGTCGGACTTGATTCTTCAGTACCTTACTCAGAACTGATAGTTATGTTTTTTTCTTCTTTCAGTTCTACCGCCTGCATTACCTCTTCGGCACTCATTTCGCCCACAATGTGTATAATGATGGTGATGCATTTGTTGTCCTTGCTTGTGTCTATGCGGATAATGACATCCTTGAATGTGCCGCTTTCCTCGATGCCATAATATTGGACAAGAGGGAAAAGCGTCCATGTGTCACTAAAAAAGTCGGTGACGTTGCTCTTCTTCTCGTACAGGTTTTCGTAGCCATCGATGTTCTTGATGTTTTCGGTGAGGGCTTCTCTTTGTCGCTCATTCAGGTTTACTTGTAGTATTTCAACCTTTTTCAGTGTCTGTGCCACGGCAAACTCCTTCGGGTCGATGTACTGCATTTTCTTTGCCTTCTTCTTGAACACTTTGGTCATGTTCTCGTACTCCGCCCCCTTTACTTTCCGATATTGCTTCATGAGGTGGTCGGCATCTTGTGCAAAGGCGCTGCATGCCACTATGAGCATTGCCAGTGATAGGATAATCTTCTTCATGTTGTCTGTGTTTGGTTTGCTAAATAAAGGTTCTCGTAAATTTACGTCTTCTATCTAAGCAAACGGGAATATAGCGCTCTCTGTTACAGGAAACGTACAAAATTTTCAAAAAAGTCGTGTGTTGTTATAACCGCAAATCGCTCATTAGGCTGTTGCACGCTAATGATGCCGTCTTTGTCGCCTGTTCAAAAACAAAGGCTGTTGCCATCGTAACGCTAATGGCCGGGTTGGGCAAAAACAAAGGTCTCTACTTGTGTTGTAAAGACCTTTGCTTTTGATTCTTCTATGTTTACGGGTTTGCCGTGCAGATGCCACGGCGGTGCATGTCGCGGCTGATGCGGGCAAGACGCTTCAGGAAGTCCTGATAGTCGCGGTTCTTCTGTTGGCTCCATCCTGCCTCGCTGAGTGCCAGGGCACGGGGGAAGGCCATGTAGTAGAGGCGCTCGGTGGAGTTGATGCACTCGCTCCACAGGGTGCCTGCCACTCCGAAGAGGTTGTTGGTCTCGAAGTCCTTGCCGTATCCCCATGCAGGGTCAAGTCTGTAGGTCTGTGCCAGTGAGGTTACGGGCATGCCCCAGTTCACCTCCGGCATGTCGCCCTTGGCGGCAGGGTAGTCAAGATAGCAATGCTCGCCGGGGCAAAGCATGATTTTGGCGTTGCAGCGTATGGCCGCATCGATGGCCGTGGCGGTAAGTCCGTGGCGCCATGCGAAGACGATGCAGCCGGGCTGTATCTCGTGGAAATCGGTTTCGTACCAGAACATGGGCGTCTTGTCCAACTTCCTGTGCAGGAAGTCGATGACACGGTCGAACATGTACTTCTGCAACCTCCAGTTGTCGTTTCTGGAACCCGGTTGGGGTTTGGTGTCGGGAGAGGACATTATGTCCTTCAGCAATGCCTGGCAACTCTCGCACCCCGACCAGCACTCAAGCGGAGGGTTGCCAGCCTCGTCGCCCCCAAGGTGTACGTACTTTGAGGTGAAGACGGAAGATAGTTCCGTGAAGACGTTCTCCAGGAACTCGTAGGTGAACTCGTTGCTGGGACAAAGCAGGTTGTCGGATACTCCGCAGGTGGTGCGTATGGGCAACTGTACGGCTCCGCACGTCAGTTCGGGGTAGCAGTGTATGGCCGCCACCTGATGGCCGGGCATCTCTATTTCGGGGATTATCTCCACATGGTATTGCGAGGCGAAGGCAACCAGTTCCTTCATCTGCTCCTGGGTGTAGAAACCGCCTATGGGCATCTGCATGTCGTCCATGCCAACGCGGAAACTTCCCAGTTCCGTCAGACGGGGATACTTCTTTATCTCTATGCGCCATGCCTGGTCGTCGGTAAGGTGCAGGTGCAGGGCATTCATCTTGTATCTGGCCATCTCCACCACCATGCCCTTCAGGTCCTCGGAGGGGATGAATATGCGGCAGGGGTCGACCATCAGTTCGCGCATCCCGGTACGTGGGCTGTCCTCTACGGTCACGGCATTGAGGTATGCCAGCCTTCCACCCTCCTGCTCGGGGACAAGCATCTGGTCGAGGGTCATTATACCATAGAACACACCCGTGGCATCGGCACCCGTGATGCTGATTCCCTTTTCGTCAATGACAAGCCTGTAGGCCTCCTTGCCGCCAATCTTGTTGTCAATGCCGAGGGTGATGGGGCGCTTGCCCTTGTTGAAGTTCTTGATGCCGAGCCTATGGCTCAGAACCTCCCTGAGGCGCTCCTGCTCGTTGGCCAGGGATGCCGGTGCAATTATCTTTCCCAAAGACTTGGTGCTGAGCGTCTTGCCAGAGTGGTAGAAGATACGGTTGGGCACTGGGATGATGGCATACTCGTCGGGGCATTGTTCGGCCACGGTTCTGGGTTTCTTGAAGAAACGCTCCCAGTTGGGGGCGCTCTTGTAAGCCTTCTTGGCTCCCTTTGGCACGACGAGCCTTATCTTGCTGACGTCCACTCCGCTGAAGGCGTCCTCTGCCAATAGGGGTGGGGTGGGGGCGAGGACGGTGAGAGTCTTCAGGCCTGTGCAATTACCGAAAGCACGGCTCTCTATCCTTTCGGTGCCGGCAGGCAGGATGAGGCTCTCAATGCTGTCGCAGGCAAACAGAGCCTGGCTCCCTATGATGCGGAGTTTGTCGGGAAAGACAATCTTCTTTAGCCTATGGCGTGAGTGCAGGGCATTTTGCCTGATGCTGTCGCAATCGGCCAGACTCATGTCCAGTTCCTCCATGTCCCAGTGTAGGTCGCGCAACTGGCGGAAATCATCGTTCCAACCTCCACAACGGAAGGCGCCTTCCTTTTTCACAATCTGTGCCTGTGCCAGCGTGCCTGCAAGGGCGAGCATGGCAATGAGCAGTGTCATGCACTTCTTCATTTCTGTCTTTATTGGTTATTGTTGATGCAAAGATATAAATTAAAGTGTAGACTTGACCATAATTTGACAAAAAAGATGTATCTTTGCACACATCTTTAATATAAGGGAAAATAACAATAAAATAAATAGCGACATGTCACAGACAAGAAAGATCAAGCGCGCTTTGGTAAGCGTATTCCACAAGGACGGTCTCGATGAGATTCTCCGCACTTTGCACGCTCAGGGCGTGGAACTGTTGAGTACAGGCGGCACACAGTCCTTCATTGAGGGTCTCGGTATTCCATGTGTTAAGGTGGAGGACGTCACTTCTTACCCCAGTATCCTCGGCGGACGTGTGAAGACACTTCATCCCAAGGTGTTCGGCGGTATCCTGGGACGCAGGGAGTTGGAAGACGACCTTCAGCAGATGGAAAAGTACGAGATTCCTGCAATAGACCTGGTTATCGTTGACCTCTATCCCTTCGAGCAGACCGTGGCCAGCGGTGCAAGCGAGGCAGACATCATCGAGAAGATCGATATAGGCGGCATCAGCCTCATCCGTGCCGGAGCAAAGAATTTCAAGGATGTCATCATCGTTCCCAGCAAGGCAGAGTACCAGCCCCTGTTGGAACTTCTCCAGAAGAAGGGCGGCGAGAGCGACATAGAGGACCGCAAGTGGTTCGCCGCACAGGCATTCGGCGTGAGCAGCCACTACGATACAGCCATTCACGAGTATTTCGTAAAGTAAGCATCATCAACAACAGGAACAGAGTAAATGGGATTCTTTAGTTTTACCAAAGAAATAGCCATGGACTTGGGAACCGCCAACACCATCATCATCAGTGATGGCAAGGTTTTGGTGGATGAACCCAGCGTGGTAGCCTTGGACCGTCGTACGGAGAAAATGATAGCCGTAGGCGGAAAGGCCAAGATGATGTACGAGAAGACTAACCCCGACATCCGCACTATCCGTCCCTTACGCGACGGTGTGATTGCAGACTTCAATGCCTGCGAGCAGATGATGCGTGGACTTATCAAGAAGATACACACAGGTACTCACCTGTTTACCCCCTCCCTGAAGATGGTCATTGGCGTGCCCAGTGGTTCTACCGAGGTGGAGTTGCGTGCCGTGCGCGACAGTGCTGAGCATGCCGGCGGACGTGAGGTGTATCTCATCTACGAACCCATGGCCGCAGCCATAGGCATCGGTTTGGATGTCCTGGCACCTGAGGGCAATATGATAGTAGACATAGGTGGCGGTAGCACAGAGATTGCCGTTATCAGTTTGGGTGGTATCGTGGCCGACAAGAGTCTTCGTGTGGCAGGTGACGAACTCACCGCCGACATTCAGGAGTATATGTCTCGCCAGCACAACGTGAAGGTCAGCGAACGTATGGCCGAGCGTATCAAGATAAATGTAGGTGCAGCCCTTACCGACCTTGGCGACGAGGCCCCAGAGGACTATATCGTGCATGGCCCTAACCGTATTACGGCCCTGCCCATGGAGGTTCCCGTATGTTACCAGGAGATAGCGCGTTGTCTGGAGAAGACGGTTGCAAAGATTGAAACCGCCATTCTGCAGGCATTGGAGGAGACTCCCCCCGAACTGTATGCCGACATCGTGCACAACGGCATCTACCTGGCCGGTGGCGGTGCATTGCTGAAGGGTTTGGCACGCCGACTGACAGACAAGATAAACATCCCCTTCCACGTGGCCGAGGATCCTCTGCATTGTGTGGCAAAGGGTACAGGCATCGCATTGAAGCACATACAGGAGTTCTCTTTCCTGATGTAACAGCAAAACAAAGGCCTCATCCGAACAAACGGATGAGGCTTCCGTCAATATGCAAGGCATCATAGATTGGATACGCAGATACACGCACTGGTTGGTACTTCTCCTTCTCGAGGGTATCAGCCTTGCTTTGCTGGTGTCGTTCAACGGCTATCAGGGAAGCGTGTGGTTTACTGGCGCCAATCGTCTGGTGGGGCAGGTTCAGGAATGGCAGCAGGAGTGCCTGGCGTATTTCAGTCTTGGCAAACTGAATTCTGAACTTACGATCAGGAACCTTCAGTTGGAACGCGAATTGGAGGTGCTCCGCAATGAAGTCAACGAACTGAAACGCGACAGTTCCTACACGGAACGTACCTTGGCCGCCAAGTTGCAGGAATTGCCTGTGTTGTCGGCACATGTGGTGGGAAACAGCATTACCATGCGCGACAATTATATTACCATAGACAAGGGTGCCAAGGATGGTGTCAAGCCCAGAATGGGTGTGGTCTGCGGAACGGGCATTGTGGGAATAGTGTCGCAGGTAACGGACAATTATGCCGTTGTCATGTCTGTGCTCAACAGCAAGTCAAGTATCTCCTGCCGTCTTCGTGGAAGCCGTTACTTCGGCTATTTGCATTGGCATGGAGGAAATGTCTTGTGCGCCACCCTCGACGATATCCCGCGTCATGCCAACTTCAAGGTAGGTGATGCCGTTGAGACAAGCGGTTTCAGCAATGTCTTCCCTCCAGGTATTTTTGTGGGTAGGATAATACAGATCCGCGACAGCAGGGATGGACTCAGTTATCAGTTGACGGTACAACTTTCGTCAGACCTTGCCAACGTACGTGATGTGGCAGTAATACTGAACGACCATGATACAAACCTTGTTCCATAGGCTGGGAATTATGTTCCTGGTTGTGCTTTTGCAGGTTATGGTGCTCAACCATGTAAACCTGTGGGGCTATGCCGTGCCCTTGCTTGGTGTCATGGTGCTGTTTCATGTGCCCCTGAATGCAGGTCGTATCGGAAACATGTTCATGGCCTTCTTTACCGGTCTTGTGCTTGATGCTTTTAGCAATTCGCCCGGTGTGGCTGCCGGTGCCATGACTCTTGCAGCCTTTGTACAATATCCCCTCCTGCATGCTATGGCACCCAAGGATGCCGTGGAGGATGCCATCCCCGGTATCGGCCTGATGGGCAAGTACACGTATTTTGCCTATATCGCCATACTGATGGCCGTACATCATGTGGTATATTTCACTTTGGAGGCGTTCACATTCTTCAACGCCATGGACCTGCTCTTGCGCTTCCTTGGCAGTTACGTCTTGTCCATGCTGCTGGCCATATCCATAGAACTGCTGCTTTCATCCAAGGAAAAATGACAGAATGAATGGAGAAGAAGAAGTATGAACTGGGCAAACGCAAGTATGTGCTGGGGGGCATCGCCTGCGTAATCATATTCACATATATCCTCAGGCTCTTCACCTTGCAACTGCTTAGCGAGGATTTCAAGAAGAATGCCGATAGCAATGCTTTCCTCAAACATATCCTTTTCCCGGCCCGTGGTGCCATAATCGACCGCAACGGCAAACTGCTGGTGTACAACCAGCCTGCCTATGACATAATGGTGGTGATGAAGGAGCAGGAGGGCGTTGATACGGTGGACTTGTGCAATACTCTGGGCATCACACCTGAGTGGTACAGACGCCGCATGGATGAAATCCGCGACCCGAGACGCAATCCGGGCTATAGCCGCTACACGCAGCAGTTGTTCATGAGCCAGTTGTCGGCCGAGGAGTTCAGTACCTTCCGCGAGAAACTCTTCTGTTATCCCGGCTTCTACATACAGAAGCGAAGTATTCGCCAGTACTCCTTCCCCTATGCTGCACACGTTCTGGGAGACGTAGGCGAGGTGGGGCCAAAGGATATCGAGCGTGACGACTATTACCGTAGCGGTGACTATATCGGCAAACTTGGTATAGAACGCCAGTACGAGGAACAGTTGCGTGGCGAAAAGGGCGTGGAGATCCTTCTGCGCGACTCCCGCGGACGTATCAAGGGACGCTATCAGGATGGCAAGTTCGACGAGCCTCCTGTTCCCGGCAAGAACCTCACCCTGTCCATAGACGTGGACTTGCAGGCTCTTGGCGAACGCCTGATGACGGGCAAGAAGGGCGGCATCGTGGCCATAGAACCCTCCACAGGCGAGATACTTTGTATGGTCAGCAGCCCCACCTACGATCCCCGTATGATGGTGGGACGTCAGCGTGGTGCCAACAACAACATCCTTTCACGCAATCCCCACAAACCCTTGCTTAACCGTGCCATCATGGGACAGTATCCTCCAGGCTCTACCTTCAAGACCACTCAGGCACTAACCTTCCTGCAGGAAGGCATCATCACGCCGCAGACGCTCTTCCCGTGTAGCATGGGCTTCCGTTTCAAGGGGCTTACCGTGGGATGCCATGCTCATGGCGCTCCCATTCCCCTGGTGCCGTCCTTGGCCACTTCGTGCAACAGTTACTACTGCTGGGGACTCTTCCAGATGTTCTCCAACCGCAAGAAGTATGCCACCGTGCAGGATGCCATGACCAGATGGAAGGACTATATGGTATCCATGGGCTTCGGCTATGCCCTCGGCGTGGACCTTCCGGGCGAGAAACGTGGCATGATTCCCAACGCTCCGTATTACGACAAGGCATACCGCGGGTCGTGGAACGGCCTTACCGTCATTTCCATTTCCATAGGGCAGGGCGAGGTGAATGCCACACCCTTGCAGATTGCCAACCTTGGCGCCACCATAGCCAACCGGGGATGGTTCATCACTCCCCATGTGGTTAAGGACATTCAGGACGAGGAGTTGGATACGTTGTACACTACCCGTCGCTACACTATGGCCGAACGCTCCAATTATGAATATGTGGTGCAGGGCATGCGTCAGGCAGTGCTTGCCGGTACTTGCCGTGCTGCCAATTCTCCGCACTACGAGGTTTGCGGCAAGACGGGCACGGCACAGAATCCTCACGGTCAGGACCATTCGGCCTTCATGGGCTTTGCTCCGATGAACGACCCCAAGATAGCCATCTGCGTATATGTGGAGAACGGCATTTGGGGAGCCACGTTCGGTGTGCCGATAGGTTCCCTGATGATGGAGCAGTATCTGACCGGCGGTTTGTCCTCGGAGAGTGAAGAGAAGGCAAAGACTTTTGAGGAACGACATCTAATATCCGTAGACAATGGCTTCGGCAAGCAAGAGAGATAAGGAGCAGAGTATTATCCGTAATTTGGATTGGTTCACGTTGTTCATCTTCGTGGTCCTCGTGGCTATGGGGTGGATGAGCGTGTGCGGTGCCAGTTACGACTTCGACCAGGGAACCCAGTTGCTGGACTTTTCATCCCGAAGCGGCATGCAGATGGTGTGGATTCTCACCTCCCTGGTGCTGGGCAGTATCATCCTGTGTGTAGACGACCGTCTTGTGGAGAGCCTATCCTATATTATATATATAGGTTTCATAGTCCTGTTGTTTGTCACGCCCATGCTGGCCCACGACATCAAGGGTAGTTTGTCGTGGATAAAGATAGGCTCGTTCAGCCTCCAGCCGGCAGAGTTTGCCAAGTTTGCCACGGCGCTTTGTGTGGCCAAGGTAATAAGTTCCTTCAATTTCGACCTTTCCCGTTGGCGCGACCTCATTATAAGTGCCATACTTGTTGTCCTGCCCATGGGACTTATCATCATGCAGAAGGAGACGGGTTCTGCTTTGGTCTACCTTGCCTTCTTCCTGATGTTCTATCGCGAGGGAATGATAGGCAGCATCCTCTTTGCAGGAGCGGCGGCCGTGTTCTATTTCGTGGTCGGCGTGCGCTATGCCGATGTCCCCATGTGGGAGATTCCGCAGATCAGTATGGGCGAGTTCCTTGTTCTGGGCGGCATACATCTGTTCTCTGCTGGTATGATGTGGGTGTACACCTCCCTGAGGAAACCATTTCTGCAAACTCTGATATTCGGAACCATGGCCTACGTGCTTGCTATCCTGTATGCCAAATACCTTATCCCGTTCAATGCCTGTTGGGTTCAGTGGATTGTTCTTGCAGCCATGTCGGGCTACCTTATTTATCTTTCCGTACGCGAGCAGTTGTGGTCCTATGCCTTGATAGCGCTTTTCGCCATAGGCAGTACGGGCTTCTTCTACTCGGTGAACTATGTGCTCAGTGATGTGCTCCAGCCTCACCAGCAGACGCGCATCCGAGTGCTTCTTGGCTTGGAGGACGACCCCAAGGGGGCCGGTTACAATGTCATTCAGGCAAAGATAGCCATTGGTTCTGGAGGACTGCATGGCAAGGGATTCCTGAACGGCACGCAGACCAAACTGAAATATGTCCCCGAACAGGATACCGACTTCATCTTCTGTACCGTGGGCGAGGAGCAGGGTTTTGTAGGCAGTGCCTTAGTACTGGTTCTCTTTCTGGTCTTCATCCTCCGTCTCATACATCTGGCTGAGCGCCAACCCCTCCGCTTCGGGCGTGTCTACGGGTATTGCGTCATGAGCATCTTCCTGTTCCACGTCTTCATCAACGTGGGTATGGTACTGGGTCTCACCCCCGTCATCGGCATCCCGTTGCCGTTCTTCAGTTACGGCGGTTCCTCCCTGTGGGGCTTCACCATCCTCCTCTTCGTTTTCCTGAGGATAGATGCCGCCCGCAACCGTATGCAGCACTAAGGGCCTCCCTCCTTTGTCGTGGCGGCTCGCCCTTTGTTGTACTATCAACAGTACAGTGTTGTCGTATCAACAGACCTTTGTTGTCGGTGCAACAAAAAGTTTGCTTCACCAGTACATGCTATAAACAAAGTGAGGACCATCATCGGATGGCCCTCACTCTTATTCCTATGTCTGTGATGTGCGGAAGCACTTCGCGCGACATTATATGGTATAGTTTTATGTTTCCTTCCTGTCCTTCCTTCAGCACCAGGGTGGTGTCGCTGTGGCTGTAGGCTTTCATGGTCACGCCTTTCCCCTTGGAGTAGGCCTCGCTGCTTCCCATTTCTATGCAGACTGTATCCTTGTGTATCTTTATCGGGGATTGTAGCGACAGTTCCCTGATAAGGTACACCCTCTGGTAGGGGAACTGGTGTGCGGTACGTATTTCCGTGTCTACGGCATAGCGTCCTTCCATGTTTGCCGGAGGAAGTTCAAAGGCAATGGTGTCGTTTCTGCTCCATCCGTCCTTGCTGATGTGCCTGTAGCGGTGCTGGACGGTGTTGCCGATGCAACTACTGAGCAGAATTGTCAGAATTGCTGCCGCTATTGTCCTTTGCAGTGCTGCCTTGATTGTCATTGCGCTTGTTCTTCTTCTTTTTCTTCTTTTTCTTGCTTGCCAGTTGGGCATCAAAGCGTCCCAGATCCTCCTGTGTGGCAAGGTCAATGGGGCGGGCCTTCTCCTTGTTGGTGTTTTTGGCCAGGGCAACGGGGTTCTCGCCTCTCTTGTTCTGTGCTATGATGTCCATGGCACGTTCGGCCGTGATGGTGGTTATGTTTGCCGCAAGGTGCTTGTCAGAGGAATATGACACCAATCCAGCCAGTATGTCTGCCTTGAAGAAGAACCACTCGCCTTCCTGGGTGCTTAGCACTATGTCTCTGTGTGGCAGTTTGCGCCCGGCCTCCATGTACTGGTCCACTTCGTAGTTCATGCAGCACTTCAGTTTTGCGCATTGGCCTGCCAGTTTCTGTGGATTGAGCGACAAGTTCTGGAAACGTGCCGCTGCTGTACCTACACTGGTAAAGTTCTTTATCCATGTGGAGCAGCATAGTTCTCTGCCACAGGGACCGAAACCGCCTATGCGTCCGGCCTCTTGGCGTGCGCCTATCTGTTTCATCTCTATCCTTACGTGGAATACCTCTGCCAGCACCTTGATGAGTTGGCGGAAGTCCACGCGTCCGTCTGCTATGTAGTAGAAGATGGCCTTGTTGCCGTCGCCCTGATACTCCACGTCGCCTATCTTCATCTCCAACCCGAGGTCCTTGGCAATCTGGCGCGACTCTATCATAGTCTGGTGCTCGCGTGCCTTTGCCTGCTCGTACTTTTCCATGTCTCCCTCCTTTGCCAGGCGATACACGCGCTTTATTTCCTCCTCGCTCTTCAGATTGGCCTTCTTCACCTGCAGTGCGGCCAGTGTGCCGGTCAGGGTTACGATGCCTATGTCGTGACCGGGATTGCCCTCCACGGCCACTATGTCGCCTTTTTTCAGTTCCAGTCCGTTGGAGTTGTGGTAGTATCCCTTGCGGGTGTTCTTGAACTGTACCTCCACCAGGTCTGTCACCTCTGTGTTGTTGGGGATGTCGGCCATGTAGTCGCACACGTTCAGTTGCGTGTAGTGGTTGGTATGCCACCCCTTGCTGCAAAGACCGCGTCCGCCGCCTGATATATATTTATGTTCCATTATTGTATTAGTAGTACTATCATTTTCAATGCAAAGTCAAAGAAGACCATCCTCGGGTTCACGTTCTGCTCTATGTCGCGCTGGCACGCGGACAGTTCTTCCATGATCGGTATTACGTTCTTTTCGTTCACGAAACGGGCGAAGTTGGTGCTGAAAGCCGCCTCTTCTTCTGTCTCGTAGACCAGTTCCTCACGTTTGAAGTTGTACATGAAGTTCTCCCTGATGAGGCGCTGGCAGTACTCCAACAGCCTTTTCTGGCTTTCGCGTCCCAGATCGCTCACCTGCTCGCTCCATGCCCTCATGTCCTTGATGCGTCTCATGTAACTCAGTCGCATCAGTTGTACGAACAGGTCAAAGAACATTTTCTCCTCGTTTTCTGCGTCCATGCGCTTTAGGGCGGCAGTATAACTGCCCTGTGCCACGTGTGCCATCACCATGGCCTTGTCTGTCGCGAGGTTGTATTCTTCGGCCAGTGCCAGTGCAATCTCCTCTTTGGAGAGTGGCGGTATGTTGAGCCTTTGTGTGCGGCTCTGTATTGTGCCCAGTACCTTTTCCGGGTCCTCGCTTACCAGCAGGAAGTATGTTTCCGTGGGCGGCTCCTCTATAAGTTTCAGCAGTTTGTTGGCGGCCTGCACCATCATCCTTTCGGGCAGCCACACCACCACCACGCGTCGTCCGCCGCGGCTTGCCTTCAGCTGGAGTTTCTGCTGCAGTGCGTCGCTCTCGTTCACATAGTGCACTATCTGCTGGTTCTCGGCCTTTATGGCAATGAGCCAGTCCTCCACGTCGAAGTACAGTTTCTCGGATAGCAGTTCCCTCCATTGCGGCAGGAAATCGTCCGAAACGGGATGGTCGGTGCTCTTCTTCTTGTAAACCGGCAGGGAGAAGTGCAGGTCGGGGTGTGCCCAGTCCCTCAGCATTGCCTCGTCGCTGCTGTCCTTGCATACAAGCATCTTGGCAAAAGCCAGGGCTAAGGGCAACTTGCCGTTCCCTTTGGGGCCGCAGAACATCAGAGCATGCGGTATCCTGCCGGTGCTCAGCATTTCTGCCAGTCTGGCCTTTGTTTCTTCCTGGCCTATGATATTGTCAAAGTTCAATATATTCTCTTTGCTATTTCACAAATACTGTCCACGGCACTCACTGTGTAGAAGTGCAGGTTCGGCGCACCCTTGTCCAGAAGTTCGCGGCATTGTTCCACCGCCCATTCTATGCCCACCTGCTTTATCTCCTCGTCCGTACGGCATTTCACCGCCTCCTTATAGAGAGGTTCCGGCAGGTCGCAGTGGAATATCTTGGGCACTATGCTCAGTTGGTTCAGTTTTGCCAGAGGCTTTATGCCCGGTATGATGGGTATGCTGATGCCCTCCTTGCGGGCACGTTCCACGAAGGCAAAGTACTTCTCGTTGTCGTAGAACAACTGTGTCACGGCATATTCGGCACCCAGTTCCACCTTCTTCTTCAGCACGGCCATGTCGCTTTCCATGTTTGCCGCCTCCTCGTGCTTCTCGGGATAGCATGCCACGCCATAGCGGAAATGCTCGCCTGGACACTTTATTTCTGTACCGTCAAAGAACTGCCCGTTGTTGAATCTGTTTATCTGCTCTATCAGTTCTATGGCGTGCGAAGGACCGTCGCCAGTGGGTTGGAACATGTGGTCTTCCTTGGCCTTGTCGCCTCTCAGCACTAGCAGGTCGCTGATGCCCAGAAACTGGAGGTCCAGAAGCATGTACTCCAGGTCTTCCCTGGTGTGTCCGCTGCACACGATGTGCGGCACCACAGGTATGCCGTACCTCTGCTGTATGGCGGCGGCTATGGCTATTGTGCCTGGGCGGCGTCTCACTCTCTGCCTTTGCATCAGGCCTCCGCCAAGGTCTTTGTAAACGAACTCGCTCCTGTGAGTGGTTATGTTTATGTACCGAGGTTCGAAGACTTTCAAACGGTCAATCGTGTTGAACAGTTGTGCCGTTCCGTTGCCTTTCAAAGGTGGTAGCACCTCAAAGGAAAACGGTCTGCTGTTCTTGTCGTGTATAAGGTCGATTACCTTCATGTCTGGTATCGCTGTTTGCGCGCTCTTGGGGTTAAAATGCGTGTAAAGGTACGCAAAATATGGTACAGCACAAAGACATTGGCATAAAAATACTAACAAATAGTGGGTATAATTGTAAGAAATACAGAACATGAACAACGGCATCTAAATAAAAATGTGTATATTTGTATGGGAAAAATAACACTAACCTAATAAACAACAATACCTATGACACTGATTAAATCCATTTCCGGTATTCGCGGTACCATCGGCGGTAAGGCCGGTGACACCCTCAATCCTCTTGACATTGTCAAGTTTGTAAGTGCTTATGCAACCGTAATCCGCAAGACCTCTCCTGTCGGTTCCAACAAGATCGTTGTCGGCCGCGATGCACGTATCTCTGGCGAGATGGTAAAGAACGTAGTATGCGGTACCCTCATGGGTATGGGCTTTGATGTTGTTAACATCGGCCTGGCCAGCACTCCCACCACCGAGGTAGCCGTTACCATGGAAGGTGCAGACGGCGGTATCATCCTTACTGCAAGCCACAATCCCCGTATGTGGAACGCTTTGAAGTTGCTCAACGAGAAGGGCGAGTTCTTCAATAAGGAGCAGGGCGAGGAGGTTCTCCGTATTGCCGAGGCAGAGGATTTCGAATATGCAGATGTTGATCATCTGGGCAAGTACACCGAGGACGACTCATACGACCAGAAGCACATTGACATGGTGCTGAATCTCGACCTCGTGGACGTAGAGGCAGTGCGCAATGCACACTTCAAGGTTGCTTTCGATGCAGTAAACAGTGTGGGTGGCGTTATCCTGCCCAAGTTGCTCGAGCAGTTGGGTGTGGAGAAGATTACCGGCCTGTTCACAGAGCCTACCGGTGACTTCCAGCACAACCCCGAACCTCTGGAGAAGAACCTTGTGGAGATTAAGGAACTCATGCAGAAGGGCGAGCACGACATCGCTTTCGTTGTAGACCCCGACGTGGACCGTCTGGCTCTCTTCTGCGAGGACGGCACCATGTATGGCGAGGAGTACACTCTCGTTACCGTTGCCGACTATATCCTGCAGCACACTCCCGGCAATACCGTCAGCAACCTCAGTTCTACCCGTGCCCTGCGCGACGTTACCAACAAGTACGCAGGTTGCCAGTACAGCGCCGCTGCCGTTGGCGAGGTGAACGTGGTTACCAAGATGCGCGAGGTTAACGCCGTTATCGGCGGTGAGGGCAATGGCGGTGTCATCTATCCTGCAGCCCACAGCGGTCGCGACGCCCTCGTAGGTATCGCCCTTATTCTTACATATCTGGCCAAGAAGGGCATGAAGACCAGCGAACTGCGTGCAACATATCCTCCCTACCAGATTGCCAAGAACCGTATCGACCTCACCGCAGGTACCGATGTGGACTCTATCCTGGAGAAGGTTAAGGAACTGTACAAGGACCAGGAGGTCAACGACATCGACGGTGTTAAGATCGACTTCCCCGACAAGTGGGTACACCTGCGCAAGTCCAACACCGAACCCATCATCCGCGTCTACTCCGAGGCAAGCACCATGGAGGCTGCCGACCAGTTGGGCAAGGACATCATGGATGTTGTCTATTCAATGGTAAAGTAAATCCAACAGATAACGGGATAGTGTCCCGTGGCTGTCAGCCCGGGACCACCTCCCGGGCTTTTAATTTTAAACAAACTCACTATTATGTTAACACAGATTATCAACGCACGCATCCTCACCCCTCAGGGTTGGTTGAAGGATGGCAGCGTCATCTTGCGAGATAACAAGATTCTTGAGGTTACCAACTGCGACCTCGCAGTTATCGGAGCCAAAGTCATTGATGCCAAGGGCATGAACGTTGTTCCCGGCGGTATTGAAATGCACATCCACGGCGGTGGTGGCCGCGACTTCCAGGAGGGCGAGGAAGAGGCATTCCGCGTAGCCTGTGCCGCTCATGCCAAGTATGGTACAACCAGTATCTATCCCACACTCAGTTCCAGCACCATTCCCATGATTGAGAAGGCTGTTGCTACTTGC
The DNA here is from genome assembly GCA_017622815.1 of Bacteroidaceae bacterium. Lineage (GTDB taxonomy): Bacteria > Bacteroidota > Bacteroidia > Bacteroidales > Bacteroidaceae > Physcousia. The sequence goes on along the minus strand of JAGAQH010000004.1, from coordinate 34,760 downwards.
GACAAGTTGATGGCAGAGCCCGACAGCCCCATTCTGGGTCTGCACCTCGAGGGTCACTACCTGAACCCCAACAAGGCCGGTGCGCAGATGCCCGAGTGCATCAAGAATCCCGATCCCAACGAGTACATCCCCATCGTGGAGAACAGCCGTTGTCTGGCACGTTGGGATGCCGCTCCCGAAATGCCCGGCGCCATTCAGTTCGGTAAGTATTGTGCCGAGAAAGGTGTTCTGCCCTCTATAGCCCACACTGCTGCCGAGTACAAGGACGTGAAGGCTGCTTTCGAGTCAGGCTTTACCCACGTTACCCACTTCTACAATGCCATGCCTGGTTTCCACAACAAGGGTGAGTACAAGTACGAGGGTACCGTGGAGAGCGTTTACCTGATGGACGATATGACTGTGGAGGTTGTTGCCGACGGTATCCACGTTCCTCCCACCATCATGCGCATGTGCTACAAGATCAAGGGCGTGGAGCGTATGGCTCTTATCACCGATGCTTTGGCAGTTGCAGCTGCCGGCGATAATGCTCAGGCATTCGATCCCCGTGTAATCATTGAGGACGGTGTCTGCAAACTGGCCGACCGTTCTGCTCTCGCAGGTTCTGTTGCCACAATGGACCGCCTTATCCGCACCGCCGTACAGCAGGCAGAGATTCCTCTGGAGGATGCTTGCCGCATGGTCAGCGAGACTCCTGCCCACATCATGGGTGTTTACGACCGCAAGGGTTCTCTCTCTCGTGGCAAGGATGCCGACATTCTTATCCTCGACGACGATATCAATGTTCGTTGCGTATGGCAGATGGGTAAGATTATCGAGAACACCCTGTTCTAAGCGCATTTGCAGGTACATAAACTTTGCACTTTATTATATAGAAGTCGTTGTCCTTGAGGCAACGGCTTTTTATTTTGCTCGCAGTTATGTGAAGTGGAAATAAATTACTATATTTGTACACTGATATCCCTGAGATGCGAACAATACATTATATATTATTAATTAAAACACCTAATTTATGAAGAGAAACTTAAAGCAGATTGGACGCATGCTCGTCTGTGCATGTATGTTGCTCGTGTCGGGCATTGCCCATGCTGATGTCAATCCCAAGCCTTTTGTCATTCCGGAATTGCAGACATGGACTGGAGCAGAGGGCGAAGTGGCACTCTCCGGTGTGGTGCGTGTGAAAGGTGGCAACAAGGAACTGATGCGCGTAGCCAAGGCTTATGCTGCCGATTATGAGACAATGTTTGGCAAGAGCCTTACAGTTACTACAGGCAGCCCCAAGGCAGGCGATATCCTGTTTGTACTCAAGAAGAATGACAAGGCCCTTGGCAAGGAGGGTTACCGCATGAACATCGGCAACTACGTCACCGTAACTGCCGCTACCACACAGGGCGCTTTCTGGGCAACACGTACCCTGTTGCAGTTGTCCGAACAGCACACAGCCCTGCCTAAGGGTGAGACTGTGGATGTCCCCGTTTATGAGTTGCGTGGTTTCATGGTCGATGTGGCACGTAAGTTCATGCCCATTGATTACCTGAACGACCTGGTGAAGGTGATGGCCTACTACAAGATGAATGCACTGCAGGTACACCTCAATGATAACGGCTTCCGCCAGTTCTTCGGCAATGACTGGGACAAGACCCCATCTGCCTTCCGTCTGGAAAGCACCCTGCACCCCGGTCTTACCTCCAAGGATGGCCACTATACCAAGCAGGAGTTCATTGACCTCCAGATTTTGGGTGAGAACAACTACGTGGAGGTTATCCCCGAAATTGACGTTCCTGCTCACAGCCTGGCATTCGTGCACTACAAGCCTCAGTTGGGCAGCAAAGAGTATGGCATGGACCACTTGGACATGTTCCATCCCGAAACCTATCCTTTCATTGATAGCGTATTCCGTGAATACCTCGAGGGCAAGAACCCCGTATTCCGCAGCAAGCGCGTGAACATCGGTACCGACGAGTACAGCAACCGCGACAAGAAGGTTGTGGAGAAGTTCCGCGAGTTCACCGACCACTACATCCGTTTTGTGGAGAGTTTCGGCAAGCAGGCTATGGTGTGGGGTGCCCTGACACATGCCAATGGCGAGACACCCGTAAAGAGCGAGAACGTAATCATGAACATCTGGCACAACCCTTATGCCCAGCCCAAGGACATGAAGGAGCAGGGCTACAAACTGGTGTCTATTCCTGACGGTCTCGTTTACATTGTTCCTGCAGCCGGTTACTACTACGACTACCTGAACTGCCAGTATCTCTACAACAGTTGGACTCCTGCCAACATTGGCGGCGTTCAGTTCGAGGAGGCCGATCCCGACATCCTTGGCGGTATGTTTGCCGTGTGGAACGACCACCACGGTAACGGTATCTCCACCTACGATGTGCACCACCGTACATATCCCGCCCTCCAGACTATTGCCGTGAAGTGCTGGTCTGCAAGCAAGACTTCTCTGCCTTATGCCGAGTGGGATGCAAAGCGTTGGGACTTGAGCGAGGCTCCCGGTGTTAACTGGTTGGGCCGTCAGGGCGACAAGAAGCAGTCTCTCGTTGCAGAGATAGCAGAGGTTAAGGCTGGTGCAACACTTCCATATGAGGAGATCGGTTATGACTATACCGTTTCATTCAAGGTTACAGGCGCCAAGGAGCAGAAGGGAACAAAACTCTTCAGTTCCAAGCATACCAACTTCTATCTCTCAGACCCGAGAGAGGGCAAACTGGGCTTCGAGCGCGACGGTTACCTGAACACCTTCAACTACCGTGTGCCCGAGGGTCAGACCGTAGAGATTACCATCCAGGGTAACAACAAGATGACCCGACTCCTTGTTAACGGCAAGCAGCGTGAGGAACTCGGTGTGAAGATGCTGTACTCCATCAACGAGAGCAACAAGGCAAACTACATCTCCGACCCCAACATGAAGAATGTAGAACTTTACAACACCGATGGTGCCAAGATATTCTACCAGCGCACCCTCGTGTTCCCTCTCCGCAAGGCTGGTGACTTCAAGAGCACCGTCAAGGACCTGAAGATCTGGAACTACGTGAAGTAAGGAACTAAACACAAGTAATGTGAATGTGGAGCACGGAACCAATTTCCGTGCTCCACATTTGTTTTCGCGGACACCAATAAATATTTTGCTAAGTCCACCACCCTCAACTCTCCCCCTGAGACAGGAGGGTACCACGAAGTGGGGAGGGGGTATGACTAAAGTGGCAGGCACAATCGGCTTCTGTTGTAGTAAGGACGGGGGTATGGAGAAAACATCATACCCCCTCCCCCTGCGGGTACTCCCCCTGTCTCAGGGGGAGAGAGTGGGTGCTTGTTTAATGTAATGTAATAAATCCTTTGCTATGTCCCACCGCGCAGCAACTCTCCCCCTGAGACAGGGGGAGTACCACGAAGTGGGGAGGGGGTATGGCACAAAGTAGCATCCACAATCGACTTCTGTTATAGTAAGGAGCGGGTATGACACAAAGTAGCACTCCCAATCACCTTCTGCTATAGTAAGGACGGGGTATGACACATAGTAACTACAACCAAACGAAACTACTTCAAGCCATCCAGTTTTTCTTTTACGAGGTTGGTGATTTCTGCGCGTATCATTTCAGGAAACTTGAATACGTCTTTATTTTCATACCTAAGTATTGTTATGCCATGCTCATGGGACAGATATGTATTGCGAGTTAGGTCATGTTCGTATCCCTGTCTGCTATAGTGATGGTCACCATCTAATTCTATACATATCTTCAGTCTGGGGCAATAGAAGTCTAAGATGTATGGTCCAACGCTGAATTGCCGTCTGAATTTTACTCCACATATTTGTTCTGATTTCAACATTCTCCACATTGTGGCTTCTGCTGATGTGCCATGTGTCCGCAGTGTCTGACGCAGTTGCTTATTTTCTGCACTGTTGAAAATCCGCGGACTATTATCTTGGTTGCTCTTTTCCATATAAGTATAACGCAATGGTAGCCTGTTTATTGCGATAGAGTAGCGTTTTAATGTTCGTCCCACCGCGCCCAACTCTCCCCCTGTCTCAGGGGGAGAGAGTGGATGTTTTTGTAATGTAATGAATCCTTTGCTACGCCCCACCGCGCAGCAACTCTCCCACTGAGACAGGGGGAGTACCGCGAAGTGGGGAGGGGGTATGACTAAAGTGGCAGGCACAATCGGCTTCTGTTGTAGTAAGGACGGGGGGGGTATGGAGAAAACATCATACCCCCTCCCCCTGCGGGTACTCCCCCTGTCTCAGGGGGAGAAAGTGGGTGCTTGTTTTATGCAATGTAATAAACCCTTTGTTACGTCCCGCCTCGCCTAACTCTCCTTCTGAGGATGGTGCATATAAAATAAATGAGGCAGTGCCAACGCACTGCCTCGCTTTTTATCATATTGTCATATCTGACGTAGCACCTGTGTCCCCTCCCTATAGGGAGGGTTAGGGTGGGTCTTTATTACAGGTTGTCCTTCTCGATGTCCTTGAAGTACAGGTATGTACCGTGCTTCAGTTCAGCGGTAGCAGCCTCGTCACAAACGATGATTGCGTGGGGGTGCATCTGCAGGGCAGAGATAGTCCATTCCTGGCTTACACCAGCCTCAATGGCATGCTGCAGGGCACGTGCCTTGTTGTGGCCGTTACATACAATCAGAACCTCCTTGGCATCCATAACGGTACCGATACCTACGGTCAGAGCAGTCTTGGGCACCTTGTTCACGTCGTTGTCGAAGAAACGGCTGTTGGCGATGATGGTGTCGGTGGTCAGGCTCTTGATACGGGTGCGGCTGGTCAGAGAAGAGAAAGGCTCGTTGAAGGCCAGGTGACCGTCGGGGCCGATACCGCCCATGAACAGGTCAATGCCACCTGCAGCCTCAATGGCAGCCTCGTAAGCAGCACATTCTGCTTCCAGATCCTCAGCGTTGCCGTTCAGGATGTGAACGTTCTCCTTCTTGATGTTGATGTGGCTGAAGAAGTTGTTCCACATGAAGCTGTGGTAGCTCTCGGGATGCTCCTCGGGCAGGCCCACATACTCGTCCATGTTGAAGGTAACTACGTTCTCGAAGCTTACCTTACCAGCCTTGTACATCTCGATCAGGTTCTTGTACAGGCCCAGGGGAGAACCACCAGTGGGGCAACCCAACTTGAAGGGCTTCTCGGGGGTGGGGTTAGCAGCGTTGATGCGTGCGGCAACATACTCGGCAGCCCAACGGCTCAACTCAGTGTAATTAGGTTCGATAATTACTCGCATAGTTGTAATTGTTTATAGGGTTAATATTTCGGGTTATTTGTTTTCTGTTTCTCGTTTTCCGTTTTCCGTTTGTCATACCCCTCTGCCCTGCGGACACCTCCCCTGTCTCAGGGGAGGAAAGCGGGGGTAAGTCCTAACAGTTTTCCGTTTTCCGTTTTGACTTTGTCGAGCCTGCTCCCGCTCGGCATTGAAGTAAACTTCATTGCTCTCGCTTACTCGCAGCCTTCACTTTTCCGTTTTCCTAGTTGCGCCCGTCATGGCGTCTGTTCTTGGTTCACCCACATAGGTGGCGGTATCTCCGTCTGTGTGGTAGATGACCTCTCGCAGAGTCTGCTCCGACACCTGTACTGCATTCTTGCTCAGTTCGGGCACGTTGTAACTCTTCATCAGCAGAATGTTGTGCTCTGGGTCGCGTTGTGGCAGGCAGAACGCTTTGTGTGCCTTGCCCTGCTTGTCAAAGTAGGCAATGAAGGGACGTGTGTAGTTACCGTCCATGCGACGTGTAGAGAACACTATCCATCTGCCGTTGCTGCTCCATGTGTGGTACGAGTCCACGTCGTCGCTATTGGCGTCGGTCAGCGCATAGCAGGTATCGTTCTGCAGGTCCTTCACCCACAGGTCGCTACTCTTGTGCCAGATGTGGAACTGTCCGTAGTCGCCCTCGGCATACAGCACATATCGACCGTCGGGACTCACACGGGGGAAGGTTATGCTTCTACCGGCGGCATCAGCGTCAACAACTACCTTGGGAGTGCCGAAACTGTCGGTCTTCTCGTCGTAGTCCATGCACATCAGATTGTAGTGTATCTTGTCGTAGTTCTTTGTGATGACTTCTGCACGCATACTGTCCGGCAGGCCTACCACAGGAGGGATGTTGGCGGCACAGAAGTACAGACGGTCGCCTTCCGGTGTCCAGCAGGGGAATGTCTCGAAGTATTCCGTGCTCAGCAGGTTCCTCACCTCATTTTTGTCGGCATCGTACAGGATCAGGTCGCTGTTAGTATCCACCACCTCTATCTTCTCCTTATGATACATGTGGAAGGTCTGTCCCGTCTGGTTTGTGGAGAAGCACACCAGGTTCTTCTTGGGATGCCATGACGGATACACGCCGGCTGCCAGTATGTTGGGGTTCTTGATCTGTATTTTTTTTGCCTTGTCTCCGTCTATCATTATGGTGCCTCCATGATTGGAACGTACATGGAACAGCATGCGGTCTGTACTGTAGTTCTGGAAATTGTGGCAGTTGATACAGTGATTGTTCTTTTCCTCGTAGGTTCTGTTGTTCTCGTAGATTACCTTCTGCGTGAAGTTTTCCAGACAGCGCTGGTATATACCCAACTGGCGGTACAGTTCGTAACCAGGTTCAATCAGGCGGTAGGACAGGTAGGGGTCTATGGCTTCCGCCACGGTGAGGGTGTGTGGGGCATGACGGAACCATTGTTCTCCCTCCATAGTGTACACCGTCACCTTAATATCCTTTCCAATGTTTTCTTTCAACAGACTTCTCCACTCAGTGGTGTCCATGTCTATGCGGTCGGCTCCTGATACGGTCATGGCCTTGCCGCCTTCTGTCTCCATAGTCACCACCATTCCCATGGCACCTTCCATCATGAAGTTCAGCGGTGCAATGTTCTCGGGTATGACAATGTCCTTGTAGTCGGGGTAGATGTCAGCCTGCGTTTCCCGTGTCTCAAATGATGTGGGGACATCGTATTTGGTCTGCTTGCCGCAGCCAACCATTATGCCCGAGGCTAATAATATAATAAGGTATATATAGTGTATATTTTTCATTGAAGTTCTTGGGGTCTTTGGGGTCCTTAAGGTAGTTCTTGGTTTTTATCCCGCTTTGCTCTTGTTTTTCGGACACGGCATGCCGTGTCCCTACCATGCTTCCTGTGTAGGTTGATTGTTTTCCGTTTTCCGTTTTCACATTTCCGTTTTAATTCACTCCCGCAGTGCTTGAACCCTCGTTCTTCTGGGATTTGCGTGTTGCTTTCAGGTTACCGAAGAAGTAGTAGTATGGGTAATATCCCTTGTATTTCGGGAACAGTTCGCGTGCGAAGCCGGGGCGGTCCTTCATGTATGGCTTCATCTCACCAAGTGTGGTAGTTAGTTTCTGATGCCTGTACTGCAGGTTGGGGAACCGCCTCATTATGTCGGGATCTTTGGATGTCATCAGACAGAGGGCATCTGCCACGTTCTCCGGAGGCATTGTGCCCTCCAGCGGCTGAGTGCGCATCATGAAGGCAGGCATAGACTTGGAGTACATGCACACCGCCAGCGAGTTCATGAGTGCATTCTTGCTGCGTCCTTCTGTCAGTGCTGCATTGTATCCAAGGAAAACAGGTTGCTGGTATTCGTTCTCAAAGGAATCGTGTATTGGCTCTAACTGGCGTATGAAAGCCATCTCCTTGTCGGCATTCACGGTCTCTGTTTTTCCTACGTATGCGCTGTATTTCTCCACGAACTCCTTTTCAAAAGGCACGTCCTTTAGTATGCGCAGGTATTTCTTCGCCACCTCCCATTCTCCTGTCATCAGGGCACATTTCGTCAGCAATTCCATGGAATGTATGTTAGGGCCTATCATGGTTATCCTCTCCATTGCATGATGTATGCAGGTCTGTATGAAACCGGCATAATAGTCGCAGTCCTCTTGGTATAGTGACAACTCCTGGACTATTCCTTCGCTGCTACGGTTGTGTATGAACATTGCATCGTAGTCCATGCGGATGTCGTACAGACGTTCGCAAATCTGGTTCGTGTTCACCAGGGCTATGGCATAGTTTGCCGCTATGGGACGATAGGATAGGTCTGCATTCTCGCGTGCAGTTTCCATCATTCCCTGCCAGTCGCTATTCAGCATGCTCACGTTCATGCTTGCTATAACTCTGGTGTATGGGCGCCATACCTTGTCTACAACTACATGTGTGGCGAAGACTGCCACGATCATCAGCAGTTGCAGCCTGTTCTGCTGTGCAGTCTCATCCTTGGGGATGGTTATTATTGCAGGTGACTTCTTCCTGGAGAAACTGGCAATCATTATTGCCCATATCGTCAGGATTATGGTTGCACAGAGGGGTATTCCCAGTATCTTGCCCGACTCATGTTCAAAGAAAAGATTTACACCCTCGTAGGCCATCCATAGCAAATATGCTCCAGCCGGCAGATACTGAATCCATCTCCATCGTGCAGTCAGTCTCATACCGTAGCCTAAGCACCAAGTGCCCCATGTTATCATTGTTGCAGGGAGCAGTGCGCCTATCCAGGGGTAGCGGAATAGGGAGAGCATCAGTCTGCCCACGTACCATAGTCCACCGAATTCCTGGCTTAGCAGGAATTCCATCTGCTCTGTGCTGGCGACCCAGAAACTTCGTTCTCGTGCCATGCGTAGTACATCACCGAAGTACCATGCCGCCCACAGGTATGTGGCTATGAACAATAATGGCAATACGGGCAACAGCAGAGGTTGTTTCTTCTCTTTTGTTGTCGTTTGTGGAGCCTTGTTTATCTTTGGAGTGTTTTTTTGCTTCATAATCACGGCAAAGATAATAAAAATAATCGAGAAACGAAAATGTGAATGCGGAAAAGGGAGGTGGGGAGGTTAAAAGGGGGAGAGTACAGATGATAGAGTACAGAGTACAGAGTACAGATGACAGAGTACGGAGGGCAGATAACAGAGTGCGGATGAGAGAGTACGGAGGGCAGAGGGGGTGAGAAGTGGGGCAGATTTAGTGTTTCAAGTTTCAGATCTCCGCTTACTTTCTCCCCCTGAGACAGGGGGAGTACCCGCAGGGGGAGGGGGTATGACACAAGGTCAGGTTAAAGTGTTGGCAGTAGGGACACGGCATGCCGTGTCCGAAACACCCATGGTATCATCCTTTTCATTGGCGGACACGGCATGCCGTGTCCCTACGGTTATCCCCATTGCGACGTTGGGACGAGCGAGGCGGAGGGGGTATGATATAAACGGAAAACGGAAAGTGAAAGATACATCATACCCCCTCCCCACTTCGTGGTACTCCCCCTGTCTCAGGGGGAGAAAGAGGGTGGAGTACAGAAACAGAGTACAGAGTACAGATGACAGAGTACGGAGGGCAGAGGAGGTGAAAATAGAAAGCTCAAAGGCGAAGTGTTGGCGGTAGGGACACGGCATGCCGTGTCCGAAACATCCACGACGTCATCTTTCGCATTGGCGGACACGGCAGTGGCTCCCAGAAACGTGAAGCATGAAACCTGAAACCTGAAACTTGAAACCTGCTCCCTGAAACCTTAAACCTGAAACCTTATACCACAATAAAAACCGCCCTGCCTTTGTGGGGCAGGGCGGTCGTTATAATATAAGGTATAGACCTTATGTGTCAGTAATTACTTCTTTGTAACCTTAACGCCGTTTACGATGTAGATACCTGCGGGCAGGCTGTTTACGGTGTTGATGTTACCCTTACCTACGAGCTGACCGGCAGCGTTGTAGATGTTACCAGACTTGGCAACCTTGTCGAGAACCTCGTTGATACCTGTGTCGATGCTACCCTCGATGTTGATAGTCAGACCAGATATTACGCTCTCGCTATCGGGCTCGAAGTCAAAGGCAATCCATGCGCTGTAACTGCTTACGTTGGCATCGAGACGAGCATACTTGAAGGTGTTTTCGTTTGCAACGATACCCTTACCGCGCTGAACGGTAATGCCGTTCATAGTACCACGCAGGCTCAGCAGCTCGGTAACAACAGTGTCAACCTCCATGCCGTGCTCCATATTAACGATAGCATACTCGTCGTTCAGTTTGGTGTTAGCCTCCTGCTTCTCGTTCAGACCGTACTGGCCCTTATCGGCGAGAACCTCAGCGGCAATTTCCTTCAGGCGGTCGCTGGTGGTCTTGTATTCACCTTCGAGGTTAGCAATCAGGATGAAGGGAGTACCTGCGCTGATAGTCTCAGCCTCGATAGCCTTCAGAACGATAGCGGTATCCTCCTCGGCGATAACCAACTCAGCACCGTAAGCGGTAGCACCATCGGTAACAGTTACGTCAACGGGCATTGTGTAGGTGTAAACCTTACCGGGCCACAACTTGGCAGCGTACTCGGTAGTGGGAGCCTCGGTAACAGCCTCAACCTCCTCGATGAAGATCATAGAGTTAGAACCGATAGTGCTGGCATTCCACTTGGTCAGGTAGTTGGTAGAACGCTCACCGTGCAGGTAAATGTGCTGGCCGTCGGTCTTACCAAGAACGTCGGTGTAAGCAATCAGGTTTGCACCTGCACCGATAGCCTTATTGGCGCTGAAGTAGCTGGGAACGGCACTCAGAGTTACGGGGTGACCGGCACGTACGAACAGGCCGGTAGCCTTGTTCTGGATTATGTAAGAAGAATCGGTAGCCTGGATGAACTGGAACAGATCCTCGCCCTCGCTGAAGTCAGCATCCTCGAAGAAGCAGAGGTTGTCGCCCTCGTACCATTCCTCGGTAGCTTCGATAGAACGTACGGTAGCAGTATCAACACGTGCTGCCTCGGCGTTATCGTAGGTCTCGTATGTAACCAGACTCTTACCAACTGCAATGGTCTTGCCGAACAGTGCGGGAGATGTTACGATGTCGGCAGCGTTCACAGAAGCCTTAGAACCGGTCTTGTCCCAACCGTAGTTGTCGTACATTTCCTCAGTAGCGAAGCTGAAGCGGTACCACTTGCCAGTTTCAATCTTGTTGGCAGAAGCGAATACACCGTCGATAGCCTCCTGGAGGGCCTTGATGTGAGCCTCTGATTCTGCGGGAGTGTAAGCACCGGCAGCGTTGTAGGCGTTAGCCTTGTCCAATACTGCGAGGTACTCTTCGGGAGTGCTGCTTGCAGAACGTGTCTCGGGCCACTGGCCGGGGTTCTTGCCATATACGAAGAGGTTCTTGGCAGGAGCTGCAGAGAGTTCGTCGCGGAGTGCGGTGGGATTAACGAATACCTTACCCCATGCATCGGCAGCAGCTACGAGTGCTTCGTAAGCGGCAGTGAAGGTGGGATCCTCGAGCAGTGCGAGAGAGTCGGCAGCAAATTCCTTCTCTTCCCAAACAGCGACAGCAGCCTCCAGATCATCAGCCTGTGCCTTGCGGGCATCGTACTGAGTGGTTGCGTAACGCTTGGTGATCTTGGCGGGATAGAGAGCGAACTCGCCCATGTGGAAGTAACCGCGGTTGTTGGTGGTACCTGTAGCCACGAACTTGTAGTACTGGTACTGACCTTCAAACTCGATGGCATTAGAAGTGATGAACTCACTGCCTGTTCCGTAAGGAGTATTCAGGACACCAAGCTCAGTCCATGTGTAAAGGGCCTCGCCACCGGCCTTGATGTTGGCCAGATCGTCCTCGGGACTGTAAGCGTCGTTGGTACCGTAAACGGTCAGCTGAGTCAGGTGGTCGTTAGCCACGGGACGGCGTGCAACCATAACGGCCAGACCGCCATTGATTGCTTTGTCAACGTCTTCTACCACGAAGTAGTTTGTGCCGTTGGTAGTGCTGTAGGCATAGTCATTGCCGTTCTGCCAGTTAGAATGCCAGAAATTGCCGGTGTTGTTGTAGGTGCCGTCGAAGAGCTGCTCCATGTTGCCTTCTGCGGGGCAGTGGTAGGGGCTGCTGAATGTTTCGATATTGGCAACATTGACGGTTGTGTCCAGATTAGCGACCAGATCCTTGGCAACCTCCAGCTGAGCGGGGAATGCCTCAGCAATGCTGTCGCCCTTCTCTATCATTTTGCGGAGCTGAGCCTCGGGACCATTGATCCACTCCTCTGCTGTAGCCTCGTCAACGGGAACCATGTACCAACGTGTGGCACCGCCGTCAGACCAACCTACAATCCAGGAACCTGTGCCGGCACCACTGCTGTGGCTGCCGCAGTGCAGATAGTTGTAACCGTTTTCAGCCTGGCTTGAACTGCGGATGTTGAATGAAACAACGGTGTCGTTCACCTCGTTGCCCTCGGCATCGGCATACTTGACAGCTTCGGCATCGCTTCTCCAGTCGAAGCATACGGTAGCAGTGTCGTTGAGTGCCAGTTTAGAGTTTGCACTCTGGCCAATGCTGACATGTGTCTTGCCGTTGGCAACGTTGATCATGCGGTACTCATAGGGTTTGCCCTCTACGGCCTCAACCTTCCACAGGAACTCGGCTTTGGGCTGCTGGGTACCCCATGCCATCCAATCTGCCGTCGCGCCATCGTTGCCCTGAGCGCTAGCGGAGTAGAGAGATTTGATGGGGGCAGGAACCTGAGAAGAGTTGACTTCCTTGACGTCACCTGCATTGATCCAACCCTCGTCGCCCTCTACCAGGCCGCTTTCTGTATTGATAGAATCAGCCTCTACCTGAGTGTAGCGAACGGTATCTTTCTTGGTGGTGTACCAGAACAAACAGTTGTTGAAGGTGTAGTAACCGGGCTGGATGCCGCTTATTGCCAGAGGAACAGTGTTCTGCACCATGGTGTTGTAGGCGTTCACGTAGTCCTCGTTCAACTTTTCAATGTCGGCAACGGTGGGATACTGAGCCTGGATGGCCTCTATGCCCTCCATTTCCATCTGGTACATCAGGTTGTCGATATTATCGTGGATGGTCAGGAATGCCTCCACGTTCTCAGGAAGGTAGTTGCCATGCTTTGTGCCAACATTCTTGCCTTCTCTCAACTCGTCGATGAAAGCACCTTCCGAGTAGGAGGTAATTGTGTTGTAGTCCTCGATAAGGGCGTCAAATGCCATCTGATAGGGGTCGAACTGGCTCATGTCCACTGCATAGATGTTGTAGTGGTTACCGGCATCTTCCTGAGCAGCCTGATTAGCACCCCAGGTGTTTATCACGATACCGGCGTCTGTCTGACCGGCACCCTGAGAGTTCAGGAAATTGTTACCCAGACCAAGGAACCAGGGGTATTCCTCGCTCAGGGAGGTCATAATCTTGAATTCTGTCACAGGATTCTCGCCATAGGCGCCACCATCGTTGACATACATCTTTGCACCAAGGCTGTAGAGGTAGTACTTGTCCTCAATCTTTTTGATGCTGAACTGCTGGTTGGCATCGAAGGGATTCCAACTTACATTACCAACAACTTTACCGTTACCGGATGCAATCTGGCCGGGCACGGCTGGGCTGTAAAACAGGAAGGTTCTTTCACTGTGGATAGTGTAAACTGCATCGTCACTCAGTTGCTCGAGATCAGTAACTGGAGTTAACGCTTCGTCGAATTGGGCGAAGGCGCTGACACAGCATAACACCATCATTACAAGAAAAGATGTAATCTTTTTCATAAGTGTTTTGTTGTTTTGGTTAAAAATTGGTTATGGTTAGGTATTCTCTATTGGGCGCAATGCGCGTGTAATTCGCGTACTACGCATGGTAAAGATAAGAAAAAAGGATGAATACTACAGCATTCCTCTTGTGATATAATGTTTTACAACATGCATATGAAATGCTAAAGATGAAGGAGATAGAGTACAGATGATAGAGTACAGATGACAGAGTACAGATAACAGAGTACAGATAACAGAGTACAGATAACAGAGTACAGATGACAGAGTACAGATGGCAGAGTACAGATGGCAGAGTACAGATGGCAGAGGGGGTGGGAGGTGGGGCAGATTTTGTGTTTCAAGTTTCTGGTTTCAGGTGTCCATCCACTTTGTCCCTCTAAGATAGGGGGCGAAGAGGGTCTTTAGAGGAATGACTGAATGTCATTCTGTGCCCTCTGAGGGGAGCACTCCCCAGTGCGACGTTGGACGAGCCCGCAGGGCGGAGGGGGTATGATGTAAACGGAAAGCGGAAAACTTAGCGCCACTTCTCGCCTCTCACCGTTCTATCTTTTACAGACCCCTCCGCCCTTCGGGCCAATGTCCTCGCGTCGCACTGGAGAGTGCTCCCCTCACTTGGACACAGAAGCGCATTTAGCGCTTCCTCTTCGGTCCAGTTCGCCCCTAACTTAGGGGAGGAAAGTGGGCTGGGGGCTTGCTTGGGGGTTTCAGGTTTCAGGTGTCCATCTACTTTGCCCCCTGACTCAGAGGGACAAAGTTGGTGGTGGGGGGCTTTCAGGTTTCACGTTTCACGTTTCAAGTGTCCGCGGACCTTATTCCTCCAAGTAGGGACACGGCATGCCGTGTCCCTACGGTTATCCCCATTGCGACGTTGGGACGAGCGAAGCGGAGGGGGTATGTTAAAACGGAAAAGTGAAAGGTGAAAACGGGAACTCCCCCTTTCACCTTTCACCTTATCTTATTATCTGTACTCTATTATCTGTACTCTGTACTCTGTACTCTGTACTCTATTATCTGTACTCTGTACTCTGTTATCTGTCCTCTGTCCTCTGTCCTCACTACTTTACAACTTTCTTGCCGTTGATGATGTAGATGCCGTTGTCGGTCTTCTTCACTCTGCGGCCAGAGAGGTCGTAGATAGTGCCGTCGGCGTTGCCGTCAGCCTCTATGTCGTTGATGTCCACTGTGGGATCGATAACAGAAGCCCTGTTGTACAGGTTGTTGTAGTAACTGTTCAACTTTGTCCATACGATGTAGTCGCCGAGCATGGTTCTGAAGGTTTTGCCCATCTCGCTCTTTACACCGGAGATACCGTTTTTGCAGTTTGTGATCATCGTCTTTGTGATGCTCTCGAAGCCGGGCTTCATCTCGATGTTCTCGATGTTCTCGTAGAGTTCGAATTCCTTTACAGTAAACCAGGGATAGTCCGAATTGTCAGTGTATTGGCCGGTTGTGGCAACAACGTCAAATCTCCAGTAACGGTATTTTGTGCTTGCCTTGAGCATGTCGCTGGTATATGCAACCTTCATTCCCTGGATGGATGCAACCTTTGTCCAAGAAGTGTTGGTGTTGCTTGCATATACGTCGACGGCGGTAGCATAGTTCCATGTGCTGTTGCCGTACATGTAGAAGTTCAGGCACTGTGTAGAGACTCCACTGCCCAGGTCAACCTTCAGATGGTGAGGCTCCGTTGCATTGTTGTTGCTTCGGTTGCTCATGAAGAATGTTGTTCTGTTGCCGTCTATGGCCTTCTCTATCTGGTTGGTGGGTCTTTCGCTATCGGGCTGGTTTGTTGAGATGTATGCGGGCTGTGATGCATCGGTACACTGCAAGTTGTACTTGTTAGTGGTGATGCTGTAGTCGCAGACGTCGTTTATCAGATCCTCTGTCATGCCAACGAGTCCGTTCATCTTCTCGTCGGTAAGTTCCTCGAAGGTCTCGTATTCATGGATGTACCACTGCGAACCCTCGTCGGCGCTTCCCCATACTGTGATGTAGCCCTGATTGTGCATGTTCAGGTATGTGTTGTCCTTGGGTCTGATGCCAAACTTACCGCCACCCAGCGATTCCACTTTCACGGTGCAAGCTACTTCAGGGTCTGCCTCTACCATCTTTACGTTGTCAACGCCACCCTTCTCATTCAGAATAGCACCCATCATCTTGCCAGCCTGTCTGTTCTGCAGGTAGTAGACGTTCTCCTCTCCGGTGGGAACGAATGCCCAGCGGCTGATGTTGTTGTTTGAGGTCTTGGTTTCAAAGCCGTCAGCTGTTGTTGCAGACAGATAACGTGTTGCGCCACTTACCTTACGTACGCATGCAATATGATATATGCCATTTGGAATTATCTGCTTCATGCAGTTTTCGCTCTGCAGTCTCAGGATTTCTTTGTTGATGTTGTCTGCCAGTGCAATGTATGCGTCAACGTTTTTATCTGCTATTGCAGTGTTGGCATCGGTCACATAGCCCTTCAGTACAGCGAGGTCCTCGCTGCTGTAGAAACCAACCTTCTTGCCTGTGGCATCTTCCAGGCTTGTGAAAGCCTTTGAAGCCTCAATGGCAGCCTTTAGGATAGCCAGCTTCTCTTCGTCGGTAGCAGAATCAGCACCGTTGGCTACTACAGAACTTGTACCGTCGGCATTGATACACTTGATGGTAAAGCCGTTTGCCGCTACTTCTGCAGGTATCTCAAATTTGTATCTATTGCTCATGTACACGTTGTTGCCATCCTTGTCGTAAACGATGAAGCCAACACCGCCTTTACCGCTCAGAGAAACCTTGTTTCCGCTAAGGATGTATGTGTACTGACTGGTGTTTGCGCTACCGTCAATATACGTAAGGATGTCACCTACGTCGCCATATTCTGCTCTTAACTGTTCTTCTGTGTACCATGCTTCCCAGTTTGTGGGCTTATATTTCTGACTGCCTGTAGCAGTGTGTGCCCAGATATCAGTACGCTCACGAGGAATCTGACGGTCCTCTACGAACATTATCTGCAGGTTTTCGGGATAACCCTTTGCCTTTACCTCAGCGATAGCAGCGTCAATTTCTTTTTGAGTCAGTGAAACGGCATAGCTGGTATAGTCTCCGAAGTATTCCTTGTCGCAAGGAACGAAGAAACCCCACATACGGAAGTATTCAGTCAGGTCTTCCTGAGCAGCGTCACATGCCTTCTTGTAGAACTTAATCCATGTGTTGACAGCACGGTGATGACCTCCGCTGGGTGCGCCCCACTCGGGATGTTCGTACTGTACGCCGTCTCTTGAGAAGTCCATGGGATCCTCGCGCAGGCTCTTTACGAAAGTGGGGTAGAAGTCCTTCTTCTTGCCACCGATGTGGTAGTAGAGGAACAGATTGTAGTACATACGCATGGTGATGCTGATATCGCGTAGACCAAATACCTTGTTTTCAGCCACGTATGCATAGTTCTGCTCAAAGTTCCAACCACGTCCCAGACGGAAACCAGTCAGGTAGGTGATGATGTTTGAGGGCAGGTTTACAGATGACTCGGAGCAAGACTCCAGGTTGTATGCACCCTGGATCTGGTGTCCGTGCTCGTGGCCAGCACACCAGTTGTCAAAGTTGGCACGCTCGGCATTGAAAGAACTCTCCACACCGCCATCACCGGGATAGCTGGTATAGAATGTGGTAGCGTGGGGGTTCTGTCCGTTAGGACCTTCCATTGCCATGGTGGGGTTGTTGCAGTATGTGGGATACCATGCGTCACCACCCTTTATGTTCAATGGATATGCGGCCTTGGAGAATTCTGTACCGTTCTCGCACTTGCCGTTGGCCACATCGTCCAATACACCGATAATGCTGAACTCCCAGAAGTGCAAACGGTCAAACCAGTTGATGCTGTTCCAGATTGTCTTTGAGAAATGCTTGGTGTAAGTGTACTTCTTGAAGTAGAACAGTGAAGTGGCACCCTTTACCATGAAGTACATTCCGTCGTTGGCGTTGTTTATGAGGTACTTGTACTTCTCGTCCTCCTCGAGAGTGTTCTCGGCAGGCTTCTGATAGTAACCTACGCACTGACCGCCTTCGATGTGGATGTCCAGGTTAGGGAAGTCGCTGATCTTGGCTATAGTTTCGGTCTTTGCATTGACATCCGTTGTAGGTATTGTATTTACTACATAGTTTACAAAGTATACCAGGCTGTCACGTGTGCCGATAACGGCATTGTAACCCTTTTTCAACTCTGTGCCCTCGCTGCGTGAGCCTATGCGGCCATGGTTGCGTACGGGGGTCAGATACAGGGTAGAACCCTCAGGGATATCGCTGCCCACGAACACATGGATAATCTCCTTGCCGTTTGCTGCATAGATACCTGTGGGGTTACCCATGAAGTTGGGGGCGTATGTGTTCATCTTGTCGCGCCAGTTGTTGGCATCAGAGTAGGGCTGGTAAGAAGCCACACGGAAGTCCTTGGCATATATGTTCTCGTCAGCATACTTGCTCTTGTCGGTATCGTTCCACCACTGGTTCTTCACCTTTACGGCAATGTCCTGCAGCATAGTGGGCAGACCGGCTTCGGCCATGGCTGCCTTCAGAGCATCGTCGGCCATTGCAGCATATTCAGCCTTCAGTTCTGTGCAAAGTTCGTTGGTGAAGAAGATAGTCAAGGCCTCAGTGTACTTGCTTGCGTTCTTTGTCAGGCTTGTCAGAGTCTCATACTCTTCCTGTGCAGCAGCAATCTCGTCGGCTGTCAGGGAAACTTCCTCCACAGTCCAGTGGCTGGGTTCGGTTTCTGCATCCCACCAGTATACCACGTTTCTTGCACCGTCGCAGTGCAGGTAGTGGGTGTTCAGTGTGGCGATGGTCAGATGTCCGTCACTCTTTTTTGTGAAGGTTACAGGCTGTGCTGCAGTTCCCGTAACGAAGGTTGTAGACATGTTGGGCTGGTCCTGCAGGTACTTGCCGGTGTACACGTTTTTCAGTGCACCTGCTGCTGTGTACTGCCATACCTGGCTGAGTTCTGCCTCGTTCTTGGCAATACAGGATACGGTTCCTTCGCCCCAGTTCTCATTGATTACAGAACCGTAACTCGCATTCACGATACGGTAATACTTGTTTCTCGTGGGTGTTTGTGCCAATGCAACCAAACACACCAATAGTCCCGTCAGGGAAAGTAAAAGTTTCTTTTTCATAGGCATGGTTTTGTTCGTTTGTGTATACTATTGCCGAGGCAAAGATATTGATAATATCTCTAATAATTGCGTTTTTTTTTCTTTTTGTTTCATGTTTTAGCATTTATTGTTATTATGTCTGTTTTTCATTGCTTTGAGGATGCCTTTTCTTTCCTTCCCGGAGGTAAGAACTTGATGTTCCTGGGGGGCAATTTGGTTTCAGGTTTCATGTTTCAAGTGTCCGCTTGCTTTCTCCCCCTGAGACAGGGGGAGTACCCGTAGGGGGAGGGGGTATGATATAAACGGAAAGCGGAAAACTGAAAACTCATCGCTCACCATTCACCTTTCATAGTTCTTTACATACCCCCTCCGCGCTTCGCCTTACCCAACGTCGCACTGGGGAGTGCGACCCTCAGAGGGCACAGAATGACATTCAGTCATTCCTCTAAAGACCCTCTTTGCCCCCTGACTCAGAGGGACAAAGTTGGTGGGGGATGCTTTCTGGTTTCAAGTTTCTGGTTTCAAGTGTCCGCTTGCTTTCTCCCCCTGAGACAGGGGGAGTACCTGCAGGGGGAGGGGGTATGATGTAAACGGAAAACTCACCGCTCACTGCTCACCGTTCATAGTTTTTTTACATACCCCCTCCCCACTTCGTGGTACTCCCCCTGTCTCAGGGGGAGAAAGTGGATGGAGTACAGATAACAGAGTACAGAGTACAGATGACAGATGATAACATTAACTTGTAGGGACACGGCATGCCGTGTCCGAACCCCCATGGTATCATCCTTTGCCTTGGCGGACACGGCATGCCGTGTCCCTACGGTTATCCCCATTGCGACGTTGGGACGAGCGAAGCGGAGGGGATATTTTACAAACGGAAAGGTGAAAGGTGAAAACGGGAACTCCCCCTTTCACCTTTCACCTTCTCTATACTCTATACTCTATTCTCTGTACTCTGTAATCTGTAATCTGTAATCTAAGACAAAATGTAGTGCAGTAGGCGGAGTTCCTCTTCGTTGTAAACGTCGCCCCATTCCTGGCGCAGTGCATTCATGTCGGGATTGGGCCCCATGCTCATGCGCACGTCCTCTACATCCTCTTTTCCAAGGACTTCGTCGGTGAAATATGTTATGTCCATACGCTTGCCATGCTGGAGCATGGTTTCCAGTTCGTCCAGAACGTCGTTCAGGTCCACATTCTCGTTCTCGGCGAAGTCGTCCAACGCTATTTTGCGGTCTATGGCACGGATGAGTTTTATCTGTCTCTTGCTTCGTTCGCTGGTAAGATGTCCTGCCGCCTCTTCGCGTTTCTCGTTGAGTGCGTTGCGCATGACGGCGTCCAGTTCGTCGTCGCCAACGCCCACGTAATCATCCTCATCGGTACCGTCGCCAAGGATGATGGCTTTGGGTTTCTTGCGGAACTTCTTTCCCTCAGGGGTGTATGTGAGTGTATGCTGTTTCTGGTTCTTTATCTTCAGCAGTCCCTCTTCTATGGCGCGGTCGAAGATGGAGTTCCAGTCCTCCTCGTCCATGCCTTCGGCGATACCGAAGGACTCCAGCTGGTCCAGTTCCAGAGCCTGCAGTTCCTCTGTCTCGTTGCCGAGGAGAATGGCCTGAAGTTGTTCGCGTGTCAGGCCCTGGCCTGCTTCTTGGATGACGATGATGGTTTTGACTATTCTGTCCTGTATGTTCATGTTTAGATGTTGTTTCTTGCTCAGTATGTACGCAGTCCCCTTTTCTCCATTGCCTGGAAATCCTCTTCTTCCAGACAGCGGTCTAAGGTCAGCGGTTCGTTGTGGTCGCTGAGGTATGTACGTTTTTCCTTGGTGATATAGGCGGCTGAGGTCAGTGCCAGCGAATCCTGTCCGTACGGAGTGCTTACGCCTCCCAGCCCGAGGATGGTGGGGAATATGCAGTCGGTCTGTATGGGTTCGTCCTTGCGCGACTCCACCATGGAGACACGTTCGGGATAGTGTTCTCTGTACATGTCGCACGTCCACACCAGGAAGGGCACATGCAACTGGTAGTAGCTGGGCCAAGGTGATGCGTGCAGGTACAGGTTGCGGCTGTCGTCGTATATGTCTTCTCCGTGGTCGCTGGCAAAGAGCATGGCTGCCGGGCGGTCCTGGGCCTGTAGCAATCCTATGATGGAGTGCAGCATGCGGTCCGTATAGCGGATGGTGTTGTCGTAGGCATTCATCAGTATGTCGCGGTTCTCCTTTGTGGCCTTCAGTGCCACGTCGGGAGTGAAGTGTGCCTGGTTGCGCTCATAGCGGTCGGAGTAGGTGCTATGGCTTCCGTAGGTGTGTACCACAACGAGCAGGTTGCCGCGGTTGCGCTCCAGAGTCTTCTGTATTTCCGGCAGCAGGAGCGAGTCCATGGGCGTCCCCGACATTCTGTCGCGCAGGAAGAGGACCTCGTGAGCCTGTTCCGCAAGATGGTCGTTGAACGACTTGTTGCGCGGTTCGTTGCTGATGAAGGCCGTATGGAAACCGGCCTCGTTGAAGGCGGCGAGCAGTCCTTTGGAGTGGTACAGCACATCGTAGTTGTCTGCCGTGGCAGGGGAGAGCAGTATGGGTATGCTCTTGTGTGTGGTGTTGCTTTGCGACATGCAGTCGGTGAATACCGTCAGGTTGGGTGTCTGCATCAGCAACGGTGTGGTTTCGCGCCCGTATCCGTTCAGTTGCCAGTTGGCGGCACGGCTTGTCTCGCCTATGACCAGCATCACCACCTTGGGCACGGTGTCCGTGTCTGTATGCACGGCATTGAATACAAAGTCGCGGCTGCGTTCCAGATACTCCTGGCTGAGCGACTGGCGTTCTATGGCCAGGTGCAGGTTATAGCATACGTTGACGGGGAAAAGGTCGTCCAGCACCGTCCACCGTCCCTCTCTTGCCGCCATGAAGGTGACGGGCAGTGAGAGCAGCAGTATTGCCAGTCCGGCACACATCTGCCGTTTCAGGAACTTGACGGCATAGGTTGTCTTGCGGTACACATCGTATGCGGCATAGGCAAGGGTGGGAAGGTATATCACCACCACTGCCACCACTGCGGGGTATATCTGGGATAGCATTTCCCCCATCTCGGCGGGACTGCTGGTGGTGAGGTTCAGCCACATGTCCACGGCAATCACTCCCTTGCCGAAAAGGTAACTCAACACTATGTTGAAGGCACCGAGAAACAGAATGGGGAACATCCACCACATGGTCCTTGACACACGCGGAAACATGCCGAGCACTGTCCAGTACACGCCCAGAGGCAACAGCACAAGGGCCATCTTGCCTATGAGAGGCATGGCTTCCGTGATGCAAAGGATAAGGTTGGGCAGTATAAGTACTATAAGGTACAGGAAGAAAATCAACTTTTGCTTCATGTCTTGCTGTGAACTCCTTGTCTTATTTCTGTTATTTTCATGTTTATGGTCTTGCCGTTGGCACAGAGGCTCTGGAAATGTCAAGGGCATCCGCTCCCGGAAAGGCGATGCAAAGGTAATACAATTTCCGTATATACCAAACGTTATGCGTGAAATCATATAGAAATAGCGCAGGAAGGGACTTTTCTGTGTCCTTCCTGCGCCCTCTGTCGTAGTCAAGCCTGCGGGCCTATGTGCCAACTCTGGCAAGTTCGTCGCCACGGACGTCAAAGCAGGGGCAGGCCTTGTTGCGGTTGAAGTGGTTGTGGCCGAGGATGAGAGCCTTGGGATAACGCTGCTTCAACTCGGCAACCAGTGCAAGCATGGAGCGCTTCTGTGCCTCGGTGCGCGTGTCGGCCGGACGTCCGTCGGAGTCCAGTCCGCCTTCGTAGCAGATGCCTATGGAATGGCTGTTGTGCCCACGGCAATGTGCTCCTGGGACAGCCTCGGGGCGGCCGCGTTCTATGGTGCCGTCACGAAGTATGACATAGTGATAGCCTATGTCGGACCAGCCAAGGCTGCGATGCCAGCCGCGTATCCGGGCGGAGGAGGAAGACTGCTCCGGCCTGACACCGGAGCAGTGGATGATAATCAGGGATATTCTACGCATAACGGAGAGAGAGAGAAGTGCTATACCGCTCCCATACAGGAGGAGACACCGAAGACGGTGGCTATGGAGGTGAGTACGGTGATTGCAAGCTGGAGGAGCTTTTTCCAAATGGTCTTTTTCATAATTGTCTTGTTAAACTGATGTGACATTCATTTTTTTTCAACTCTATTGACGCATGCGCCTGTCTTATCCCAGGCTTCCCTCGCCTTCGCCGCCATCCTGGTCGGTATCATCTTCCATTCCGGGCTGTATGGTGGCCATGGCATTGATGCGTTCGCGCTCAGCCTTGCGTGCGGCGACTTGCGACTTTCTGGACCCCACGAAGGTGAAGGATGCATCGTTGATCAGGTCCTTGAACAGAGTGCTTGGTGCCCAACGCACCTTCACGTTCTTGATGAGGGACGCGCTGAAGGACTCCGCATTGTCGGCGGCATCGCAGACCAGGCACACATAGAAGGAACCGAGGTCGCCCACAGCTATCTTGTTGCCCAGGAGCAGCTGTTCGCGGATGCAGCTGGTAAGTTGCGTTGCCACGGCCATGATGTCGCCCTTGTCGTACTTGCTTCCGTGGGAGCTCATGTGTTCTGCCAGGTCTTCAAGGTTCATCATCTCGGCATACTGTGCAGTGGCATAGGTCTTGTTGCCCATTTCGGGTTCACCGGGATGGATGTGGCGCAGGGTAAGAGAATAAGGTATTGCCATAATGTATATGTTCCGCTCCTCTGGTGTGTTGTGTCTGCCGGAGGTGAGGAGTGGAACCGAGATTTACTCCGGCAGGAGTCAGACATTTTTGGAAAGCGACTGTTGGTGAACGTTCATTGTTTTTCGTTTCCGAGTGCAAAGATACAGCAGGAAAAGGCCGAAAAGAAGTCTTTTCGTATTGCCGTCGCAAAGCCGTCGCATTGATGTCGTGAAGCGCAGAGAATCGTTTTTCCTGCCGGTCAGGCGTGTCGTGCTCCCGTCGTGTTTGCGTTGGGTAAGGCAGGAGGGGGAGGATGTTAAAACGGAAAGGTGAAAACGGAAAACGGAAAACTTAGCGCTCACCGCTCTTTTTTACAGACCCCTCCGTCGCTTCGCGCCACCTCGCCCTAACTTAGGGGAGGAAAGTTGGGTGGGGGTTACTTTCAGGTGTAACACTCGTGCTCTTTTGGATGGGGCTTCTCCATAGCTATTAACTCTCGTAGCGTGTATGAAAGAAGTACGGGATGAGGGGTCGAAATGTTGTCCCCGACGACTCGTCCTTGTCACCCTTGGTGACTCGCCCTTGTCACCCTCGGTGACTCGTCCCTGTCACCCTCGGTGACTCGCCTCTGTTCTCAAGGACAACAAAAGTGGGTTGTCGGGAGTACAGATGACAGAGTACATATGACAGAGTACAGATGACAGAGTACAGATGACAGAGTACAGAGGGTAACATCAACTTGTAGGGACACGGCATGCCGTGTCCGCCAATGCAAAAGATGATACCATGGGTGTTCGGACACGGCTTGCCGTGTCCCTACTGCCAACACTTTAACCTGACCTTGTGTCATACCCCTCCCCCAGCCAACTTTGTCCCTCTGAGTCAGGGGGACGAGCCCGCAGGGCGGAGGGGGTATGTAAAGAACTATGAAAGGTGAAAGGTGAGCGATGAGTTTTCCGCTTTCCGTTTATATCATACCCCCTCCCCACTTCGTGGTACTCCCCCTGTCTCAGGGGGAGAAAGTGGACGAAATACAGATGACAGATAACAGATGACAGAGTACAGAGTACAGATGACGGATTACAGAGGGCAACATCAACTTGTAGGGACACGGCATGCCGTGTCCGCCAAAGCAAAATATGGCATCGTGGATGTTTCGGACACGGCATGCCGTGTCCCTACTTGGAGGAATAAGGTTGGTGGACACCTGAAACTTGAAACCTGAAACTTGAAACCTGAAACTCCCCCCCCCTTATACCCCACAAAAACCGCCCTGCCTTTGTGGGGCAGGGCGGTCGTTATAATATAAGGTATAGACCTTATGTATCAGTAATTACTTCTTAGTAACCTTAACGCCGTTTACGATGTAAACACCTGCAGGCAGGCTGTTCACGGTGTTGATGTTACCCTTACCTACGAGCTGACCGGCAGCGTTGTAGATGTTACCAGACTTGGCAACCTTGTCGAGAACCTCGCTGATGCCGGTGTCGATGCTGCCATCAATCTCAACAACGAGACCGCTCAGAACCTCTGCGCTCTCAGGATCGAAGTCGGAAACAATCCATGCGGTGTTAGCGCCAACGCTCTTGTTAACGAGAGTGTGCTCGAAGCCGTTCTCCTTAGCGAGAATAGCCTTACCAGCCTCAACGGTCTTGCTCTCCAGAGTACCACGCAGAGCCAGCAACTCTGTAACAACAGTGTCAACCTCCATGCCGTGGTTCAGAGAAACGATAGCATACTCGTCGTTCAGTCTGGTGTTAGCATCCTGCTTCTCGTTCAGACCATACTGGCCTTTATCGGCGAGGATCTCAGATGCAATCTGCTTCAGACGGTCTGCGGTGGTGATGTATTCACCCTCGAAGTCGGTAATCAGGATGAAGGGAGTACCTGCGCTGATAACCTCAGCCTCGATAGCCTTCAGAACGACAGTGGTGTCCTCCTCGGTAACAACCAACTCAGCACCGTAAGCGGTAGCACCTTCATTAACGGTTACGTCAACGGGCATTGTGTAGGTGTAAACCTTACCGGGCCACAACTTGGCGTCGTATGCGGTAGCGGGAGCCTCGGCAACGGCCTCAACCTCCTCGATGAACATCATAGAGTTAGAACCGATAGTGCTGGCATTCCACTTGGTCAGGTAGTTGGTAGAACGCTCGCCGTGCAGGTAAATGTGCTGGCCGTCGGTCTTACCAAGAACGTCGGTGTAAGTAATCAGGTTTGCACCTGCACCGATAGCCTGGTTGGCGCTGAAGTAGCTGGGAACAGCACTCAGAGTTACGGGGTGACCGGCATGTACGAACAGACCGGTAGCCTTGTTCTGGATCATGTAAGAAGTGTCGGTAGCCTGGATGAAGCGGAACAGATCCTCGCCTTCGCTGAAGTCAGCGTCCTCGAAGAAGCAGAGGTTGTCGCCCTCGTACCATTCATCGGTAGCTTCGATAGAACGTACGGTAGCTGTGTCAACACGTGCAGCCTCGGCGTTATCGTAAGTCTCGTATGTAACCAGACCCTTACCAACTGCAATGGTCTTGCCGAACAGTGCGGGAGAAGTTACGACGCCTGCAGCGTTCTCAGAAGCCTTGGCACCAGCCTTGTCCCAACCGTAGTTCTCGTACATTTCCTCAGAAGCGAAGCTGAAGCGGTACCACTTGCCAGTCTCGATCTTGTTGGCAGCAGCGAATACACCGTCGATAGCCTCCTGGAGGGCCTTGATGTGAGCCTCTGATTCTGCGGGAGTGTAAGCACCGGCAGCGTTGTAGGCGTTAGCCTTGTCCAATACTGCGAGGTACTCATCGGGAGTGTTGCCTGCAGAACGTGTCTCGGTCCACTGGCCGGGGTTCTTGCCATATACGAACAGGTTCTTGGCAGGAGCTGCAGAGAGTTCGTCGCGGAGTGCGGTGGGATTAACGAATACCTTGCCCCATGCCTCGGCAGCAGCTACGAGTGTCTCGTAAGCGGCATCGAAGGTGGGATCCTCGAGCAGTTCGAGAGAGTCAGCAGCAAATCCCTTCTCGTTCCAAACGGCAACGGCAGCAGCCAGAGCCTCGGCCTCGGTCTTGCGGACATCGTACTGAGTGGTCTCGTAACGCTTGCTGATCTTGGCGGGATAGAGAGCGAACTCGCCCATGTGGAAGTAACCGCGGTTGTTGGTGGTACCTGTAGCCACGAACTTGTAGTACTGGTACTTGCCGTCAAATGCGATAGCGTTAGAAGCGATGAACTCACTGCCTGTACCATAAGGAGTCTTCAGGACGCCGAGTTCGGTCCATGTGTAGAGAGCCTCGCCGCCTGCCTTGATGTTGGCCAGGTCGTCATCGTGGCTGTAAGCATCGTTGGTACCGTAAACGGTAAGCTGAGTCAGGTGGTCGTTAGCCACGGGACGGCGTGCAACCATAACGGCCAGACCGCCATCAATGAGACCGTCAACGTCCTCTACCACGAAGTAGTTTGTACCGTTGGTAGTGCTGTAGGCATAGTCATTGCCGTTCTGCCAGTTAGAATGCCAGAAGTTGTTGGCATTGTTGTAGGTGCCGTCGAAGAGCTGCTCCATGTTACCTTCTGCGGGGCAGTGGTAGGGGCTGCTGAATGTGTTGATGTTAGCCACGTTTGTAGTGGTGTCCATGTCGGCAACCAGATCCTTGGCAACCTCCAGCTGAGCGGGGAATGCAGCAGCGATGCTGTCGCCCTTCTGGATCTTCTTGCGGAGCTGAGCCTCGGGACCATTGATCCACTCCTCTGCTGTAGCCTCGTCAATGGGAGACATGTACCAACGTGTGGCACCGCCGTCGGCCCAACCTACAATCCAGTTCTGGCCGCCGCCACCATTGCTGTGGCCATTACAGTGCAGATAGTTGTAACCGTCTGCGGGCTGGCTTGAACTGCGGATGTTGAATGAAACGACTGTATCAGTTACCACGTTGCCTTCCAGGTCTTCATACTTGACGGGCTCTGCATCGTTTCTCCAGTCGAAGCATACGGTAGCGGTGTCGTTCTTTGACAGCTGGCCGTTTGCTGTGCTCTGGCTGATGCCGGTGAATGTTTCGCCCTTCAGCATGTTGATCATGCGGTACTCTGTGGGCTTGCCTTCAACTGTTTCAATCTTCCACAGGAACTTTGCTTCAGGCTTGAGAGGAATGTGAGCCAACCACTCGCCTGTAGTGCCATCGCTGGCAGTTGAAGCTTCAGCACAGAGAGCTCTGATGGGAGCGGGAACCTGACGTGTGGTAACTTCCTTGACGTCGCCTGCGTTGATCCAACCCTCGTCGCCTTCTACCAGACCGCTTTCGTTATTTACAGAGTCTGCTTCTTCCTGAGTGTAGAAAGTACTGTCGTTCTTGTTGACATACCAGAACAGGCTGCTGTTGAAGGTGTAGTAGCCGGGCTGGATGCCTGACATAGCCAGAGGAACGCGGTTGTTGATCATGTGGTTGTATGCATCAACGTATTTCTGGTTCAACTCCTTCACGTCTTCAGCGGTGGGGTACTGAGCCTGTACTGCCTCGAGACCTTCCATCTCCATGGTGTACATCAGCTCGTCAATGACATTGTGGATTTCCATGAATGCATCGACATCTTCCTGACGATAGTTGCCGGGCTTGAGACCAACGTTCTGACCAGCCAACAGGTTGTCGATGAAAGCACCCTCCTGGAATCCGGTGATGGTGGTGTAGTCCTCGATCATGGCGTTGAATGCCTCTTCATAAACATCCAATTCGCCAACAACGATGATGTCGTAAATCTGCCATACGTTGTTACCGATGATACCTGCATCGCCTTGCTCGTCTACCTGGTTCCAGTCGAGACTTTCCAGAGTAAGCTCGCCTGAGTTCCAGAAGTTAACGCTGTTGCCCTGGCCGTTGTTGTCCACACGGTTCTGCATGTTATAGTAGTTCCATGCGAAACGACCGGCGGTGTTGGGCTGGCCCTCGGCGTTCAGGATGAGGTAGAAGTTCCACTTACCTGCCAGACCACCGATGTACTGGTTCTGGTTGATGGTGGCAGTGTTCAGGGGATCGCCGTCGCCGAACCATCTGCCGGTACCGAACTGGATGTTATAGGCGCCTTCTACACCCTCAACTTCAACGAAGCGTACCATGCGGCTCTTGTATGTCTCGGATGAAACACCCTCGTCGCTGGTAGCAGCGTCCATGTCGGTCTGCGTGCTAAGGCCTACGCCAGTTCCTCTGTCCTCAGCAAGACCGCCTCTCTTGGGCTTCTCGCCGGGAACAGCGAAATACTCGTAGCTGTCGTTCTGGCCGTTTCTGGGGTTCTGCAGGAAGTACCACTTGCCGGGTACCATCTCTGCCTGTGCTGTACCAATCTGGACGAGCTTGTTCTCAGGTAACTGAGTGTCAACGGCTTGTCCTACTTCCTGTGCGAAAGCACTGGCGCAGCACATCGCGGCCATCATCAGAAAAGATGTAATCTTTCTCATAAATGTTTTGATGTTTTGGTTAATAATTAGGTTAGTTAATAGTTATGTTCTTATGTTGTTTCCTATATATATTATATATAAGGTATATGCCTCCGCAGGACAATCGTGCCGTATGTTTTCGTGTGTATTTTATAGACACAATACGCATTTTGCGGTGTAAAGATATGAATTTTGAGGAAAACCTAATGAAATTCTTTCCATTTTTTTCTGCTAATTTACACATTTTATAATGCGGATAACGGCTTGAAACTTATTGCATAAGGCCAAAACGTAAAAGATAGCGTTATCCAGTAGCCTTAACAGGGCTTCTGTAAGTCATTCTCTCGCTTGTTGGATTTGAGGTGGTTTCAAGTTTCAGGTTTCAGGTTTCAGAGGGCTGGGAGCCCGGTTTCAGGTTTCAGGTTTCAAGTTTCAAGTTTCAGAGTTTCAAGTGTCCACCAACCTTATTCCTCCAAGTAGGGACACGGCATGCCGTGTCCGAAACATCCACGATGCCATATTTTATTTTGGCGGACACGGCATGCCGTGTCCCTACAAGCTATCATCTGTACTCTGTTATCTGTTATCTGTCATCTATATTCCGTCCACTTTCTCCCCCCTGAGACAGGGGGAGTACCACGAAGTGGGGAGGGGGTATGATGTATCTTTCACATTTCACATTTCACATTTCACATTTCACTTTCCGTTTTCCGTTTATATCATACCCCCTCCCCCTGCGGGTACTCCCCCTGTCTCAGGGGGAGAAAGTAAGCGGACACCTAATACGTGAAACCTGAAACTTGAAACCTTAAGCCTGCCCTCTTATACCACACAAAAACCGCCCTGCCTTTGTGGGGCAGGGCGGTCGTTATAATATAAGGTATAGACCTTATGTATCAGTAATTACTTCTTAGTAACCTTAACACCGTTTACGATGTAGATACCTGCGGGCAGGCTGTTCACGGTGTTGATGTTACCCTTACCTACGAGCTGACCGGCAGCGTTGTAGATGTTACCAGACTTGGCAACCTTGTCGAGAACCTCGCTGATGCCGGTGTCGATGCTGCCCTCAACTTCAATAACCAGACCGCTCAGAACGTCTGCGCTCTCGGGATCGAATTCAGAAGCAATCCATGCACCATAAGCACCTACATTAGTATTAACGAGAGTGTGCTTGAAGCCGTTCTCGCTTGCAACGATACCCTTACCAGCCTCAACAGTAGTGCTCTTCAGAGTACCACGCAGGCTCAGCAGCTCGGTAACAACAGTGTCAACCTCCATGCCGTGCTCCATGTAAACGGGAACATACTCGTCGCTCAGCTTGGTGTTGGCATCCAGCTTCTCGTTCAGACCATACTGGCCCTTCTCGTTGAGGATCTCAGATGCAATCTGCTTCAGACGGTCTGCGGTGGTGATGTATTCACCATCGAGGTTAGCAATCAGGATGAAGGGAGTACCTGCGCTGATAACCTCAGCCTCGATAGCCTTCAGAACGATAGTGGTATCCTCCTCGGCGAGAACCAACTCAGCACCGTAAGCGGTACCACCGTCGGTAACGGTTACGTCAACGGGATAGGTGTAGGTGTAAACCTTACCGGGCCACAGCTTGGTGGCGTACTCGGTAGTGGGAGCCTCAGTAACAGCCTCAACCTCCTCGATGAAGATCATAGAGTTAGAACCAATGGTGTTAGCCTCCCACTTGGTCAGTTTGTTGGTAGAGCGCTCGCCGTGCATGTAAACGTGTGCACCGTCGGTCTTGCCCAGTACGTCGGTGTAAGCAATCAGGTTTGCACCTGCACCGATAGCCTGGTTGGCGCTGAAGTAGCTGGGAACAGCACTCAGAGTCATGGGATGACCGGCACGTACGAACAGACCGCTTGCCTTGTTCTGGATTATGTAAGAAGAATCGGTAGCCTGGATGAACTGGAACAGATCCTCGCCATCGCTGAAGTCAGCGTCCTCGAAGAAGCAGATGTTGTCGCCCTCGAACCATTCCTCGGTAGCCTCAACAGAGTAGGTAGCAACAGTGTCAACCTCGCCCTCCTCGTTTTCGAAGGTAGCGTATGATGTCAGAGTCTTACCAACAGCAAGTGTCTTGCCCCACAGTGCGGGAGAGATTGTTATGCCGGCAGCATTTTCAGAAGCCTTAGAACCATCCTTGTTCCAACCGTAGTTGTCGTACATTTCCTCAGTAGCGAAGCTGAAGCGGTACCACTTGCCAGTCTCGATCTTGTTGGCAGAAGCGAATACACCGTCGATAGCGCCCTGAAGAGCGTTAACCTTAGCTTCAGATTCTGCGGGAGTGTAAGCACCGGCAGCGTTGTAGGCATTAGCCTCTGCCAATACTGCGAGGTACTCTTCGGGAGTGTTGCTTGCAGAACGTGTCTCGGGCCACTGGCCGGGGTTCTTACCATATACGAACAGGTTCTTGTCAGGAGCAGAAGCAATAACGTTACGGAGTTCTGTGGGATCAACGTAAACCTTGCTCCAAGCCTCGTATGCAGCTACGAGAGCCTCGTAAGCAGCAGCGAAGGTGGGATCCTCGATGAGATCGAGAGAGTCAGCAGTGAAGCCCTTCTCGTTCCAAGTAGCAACGGCAGCAGCCAGAGCCTCGGCCTCGGTCTTGCGGACATCGTACTGAGTGGTCTCGTAGCGAGGAGCGGCACTTGCCTTGAACACGTTGAATGCAGAAGCATGCCAGTAGCCATGACCTGCACCGCCACCAGAAGCAGCAGCTGCGGTAGAGTTAGAGTAGAAGCGTACGTAGTTCATGCCGGTAGCATCGAAGGTGTTGGTAACCACGGTCTCGTCATTTGCAGTCAGAGGCAACTTCAGAGTACCCAGTTCCTTACCGTCAGCGAATACTGTCTCGTCGGTGGGTTCGTCTACGAAACCAACAGCGATCAACTCGGTGATGTGGTCACCAGAAACGGGACGACGCTGCAACTTAACGGCATACAGACCATCCATGGTCTCGGTAGCGTGGATCTGCAGGTAGTGAACCTTAGCGTTTACAGCACCATTCTCCCACTTACTGTGCCAGTATGTGCTCTGCTTGCCGTCGAGCATGAAGTCGTAAACGGTCTGGCCCTCGGGAATGGTCTGAGCATCCTCAGTGGTGTACTGGCTGTAGAACTGGTCGGCAGTTACTACAACAGAGTCGGTGTCGTAGATGGTAGTCTCGATATCCTTGGCAATCTCAATCTGAGAGGGAGATACTGCAGCGATGCTGTCACCCTTCTCGATCTTCTTGCGGAGCTGAGCCTCGGGACCGTTAATCCAATTTTCAACAGTTGCCTCGTCCACGGGAACCATGTACCAGCGTGTGGCACCGCCGTCTGACCAACCTACAATCCAAGCACCTGTGCCGGCACCACCGCTGTGGCCACCACAGTGCAGATAGTTGTAGTTGCTCTCGGGCTGGTTAGAGCTACGGATATTGAATGAAACAACGGTGTCGTTTACCTCGTTGCCCTCTGCATCGGCATACTTGACAGCCTCCTCATTGCTTCTCCAGTCGAAGCATACGGTAGCAGTGTCGTTGAGCGCCAGTTTTGAATTGCTGCTCTGGCCAATGCTGACGTGGGTCTTGCCGTTTGCCACGTTGAGCATGCGGTACTCATAGGGCTTGCCCTCTACGGCCTCAACCTTCCACAGGAACTCAGCCTTGGGCTGCTGGGTACCCCATGCCATCCAATCTGCCATAGCGCCATCGTTGCCCTGAGCAGGAGCAGAGTACAGAGACTTGATGGGAGCGGCAGCCTGACGTGTGGTAACTTCCTTGACGTCGCCAGCGTTGATCCAACCCTCGTCGCCTTCTACCAAGCCGCTTTCTGCATTTACAGAGTCAGCTTCTTCCTGAGTGTAGAAAGTGCTGTCGTTCTTGTTGACATACCAGAACAGACAGCTGTTGAAGGTGTAGTAACCGGGCTTAACACCTGTCATAGCCAGGGGAACACGGTTTTCAATCATGTGGTTGTAAGCACCAACGTAATCCTCGTTCAGCTTCTCCACGTCTTCAACGGTGGGGTACAGAGCCTGGATTGCCTCGATGCCTTCCATCTCCATGGTGTACATCAGCTCGTCGATTTTGTTGTGTACTTCCATGAATGCGTTAACGTCCTCGGGACGATAGTTGCCGGGCTTTTCACCTACGTTCTGGCCAGCCAGCAGGTTGTCGATGAAAGCACCCTCCTGGAATCCGGTGATGGTGGTGTAGTCCTCGATCAGGGCATTGATGGCCTCCATGTAAACGTCGGTCTCACCTACAACGAGAATGTCGTAGATCTGCCAGATCTTGTTACCCTTGATGTCGGCGTCGGTAGTCCAGCCACCGTCCTCGCCGGTAGTCTCACCTTCAGCCCAGAATACAACAGTACCGCCGGCACCGTTGTTGTCCACACGGTTAGCCATGTTGTACTTGTTCCATGCGAAGCGACCAGCGGTGTTGGGAACACCACCGATGGTTACGAGGTAGAAATTGTACTTACCTGCGTTGCCTGCAATGTAGTTGTTGTTGTTCACGGTACCGCTGCCGGGGGCGTCTGCCAACCAGTTGCCAGTACCGAACTGGATGTTGTAAGCGCCCTCCTCGCCTTCAACGGCAACGAAGCGAACAAGGTTTGCCATGTAATTGTTGGCGTTTACGCCTTCGGGGTTTGTAACCTCGTCAATTACTGATGATGCAGTCAGCTTTACATGTGAGCCAAGGCCCATGTCTGTTACCAAGCCACCTGCGGTGGTGATGGTTCCGCCAACCTCTGCGAATGCTTCTGCGTTCTGGTTGGGGTTGCGGGGATTGTGCAGGAAGTACCACTTGCCAGGCACCATCTCGCCCTGTGCTGTACCAATGGTAATCAGCTTGTCTGTGGGGAGTTCAGTACCTACTGACTCCTGAGCAAACGCGCCAACACAGCACAATACAACCATCATCAAAAAAGAAGTAATCTTTTTCATAAATGTTTTGTTGTTTGGTTAATAATTAGGTTAGTTAATAATGTTGTTGATGTCTTTTAATAATAAATAATGTGTTCCACTCTCTCTCCTGGGTGTGTGCGGCGGCATCCTTGCCACCAATCCTTTGCGGATACAAAGCACCCTTTGAGGGACAAAGGTAGGGAATTATGCGCACATTATTATATACGCGCGTTAGATTTGCTGTCCTTTTAACAGAGATTAACATATTGGAAAACAAAAGTCGCCCTGTTTCTTTCTCCGCTTCCTCTTTTTGTGTATCTTTGTGAGAGATATGATGTTGTTTCAAAGTCCCATAGTGTGGTTGATGCGCGTCCGCAAGAGAAAGGGCTACGGAGTACACTCGCCGTTTGCCTTTGACCTTGTGACGAATGTGCTGTACAACAAGGAGGAATATTATGCCTACACGGAGATGGACAAGGACTTGCACTGGTGGCAGAAGTGGAGGGTGAGGAGCCTGAGACATCTGGCTTTCAGGTTGTCCAACTATCATCGCCCGCAAACAATGTATTGTGAAGGACTTGACAAAGCATTGCGGGAGGCCTGCCAATACGGGAACAATGGCGTGAGAATACTGCCCCGTGGTACTAAGGACGTGGCGGATATGGTCTTCGTGGACGGCAAAGACGAAGAGGCCCTCTCTCATGTGGGCGAGGGGACAATGCTGGTGCTGAAAGACAAGGACAAGTGCCGTGGGTTCTGGAAACGGATAAAGGAGGACGAGCGTGTCACCGTTACCTTCGACCTCTATGATGTGGGTATCGCCTTTGCACGGAAGGACCTGAATAGGCAGCACTATGTCGTTAACTGGTGAGGGCAGAGTACAGAGTACAGATGACAGAGTACAGAGTACAGAGTACAGAGTACAGATGACGGATTACAGAGGGCAACATCAACTTGTAGGGACACGGCATGCCGTGTCCGCCAATGCAAAGGATGACGTAGTGGGTGTTTCGGACACGGCATGCCGTGTCCCTACTTGGAGGAATAAGGTTGGTGGACACTTGAAACTCTGAAACCTGAAACTTGAAACTTG
>JAGAQH010000042.1 GCA_017622815.1 Bacteroidaceae bacterium | reverse complement strand
ACTTTCCGATGCAGAAGTTTTTGAAGATGTTGGAGAGGATGGCGTCGGAGGTGATTTCGCCGCCGGTGATTTCGGCAAGGTGGTGGAGGCATTGGCGGAGGTCTTCGGCAATGAGGTCACCGGGGATGTTGTCGGCTATGGCATGACGGACACGGGCAACGGCTTCGAGGGCGTGATGGAGGGCTTCGTAATGACGAAGGTTGGTGACGATGGTGGCGTCGTTGCCCTGATTGACGGAAAGGACCTGATGGGCGGAACTTACCAGGGTGCTAAGTAAGATGGGCATGCCTGCTCCTGTTTGGGACGATATGTAGATGTCCTGATTTTTTTGCTTGCGGTGATAGAGAAAGGAGGAGTTGGGCATGACAAGGTCGCTCTTGTTAATGACACGCAGGACGATGGGAAGATCCGGAGTTTCGGGAGAGTGG
This sequence comes from Bacteroidaceae bacterium, assembly GCA_017622815.1. Lineage (GTDB taxonomy): Bacteria > Bacteroidota > Bacteroidia > Bacteroidales > Bacteroidaceae > Physcousia. The sequence continues at coordinate 132,120 of JAGAQH010000042.1, read as the reverse complement.
GGGATGCGGATGTCGGGGAAGTGCTTGTTGGGTTCGGTGAGCAGGATGATGATGTCCGCTTTGCGTGCTGCCTGCAGGGAGCGCTCTATGCCCATCTGCTCAATGCGGTCGGTGGTCTTGCGTATGCCGGCGGTGTCTATGAAGCGGAAGGTGATGCCTTCTATCTGTATGGTGTCTTCAATGAGGTCGCGCGTAGTGCCCTGGATGTCAGAAACGATGGCACGCTCATCGTGCACGAGAGCGTTCATGAGGGTACTTTTGCCTACGTTAGGCGCACCGATGATAGCCACAGGGATGCCAGTCTTCAGGGCATTGCCAGTGCGGAAGGAATCCGTAAGGCGTTGTATGTGTTTGTAGAGAGCGTCTGTGAGTTCGGTTAGTTGGGCGCGGTCGGCAAACTCAATGTCCTCGTGGTCGGAGAAGTCGAGTTCCAGTTCGAGGAGGGATGTGATGTGTAGCAACTGTTCCCTGAGTGTATCCAGTTCGCGCGAGAAGCCTCCACGCATTTGAGACATGGCCATGCGGTGGGTGGCCTCGCTGCTTGAGGCAATGAGGTCGGCCACTGCTTCTGCTTGGGAAAGGTCCATCTTTCCTGCCAGGAAGGCCCTCTTGGTGAACTCGCCCGGTGTGGCCATGCGTGCTCCAGATTGTATGAGCGCCTCGATAATCTTCTGGACGATGTAACGGCTTCCGTGACAAGATATTTCTGTGCTGTCCTCGCCAGTATAAGAGTGAGGGGAACGGAAAACAGATACCAGAACATCATCTATGATTGCATCTGCCTTCGCATGGGTTTCGCTATGTCGGGCAGTTTCATCGGACTCACTCCATGGGGTACGGATATAGCCATAGTGCAGGGTGTAACCCTTTGCCTCGGTGAGGTCTTTGGAGAAGATGCGTGACGTTATCGAAATGGCTTCGGGTCCTGATACTCTTATGATGGCCATTGCTCCACCCGGAGCCGTGGCAGGTGCGCAGATGGTAGACATATATATATATATTATATAAGGTGTATGCCTGTTGTATGGGGAGGCTTATATTCTCTCTAACACCATAGATATGAGGTTGTCTATGGTATTCTTGTAGGACGTGTTCATTTCCTGGGCATGACGGTTGGCAATAACCATGCAGCACGTCATGGCACGGTGTCCGAGGATGGAGGCAAGTCCTGCCAGGGCAGAGGATTCCATTTCAAAGTTGCAGACTTTCATCTCCCGAACCTTTCCTTTGTCATCGGTGCGGTATCTGAAGGCCTCTACCTTGGCGTTCTGTCCGGGGTCTTGGATTTCCATCCTGATTCTTCTGCCCTGAGGACCATAGAACCCTCCGCATGCAATGGTAATGCCGCGTACCATGTCGCCGGAGGCAATCTGCTCCAGGAGTCCGGCATCTGCCGTAGCCACATAGGGCGCACCCTTCTGCGGAGACCAGTTCATGTGCTTGCGGAAGGCATCCTCAAGTTCGAGGTCGCACACCTTGTCGCGGTCGGCATAATAGTTGAGCAGTCCGTCAAAACCGATGCTCTTCTCGCTGGCCACGAATGTGCCGAGCGGAGTTTCGGGTTGGAGACCGCCACAGGTGCCTATGCGTACCAGGGTGAGTTGCCTGAAGGTGGGGTTGTCCTCGCGTGTCTCGAAGTTTATGTTTGCCAGGGCATCCAGTTCATTAACAACAATGTCTATGTTGTCGCATCCTATGCCCGTGGACAGTACGGTGATGCGCTTGCCCTTGTATGTGCCGGTGATGGTGTGGAATTCGCGTGAGGATATGTTACATTCCTGCGAATCGAAATGCGAAGCAACCGTTTCCACACGTCCAGGGTCTCCAACGAGGATTACCCTGTCTGCCAGTTGTTCCGGACGGATGTGCAGATGAAATGCAGAACCGTCGGCGTTTATGATAAGTTCGGATGGCGGATAAATCATGGTATGTGTGTGTTTAGGGTGTTAGAGGATAGGGTAGGGCGTACTTATCTCTGCTCGAACGTGCGTATCTCTTTTTCCAGTGCGTATACGTCGGCAATGAGTTTCTCGTACTTCTGTTCCAGAGGCAGTATCCTTGCCGCCAGTTTGGCCCTATTTTCGGGTTTGGCCATGGAGTATTGTCGTCTGAGTCCTTCGAGTTTCTCGTATGTCTGATTGCGTTCTTCCACCATCTTCTGCCATTTGCAGGCCAGTTTGCGGCTTTCCTCGTGCCGGAACTGAGAAATGGTGGTGTAGGTGATGCGGTCGTTCACTATGAAAAGGAAGTGCGACTTTGTCTTCTTTTGGGAATTGTTGCGGAGCGTGGCAAGACGTGTCAGGCCCTCCTTCACATGTTCCTGGTCGGTCCATGTGTCGCGTATGCTGCTGATGTTTGCCAGAGCCACCAGCGTGTCGCGTCCCATGGTACTGGTGTCGTAAATCTTGCGTGTCTCGTTTGGTATGAAGCAATATACGCACACCGTGTCGGCACTCTGTCCGCGGTCGGTCACGAACCATCCGAGTTGGTTATACTCATCCACCAGGTAGAGATAGTCGTTTGCTTGGGAGTTGAAAGGCATGCCTATGTTCTCCGGTTTGAAGAACCGCTGGCTGTCCGAATCCCATCGTGTCATGAAGATGTCGTATCCTCCCAGGCTCTCCTCACCCTTTGAGGCATAGTACAATGTGGTACCGTCCGAGAGCATGAACGGATAGTTCTGGCTCAGGGTGTCCTCCAGTCCCGGCAACATTACAGGTTCGCTCCATTTCTGACCAATCATTTCGCTGGCATAGAGGTGCAGGACGGCACTGGTGTCGGGTTGGGCATAGATGATCTTGTCGCCCAGTTGCGAGCGGAACAGGGTGCAGTCCAGTGTGTCCTTGTCCTTTGCCTTGAAGAAGTCAGCACAAGTGGCAATGCTTCCGCTTTCGCTACCCAGGTAGAGAAAGTCCATTACCTCGTTCTTTTTCAGCAGTATTGAGTCTATGAACGTAACACGCTCTGTCACCAAGAGTTTGCGTTCGTAGTTCTCCTGCCGTGCCATTTCCGCCAGTTCTTCCGGTGTTGGTGCAGGCGGTGTCTTTGCTCTCCTTCTGCGCTGGGCAGATGCGCCCAGTGCCAGAAGGATGAGAAGTGAGAATATGATGGTCTTCTTCATGTCAAAGGTTTGAAGTGGTTAGATGTTTACTTTGTCAAGTATTCATGCATTGCCAGTGCGGCACGTCTGCCGTCGCCCATGGCCAGGATAACCGTAGCACCGCCACGCACGATGTCGCCACCGGCAAAGATGGTGGGCAGGTTTGTCTGCATGTTCTCGCCCACCACAATGGTGTTCTTGCGGCCCAGTTCCAGACCCTCGATGGAGGTGGGGACGATGGGGTTGGGAGAAACGCCTACCGCCACGATAGCCTGGTCGATGTCCAGGGTCACCGTTGCGCCGGGAATGGGCTGGGGAGAGCGGCGGCCTGATGCGTCGGGCTCGCCCAGTTCCATCTTCTGGAGCACCACGGCACGCACGGCACCCGTCTCGTCGGCAAGATATTCCAAGGGGTTGTGCAGGGTGAGGAACTCGATGCCCTCTTCCTTGGCATGCTTCACCTCCTCCAGACGTGCGGGCATCTCAGCCTCGGAACGGCGGTACACGATGTACACCTTCTCTGCGCCCAGACGCTTTGCCGTACGGCAGGAGTCCATGGCTGTATTGCCGCCACCCACCACCATAACGCTCTTGGCAGGGTTGATAGGAGTATCGGTGTCGGGGTTGGAGGCATCCATCAGGTTCACACGTGTCAGATATTCGTTGGACGACATGATGTTGATGAAGTTCTCGCCCGGAATATTCATGAAGTTGGGCAGACCTGCACCTGAGCCAACGAAGATGCCCTCGTAGCCCTCGGCCTCCAGTTCCTTCACGGAGATGGTCTTGCCCACGATGCAGTCCTTGACGAAGTTCACACCCATCTTGCGCAGGTTGTCTATCTCCACGTCCACAATCTTGTTTGGCAGACGGAACTCGGGAATACCGTACTTCAGTACGCCGCCAATCTCGTGCAGAGCCTCGAACACGGTAACGTCATAGCCATACTTGGCCATGTCGCCTGCAAAACTCAGGCCGGCAGGACCGGAACCGATGACGGCAATCTTCTTGCCGTTGGCTGGAGCCACCTCGGGCAGGGAGATATGTCCGCTCTCGCGCTCGAAGTCGGCGGTGAAGCGCTCCAGATAGCCGATGGCCACGGGCTGGTGACCCATCTTCAGGTGCATGCACTGGCTTTCGCACTGCTTCTCCTGGGGACATACACGTCCGCACACGGCAGGCAGGGCAGAGGTGCTCTTCAGCACACGGGCTGCATTGAGGAACTCGCCACGCTCTATGTTCTTGATGAACGAAGGTATGTTGATGTTCACGGGACAACCCTGCATACATGTGGGGTTGGCGCAATCCAGACAGCGCTTTGCCTCGGTGATGGCCTGCTCGCGTGAAAGGCCCGTGTTCACCTCCTCGGTGCGGGTGGTTGCACGGTATACGGGATCCAGTTCGGGCATCTTCACGCGCTCTATCTCTGAGCGCTCCTTGCCCTTCATGCTCTTGCGCAGTTCCTCGCGCCACTCGGCCTTGCGGTCGGTCAGGACCTCCAGGGGAGTTTCCATGTCCATGTCCTTTGCCTCGCGTGAGAGCAGTTCGTCGGCAATGACGGTGGTCTCTGCCTTGCACTGGATGGGAGCGTCCAGATGGCTCATCTCCTCTTGCTCCACACGGCGGAAGGAACCGGCACGCTTCAGCATTTCGTCGAAGTCCACCTGATGGCCGTCAAACTCGGGACCGTCCACGCAAACGAAGCGTGTCTTTCCTCCCACGGTGATGCGGCATGCACCGCACATGCCCGTACCGTCCACCATGATGGTGTTCAGGGACACGTCAGTGGGTATCTCGTACTTCTTGGTCAGCAGACAGCAGAACTTCATCATTATGGCAGGACCGATGGCAAAGCACTTGTCCACCTTCTCGCGCTGGATTACTTCCTCCATGCCCACGGTGACCACGCCCTGCTTGCCATAGGAACCGTCGTCGGTCATGATGATTACCTCGTCGGAAGCGGCACGCACCTCGTCCTCCAGGATGATAAGTTCCTTGCTGCGGCCGGCGATAACGCTTATCACACGGTTGCCGGCAGCCTTCAGTGCCTGTATGATGGGGAGCATGGGAGCGGTACCCACACCGCCACCGGCGCAGAGCACGGTGCCGAAGTTCTCAATGTGTGTGGCCTTGCCCAGAGGACCTACGATGTCGGTCACCTCGTCGCCCACGTTCAGGTCGCACAGGCGTGTGGACGAAAGTCCCACCTTCTGTACCACCAGAGTGATGGTGCCCTTCTCCGTGTCTGCTCCGGCAATGGTCAGGGGCATGCGTTCGCCCTGCTCGCCCACGCGGACGATAACGAAGTGTCCGGCCTTGCGGGCCTTGGCTATGAGCGGTGCTTCCACTTCCAGGCGGAATACCTTTTCGCTATATTGTACTTTGCTGACTATCTTGTTCATCTTTTCGTTGGTTAGTATTGTGCTTTGTCGCACAAAGTGTTGAATCGTTTTATTCTGAGTTTCGGATTATGCCTATGCAATGTATCAGTCGATTGTCTCGCATCCCATGTAGGGCACCAGTGCGGCAGGAATGCGTATGCCATTTTCCGTCTGGTTGTTCTCCAGCAATGCGGCCACTATGCGGGGCAGAGCCAGTGCGGAGCCGTTCAGTGTGTGTGCTATCTCGGTCTTCTTGTCGGCGGCGCGGCGTATGCGGCACTTCAGGCGGTTGGCCTGATATGTGTCGAAGTTGCTCACCGAACTTACCTCCAGCCAACGCTTCTGTGCCTGGCTGTATACCTCGAAGTCGTAGCACACGGCGCTGGTGAAGGACTGGTCGCCACCGCAAAGGCGCAGTATGCGGTAGGGGAGTTCCAGTTTCTGGAGCAGGCCTTCCACGTGTGCAATCATCTCCTTGTGGCTCTCGGCAGAGTGCTCGGGAGTGTCAATGCGCACGATCTCCACCTTGGAGAACTCGTGCAGACGGTTCAGTCCGCGCACGTCCTTGCCGTACGAACCGGCCTCGCGACGGAAGCACTGTGTGTAGGCACAGTTCTTGACGGGCAGTTCCTTCTCGTCCAGGATGACATCGCGGTAGATGTTCGTTACGGGCACCTCTGCCGTGGGAATCAGGTAGAGGTCGTCCAGTCCGCAATGGTACATCTGTCCCTCCTTGTCGGGCAACTGGCCTGTACCGTATCCGCTGGCGGCATTCACCACGGTGGGAGGCATCACCTCCTCGTATCCGCTCTTGCGTGCCTCGTCCAGGAAGAAGTTTATCAGAGCACGCTGTAGTCTTGCACCCAAGCCGCGGTACACGGGGAAGCCGGCACCGGTAATCTTCACGCCCAGGTCAAAATCTATCAGGTTGTACTTCTTGCACAGTTCCCAGTGGGGGAGGAGTGCCTCGTCGCTATCGGGGTTGGCATCCCAGTTGCCTACCTTGTCCACACCCAGGACACACTCCTTCAGGTTGGACTTCACCACCCAGTTGTCCTCGGCACAGGCACCCTCGGGCACCTCGTCGTATGGAATGTTGGGTATCTGGCAGAGTTTCGTTGTCAGTTCCTTCTCGGCATTCTCCATCTCGGCCTTCAGAGCCTCGTTGGCGGTCTTTATTTCGGCCACCTTAGCCTTCACGGCCTCGGCCTCCTCCTTCTTGCCCTGCTTCATGAGGCCGCCAATCTCAGCCGCCAGTTTCTTGGCATCGGACAGGTTCTTGTCCAACTGTGTCTGTGCGGCACGGCGCTTCTTGTCTGTCTCCATCACCTCTGCGATGGCCTCACGTGCACCGGCAAAACGTTTCTTCTCAAGACCGGCAATCACACGCTCGGTCTCTTCTGTAATCAGTTTTAATGTAAGCATCTTATTTTGGTGTTTTTATATTTCGGCCGTAAAATTACAAAAAAATACGCACATACGTCAACATATCGCTCTTATATATTAAATAAGGTGCTAAAAAGGCGTCGGAAGTGCCTGGTTATGTCTCCGGCACGACGTGAAAAACGTTCTCCCGGACAACACGTCCGCGTCACCCGGGACAACAAGTGCGTGTCACTCGGGAGGACGCTTCCTTGTTGTCCGGGAGGCCTTTGCGTGTTGTTCGGGAGACCGGATGAGGGTGTTGCCAGGGAGTGGGGGAGCCTATCTGTTGCAGAGTTGCCTGAAGTCGCAATATTTGCATCCCTCGAGGTAACTTGTCTTGCAGAATGGAGTTTGCGGAGAGAATATCTCGCGGATTACTTCGTGTAGTTCCTTTTCGAACTCTGCCTCATATAGCGATATGTCTTCCACTGCTCCCAGGGGTACGGGGCTGCCGGAGTTCCTTCCGTCCTCCGAACCGATGTGCAGGGTGGGGTCGTAGTCTTGCCTACCTGCCTTGGCGGTGTAGAAGAGTACGGGTTTCACCGGCATATCCGGCTTCTTCCTGTGTCTTGTCACCAGGGCATAGAGGAAGGTTTGGAAATAGTAGCCGGCATGCCTGGTGTCGCGCGAAAAGATGCCCTTGAAGGTCTTTGCCGAGTTCTCGTGCGAACCGGTCTTGTAGTCAAGTATGCGCAGATACTCTTTGCCGTCTTCGTCCTTGAGTATGTCCATGCGGTCAACGCGTCCGCCGGTCAGCACGGAAACCTTCTGTCCGTCCACGTCCACTTCCATCTGCATGGCCACGTCCTCTTCCATGGCCTCCATGACGATGGGGGCATGGCGCTCGTCCCAGCGCAGGAGGTTCAGCAGGTATCGCTCCACCACACCGCGTATCAGTATGTTCTCGCCCCGGAACTCGGTAATGCCGGCATCTATCTGGAACTGCTCGTCTATGATGGGTTGCAGACGGCTTCCCTTGTCCGTGGTGTATGCCGAGAGTTGTTCCCTGGTGATGACATTGCTTCCGGAGTGCGACATGATTTCGCGGTATATCCTCTCTGCCGAGTTGTGGAAGATGTTGCCCATCATTCGTGCGTCCACTCCGTCTTCGGGGTCGGGTTCCACGCGTATGCCGCAGATGCTGGACAGATAGAATTTCATGGGGCAGTCCAGATAGCGGTTCAGGGCAGAGGGGCTCAGGGGCTTGGCCTCGGGATTTGTGTTCAGGTCGTACTTTGTGTAAAGGGCCTGCATAATGTCCCCGTCCTTTGCTATGGTGTCCAGTGCGGTGAACAGGCACTCCTGTTCGGATTCCAGGCGCAGGCAACGGATGGGTATGTCTGTCTCCGCCTGAAGTTGACGAAGGAAACGGCTCATCTCGTGACGCACGTTGCCGGCCGTGTTCTCGTTGTAGATGAAGGTGACGTGCTCTGCCCTTTGTATCAGGCGGTAGAAGTAGTATGCGAACACGGCTATGCGGTGTCGCACGGTGGTAAGGCCGAATCCCGTTCGCAGAGTGTAGGGTATGAGCGAGTTGTCGGCACCGTTCTTGGGCAGGAAGCCTTCTCCCACGTTAAGCATAAGTAGGTTCCTGAAATCAATGCACCTCGTCTCCAGCACACCCATAATCTGCAAACCCTGTGCCGGTTCTCCGTGGAAAGGTATGCTCTGGCTTCCGAGAATCCTGCGCAGGAGGCGTCTCAGCGTGGTGGGGTGCAGATGCAGGGCAGCGTCAGATGCCGCGGCAATGTCGTGGAACTGGCGCAAGGCACGGTGTGTCTGGAAGAGGCTCTCCACCATCAGCACATCGTCAAAGAGGTTATCGTCCTGCATCTTTCCCGCCAGGGAGGTCAGCACTCCTAGCAGGTATCTTACCAGTGCCGGTATGTCGGAGGGGTCTGTCCTGCGTTCCCATTGTTCCTTCTCCATGAACTTGGAGTAGGGGTGGTAATTGACCGTTCTCAGGAACGGGAGTCTGAACCTTTTCCTGCTCTCGTCCCACCCTTCTGTCTGCAATGCTATGAGGGCAAGCATCAGGCTGTATATGGGCGTACCTGTCAGGGAATAGCCCATGGTGATGTTCACGTCGGCTGGAGTGCCATTGGGCATCTCCTCTTTAACGTGTTCCTCGTTATCTTCTTTATTATCTTCCTTAGTATCAGGTATGGCATGTAGCACGGGTTGAAGTTGTTGTTCATCGCACAGAACCAGTGCCGTCTCCCTCTCTTCCGTGGTAAGGTGGTCCTTCAGCCACTCGGGTATGTAGCGTGTGGCAATGCTGTCCGTACTGGTGGACACGAAGGTCACTCCGGCCTTGTGCCGCAGGTTGTCGTAGATGCCGGCATGCGACAGGGCATTGGGGAAACGGAGCAGGTTTTCGCGTATGAAGTCGCCAGCCTCGAAGGCACGGTTCTCCAGATACATCCTGTCAAAGTCCCAATAGAAGAGCGCCTGTCCGCGGTCCTGCAGATAGGACATCAGTTTCTTCTCCGTCTCGCTGAGCATGTTGAAGCCAACGAAACAAAACGTCTTCTCTTCTCCAAGGCGGTGAAGCAGTTCCTTGCCTTCCACGGCCTTGCGCTCCAAGGCACCCTGGTATGGCTGTGTGCCCTGGGGCATGCTCTCCTTCAACTTGTGGTAGAGTTCGGGCATGATGCCCCATAGTTCGGAGAAGCGCTCCTGCAGGCGTGTCCTGTGTTCGCCCTGGAAACTGCCGAAGAACTGCTCCAGAGCCTCCCGCTGGTTGTCGGTGAGGAAGTCCAGGCTCTCCATGTCGCCCAGTTCCTTTGCATTGAGGAAGAGGGCATCGGCATTCACCAGATGCTTGTCTATGTCGTCGAAGTCGGAGATTATTATCTCGCCCCATCCCCAGAACATGTCCAGTGTCTCGGCCTTGTCGCCCATCAGCTCCTTATATATGTTATATAGGGTGCATACGGCAGGGATGGGTTCCATTACGTTCTCGCCCACGATGCGTCCGAAGAGTTCCGCTATGGTGGCATACTCGGGTGCCCACATGGGGGTGTCGGTCAGGGCAAGGAACTCCTCGTTCATGAACAGGCGTGCGCGTTTGTTGGGGAACACCACCGTCACGTTGGTCATGTCCTTGCCGAAACGCACCATCAGGTCCTTGGCCACGTTGGCCAGGAATGTCGTTTCCCTCCAGTTGTCTTTATTGCTTGTCTCCATCGTTTCCTCCTATACTTCTTCTGTCCTACCGTTTTTCACATACCACAGATACCCTACGACTTTGTGCCCGGGATAAAGTTTGCGGAGCAGTCGCATGTAGTTTTTCACCTGCCCTTTGTAGTTGTCGTGCTCGTCACCGAACTTATAGTCGATTACCGTTATCCGCCTGTCCTTCATTACTATGCGGTCGGGGCGCTGGTCGCGCTTGTTGCTCCTGCGTGCCGTGGGGTCCAGTATCTCGCATTCGGCGAAGACATGGTTATCGGGGTCGAACCACGAGGCCACGAGTTCGTCGGTCCTTGTCTGTTCCAGATATCCAAGGAGTTCGTCGTGCTGCTCCTGTGTGAGCATGCCTTTCATGCGGTTCCTTTCCAAGGTCTGGACAATGTCGGCGGCATCCCTGATTTCGGCCATCACATTGTGGTACAGGACGCCCAGCGAGCGTGCCTCGTCGCTGTGTCCGAACATCTCCTTTGCCTCGTTGCTCTGGCGGAAGTTCAGCCGTGCCTTGTAACTCTGCATCTTCACGATGTGGGGGCTGAAGTCGGGCAGCATGCGGTTGTCGCTTGCCTTCTCCTGTTCCACCGCGGTGATGGGAGTGCCCTCCTGCCCGTGCCACACTCCATCGGTGTATTCTCCCTTGGGGTTCAGGCAATCGTTCAGCAGGTTTCCCACCTCCTGTGTCTCCACCACGCTCTTGCCGTTGTACGAGGCCCAGATGTACATGTTGCACGAGGCGCGTGTCAGTGCCACATACAGGGCGTTCAGTTCGTCCACGCGGCTTTGCAGGTGTTCCTCGTGGTATCGTCCCTGGTAGTATGACTTGGCCATGACACCAGTCTTTGCCACCGGCATTCTGCCCAGAGTGTTGTATTCCTCGTGTCCGTCTTCGGCCTCGCACCACAGGGTGTCGCCCATGTCCTTCTCCAGGTTCCAGTCGCAATGCGGAAGCAGTACGGTGTGGAACTCCAGTCCCTTGGACTTGTGTATGGTCAGCACCCTTATGCCCTCCTGCTTGCCCGATGGTATGGCCTGCTTGTGCAGGGTGGTGTCCCATTCGTTCAGGAAGGAATGCAGGTCGTTGGGGTTGTCCCTCAGGTATGTCTGCACCGTGTCCAGGAAGGCATAGTGGTAGGCCTCCTGTTCGGATAGTTCCTTCAGGTCAAGCCTGCGGTAGAGTTCCTCCACCAGTTCGTAGAGAGGCATCTGTTTGAGCCTGTCTCGCTCCTCGGTGAGGAAGGCCGGCAGCAGGTCCATGGCATTGGTGCGCATGATGTTGTCCATGCTCAGGTCCGCCTTCTTTATCCTGGGCATGTAGTGCATCAGGAACTGGTGGTAGGGCAGGGGCTTTGCCTCGTAGTCCTCTATGAGTATGCGCATGGCGGAGATGAGTATCGTCACTATGGAACTGTTGCCCAGCAGGTAGGCCTCGTCGCTGGCTATGCGTATGCCCTCGGGGGCGTGCTGCTCGAAGTATTCAAGTATGGAGGTGGTATTGTTGTTCTTTCGCAGAAGTATGGCCATCTTTTCCAGGGGCAGGCCTGCATCGTGCAGGGAGCATATCTGGCGTAGCATGTCGCCGTACATCCACTCCTGTTCCTCTTCGCTGGTGAGCACGGGGTGTCCGTTGGTCTTTGTGCCCTTGATGCGAAGGGACACGCTCCAGAATCCCTTGGGGTCCCTGACCTTGCCGGGCGAGGTCTTCTGCACCACGTCGGCATATATTCCCCCTTCACCTCCTATGCGGAACCTGGCATCAGGCGCTATGTTGTCCAGCAGTAGTGCCGCCTTGGGGAATAGGCGGTTGTTGAAGTCTATGATGCGGTGCTCGCTTCGGTAGTTGGTGTCCAGCGTCTCGGTGCGCGGGTTCCACGTTCCCATATTGTCGGCCAGGTTGCTCAGCAGGCTCCATTCTCCGCCCCTCCAGCGGTAGATGCTCTGCTTTATGTCGCCCACTATGAGGTCGGTGCCGCCCAGTGCCTGGTTCTCGAACAGGAGCACTCGGAAGTTGTCCCATTGCAGGCGGCTCGTGTCCTGGAACTCGTCTATCATGATGTTCCTCAACACGGTGCCAATCTTCTCGAACACGAAGGGATTGTCCTGACCGTCTATCAGGCGAGAGAGCAGGGTGGGTGTGCGCGACAGGGGGAAGGTTTCCCTCTCTTCGTTGATGTCCCTCACTATCTCGTCTATGCGTGAGAGGAGTTGGAGTTGGTTGGTATAGTTTCTGGCCAGTTTGGCGGTGTTGAACTTGCGGTTCAGTTCCTTCTCCATTTCAAGGAACTTGCAGAACCTGTCGCTCAGCGCATGCATTGCCGAGCAGGCAGAGGCATCGCTCCTGTACTTTGTCAGCAGCAGTACCGAACCGTCCTCCAGGAATTCATTGAAGGTCTTGCCCTTGGTCACCTGCCTGTTCTCTTTTTCCTTGAGGATGTTCAGCAGGTACGTTGCCGGCGACGGCAGTCTCTTGCCCACCAGTTCCGGTGTGCAGGTGCGTTGTACGTCCCCGAGCATGCTCCCTGCCTGTGCCTTCAATTCTTCTGTAGCCTCTTCCATCAGACGTTTCATCTCGGTGCGGAACTGCCTCACCTTGGCGTAGTCGGAAATGGTGTCGCGCTCCTCGTTGCTCCTTTGCATGAAGTCCTCTTTGAAGATGCACTTTGCAAAGTCCTTGATAGAGGCCTGTATGTTCCACCTGCCGTTCTCGTCCAGTTCGTCCGTAACGTACTGCACCACTATCTTTCTGAGTGTATTGTCTATGTCCAGCGAGTCAATCATGCGGTCCACGGCCAGTTCCAGCACCTCAGTGTCATTCAGGTCCACCTGCATCTTGGAACTCTGTCCCAGTTCCCTGGCCAGCGACCTCAGTACGCTCTGGAAGAAACTGTCTATCGTCTCCACACGGAAATGGCTGTAGTCGTGCAGTATCATGCTCAGTGCCTCGCCGCTTCTTTCGCGCAACTGCTCCAGGCTCATGTCATAGCCGTTGCCGCCGAGTTTCTCCATCAGTTTGCCAACATAGCCCTTGCTGCTGGGCAGTGCCTTCCAGATGCCGTAGAGGTGCTGCAGTATGCGGTTCTTCATCTCGGCCGTAGCCTTGTTGGTGAAAGTCACCGCCAGCGTGTGTCTGTATTCCTCCTCGGCCTGAGGGCGCACCATCAGGTAGATGTACTCCACGGTCAGCGTGAAGGTCTTTCCGCTACCCGCCGAAGCCTTGTATATGTTCAGTGTGGAATTCATGCCGTCATAGTTTGTTTTATGCCCGCAAAGATACTTATTTTCCACCAAATTGTTGTACCTTTGCACGCGTTTAAGGATAAAAGAAGAAACTAATGGCTGGATATTTAGTAGAAGACACACGAAAGGTTACTACACACCGACTCATAGAGATGAAGCAGCAGGGCAAGAAGATTGCCATGCTTACGGCTTACGACTACACCATGGCACAGATCGTTGACCAGGCAGGAATGGACATCATCCTGGTGGGAGACAGTGCCTCCAACGTAATGGCGGGCAACGTAACCACTCTGCCCATCAGCGTGGAGCAGATGATATATCATGCCAAGAGCGTGGTACGCGGTGTAAGGCGCTCACTGGTGGTTTGTGACATGCCCTTCGGTTCATATCAGGTGAGCCGCACCGAGGGTGTTGCCAATGCCATACGCATCATGAAGGAAACCCATGCCGATGCCCTCAAACTGGAGGGAGGCGTGGAGATAATAGACACCGTGCGTGCCATCCTCGATGCCGGTATCCCCGTGATGGGGCACCTCGGCCTCATGCCCCAGAGCATCAACAAGTATGGTACATATACCGTACGTGCCAAGGAGGATGCCGAGGCGGAGAAACTTATTTCCGATGCCCATGCCCTGGAGGACGCCGGATGTTTTGCCCTGGTGCTGGAGAAGATTCCCGCCGCCCTCTGCCAGCGAGTGTGCCAGGAACTCACCATCCCCGTCATAGGCATAGGCGCAGGTCCTGCCGACGGTCAGGTGCTTGTCATCCACGACATGCTGGGCATGAACAAGGGTTTCTCTCCCAAGTTCCTTCGTCGCTATGCCGACCTCTTCTCAGTCATGACCGAAGCCATCGGCCAGTACATCACCGACGTGAAGACCGAGGACTTCCCCAACGAGGGAGAGAGGTACTAAGAACGGAAACGGCATTGCTACCTTCCGGGATGACATAAATAACATTGACAATGAATAAGGGTTCTAACATGGCAAAATGTTAGAACCCTATATTTATTTTATTTGCCTCAGCAGGCGATGGTGGAGAGAGAGTAAAGCCAGAGGGAATTCTTGTTTTCCTCCACCTTGGCCCTGGCCTTCTCTACCAGAGCGGTGGGTGGCTAATCGCAGATATTTTCTGACTTAGTGTATTTAATCTTACCGTTTATAGTAAATCTGTTTGCACGTTCCGACCCCTCAAAGGACTTTAGGAATGAGAAGTCCTTTAATCTGATATTAATATAGTTATCTCCCTTTTCTTCTACCGTTAGTTTACTGCTGATGTCGTCAAACTTTGTAAGATAGTCGCCAAAATATCCCATATACAGCACCTCGACTATCTCTTCTGCAACATAATCCTTACCTATCTTCAGTTCATCAATAGAGCCTATATCTGCCAACTTAAAGGAAAATTCCGCTCTGCCTTCTATATACCAAAAGTTTGTCGTAAAGAACAAATCCCCATATGACTTGTCATAACAGGCAGGAGGGAATATTTCCGGGTAATCATAAAACAACTTGTACTTTTTGCCGTTAACGTATATTATGCCATTACCGGAGTTCTGTGCGTTGTCTTCTTCATCGGAAGTGCACGAACTGCATGTCAGGGCAGTAAAAATGATGCAAATGTATAATATAAATCTATTGGATTGAAGGAGGCTACGCATATATTCTATGACTGATATTTATAACAAGAGGGCTCTAAATATACAAATTTAGAGCCCTTTATTAGATTATCTTACCTGTTACGGTAGTGATTAAAGTCCGAGGGACTTCTTGATTTCCTCCACCTTGGCCTTGGCCTTCTCTACCAGTTCTGTGTACTGGCATGCGCAGGACATGGTGTCCTTGATTTCGCAATAGAACTTGATCTTCGGCTCTGTGCCGGAGGGACGTACGCTTATCTTTGTGCCGTCCTCGCAGAAGTACTGCAGCACGTTGCTTGTTGCGGGGAAGTCCAGTTTGCTTTCGTTGCCCTGACCGTCCTTGGCAACCAGAGTCTGGTAGTCCTTGGTGAGGACAACAGGACTGCCGGCAATCTCCTTGGGAGCCTTGTCGCCGCGGAAATCTACCATCATCTGCTTGATTTCGTCGGCACCTGACTTACCGGGCTTGGTAACGTTGATGGTGTACTCGAAACTGAAGCCATACTCCTTGTAGATGTCCATCAGCAGGTCGTACAGGGTCTTGCCCTGATCCTTGGCCCATGCTGCGATTTCACAGATAAGGCAGATGCTGGCTGGAGCGTCCTTGTCGCGTACCTTGTCGTAGGGCAGGAAGCCGAAACTTTCCTCACCGCCACCGATGTACTTCTGCTTGCCTTCGGAAATGGCTATCTCGCGTGCAATCCACTTGAAACCGGTGTAGCAGTCGCGCAGTTCCACGTTGTTCTTCTTTGCCATCTCGGCGATTACCTCGGTGGTAACGATGGTCTTCACGAGGAAGTCGCTGGGCTTGAGTTGGCCAAGGGCAATCTTGTTCTTGATGATGTAGTAAACGAACATCATGGCGGTCTGGTTGCCGTTGATAATCTGCCATTCGCCCTCGGGGTTGCGGCAAACGATGGCCAGACGGTCGGCGTCGGGGTCGGTTGCAACAACGAGGTCGGCATTCAACTTGGTGCCCAGGTTCATGCCCAGTGTCATAGCCTCGGCATTCTCGGGGTTGGGGCTGACAACGGTGGGGAAGTCGCCGTCCACAATCATCTGCTCGGGAACAACGTTGATGTTCTGGAAGCCCCATGAGCGCAGACACAAGGGAACGATGACACGGCCTGTACCGTGCATGGCGCTGTAAACGATGTTCAGGTCCTTCTGGCGCAGGATGACATCCTGGTCTATCATGGCCTCCTTCACGGCGGTCATGTAGTCATAGTCCATTTCGCCGCCGATAACCTGGATGAGGTCCCAGTTGGGTTCAAACTTGACGTCTTCAATCTGCACCTTGTTCACCTCGTCGATGATACCCTTGTCGTGTGGAGCTAGTACCTGTGCACCGTCTGCCCAGTAAGCCTTGTATCCGTTGTACTCCTTGGGGTTGTGGGAAGCGGTTACGTTTACACCGGCAACAGCACCCAACTGACGGATGGCAAAACTGATTTCGGGTGTGGGACGGAGGCTTTCAAACAAGTATGCCTTGATACCGTTGGCACTGAAGATGGCGGCAACGCTCTCGGCAAACATGCGTCCGTTGTTGCGGCAGTCATGACCAACAACCACGCTCTGTCCTCCCTCGGGGAAGGCCTTGTTGATGTAGTTGGCAAAGCCCTGTGTGGCCATGCCCACGATGTACTTGTTCATGCGGTTGGTGCCCACGCCCATGATACCGCGCAGACCACCTGTACCGAATTCCAGACTCTGATAGAAGGCGTCAATCAGAGGAGTCTTGTCCTCATTGTCCAAGAGAGCCTTCACCTCTGCCTTTGTTTCGGCATCATACTTGTCACTGTCGAGCCACTTCTGAGCCTCGGCCTGACAACGCAAAATCAATTCCTGATCCATGATAAATTATAGATTTAATGTTAATAAATAATCACATTCGTGCATACAAAGATAGGAAATATTTAGACTAATGCCAAATACTTGATGCACTTTTTGGTATAATGTATGTATATATATAATAAGGTGTGACCGGATTGTCGGCTTTGGAACCCTTATTATATATACACATGTATCAAGTTAAACCAAGAGCAGGGGCATGTGGCCGGACGTCAAATCTTACCCAGAATACGGTCCATAACCCAGTTGACGGTTGTTGCGGAAACACAATCAGAATTGCATGTCTCAAGGCCCTGCAGATGCCTTACCACTTGTTGGATGAGCGGAAGTTGGACATGGTTGGGATTTTGGACAACGATTTCCTCTCGTCCGTTGCTTGTCTGAAGAATGATGGGGTCGTATGTAAATACGGAGAAGCATATACGCCCCTTTTCTCCAATCAGTTCTATCTGGTCGGTCTTGGCACTTTCGTGTCCGACAAAGCACCAGCTGCCGCTTCCCGGAAGGCCGTCCTGGAAAGCGAAGGAAGCAGATACCGTGTCTTCTGTCTGATAAAGCCCGCCTCTGTTTCCGTGAAATCCGGCAACATAGACTATTGGTCCGAAAAGTTCCTGAAGCAAGTCTATCTGATGCGGGGCAAGGTCATAGAAATATCCTCCTCCGGCAATATCGCGCTGGACACGCCATGGCAGGTTGGTACTGTTGTAGTCAAGGTCGCGCGGAGGTGCAGAGAATCGTATCTGTACGTTTATGACCTTGCCTATCGTGCCTTGCTCTATAAGAGTGCGTATCTTGTTGAAGTAAGGAAGACACCTGCGGTAATACGCCACAAAGCACGGTACGCCGGTTTGGGCGCTGATGTGCATTACACGTTGGCAATCCATGTACGATGCCGCCAATGGTTTTTCCACATACACGGGCTTTCCTGCCTTCATGGCCATAATGGCATACGTGGCATGAGACGAGGGTGGGGTGGCGATGTAGACGGCATTTACCTGAGGGTCGTTGATGAGCGACTGTGCATCCGTGTAGTATCGCGGTATGTTGTGCCGCTCTGCATAGGATGCCGCCTTTTCCTTGCTGCGCGACATCACCGCCACGATACTGCTGCCTTCTATCTTGTTGAAGGCCGGGCCGCTTTTCCGTTCGGTCACTTCACCGCATCCTATAAATCCCCAGTTAATGTTTTTCATTTTCGCTTAGTTAAAGAAGTTCCACGATACGCCGAAGTTTATGGTCATCGGATTCATTGGCATGTGCGGTGCAAGGAACATGTTGCCAGCTCCTGCATTGACATGTGCGGCATTGACATAAATACGGCAATGTTTAAGATGCAAGTTTGCGTAAACATTGACTATCGGGTATTTTCCGATTGTCATTCGAGGATTGTTGGCATCCTGGACAGCGAACAATCCGACAGCACCGAAATAGTCCGGGGCATGGTAGCCGGTAAAGAAACGTATATCACCGCCCAGTTGCACGCGCAGAACCTTGGCTATGCGGAAATGCAAATAGAGGTTTGAATATATGTTTATGGCCGGCAACGGCAGTATGTCCTGGTTAGTGCTGTGCTGGAAGGTAACCTCGTTTTCCCACCCCAATATCTTCCATACCAGGTCCTGGGATATGGATGCCGTGAAGACCTGCACGCTTGCATCACTCTGACGCACACAGACACTATGGGTATAGTCGCCTGGTATGGTGCTTCCTGTGGCTGCTCCCGGCTTTAGCGTGTTCTGCATTGCCAGATACGTGTAATTGGTGAGGTTCTCCCACCCGAAGCGCAGTCTTGTACGTGTCCTGCTATATTTTATTTCACCTTGCAGTCCGGTGCGGAATTGTCTGGAAAGGTTGTTGTTGTCCCAATGTACGTAGGCATTGCGATAATTCCGCAACAGGTATGTAGGCTTCTGGTTTTGTATGTTTGCCCTCACTATCAGTGTGGCGGTGTCGCGTTTGCCAAGTCTGAAATTCAGGTCACCCTCAGCCCTTATGTTGAAATCGCCCACATTAGGTCCCACAAGGCAAAACTCGCCATTGGCATTATAGTGCAGAGTCTTTCCTTTTGCCTTTCGCAATTCTGCGCCTATAAGCACCTCATGCTCGCTTTCGCTGCTCTGGAAGGTCGTGTCCGGCAGGTGTGTGGGCTGTCTGTATTTCCGGTATTCATGCGTGGCAAAGAACGTCAGGCCCATTTTCACCCATTTCCTGAAGCCTTCGTTCATGGCAAGGCCAACAGTGTTGCGGACACTCATTACGTTGGTTACGTCCTTGATGTTGCCGCCTTCACCCCAATATATGTTGGTGTAATATCCCGAGTTGTTGCCCTGATCGTAAAATGTGTGATTCAGATTCCTTATCTGTAGCGTATGTATGACACTTGCCACGGAAACGAACTCTGTTGGCTTTATCAGTTCACGCTCCCATTTGGCGCGAAGAGAGTCAATGGCGAGTTGGCGTGAAACGCTGTCGGAATTAAGTTGTACACGGATAGAGTCGTCAAGTTCATAAAGCAGTTCCGAGTCAGAGGGAGGTTGGGGTTTCAGAGAATCCGGAACCTCAATCTCGCGGTCATAGCCCATATTGTATCTGTGGGTCAGGTAGTAGTTCTGGTCATCATTCTTGTTCCATGTGGAGTTGAGGTTTACGGGTATGTCCTTGGTGCCGAACTTCTGCTGGTATTTCCATGGTTCCGTTATGTAGGAGTCTTCCACCAATCCGCCGTTCTCTGCATTCTTCATGTGGTTGGCATTGATGTAGGCATGCATGTTGTAACGGTCACCCCTATAATAGCCATATATGACTGCTCCGAACTGGCTGTTTTGCTGGTTTGAGTAGTATCCGCGTGCATAGTTGTAGTCCAGGCAGAAGCCTATGCCGGAAATCTTGTTGATGTTTGTCGCGAAATTACCTCTTACCCTGTCTTCTCCATTTTGTTTGTTGCCACAGGAGTGGTATGCTATGTTGGTGATAGGACTTTTTGTGTTTGTAAAGAGGAAGTCGGAAACACTGTTTCGGAAGTAGGTCAAGGGTGTCAGGAAGATAAAGTCGCGGTCCTCCTTTCTGTCCATGAATATACGCGACATGCGTGCAGAGCCTGTATTGCCGATATGTGAATACGCTCCTGTCATGCCATCCTGCATCTTCCAGTTCTGGAAGTTATGTACGGCCGTGTCAGTATTCTCTGCCGGTATTACGGTTCCCAGGCGTTTGTCTATTTTCCACTGGAACACTCCCATGGGCAGCGGTTTCTGTTTTCCGCGTGTTGTGTCTCGTCCCCACGAGGTGGAATTCCTGTCGTTGTCCTGTTCTCTGTATTCTTCCTGGATGTCCTCCAACAGGTAGTCATCGCTTTGGCCTGATACAGCAAAGCGGGCCCACGAAGGTAGGCCCACTATAGTTATCAATGCCAGTATTGTCAGTAGTTTTCTCAATGTAGTTGCAATATAGAGCCGTTTGTGCTCTTCTTATCTGATTATCCTTATGATGATTTCCACCACTTTGAAAGCCATTGCTATACCAACCAGTATCATGCCGTTCAGGCGGTTCTCGTCTCCGGAAAAGTATGTTACCAAACCGCAAACACCCAGTATGAGGAAAACATTATTCAGGATTCTCCTTGCGCGTTCCTTCCATTCTCCTGAACCGTTGCGTTTTGCCCTTATGCGTTCAACCTGCTCTTCCAGACTCAGTTCTTCCTTTGCCATGACAACAGTGCTTTATTCAACGACAAACTGGCGCTTCTGTACTTTCTCTTCCTTCTGCTTTGCCATTTCCTCCTTGACCTTCTCTTCGAACATGTCCATTGCATTCTCGAAGATTTCATTCACTCTGTCAATGGTCTTGCGGCGGAATTTGCCACTACCGGAAAGAACCTTTGTACCCTTCTTGTTCAGGGCATGCTCATCGGTAATCCACTCTTCGGCACGGTAGATTTCACCGCCTGTTCCAGAGGGCTTGTTCTCGTGCCACTCTTCGCCATAGAGATATGATACCTGTGTCACGGTGATGTTCACCGCACCCTGACCTGTGGTCACGTTTATCTGGTAGCGGAAACGTGCCTGGTCAAGCGACAGGAACTTCTTGCTGAACACCATCCATTCCTCCACACGCGCAGCAATGACACCGTCTTTCTCGCCGTCGCTGAGCATACGTGTCCATGCATCCTCTATGCCCTTTACCACAAGGTTGTCCTTCACGTAGAACAACATATTCTCGTACAGCTGTGCATCGGTTTGGCCGGGCACGCGGAAAGTCTTCTTGAATGTGACGATACCGTTCTCTACAGGCACCGCTCCTTTAAGGTACTTGGGGGCATTCTTGTCTTCCTTCACCTTCTGGGCCATTACCATAACAGGCATCAGGAGCAGTAATATAAGAATGATCTTTTTCATAGCTATGTGTCTTTTTAATATTGATGTTGCCTTTGTTTGCTTATGTTTCCAACTGCAAACTTACAACAAATATTTGACATTTCGTATGCATTGTGCCGTTTTTTACTTCTTTTAACCCAAATCGGCCGTCAGCGTTACGATGATAATAGTCTTTGGTTTTAAACCGGAAGCCTCCATTAGCCCGTAACAGCCTGACGGCCGATTTGTGTTTAGGTAAATCCTATTCGTATCGGATAGCCTCAATAGGATCCATGCGTGCCGCCTTTCGTGCCGGCAGATAACCGAAGAATATGCCTATGAAGGCACAGACTCCGAAACTCAGCCATACTGACCACAGGGGAACGCTGCATGGCATCATCAGGAATGTCTTGGCGGCAAAGGAACCTCCATAGCCCAGTGCCACACCAAGGAAAGCACCGGTCAGGGATATCATTATACTTTCGATAAGGAACTGCAGCATGATGTCCAGACCGCTGGCGCCAACGCTCATGCGGAGACCGATTTCCTTGGTACGTTCCGTCACGCTCACCAGCATGATGTTCATGATGCCGATACCAGCCACAAGCAGCGAGAATGCCGCGGCAACAACGAGAATCAGCGTGATGCCGTCCATGGTGGAGGACATGGTGTCCATCATTTCCTGTTGCGAGCGGATGGTGAAGTTGTCTTCGTCACCTTCCTTTATCTTATGGCTTCTGCGCAGGATTTCCTTCAACTCTTCAATGGCTGCTTCCGACATTTCCTCGCTAAGGGCACTTACTGCTATAGAAGAATACCAGGTCTGTGCCGCCACGCGTTTCATCACTGTGGTGTTGGGGGCAATGAGCAGGTTGTCCTGGTCCATGCCCCAGTTGTTGTAACCCTTTGATTTCAGTATGCCAACGATGCGGAAGGGTATGTTCTTGAAGCGTATGTTCTTGCCTATGCAGTTGTAGTTCTTGTCACCGAAGAGTTGTTCCACGACGGTTGTACCGACAACGCACACCTTTGCGTTCTTTATGCAGTCCTCCTCGGTAAAGCAGTCTCCTTCTGCCAGTTCCCATTTCTTTATGTCGAGGTAATCCGGACTCTCGCCATACAGTGTGGCTGTAGTGTTCTTGTTTCCGTAGATAACCTGTCCGCTGGCGGTTACTTCAGCGGAGATGTATGTTATCAGCGTTGCTTCGCGTCTGATGGCTTCCACGTCTTCCTCCTTCAGGGTCTGCATGCTGGCAGGGTCGGGGCGTGCACCGGCAAAGCGTCGTTCGGCACCCGGGCGTATTGTCAGCAGGTTGGTGCCCATCTTGCTGAGTTCCGCCTTCACGTTCTCCTTGGAGCCCTGACCTATGGCCATCATTATGATTACGGCGGCAACACCTATTATTATACCCAGCATGCTCAGGAAAGAACGGAACTTGTTGCTGAGTATGGCGCGTATTGCCACTTTCAGTAGATTCAGATAACTCATTTTGGTTTCTTCTGTTTATGTTGGGTTAGTCGTCCTGTGGCAAGGGCAGCGCATCAAGCGCCTCCTTTGCACTGAGGATGTTATCGTTCATGATGTCGGAGCGTATCTTTCCGTCTCGCAGCATGATGTTGCGGCTCGAGTACTGTGCTATTTCCGGGTTGTGTGTCACGAAGATGATGGTGCGTCCCTGGCGGTGCAGTTCCTGGAAGAGGCATAGTATTTCGAACGAGGTTCTGGTATCGAGATTACCCGTAGCCTCATCGGCAAGTATCACGGCGGGATTGTTTACCAATGCGCGTGCAATGGCAACTCGCTGCATCTGACCGCCCGACATCTGGTTCGACTTGTGTTCCAGACGGTCGCCCAGCCCCACCTGTTGCAGAGCCTTTATTGCCGCATCGCGTCTCTGGCGCGAATTGTAGTTCTTGTTGTACATCAGAGGCAGTTCCACGTTCTCCACGGCAGTGGTCTTGGCCAGCAGGTTGTAGTTCTGGAAGATGAAACCTATCTTCCTGTTCCTGAGCACGGCCCTTTCCCTGCGTTTCATTTTCCTTACGGGGACTCCGTCCAGGAAGTATTCGCCGCTGGTGGGGGTGTCCAGGCAGCCCAGTTGGTTCAGCAGTGTTGACTTGCCCGAACCGGACGTGCCCATGATGGTGACGAATTCGCCCTCGTGAATCTTGAACGATACGCCACGCAATGCCCTTACTGTTTCGCTGCCCACATGGAATTCGCGTTTCACGTTCTGCAGTTCTATGATACACTTGCGTCCGTGTTCGTCCACGTTGGTGTTTTCCTTGAATTCAGCCATAGTTGTAGTATTGTGCGGGTTCGGGCCTTTGGCCCTCTGCCTTACTTCTTTGCATTCTTGTTGTTGTTGTTGCGTCGTCCGGGCATGAAGGGGTTCTGTGTCTGTTGTTCTTCCACTTCAGGCATGTTGGCACGAATGTCGGTAACAACCATGTCGCCGGGTTTCAGTCCGCTCTTCACTTCGGTAAGCATGCCGTTGGTCACTCCGGTTTCCACTGGTATGGCCTTGTAGGAGTTGTCCTTGCGAATCCACACCTTTGTCTTTCCCTGGCAGTCCTCGATGGTCTCTCCCTTGTTAAGCATCATTTCGCGGGGAGTGAATCTCAGTGCTTTGGCAGGAACGGTGGTTACGTCGTTCACCTCCATGGTGAATATTGTCACGTTGGCGGTAAGGCCGGGCTTCAGTTTCAGGTCGTCGTTGGGAGCGGAGATAACCACTTCGTATGTAACGACGTTGCTTTCCGTTGCCGCCTCCTGGCGAACCTGCTGCACGCTGCCCTCGAACACCATGCTGGGGAAGGCATCCACGGTGAAACTTACACGCTGGCCTTCGCGCACCTCGCCTATGTCGGCCTCGTCCACATCGGCAATCACTCGCATCTGTGTCAGGTCCTGTGCTATGTTGAAGAGGGTGGGGGTATTGAAGCTTGATGCCACGGTCTGTCCCTCTTCCACCTCCTTGCTAAGCACCACGCCGTCTATGGGGCTGGTGATGGTGGCATATCCCAGGTTGGTGCGTGCCTTCTTCACGTTTTCCCTGCGCTGGGTTACTGTCTGTTGTGACTGGCTGTATGAAAGGCGGGCCTTTTCGTAGTCGTTGGCCGACACCAGACCTTTGTCGTACAGGTTCTTGTATCTTTCGTGGTTTGTCTTCTGGTATTCGTAGTCGCTTTCAGCGCTGCGCAACTGTGCCGTGGCGCTTTCCAGTTCCGATATCAGGTTTGTGCGGTCCAGTTCCGCTATTACCTGTCCGGCCCTTACCACGCTGTTGTAGTCCACATAGAGTTTGCTGACAATGCCGGACACCTGTGTGCCCACCTGTACGCTTGTCACGGGTTCTATGGTTCCCGTTGCTGTTACGCTGGTGGTGATATTGCCACGAGCAACTTCGCTCTCCGTGTACTCAAAGCTTGGGCCGCCCTTGCAGGCAACCAGCACAGAGGCAATGGCCAATGCCGTAAGTATGTTCTTCTTCATGTCTGTTATGATGTTGTTTCTTGTTATGAATCAAGTTGTCTGTCTGTCCTTTCCTACATGTCCAGTGTCTCGCCCATGTAGAACTTGAGCAGTTGCAGGTTCAGCAGGAAGGTGTATTTGCTCTGCAGTTTGTCCTGTTCTGCCGCCAGGATGTTGTCGCGGCTCTGCAATACGTCCACCACGTTCTTCAGGCCGTTGTTGAACTGCTCGTTTACCAGTTCGTAACTTGCCTGCTGGCTCTTGCATATGGCCTGTGCGGAGACAAAACGGTTCTGTCCGGTTACCGCATTCAGCCAGAACTGCTCTATGGTGTTGGACAGGTTGTTCTTCTTGTCCTCCAGGTCCAGTTGTGCCGTTGTCTTCTGCAGGAGGGCCTTCTGCTTGTTCGTGCTGGTACGGCGCTGGTCCCAGATGGGCACGCTGAGGCTCACCGATGCGCTCATGTTCAGGTTGTTCTTCATCTGCTTGCCCACATCGTTCTGGCTGCCCGAATTGTGGCTGTCAGATATGCCTGCGTTTAGGCCGATGGTGGGGTAGTATCCCCGCTTGGCAATGTTGTACTGCAGTTCGGCACTCTCTATGCTCTTCTCGGCGCTGCGTATCTCGGGGCGTGTGAGCAATGCCTTTTCATATACGTTCTCTGCCTGCGGTATGGCTGCCATAACATCCTCGTCGGCAGGGATTTCTCCGGTTACGTTGAAGTCTGTGTCCATGTCCAGTTGCAGGAGTTTCTTCAGTTGCATTATGTAGTTCTGCACCTGGGTTTCGCTGTTCACCACATCGTACTGTGCACTGGCATACTGTGCCTCCAGTTGTACCAGGTCGGCCTTGGACATCTGTCCTTCCTTGTGCAGTTCCTGTCCTCTCTCGTACTGCTGGCGTGCTGTTTCCACAAGAGAGCGGTTCACTTTCACCGCCTCCTTCGTGTACATTATCTGCACGTAGAGTTGTACTATCTGCTCCTGTACGGTCAGTTCGCTTGTTTCCGTGGCAAGACGGCTGATTTCGTTGGTCACTTCCTGTGCCTCCACATTCTTGTGGTTAATGCCTCCGTTCCACACGGTCCAGTTCATGTTTATTCCGTATGAACTGTTCCAACTGGTGTTGGGTGTGCTGACGAGTTCTCCGTCGACCGGACGGATGGACTCCGTTTCCTGTCCAGGGCGGTAGTTTACGCCGTGCGATGTGCTGAAACTGAGTGATGGCCACAGGGCACTCTTGCTTTGCGTCAGTGATGCCTGACTGCTTTCCTCGCTGATGCGGTTCTTGCGTACGGTAATGTTGTTCTGCAACGCATGCTGTATGCAGTCGCGCAAGGTCCAGTTCTCTGCCCATGCCCCCATGGAGCATATCAGGAACAGAGCGATTGCTGATTTTCTCATAATTGGTATTTATGGAATGTCGTTTATGAATTCTCGTGCAAAGTTAATAAATAAATTCGTTTGTCGGTGCAATTTCCTCATCTAATATCATTGGCTGTAATGCTATTATGAACGTCAAATCCTCTTTTTGACATCTGAGGATGCCTTTGGTTTTCTCCGTTAACATTTTTTAGGACTCGCAAATGGACTGTTATGTGCACAAAACTTTGTACCTTTGTCCGCATATAACAACAATCAAGAGAATAAAAAGGATATGTTCAGTGGAATAGTAGAAGAGACCGCCAAGGTGGTTGGTATAGTTCACGACCAGGATAATGTGCATCTTACTCTGTCGTGCTCGTTTGTGGACGAATTGAGTATAGACCAGAGTGTGGCACACAACGGAGTGTGCCTGACGGTGGTCAGCATTCAGGACGGTACATACACCGTTACCGCCATGCGCGAGACTCTGGAGTGTACTAATATCGGCCTTCTTGCCGTGGGCGACGAAGTAAATGTGGAGCGTTCCATGCTGATGAACGGCCGCCTGGACGGCCATATCGTACAGGGGCATGTGGACCAGACGGCACGTTGCATAGCCATAGAGGACCAGGAAGGCTCGCATCAGTTCACTTTCAGGTATGAGAGCAACAAGGACATGGTGCGCCGGGGGTATTTCTGTGTGGACAAGGGCAGTGTCACCGTCAACGGTGTCTCCCTCACCGTATGCCGCCCTACGGACGACACCTTTCAGGTTTGCATCATCCCATATACTTTCAAGCATACCAACTTCCATAACTTCAAGGTAGGTACGGTGGTCAACCTCGAGTTCGACATCATAGGCAAGTACTTGGCCCGGATGAACTCTCTGCTTTGAATATAAGTAAAAAAAATACTGACACCTCAGGTTCTGATTTTTAGGCCGAGGTGTCAGTTTCTTTTGTATAGCAAAGGAAATTTGTCGTATATTTCATGGAAATTGTAAGTTGTTGATTATGAGGGCTGTTTTCTGCCTCTGGGAAACCCTGTTTTGTCGTCGTGAGAACAAAGCCTTGTCCTCACGTTGACAAGCGCGTGTCATCGGGGACAACAAACCCTTGTCGTCGGGAGGACTTCAGAGTGTCGTCACGACGATGAGCGCGAGCCCCCTTGCGGACCCACTGGTGTTCCTCATTCTGATAGTGGAAAATAAATGACACGTCAGACCTCTATCTGCGCTCCCTCGTGGTCAATCCTCCAGAACGGAATGTCCTTCTTCTCGGTAAAGGTTTCCATTCTCCATGCCGATGCAAAGCCGCTGGCAACAAAATGCATCGGTACGAACATCCCTACAGAAAAGCGCTCCAAGAACTGCCTTGCCCCTCTGGTATAGCCGTTGCCTATGCGTCCGTCTATGGGAAACAGCACTATGTCGAAAGCCTTGTACTCCTTGGCAATGTTCTTCAACTCGCCAAGAAAACGCTTTTCCTCGTACACGGCATCTATCTCGGGGCCCATGCCCAATATTCCCTTGCGCCGTACGGCATGTTCTTCGGACAGGAGGTGCGCATACCAGTTGTTCAGGTCTCCGGCATGGAACAGACGCCTGCCCTCTATCTCCACTATCCACGACACACCGCAATCGTTGCTTCCCATGGCATGAACGCGGATGTTTCCGTCGGCCCACACGCCTCCCTTGGAAAGCCACACATCCACCTCGTGCTCCTCGGCCCGGCCCCTTTTCAGTATGTCGCGGGACAGGATGTAGGTGTAGCGGTGATTGGGCCACTGCTCCCTCCACTTGAAAACCTGTCGGGTGAAGTGGTCTCTGTGGAAATGGCTGCATAACACATACACGTGTTTTCTGTTGGACAGTACACGCGGCATCACCTCTGCCGGGTCAAGCCAATAGTCGAAGACCAGAACCGCCTTTTCAGTTTCCAGTACGAAGCCGCTGTGAAAAATGTATGTCAGTGTCAATATCTGTAATTTAGTGTGTTATGCCTTTGTGGTTAAAGCAATGCTATACTATGGCTTCTTCTTCCTGCAGACAAATTTCAGCCCATCAGGTATCTTGAATATTTGCCCGTGACCTTGCGTATGAAAGCCACCGCCATCCACGAGCATGCCAGGATGACGAGTGCCGAGAACGGTATGCGCATAGGTGCGGGAAGGCAAAGCCATGCACCGAGGTCGTATCCCAGGAAAATAAAATAATAGTGTATCATATATATGCCGAAACCGCATGCCGTAAGGTGGGCAAGCCATCCGGAAACCTTACTGCCTTCCGCCACATGCACGCGGCACACAATCAGGAACCACGCTATGGTCATCATTACCACGTTAGGCGTGCAATAAGTCCAGAACAACTCTATCTGTTCCGGTGTCTTTTCCGGCAAGGACATGATGTGCGAGTACCCCAAGTGCGTTATGGCATATCCTCCGGCCAGCAGGGGCAGTGCCACAAGGAGTGTCTTCCTCCACGACCACCTGACGTACTGCTGTATGTAGTGTCCCAGCAGCATGTAACCGCTGAACCCTGCAAAATAGTAGAACATGCCGAAGGAGTTCCACTCGCAGGTGCCGAAACAGTACTTGCTCACATACTCGGTGAAGTATGGCAACATGGTGCTTATGGCCCAAATGAGCAGGAACACCTCTTTTTCCCTCTTGCTTGCTCTTTCCACCCACGCGGAAAAAACGGGCAGGTACAGGTACAGGCCCACAAGCATGTATATGTACCACATGTGGCAGGCCACGAAACTGAAGGCATACGGTATGCGCATCACGTTCCTCATTCCGTTTGCAAGGCTCTGGCTGTCCGTCTCTGCCCAACTGAACAACTTATACACCACGCTGCTGTC
This sequence comes from Bacteroidaceae bacterium, assembly GCA_017622815.1. Taxonomy (GTDB): domain Bacteria; phylum Bacteroidota; class Bacteroidia; order Bacteroidales; family Bacteroidaceae; genus Physcousia. The sequence goes on along the minus strand of JAGAQH010000042.1, from coordinate 103,246 downwards.
CATGCCCAGAACTCCAGTAAACCACGGCGTGAGATAATACAGGACGGACCATATCAGGAAGGGTATCACCACACGGGGTATGCGATGCTTGTAGAAGTTGCCCATGCTTCTGCCCACTGGCAAGGACAGTACTCCGGTAAGCATGACAAACAAGGGTACGCACGGGCGCGAGAATGAACCCCAGCGTGTTCCCCACAGAACCAGGTCGGCATCCCCTTCCACACCAGACGAGGCATAGGCTGCTGCCGCGTAGAACGGATCTGCGGCATGGCAACACAGAAGCAGGATGAATGCAAGCAGGCGCATGGCATCGCACCAGACAAGGCGGGATTTTGATTCTGCGCCCAACATGCCGCTAACTCCGCTTTGGTGGAAATCTGTTTTCATGTATTGTTATGTTTTTCTTGTGGATTCAGGTTATGCGGAGACAAATTTACAACAATTTCCTTTCATATCAACATTACGTCAAACAAATGTTGTTTGCAGACGAGTCTCTGGTTTTCTAAACAAACGTTAAAGAAAAAAAAAAAAATACTAACGCCGTTTTAAGCATAATTCATATATGTCATTAATGTGATATATTTGCGCAGAATAAACGTTAATAAACAACTAATTTTAAGTGAAACCTAAACAAATTTAACCCTATGAAGATTAAGACCCTTCTTCTTGGACTCGCTATCCCCATAACGGGATTTGCCCAAGACTTTAAACTGGTATCGCAGGAGCTTTCCAATCCGGACAACGCTCCGTTGCCATGTCATCCCGTTCCCCATGAACGACTGATTCTTTGGAACGAAACCGAGTTCTATGCATTCTTCCATTACGGAATGAACACATTCACCGGCAAGGAATGGGGCAATGGCGACGAGGCAGAGAATATCTATGCCCCCAAGGCCATGCCCAACCCAGAGCAATGGATTACTTCAGTGAAGGCTGCCGGTATGACAGGTGGCATTGCCGTAGTGAAGCATCACGACGGTTTCTGCCTGTGGCCCACTGCCACTACCACTCACAACATCACCCGTGCAGGCAGTGAATACGGACGTACGGCAAACATTCCCGAACTCTATGCCAAGGCAAGTCAGAAGCATGGCATGAAATACGGTTTCTACATCTCTCCCTGGGACCGCAACTCTGCGCACTATGGCAAGGATACATACGTAACCGAGGTATTCCTGAAGCAGTGCGAGGAACTGGCCGAGTACGGTAGCGACCAGTTTGAGATGTGGTTCGACGGTGCCAATGGCGGCGACGGCTACTATGGCGGCGAGGGCGGTACACGCCAGGTGGATGCCGCCATCTACTATGACATCCCCAACCTCCGTGCACGTGTTCACCGTATTGCTCCCAACTGCGTTATGTGGGGTGTGGGCGGCGAAGCACGTTGGATAGGTAATGAGTCCGGTTATGCCGGCAATACCAACTGGGCAATGACCGACTACCTGTCCGAAACCGTTGTACGCGAAGAGGGCGACATCAACGGCTGGTTCTGGAATCCCGGCGAGAGCGATGCCAAGGCTACAAACAACGGTTGGTTCTGGCACCAGGGCGAGACCATGAAGAGTGCCGCACGCCTGTTCCAGATGTACCTGGAGACCGTAGGCCGCAATGCCACACTCATCCTGAACTGCCCTCCCGACCAGTATGGCGTGTTGCCCACAAATACAGTGAATGAACTGAAGAAACTTGGCCAGTTGCTTCACGAGCGCCTGGCAGTTCCCGTTCACGGACAGGACGAGAGCACCGCTGCCAAGGACCTGGCCAAGACCGCTACCATAGAGGTGAGCGAGACACGCACAGGCGGCAAGTACGAGGCCACTAACCTGAACGACGGCGATAAGGACACCTATTGGGGCACCAACGACGGCAGCCTTCAGGCAAGCATCACCCTGTCATGGGACGAGCCTCAGACCCTGCGCTATCTGCTCATGCAGGAACCCATCCGTCTGGGCCAGCGCATCAAGGACTTCACCATAGAGTACAGTGCTGATGGCAGCACTTGGCGCGAACTCTGCCCCACACTGGAGACTACCACCGTGGGCTACAAGAGAATCATTCCCCTGAACGGCAGTACGTCCGAGAGTTATGGCGAGGGTTACAAGGCAAAGAAACTCCGCATCAACATCCTCGACAGCAGAGCATGCCCCTTATTGTCTAACCTGAGCGTTTATTGATTACACACCTATGATAAAGAAATATATACTCCCCGCAGCCTTGCTGATAGCAGGCTTGGCTGCCAAGGCACAGACAACAATCAGTTTTGATGCCGAGGACTATGCAAAGATTGGCGTTTACGACCAATGGGAAAAGAGTCCTTTCCGTGTTGGCACGCTGGCAGGCAATGCAGGTGTGGCCGACAACCCCGATACAAATGTTGACGAGGTACTGGGTGCAGCACCCAACTCCTCTGCCAAGGTTGTGGCATTCCAGAGAAGCCGCTTCGCAGGCAATGCCTATGGTGTGAGGATAGACCTGAAGGAACCCATCCGCATGACCAAGCAGTTGCAGTACATCCATGTGATGGCATACCTGAAGGACAAGCCCGCCGACTCGCGTATGATGGTGATAGGTCTGGGCAAGCGTCTGGAAAAGAGTTGGGAATGGCAGACAGGCGAGGACGAGCAGTTCTGGGCCTGGACCAATGCTCCCGTCAAGGCCAAGGAAGGCTGGCAGGACGTTGTCGTAAGTTTCAAGGGCTTCTCATATTCCAAGGAAGAGAATGAGAATAGCGGTATCGATATCCATTCTCTGGTCATCATCCCCGACCTCCGTTCGCCCCATGCCGACCAGAGCGACTGGGTGGCATACTTCGACGAAATCGTGGTGGACAACAATCCAGAGAAGCGTTTCAGCACAGACAAGTACGCACTTAGCTTCGCCCCTGATGCAAAGCCCACACGCAATGACCGCCGTCTGAACGGTGTTGGTTTCAAGGTTGGCGCTACAGAGCAGACCGCCATGGGTGCCGACAAACTCATCTACACCGATATGACGTGTACCAATGTGTTCTCTGCCAAGGCAGGCGAACAGGTACAGCCCACCTTCAAGTACAGCGGTTCATGGATGAGCGGATACGTCTATGCCGACTGGGGCAACGACGGTGTCTTCTCCTACGAGGTGAACGACAACGGCACACCTGCCACGGGCAGCGACATTGTTTCCTACAGTGCCGCACAGGTTAACGGCACATGGCGCAAGAGCGACGGCAGCACCTCGGCCAACGGAAACACCATACAGAGCGGTGTGCCCGCATTTACCGTTCCTGCCTCTACAGCCAACGGTTTCTACCGCATGCGCTACAAGGTGGACTGGGACGACCTCAACCCTGCAGGTGCTATGAGCCTCATCTCCAACGGCGGTGGCTACGTTGATCTCACTCTGGACGTGCATGGCGATATGGTCAGCGTAAGCGCTTCACAGTTGAACGGCGATATCGTCCTGGCCGAGGACCTTTCTCCCTTGCAGGCCTATCAGGCCGAATACGGCAAGGCACTCAAGGTGAAGGTCATTCCCGAAAAGGGCTTTGTGCAGAACGGCTTCCAACTGAAGTACGGCTACAACGTGAATGCAGTGGACCAACTGGACGAGAACGGCAACCCCAACTGGATAGTTGTGGACGTACCCGTAACCGCCATCTCTGCCCTGGACAGCACCTACACCATCCCTGCCGAGTACATCCGCGGCGGATACGTGAGCATCAAGGGCGACATGCAGCAGGTTCAGCACTATACCGTCAATGTGGTAGGCGCTCCCGAGGGGCAGGGCGGTGTTAACTTCCTTGGCAAGGAGTACGGACACGAGGACATCATAGACGCATCACAGTATTTCTCTGCCGACGACGTTACCCCCATTCAGATCGAAGGATACATCTGTTCCGCTTCTCTGGATGCTGCCTCCAAGGTGCTCACCGTTACCTACAAGGCCATTCAGGCATACAGGAACATAAGCAGCCTTTCCGAACTGCGCAACGACATGGCCTACCACATCAAGGCAAAGAGCGGCGAGGGCTACCTGGCATGGAACCCTACCATAACCAACACCTATGTCAGCCTTCGTGGCGTAACCAACTCCAGTTACAACAAGTTTCCCTCCAACGAGGCCATTGTAAATATATATAAGGAGGAAGTCAGCCCTTTTGATTCCACCGTCATCTGGCAAATCCTGAAGGAAGGGGATGAATACTACCTTTACCAGCCCGCAAATCAGTCCTACGTAACACGTAACGGTCGCGACTATGTCTTCACCGTTAACAAGACAGCGCTGGACAAGATTCGTGACAATGGCGACGGTACTTTCAGTTTCCATGCCGGTGGCGGATATTCAGAGAATTCTACCTATTTTGCCTGTATCGTTACCAACGAGGCTTCATGTGCCGTTCGCAACTGGACATGGAACGACCACGGTTCTGTAATGTACATCATAGAGAATCCCAACGTGGAGGTTACCGACCTGGTAACCTCCATCCAGGACATCCCTGCCGGGGGCGCCGCCACTATCCAGCAGGGCATCTACAACATGCAGGGCCAGAAACTTCATGCACTGCCCAAGGAAGGCGTGTTCATCGTCAATGGCAAGAAGAAGGTAGTACGTAAGTAAGCGTGACTGCATCGTCACAACGGACTTGATAGGGGAGTGCCCCTAAATGCGACTCAGCGAAGTGTATGCCAAAAGTTACACTTCGCTGAGTTCTGTTATAAATATATTTGGCTTAATTTGTATGAAGGTCCTGAATTGTCGGGACCTTCTTACATTATTAACCAAAACTTGCACTATGCTATCAGTAAAAACAAAATCCGTACCGACAACCATTGGAAAAGTAAGGAAACCAAACAACACTCTGTTCCGCTACATGGAACAGACCATTGCACAGTACCAGGAGCAGGGCCGTGTCAGAACAAGCGAAACCTACTCCAGTACACTTAACAGTTTTCGCAGGTACAGAAAGAATGCCGACATCACACTTCGGGATATATGTTCCGAACAGATGGAGTCGTACGAATGTTATCTGAGAAACAGTAACTTGTCGCCCAACACCATATCGTTCTACATGAAGCACCTCAGAGCCGTCTACAACAGGGCGGTGGACGAAGAACTTATCGTAGACCGGCATCCGTTCAAGCGCGTAAACACATCTATAGAAAAGACCGGCAAGCGTGCCCTGAGCCTGAAGAGTATCAGGAAAATAAAGTCAATGGACCTCAGTGGTTCACCATCAAAGGAATTTGCCAGAGACATGTTTCTTTTCAGTTTCTATACCCGGGGAATGTCGTTTGTGGATATAGCCTTCCTCAAGAAGAAAAGTATAAGAAACGGCATACTGTACTACCGGAGGAAAAAGACAAACCAGCAACTGACAATCTTTTGGGAACCCTGCATGCACAGCATTCTGCAAAAGTATCTTGCGCCGCCATCATCTCCCTACCTGTTCTCCATCATAAAGGATTTGGATGGCAATCACAGGAGGCAATACCTGAATGCCATGTGTAGTGTCAACCGAAGTCTGAAGATCATAGGCACAGAAATAGGATTGCAGCATCCGCTAACCATGTATTGTGCGCGACATTCATGGGCAAGTATTGCACGCAACGAAGGCATCCCTCTTTCTGTAATAAGCGAAGGCATGGGACATGACTCGGAAAAGACAACACAAATATACCTTGACTCTTTGAAAACCGAAGTGATAGACAAAGCCAACAGAAAAATCCTAAGACTGTTATAGACACAACCTGACAACAACATCATTAGACCTGTGCAGATACCGGCACAGGTCTTCTTTTAGAAGATGTGGAATCACAAGCAAAGGTAAGAAAAAATATTAAATAATGTTGTGTCTGCATGGCTTTTTCCTTTAAAAAGATTATCCAGACGTGAAGTTCGAGTGTATGGATTTGGCCTTGTTTAAGCAGATATGTTGTTTTCATGAATACTAAAGTTCTTTATTTCAACATACGACTAATGCCGGTCAATCTTCTAAAAGAAGACCTACTGTATCAGGGAATGGCTGTTATGTGGTTTGCAAGGACATTAGCGATGGAGGATTACTCATCGGTGATAGCGCCTAATTGCCTAAGGCTGAGCAATAAACGCAAGGCCTTGGGGAGCCAGAAGAATATACCATCATGAAAGACGTGTGTTAATGACAAATGTAGGAAACCTGTCTAACTATACTGATGCAGACATGCTCTGGTTTGCTATGAGTGCTACGTTTGGCAGGGAACTGAAGGCAAAGGCTTTTCTTGAAAAGAACAATGTGGAATGTTTCGTGCCCATGCGTTACGAAATTGCCAAAGTGCGCGATGGAAAGAAAACCAGGCAACTGGTTCCGGCAGTAAAGAATCTGATATTTGTTCACACTACGCGTCAGCGTATTCAGTCCTTGAAGTCGGGTGTGGAGTACCTGCAATACCATACACGCCCTGCAGGTGTAAGAAGGGTCCCCATCACCGTTCCGGAATATCAGATGCAGCAATTCATTGCAGCGTGCAACACATTCAATGAGAAACTTATTTATCTTGCACCGGACGAAATCAACCTGCAGGAGGGCACACCTGTCAGAATTGTCTGCGGATCTTTTGATGGCATTGAAGGCACGTTTGTCAGGATAGAAAAAGGAAAACGGAAAAAGGTCGTTGTCCTTGCAGAAGGTATTGCCGCCGTGATTATTGCTAATCTTAATGACGGATATATCCAGGTACTCGACAGATAACTCCTCCACATCTACTTCGTCCCTCTGAGTCAGAGGGCGAAGAGACTCTTTAGAGGAATGACTAAATGTCATTCTGTGTCCTCTGAGGGTTAAACTCTCCAGTTTAACGTTGGGTAAAGCGAAGCGGAGGGGGGCTGTAAACTATTTAACGTTGGGTAAAGCGAAGTGGTCTATGAACAGTTTAACGTAGGCTAAAGCAAAGGATGTATACCAAATACTTATAACCCCAATCCTGTTCCTTTTACAACATGCACCGCTGGTACATTCTCCGCACCCCATCTGCCAATGCCACAGAACTTGGCGAACTCATGCAGAGTAAAGGTCTGCGCGTGTTCGTCCCCACGGAATACCGTGCTATGACCATAGGACAGGACAAGGTGTGGCAGCAGGTTCCATCACGTCCGGACCTGCTCTTTGTGTACGGCACCTACGACAACATCCATAACATCATAAAGAACACCACCACCCAATTTGTGCACCAGTCAGAAGTCATCCAGCATCTTTCTCTCACCTCTCACCGCTCCTCACTCACCGCTCCAGATACCCCCATCACCGTTCCCGAGGAAGACATGGACAACCTCATTCGCCTTGTCAATGTGGGCATGCCCCAATCCTATTCTGTCACCGATGCCGAGATACACTACCGTCCCGGTGCTCCCGTCCGCATCACCGACGGCCCTTTCAAAGGAGTCATAGGCCGTGTTGCACGCATCCACACCCAAACTCGTGTCGTTGTCACCATCCCCGGCATCATCTCCTATGCCACCACATACATTCCCAAACACCAGTTGGAACCCCTTAACGCTTAGTTCATAACTCCCAGCCCCTTACCATCTATACCCTCCTTACACTCTATCCTCGTTAAACGATAAACTATCAACGTCTTTCTGTATTCCCAACTAGATTCCAGCAACACAGTTGCGAAGACCTGTCTTCAAGGATGATAGCCAATAGGATCATCCAAACTCGTTTGAGTGATACCATTGAATGTCAGCCATAGGAATCTATAATATATCAGTGTTATTCTGTGCTTTCCGTGCCTTCTGTGTGCGATAAAAATAATTCCGTAAAATCAGTGTCATCGCGTTGAAGATAAGATAATCAACAAGAATTTAGAAGTGACTTTAAACGATTTTTTCTGATTAGATTCCAGCAACATAGTTGCCGAGACATTTGTCGTCAGTATGCAATTCTATAGACAAATGCAAATGAATTTGTAGTTTTCTATATAAGGGCATACACAGGAATCAGATCGTTCCGTGGGAATCAAAATGAAACAGTGAAAATCTGTGCTTTCCGTGCCCTCTGTGTGCGATAATAATAATTCCGTACAATCAGTGTAATCATGTTGATGTATTTAAACATTCAACGAGATACCACGTGACCTTAGACCGAAATCAGTGTCATCGTGTTGATAGAAATTAACTCGTGAAACCCGAAGCATTTCCTTTCCGTTTCTCATTCGTTAAATGTCTAAACAAATAGCAAATATTAAAAGTTTATGAAAAATGTAATGCTCGTTTTCGGAACTCGTCCTGAGGCCATCAAGATGGCCCCTCTTGTAAAGGAGTTCCAGAAGTATCCAGAGACATTTAAAACCATAGTGTGCGTAACAGGCCAGCATCGCCAGATGCTTGACCAGGTACTGCAGTTGTTTGGGATAATACCGGATTATGATCTGAATATCATGAAGCAAGGTCAGGACTTATATGATGTTACAGCCCGAGTGCTTACTGGCATGCGTGATGTACTGAAGGAATCACAGCCCGATGTGGTACTTGTTCATGGAGATACAACAACGAGCACGGCTGCAGCCCTTGCCGCTTTTTATCAGCAGATACCTGTAGGCCATGTTGAGGCAGGTCTGCGTACCCACAATATCTACAGTCCTTGGCCAGAGGAAATGAACCGTCAGATAACAGGCCGTATAGCAACATATAACTTTGCACCAACCCCATTGAGCAAATCCAACCTTTTGCGTGAGGCTGTGGCAGAGAAATGCATCACAGTTACAGGCAATACTGTAATTGACGCACTTTATTGGGTGGTAAACAAGATTAAGGAAGACAAGGTTCTTAATGAAGAATTGCAGAACCTTCTTGCACAAGCTGGCTACGACATCACGCGCCTTGCAGATGGAAAGAAGCTTGTCCTTATCACAGGTCACCGTCGCGAGAACTTTGGTGACGGCTTCATAAACATGTGCACTGCAATACGTGATCTCACACAGAAATACCCTGATGTTGATTTTGTATATCCCATGCACCTCAATCCTAATGTACGCAAACCTATTCATGAAGTCTTTGGAGAAGATTTGAGTAATCTGGGCAATATGTTCTTCATAGAACCTCTTGAATACCTCTCATTCGTTTACCTCATGGAAAAGAGCAACATAGTGCTCACCGACAGCGGTGGCATACAGGAGGAAGCACCAGGTCTTGGCAAACCAGTCTTGGTTATGCGAGATACCACCGAGCGTCCCGAGGCATTGGAGGCAGGAACAGTAAAACTTGTAGGTACAGACTATGACAAGATTGTCAACGAAGTGTCCTTGTTGCTTGATGACCAAGCCCATTACGATACAATGAGCAAGGCAGTTAATCCCTATGGAGATGGCTTGGCTTGTGGAAGAATTGCAGAAGCACTGAAATAATCAATTAAAATATTATAATATGAAAGCATGTTTTATGGGTTTGGGCTACATAGGCCTTCCCACAGCAATTATCGCGGCAAAGCACGGAGTTGATGTTATAGGTGTAGACATTAATGCCAAGGTAGTAGAGAAAACAAATCAGGGAATCCTGCACATCATTGAACCCGGAATGGAGGAAATGCTGCAGGAAGTTATCGCTGCAGGTAAGTTCAAGGCATATACCACTCCACAAGAGTGTGATGCCTATTTCATGGTAGTCCCCACACCCTTCAAGGGTGACCACGAACCTGACGTTTCTTACGTAGAGGCTGCTACCCGTGCAGTCCTTCCCCTCTTGAAGGAAGGCGACCTCTATGTCATTGAGTCAACATCACCTGTAGGTACAACAGAGATGATGGCAAACATCATCTTCACAGAACGTCCCGAACTTAAAGACAAGATATACATTGCATACTGCCCCGAACGTGTATTGCCTGGCAACGTTATATATGAACTTGTACACAACGATCGTGTTATCGGTGGTATGAATCCCGAATCTACAGACAAGGCTATAGAGTTCTATTCACAGTTCGTTCAGGGACAGTTGCACAAGACCAACAGCCGTACTGCTGAGATGTGTAAACTTACCGAGAACTCAAGCCGTGACGTACAGATTGCGTTTGCCAACGAGCTTTCACTTATCTGTGATAAGGCAGGTATCAACGTATGGGAACTCATCAACCTTGCCAACAAGCATCCCCGTGTAAACATCCTGCAACCAGGCTGTGGCGTAGGTGGACGTTGCATTGCAGTTGACCCCTATTTCATCACAGCCGACTATCCTGCTGAGAGCAAGATTATCGCCACAGCCCGCAACATCAACAACTACAAGAGTTTCTGGTGTGCAGAAAAGGTTAAGAGCACTATGTTGGAATACGAACTTAAGCATAGCCGCAAGCCCGTTGTTGCCATGATGGGCTTGGCATTTAAACCCAATATTGACGACCTTCGCGAGTCTCCCTCCAAGACTATTGTAGGCAAGGTAATGCAGATGTGCAATAATGCAGAGATTCTTATTGTTGAACCGAATGTAGAAGAGCACAATACCTTCAAACTCACACCATATCAGGAAGCATACGATAAGGCTGACATCGTTGTTATGCTCACTGCCCACGACCAGTTCAAGACTCTGCCCTACGATGAGAACAAGGTAATCCTGGACTTCTGCGGAATATATAAGAAGTAGGGGTATAAATTTGAACGAAGTGCGCATAGAGAACTAGTTATAGGCCCAAATCACATTTATGAGGCTGGGGGGCATCACGTTCCCCCAACCTCGTAATCTTCCTGATGCCTCACTAATCAATAGCATTGCTTGATAATCTTGCAAATATCTCTAACCGTTCATCACACATTGCCTCTCCCTTCTGTTATCAGTATTAACCTCCCGAGACCTTAAATCCGGGACAATCCGGTTTCATAGGTTCCAAGTCACAATGTCCGAGAATCAAGGCCTTTGGATAACGTTGATGCAGGTCTTCCAGCAATCTCTTTAATGCCAGTTTCTGTGCCCTCGTTCTGGTATCCTTGGGAGTAACTCCGTCTGCAGCGAGTCCACCTATATAGCATACTCCTATGGAATGACGGTTATGGTTCCTGCAGTGAGCGCCAATCCTTTCCTCCGCTCGTCCTGCTTCTATTGTTCCGTCCGTAGGAATCACATAGTGATATCCGCACCCCTTCCAACCTAAGGAACGATGATAGCGATCAATGTCAGCCATCCTCAGTTTGCTCCCTTCACGATTTGCGGAGCAATGTACAATAATAAGTGTAATCTTTCTCATCAGAATAATTGTGTTTATCAGGTAGGGACACGGCACGCCGTGTCCGCTACACTTCAGGTAATTAGTTCCAGACTGCTATTCAGCGTCAGTCTTCTCTCAGTTTGTTAAGCCTAAATCAATCATTAGCGTTATGATGATAATAACCATTATCTTTCAACAGATGTTTTGCTGCTTTGATGGCGCAATGGGGTTCCATTGTAACCGAGAAGCAACGGAACAGATGATAAGAATATGGCTTCATTGGCGCGTAACAGTCTAATGAATCGAGTTTGATTAAACATTCATCATCGCCCCACCGGCAGCACCGGTAATCAGTAACTCTACAAGGCGGATGAGATACGTCAGGACCTTTTTCCAATTAGGTTTCATGGTAGTTGTTTTTAGATAGATGAATAGAATCAGTTTCATGAATCGCTCTTAGTATGGTCGTTATTAGCCCAGGCTGCCTTCACCGCTTCCGCTGTTGTTGCCATTGGACTCTTCTCCACCGGTGTTCTCAGAACCACCTTCCTTCAGAGCCTTCAGCGAAGCTGTTTGGGTTGCACGGCTGGTAACCAGTTTGAATTCTGCCTTCGAGCGCAGGTTCTCGAAATCAGGACCGGGGGAGAAGCAGATGTTTACCTCCTTGATGTTCTTTGCCGAGAACTTGTCCAGAGATTCCGCAGCTTCACACTGCAACGAGATTCCAAATGTGCCCAGCTCACCGAACTTCACCTTGTTGCCGTTCAGTAATTGTTCCACCAGACACGTACAGGTATCAGAGACAACTCCCTTCACTGTGCCGCGCGAGAATACCCCGTTATGCGAGGAAATGTGCGCTACAAACTCATCAAAACTCATCACCTTAGTCACCTGGTTTTTGGCGTAAGCCTTTTCCTCCGCATCGTCAATCAGAGGATTCTTCCACAGAAAAATAGAATAGTTAATCATAAATCTGCCCATCGTCGGTATGGGACTTGGTATTTACGGTTTGCAACGTTGCTTCACCGCCCGACGATGCAAAGGTACGTCGCAGGAAATCCAAAGTCAATTCTATTCACAACCGTTTACAAACTGTTCACAGTCCGTTCATAAATCATATAGTCCAGATGGAAAAACTTATAAGATTTTACGTTTAATGCTGACTGCTTTAACTTTATGGGCGTAAGTGAAATCAACAAAATTAAGTGTGACCTTAAACACTACCTCAACATAACAATCAACGAGATGAAACACGACTTTAAACACGACTCCATTATGTGTAAGGTAGAATTCAACATCCACGGAGGTAATAATCTGATTGCCCCAAACTCCACCAACGCCACCCAAACGATCTATGCCAATGCCGACAATAAGGCAAATCAATACGAACAGGCAGAGGTCGTGTCCCCCCTTCCCGATGCTGAAGAAGAGGCACTGGGCGAACTAGCCCGACTCTCCATAAATATAGATAAGGTAAGGCTTCAGGAATATCTGGCCCAGATAGCGGAATGCCGTAGTGCCACAGAACTGGCCATGGTAGTCGTAAAGATGGCAGAACAGGAACCGCGCCTCACTGTAGAGGAGATAGTAAAGGAACGCTTCATCAGCCAGCTTCTGCCATTTGCCACTAATATTAGTAAGGGTACCAGCATAGGCAATGTGCGCCAACGCATAAACGACGCATTGGCCAGACGTCCAAGAAACAGATAACATTTTAGCAGATATCTATTTAGAAACCTCATAACGTGACATGCTTTTAGAATCCGCCACTCTCCTTATTGCTGTTGCCATAAACTCTATCCTGAACAAGAATTTGTTTCCCCTTGCAGAACCAAAGAAGAAGCAAAAGCGTGAATCCGATACAACTGTATCCCTTAGTTTGTCCCTTCCCATGGCACCTGCAGCCTCATTGACCTCCGAGCTTAAAGAGCAGATTTCAGAGCCCCAAGTGAAGAAACCAGCCAGGGCACGCAAGAAATCAAGTGAGGGAAAACCGCAACGCTCTCCGGCTCCCCGTTCTTCCGCCAAGAGAAAAACAAGTATAGACAAGGAACTTGTTAATGCTGTTGTAGAGCAAATAAAGACAGAACTTCCGGAACTGATAGAGACACTTTGCCACACCCCACAACCGTTTTATGTGTCAGAAGCCCTGGATGCTCAGTGTCTCAATCAGATATCCCTGGCTCAGGAATTCCTCAATGAAAACCACAGCGCCGACCTCTCCCGTGTAAAATGCCTCCTCCGCAAGATGTTTCCTCGGGAGTACCACGATGTCATAGAAAGCCTTAAGGAGCACCAGGACCCCACCATCATCTACAATATCTGCGGAGGCAATAATATCATAGCCCCCAAAGCAAAGACTGCTCAGCAGTTACAGAATATTTCAGAAGAAAGAAAAAAATAATCAACGTCTTTCTGTATTCACAATTAGATTCCAGCAACATAGTTACCGAGACATTTGTCGTCAGTATGCAATTCTATAGACAAATGCAAATGAATTTGTAGTTTTCTATATAAGGGCATACACAGGAATCTAATCGTTCTGTGGAAATCAAAATGAAACAGTGAAAATCTGTGCTTTCCGTGTCTTCTGTGTGCGATAATAATAATTCCGTATAATCAGTGTCATCGCGTTGAAAATATAAACAATCAACAGATAGCACAAGACTTTAAACGAGTTTTTTTCTGATTAGATTCCAGCAACACTGTTGCGAAGGCCTGTCTTCAAGGATGACAAACAATAGGATCATCCAAACTCGTTTGAGTGATACCGTTGAATGTCAGCCATAGGAATCTATAATATATCAGTGTTATTCTGTGAAATCCGTGCTTTCTGTGTGCGATAAAAATAATTCCGTACAATCAGTGTAATCATGTTGATTAAATATTATTAAGCAGTGAACATGTGGTGTCTGTGTGCAACACTCTTTCAACGTTATTCGCCTGCGTTCATCAAGCTAAAGCAGTCAACTTTCATCGTTCAACGTTTATCCTCCCCAAAGTCAGTACTACTTACTTGCCAAAGTAAAGGCCTCAACTTTGCCAAGTAAAGGCCTTTAGTTGGAGAAGTTAGTACTACTTCCCTCAGAAGACAATTATCCAACGTCCTACGATGTGCAGATTACTAAGAGCTGTAATATCTAAAAAAATACTAGTGTCTATACGTCAATTATAAGTCGTTGGACTTTTGTAATATGTTTATAATAGTTACTATACTTTAAATTTGGAAGACGATATATATATATGGAAAACAGTTTATTACACACTATTTCTCAAAATTGGAAATTAGAAGCGAAATTAGAAGCCTCTCGGTATTTCTACCATTATACAGAGGTTAGTGCAATATTAGATAATACCAAATGTTTTGTTATAGGTAGGAAGGGTACAGGAAAAACAGCAATATGTAGTCATATTGTTAATAAAAAAGATTATGATTGCTTCTCAGAAAGACTAAATTTTAAAAATTATCCTTTTAATGAGTTGTATTCTTTATATAATGACAGATATACTGCACCTAATCAATATATTACATTATGGAAATATTTGATATATTCATCAGTTTGTAAACTTATGTCTGAGAATGAGGCAATAGATACTGATGTCCGTAATGAACTATTAAAGATTTATCCGAAGAACAATATTAAGCAATTAGCGAGAAGAGTCTCAGAATGGACTTCTGCCGAATTTGGAATTAATGTGTTAGGAAATGGCGGAAACTTAAAGGCTGATAGAACAATAACTAATCCTCAGGCTTCAATATCTTGGTTAGATAAAGTAAATATATTGGAAGATATAATAGCAAATCATTGTGATGAATCTAAATATTACATAGTTTTTGACGAATTAGATGAGGACTATAGAGAACTTCGCGACAATGACACAGATGTAAAATTATATAAAAGTCTACTAACGTCTCTATTTAAGGCAGTGCAAGACGTTAAGGCAACGTTTTCAACAACAAATCTTAGAATAATGCCAATAGTATTTCTAAGAGATGATATTTATGCATTACTTAATGATGCAGATAAGAATAAATGGAGTGATTTCAAAATAGAGCTTGAATGGACTGAGGATAAGATAAAAAAAATGATTGCTTATCGAATATCATGCGATGTTAACAATGGAAATTCTGTGTTGACTTTTAATAATGCCTGGGATAGAATTTTTGCTCCTGGTAAGGTTCGTTATGGAAGAAATATGTCTAAAAAATTTCTTCGTTTGATTTCATAGCAAGAAGTACCCACATGAGACCACGTGATTTTATCAAATACATTCAAACGTGCTGTGCATATGCCATAGAAAGAAAAGAAACATTAATATCAGCAAGGACAATCAAGTTGGTAGACCGTGCTTTTTCTAATTATTTAAAAGGAGAAATAATAGATGAGATATTTCCTTTACTTCCAGAGATAGAGTCAATTTTTCAAATCATTTCAAAGATTAGAAAGCAAATCTTTACAGGACAAGAATTCTCTAAAGAATATAAAAAATTAATTGATTTAGGAATAGTTCAGCAAAGAAACAGTACATATGTTCTTGATGTACTGTTTAATTTCAGTGTTATAGGTAACGAAGAAAGGTATCATGAGGGAAGGCTTTTCTTTAAGTATTTGCATACAAATATGACTTATAACATGGAAGAAAATATTGTTTTACACAGAGGACTCCTAAAATCCTTACAGATTATATAAGAATACACGCATATAGTAACAAGTAATATTGTAACAGTCCAATTTTCGCATATTGCCCATGACTTGACATTTCTGTAATATTATTCGCAATTTTTATATATCTGATGGTGGTCAACAATTTCATAGTCGCGCTGTTTAAAACCTATATAAAAATGTACAGTAGCCGCTAAGTTTTACTGCATGGACATATGAGTTTAGCGTATATTTTGCATACTTGGGGACTATAATCGGTGCTACTAAAACAGATAATATATCGTTAACTTAATACGCACTAAATTAAATTCGCCATAGGGTATGATAAATTAAGTTTTGATAAAATAATAAAATAATAAAATAATGAAAATAGCAATTCATAACAGAGCAGGTTCCTTCTCCGAAGGGTGGATACAATATTGCAAGCTCAATAATATCGAATATAAAATAGTAAACGCATATGACAACGATATTGTTGACCAGCTAAATGATTGTGATGCATTTATGTGGCATTTTCATCATGGCGATTATCGCGATATGAAGTTTGCACGATCACTAATAAAATCACTTGAAAGCAAAGGAATAAAAACATTCCCCAACACTAACACATGTTGGCATTTTGATGATAAAATTGCGCAAAAATATCTTTTAGAGGCTATAAATGCCCCATTAGCCCCAACATATGTATTCTATACTGAAGAGGAAGCAATAGAATGGGCAAAGAGCACGACCTACCCAAAAGTTTTCAAGCTCAAAGGCGGTGCTGGTGCATCTAATGTCAAACTTGCCAGGAACTTAAAGGAAGCGACTGACTTGATAAAGAAGTCATTCAGAAATGGGTTTAAGCAGTATCGTTGGAAAGAGGTTATGAAAGAGGAGTTCCGAAAATACAAAAATGGCAATGGGAGTCTCAAAGCCGTTATTCGGCCAATATACCTTAATTTCTTTAAGAAATTCCCCACTGAATTTGCACATTACCACGGCAACGAGTGCGGATATGCCTATTTTCAGGAATTCATTCCTAATAACAACTGTGACATACGAATATGTATTGTAGGAGATAAAGCATTCGGGCTAAAACGCCTAACAAGAGAGAATGACTTCCGCGCATCCGGCAGTGGAAATATCATTTATAGAAAAGAGGAAATTGATGAAAGATGTGTAAAAATAGCGTTTGAAATAAATAAAAAACTTAATATGCAGTCTATTGCATACGACTTCGTTTTTGATGCCGACAACAACCCTCTTATTGTTGAAATAAGTTATGGGTATGCCGGACCGGCATATAAAAGATGTGAAGGATATTGGACTGATGATATGCAATGGCACACAGGAGAGAACTTTAATTTCTGTGGCTGGATTATAAATAATTTGATTAAAACGATTTGAAGCATTTTTAATGAATAATAATAAGCGTATTGCCAAAAATGCACTTTTCTTGTATATAAGGATGTTGTTGTCAATTGCAATATCTTTATATACGTCACGCGTAGTATTGCAAGTACTTGGCGAAGAGAACTACGGCATATACGGTCTTGTCGGCTCTGTTGTAGCGATGTTTACTTTTCTCAATACCGCGATGAGTGGAGCAACTGCACGTTTTCTTACCCATGAAATGGCAAAAGAGAACAAAGAAAATTTGAGGGACACTTTCAACAGCGCGCTTATAATACATATTGGAATAGCCCTTCTGATATTAATATTGGCTGAAACAATTGGTTTATGGTTCCTTCATAACAAACTTGTAATACCAGAAGAAAGGATGTTTGCTGCAGAAATTGTTTACCAACTTTCCGTCTCAAGTATGATAATTACAATAACACAAGTACCATACAATGCAACAATAATCGCTCACGAAAAGATGGACATATATGCATATGTTGAGCTCCTAAATGTCACTCTCAAGCTTGTTATTGTATATATACTCCTTATCGGCAACTTTGACAAACTTATTCTATATGCTACACTGGTACTTTGTGTAAGCGCACTTATAGCATTTATATACAGAATATACTGTGTAAAACATTTCGATGAAACACATATACGGTTTGTATACAGGCCTGCAATAATCAAACCAATGTTCGCTTTCTCTTTGTGGGACTTATATGGCAATATGAGTGTGACTTCAAGACAGCAGGGTACAAATTTCATATTGAACATGTTCTTCGGAGTTGTGCTAAACGCAGCAAGCGGAATTGCAACAATGGTACAAGGTATCATTTCCGGGTTTTCAGGAAACATTCTTCAGGCATTCCGTCCACAGATAATCAAGTCATATGCAGTCAAGGAATATACAAGGATGGAAAACCTAATAAGCAATGCAATTAAGTTTTCAGTCCTTATGCTTATGATTATTTCAGTTCCATTGTGTATAGAGATTGACTACATTATGACACTATGGTTGGGCGATGTGCCTCAATATGCGCCAATATTCTGCAGAATTCTTTTGATAATGAACATCTTCGGCGTCATAAATAACATCCTGACAATATCCATTCATGCAACCGGTAAAGTAAAGACGTTGAGTTTTATGGCAGGAACAATAGCCCTGCTAAACCTTCCTGTTATATATATATTGTTCAGATCCTTTACCTTAAGTCCTGAATATGCATACTATGTCCTTTTATGTTCAGCAGTACTAATGATTATTATTGAGTTGGTCCTTATCAGATCCATGATACCGTCACTGAATATCATAAAGATTACCTGGAACTGCATGGGCGTAATATTTGCAGGTTTAGTATCCATTATTCCCATAATCCCTATTATAATGGGAATGGAGTCTTCAATACTAAAAGTGCTGGTTATAACAGTCGTATACTTTATAGTTTTTATGACATATTGCTATTTCATTATTCTCAACAATGATAACAGACAGCAAATAAAACTGGTAATTAATAGGGGTTCTAAGAATATAAAAAGATGAAAATATCAATCATAACCATAAACCGGAATAATGCTGCAGGACTTGAAAGAACTATCAAAAGCGTAGTTGAACAGTCATATGGCAACATTGAGTATATCATTATTGACGGCGCTTCTACCGACAATAGCGTTGAGATTATAAAGAATTATGCCAAAATGATATCGTATTGGATTAGCGAGAAGGACAAAGGTATCTACAATGCAATGAACAAAGGTGTTGATGCGGCAAGCGGAGACTATTGCCTTTTTTTGAACTCAGGTGACAAACTTCTTACCCCAGACTCACTGGCAAACGTGCTGGAAAGCGATGATTTGGAAGAGGATATAATATGCTGTGACCTATTTACCAACAACGACAAAATATGCAATTTCAGATCGGCACCAAAGAACAAGCCCACAAAATTGTACATATCAATGCGTAACCCATTCCCTCACCCTTCAACACTTATCAAGACATCACTTATCAAGAAGTTCAGATATAATGAGGAATCTAAAGTTGCCGGAGACTGGATGTTCTTCTACGATGCAATGATTATTGACAACGTAACATACAGACACATTCCAATTCCATTGTCGCTTTTCTACCTTGATGGAGTTTCCAGTCTTGACGGTAACCCCAAAGGCAGAGCCGAAGGAATTGAGTACCTATATAAATATATGCATCCGAACATCGTTTCCGAAATAAAGGACAAAAAGCTAAGAAAGGAATATTTGCTTGCAAGTTCCAGTATGTTCTTGAATACAGGAAGTTACAATATACTATACACTGTATATAAAGTTCTACTTATATTCGAAAATAAAATTTACAGACCATTAAGAAGTCTATATAAGAATTGCAGATATAAACATACTAAATAAAGTATATATGAAAACCGTTTTAGTAACCGGCGGAGCAGGTTTTATTGGCTCCAACTTGTGTGAAGCACTTTTGAAACGTGGCGACAATGTCGTATGTCTCGACAATTTTGCAACAGGACACATGCACAATCTCATCCCTTTGATGAATGATTACCCCAACAAATTCAAACTCATTGTTGGAGACATCCGCAATATCGAGGATTGCAAAAAAGCTGTTGAGGGAGTAGATTATGTTTTGCACGAGGCAGCACTTGGTTCCGTTCCACGTTCAATCAAGGACCCTGCAACCACAAATGATGTAAACATAGGCGGTTTCTTAAATATGATTATAGCATCACGTGATGCCGGTGTAAAACGTTTCGTTTTTGCGGCCAGCAGTTCAACATACGGCGACAGCAAGAGCCTCCCGAAGGTTGAAGACGTGATTGGCAAG
Source organism: Bacteroidaceae bacterium (assembly GCA_017622815.1). GTDB lineage: Bacteria > Bacteroidota > Bacteroidia > Bacteroidales > Bacteroidaceae > Physcousia. The sequence goes on along the minus strand of JAGAQH010000042.1, from coordinate 83,223 downwards.
CCACTCTCGCCATACGCTATCACAAAGTATGTAGATGAGCTTTATGCTGATGTATTTGCACGCACATACGAAGGTTTCGAGTATGTAGGCTTGCGCTACTTCAATGTATTCGGACGACGTCAGGACCCCAACGGAGCATACGCAGCTGTAATTCCTTTGTTCGTAAAGAAGTTTATGGCACATGAAGCTCCCAACATCAACGGTGACGGTGAGTACAGCCGCGACTTTACGTATATCGACAACGTGATTGAGATGAACCTGCGTGCCATTGACACCGACAACCCAGCCGCAATTAACCAGATATACAACACTGCATACGGCGAACGCACCACCCTAAACCAGTTGGTTGAAGGGTTGAAAGAGTTCTTGTCGGAATATGACCCAGAGATAGCTAATGTTGAACCGACACACGGTCCTAACCGTGTCGGCGACATCCCTCACTCACTTGCATGCATCGACAAAGCAAAAAACTTGCTTGGCTACAACCCGCAGTTCAGCATGCGCGATGGTTTGCGTGAGGCATGCAAATGGTATTGGGAGAACCTGAAATAATATTAAACAACATAACACAATGAAAGAGATTAAAATTTGTGTAATCGGTCTCGGTTACGTTGGTTTGCCATTGGCACGTCTGTTTTCGACTAAGTACAAGACAGTAGGTTTCGACATGAATGCCAAGCGTTGCGAGGCACTTATGGCAGGTCATGACTCAACACTCGAGGTAAGCGACGAACTGTTGCAGGATGCCATAAATAACCATGGCTTTGTCTGCACAGCCGACATTGAGGCTATCCGCGACTGCAACTTTTATGTTGTGGCAGTCCCAACACCTGTTGACGAGAACAACAACCCTGACCTCACACCACTCTATGGTGCATCAACCACCGTTGGTAAAGTCATCTCAAAGGGTGACATCGTTGTTTATGAGTCAACCGTTTACCCAGGCGTGACAGAGGACGAGTGTATTCCTGTAGTGGAGAAGGTTTCAGGTATGAAGTTCAATGTCGACTTCTTCGCAGGCTACTCACCCGAACGCATTAACCCTGGCGATAAGCTCCACACTGTTGAAAAGATCAAGAAGGTAACCAGTGGTTCTACACCCGAAATTGGCAAAATAGTCGATGGCGTTTACTCTTCAGTCATTACTGCTGGAACTCATCTTGCACCAACAATGAAGGTTGCCGAGGCTGCCAAGGTTATTGAGAATTCACAGCGCGACATCAACATCGCATTCGTGAACGAGCTTTCAAAAATCTTTACAAAGATGGGCATTGACACCCTTGATGTTCTTGAAGCAGCTGGCACAAAGTGGAACTTCCTTCCATTCCGCCCAGGTTTGGTTGGCGGGCACTGCATTGGCGTTGATCCATACTACCTTGCACAGTGCGCACAGCGCTACGGTTACAACCCCGAGATTATCCTCGCTGGCCGCCGCATGAATGACGGCATGGGCGAATATGTTGCCACAGAGACCATCAAACATATGCTCAAGAAAGGCATTCAGGTGCTGGGTAGTAATATCGTAATCTTTGGTTTCACATTCAAGGAGAACTGTCCCGATGTTCGCAACACAAAGATTATCGACATCTACCGTGCACTCAAAGAATACAATGTAAACATCACTGTATATGATCCATGGGCTAATCCAGCCATTGCAAAGCACGAGTATGGAATTGTTGTGACAAACGAACTGCCAACAGTGAAGTTCGACACACTTATCATGGGTGTTGCCCACAACGAGTTCAAGGAACTTGATGTTACACAGTTTGTAAACGAGAAGCATGTTATATATGATGTAAAGGGTACATTGCCCAAGGCAATCATTGATGCGAGATTGTAATTATAACCATAAACCGGTAAGTTCTAGGTGTTCATGGCATTTGCTGTAATTTATTTATGAACTCCTAGAACTTAAAAGAACTTATATTCCAGCTGTATTCAAGTATATACAATATGAAAGGCTAGATAATAAGAGATACTGTATGCAAAAGATCAACAATAAAATCACAGCCATATCATTACTAAATTACATTTATATAATAACTACAATTTTATGGTTACCTATTCAAAAAACATTCTTGCAATTTGACGGAAAAGCTAGAACACTGTTTTTTCTCACAATAATTGTAATGATTGTAAATGGACAATACAATAGTTTTAGAAAATTTGCTTTCAGTCGTCCTGCTGTTATTTGGCTAATATGGTGTATTTATGCAATTATAAATGCAACAGTTCAAGGATATTCTGTCGACTTACCAATGGGATACTATTTTGTATTAAAAATTCTATCTCCATATGTTATAATGGTTACAGCTTCCTACGAATTTTCCAAAAATGAGAATCGTTTCTTAAAGTCTATGCTAGGAACCTTTGTTATATATAGTATAATAGGTTTCTATTTTATGGATAACTTTTACATTGCAATGCAAGAAGGCAGAAGTGCTAACAACACACTAGGTAATCTACTTGCACTAAACACAGTATTTATTTCTTTTTATGCAGCTTTGCTATGTAACAATAAAGTAATAAGTATTAATGCATTCTATCTATTCCTAGCATTTGCCGGCACAATCATCACCCTTTCTGCAACAAGAAAGGCTTTTGGCGCAGTAGTTATAATTTATGCATTCTACCTATTTTCTCAAATCAAACCAACATTAAGCAACGTCATCAAATACCTGATCATATTTATAATAATCTATATCGGCATTGACTTTATAATAAACAACACATATATAGGAGAACGCTTTACAAAAATAGAGGAGAGTTCGGAAATGTTATCGGACACAGACAATCCATTCCTAAAAATGCTTGGTGATAGAGTCTTCTTCTACATTACTGGATGGGATGTGTTTACTAATAATCCTTTATGTGGCATTGGGTTATCTAATTTTGGTGTCTACACAAAGACGAACATCGTAATACACACAGAATACATCGTCCAACTTTGCGAATGTGGCATAGTCGGAACTTTCTTGTACGTGTTGTTCTACTCATCTATTATATCAAATATTTTTAAATATCATAAATCATTATCACTCGAAAAATCATCACGTATGATTGTTTTTAGTGCTATATTGGCAATACTATTTATTTCGTTAACTGCCTGGACCTATGATTTTCCTTTCTATTTTGCAGTTATTGGTACAGTCATAGGCTATACCAAGAAACAAAATACAATTTTCCCCAAACAAGCATAAGTCAAACATTATAACGCTCATAGGCTATGAAAGTATTCATTTGGACGACATTTGTCGACAAACTATATCGCAACGAAGGTAATCCTGGTGGCTTGGCAATACAAATGAGCTACTGGGCCCATATATTTGCACAAAAGGGTTGGAAAGTATATTCACTGTCTGAAAAAAAACAGAAAGAATATAACAACGTTTCTTTTCTGAAATTCCCCAACATTCGTTACATCGGAATATTAATTGAGTTTATTATGTCATTTTACTACATTGTAGTCAAAAGACCCCAAGTTATTATCGCGCGTGGCGCTTCAAGGAATACATTCTACTTGTCGCTGTGGACAAGACTTGTGAATGCAAAGCTTGTGTTCTTTGGTGCCAGCAATTCCGACTTTATTATTGGCGAAGAACTGATAAATGCAGAAAGAGACAAAAGGTTATATCGCAAAGGAATAAAAAGAATAAACTACGTTGTTGCACAGAACGAGCAACAGAAAAAACTTGTATTGAAAAACTACGGAGATAAGGAGTGTATTATAATACCCAATATATGGCCGACGAACAACAACGACACCAATGACAAGGATATTGATTTCCTTTGGGTGAGTAATTTCAGAGAACTCAAGCACCCCGATTGGTTCATCAAACTTGCCAAGGATAACCCGCTGTACAAGTTCACCATGGTGGGTGGCAGATATGACAAAGGATTATATGAAGCCTGCGAGAAAGAAGCAGCAAATATTCCTAATCTGAAATTCCTCGGTGGCAAACCATTCAATGAAGTAAACGAGATTTTTACACACGCACGTTGTTTTGTTTGCACATCCACAATGGAAGGATTTCCCAACACATTCCTGCAAGCATGGTCGAACAACATACCGGTATTGACTACATTTGCACCAAGTGACATTATCCAAAAGCATAATCTTGGTACACTTGTGACAGAATATGAGGAGATGAATGAAAACATTCCACAGATTATAGATAGCAAAAATTACAATGAGAAACAAAAAGCTATAAAGAAATACTTCGCAGATGCTCATAGCCCTGAAAATATGTATGACAAGTTAATGCAAATGTTAGATATACGACAATGAGAATACTTCAAATAATATATAATCTTTCACAAGGTGGAGGTGAGCGTTTTGTTGTTGATACCTGTAATGAACTTGTAAACAACAACAACAACGAAGTGTTTTTGTTGACTATAAATGCAAACACTCCAAAACATTGCCATTACCTCAGCACGTTATCACCACAAGTAATACACACCGACATAGGAGCATCAAATGGCTTATCACTCAAGAGCATTACAGGTGTATACAAAGCCATCAAACAAATTAAGCCAGACATTGTACACATACATTGCAGTCCTATACTTATATATCTGCCGGCTATGTTCTATAGGAAAGCTAAATATTTACAGACATTACACACGCTTGCCAACAAAGCCATAAGTTTCCAATGGCTACGTGGATTCCAGAAGTGGTTGTTCAAGAAGCGTATACAACCAGTGACAATTTCCAATATCTGTCAACAGTCATATATAGACTTCTACAAACAGGACAATGCCATTTGCATTACAAACGGCCGCGCCAGATTGGGAACGACAGATAAATACAAGTCTGTACAAGACGAAATTGCAGATTACAGGCAAAATAAAGATATCCCTGTATTCATTCACGTAGCAAGATATTCAAAAGAAAAAAATCAGAAGTTGCTTTTCGATGCATTTACAAAACTTCACAATAGCAGCAAAGAATTCTTGCTTATTGTAATTGGTGCGGGCTTTGACAATAGCCCATACATGCACTTGAATGACACAGGATATGTCAAGATGTTAGGTGCAAAACAAAATGTAGGCGACTACCTTGCCTGTGCCGACTATTTTGTACTGTCATCACTTTATGAAGGACTGCCACTATCATTGCTTGAGGCAATGTCTATGGGTTGTATCCCCATAAGCACGCCAGCCGGTGGAGTTGTAGATGTAATCACAGATGGAAAGAATGGTTTGTTGTGCCCTACATTTGAAACAGAAGACTTTTACAATACTGTGGCAAAGATTTTTGACAATGATTTTGTTATCAACAAGCAACAGATAATAAAAGGCTACGAAGAGAACTACACGATAGAAGTTTGTGTTAGCAAGTACTACGAAGTTTACAAGAATCTACTGAAATAAAATTATGAAAATTCTAATAAATACCCCACACCTATCCCTAGCAGGTGGCGTAGCAAACCATTACAAAGGTCTTAAGCCATATTGGAACGAAAAGGTAATCTATAACCAGATTGGCAAACGAAGCGAAAAATCGGGCAATGGTGTATATTGGTTGCCATTTGACATAGTAAAGTTTATAGTAAAGATTATTTTTCTGCAACCAGATATTATACTGCTTAATCCCTCTTTAGGAAAGAGTGCAATAAAACGAGATTTCTTGTTCCTGAAGATCGCAAAGTTATTTGGAAAGAAAACCGCAATATTTTTTCACGGATTCAATACCGATACCATCAAATATTTAAACACGGAATATTTGAGGAACAATCTCAACAAATGCGAATGTATTCTTATTCTTGCAAAAGAGTTTGCCAATATTGTAAAATCGTGGGGAGTAACAGCCCCTATCCACCTCACTACAACAAAAGTTGATAATAGATTAATTGATGGATTTGATATTGCAACAAAAAACTATAACACCCAAAATATACTTTTTCTTGCACGCATTGAAAAAGCAAAAGGAATCTACACCGCATTGGATGCTGTAAAAATTCTACAAGAGAAAGACAAGGGAATAAAATTTAGAGTTGCCGGAACAGGCGGGGAACTTAAAAATGCCAAGCAATATGCAATAGACAACAACATTGCAGTAGACTTTCTTGGAAGCATATCTGGTGACACTCTTATAAATGAATTTAATACAGCCAATATATACATCTTACCAACACACGGAGAAGGAATGCCTACAAGTGTACTAGAAGCAATGGCCTTCGGTCTTCCAATAATCACACGCCCTGTAGGTGGTATATGCGACTTTTTTGAGAACGACAAGATGGGACTGCTAATAGAAAGCCTTGACCCGCAAGAGTATGCAAAAGTCATTGAATCGTATATAAATAATCCTCTAAAAAACAAAGAGATCTCTATTTACAATTATAATTATGCTATGAAAAATTTTATGGCATCCCAGGTTGCTAATAAAATAGAAAATATTTTAAAGCAATATGAATAAAAATATGTATATTATATCATCCTTCAAAGAATTAAAAAAATTCTGTGAAGCAGAACAATTCAAAGGTTGGGATCCATACGATGGATTGAACTCCAAGGTATTCCAATTCCTTCCGTTCTTTAAGAATTCCGCTTTGTGCCGTCTTGTAGTTATCCAAGGATTCAAGCGCTGCCCGTTTAACCTTCGCCGTATAGCAATGGTTCCTAAACAGCATAATGCGAAAGGCATAGGATTGTTCCTTAGTGGATATTGCAACCTATACCATGCTGTAAAAAACAACGCGGGTCTTGGAAAAGAGTTTGGAACTCTAAAGGATATCGAGAAACAGATAAACGAACTTGCAGAACTGCTCATATCCATGCAGTCAAAAGGGTATAGCGGTGCATGTTGGGGGTATACGTTTGATTGGCAGTCTAAAGCTTTTTTTTTGCCAATAAACACACCAACAGTTGTTGCAACGTCGTTTGTGGTAGAAGCACTTTTGAGTGCATACGAAATAACCAGAAATAAGCAGTATCTAGATACAGCGCTATCATCTGCAGGATTCATTTTAAACAACCTGAACAGAATTGAAAAAACTAATGGTTTTATGTTTTCATACTCTCCGCTTGATAATAGAGCGGTGTATAATGCAACACTACTCGGAACAAAGACGCTTGCATTAATCTACAAATACACAAGAAACGAAGAATACAAGAATGCAGCACGTGCATCAGCACAAGCTGTGTGTGACGAACAAAATGCAGATGGTTCGTTTCCTCATAGCGACCAGGTAAGAAACAAATGGCGAGATAGTTTCCACACAGGTTTTAAACTTGAGAGCCTGGCTATTTACCAACAGATGTGCGACGATACATCATTTGCAGAAAACATTGAAAAAGGTTACAAATATTGGATTGAAAACTATTTTATTCCCGAAACAGGATTAGCAAAATACTACGACAACAGTACTGAGAACGACACAGTAGACCTTCATTGTGTTGCTCAAGCAATACCCACAATACATAAGTTGAAGAAATATGATGAATATACAACAGCACTAATGGCAAAATGTCTCAAGTGGGCAATTGATAATATGCAAGACAAAAAGGGATATTTCTATTTCCAAAGGACAGGTCGTTCAGTAAATAAAACTTGTTATATGCGCTGGCCTAATGCCTGGATGTTCTATGGCATGAGTTACTACATTAATAATACAGTAGAATTATGAGGACTATAAGAAATGTTGTAAGGTTAGTAGTTATAAGCATCAGACACTTTATTCTTTGCAGGATTTACGGAATGAATATCGATAAAAAGGCACGCATTTCATACGGAGCAAAACTTGACAAGACAAATCCTAAAGGAATACATATAGGTGAAGAAAGCTATATTGCATCGGGAGCAATAGTATTTACACACGACTTCTCAAGAGGAATTCATAAAGACACATTTATAGGTAAACGTTGTTTTATTGGAGCAAACGCAATTATTATGTGTGGTGTGACAATTGGTGATGAAGTTATTGTTGGAAGTGGAGCTATTGTAACAAAGGATGTGCCCCCAAATTGTATTGTTGCAGGAAATCCGGCAAAAATAATAAAAGAAGGAATTAATACCGGCAAATTTGGACAGTTAGAATAATTAATCTGAATCAAGATGCAAGACAATAGAGTAGAACTGAATGGAGTGAAGGTGCATCCTTTTACTTCGCGTGAGGATTTATTAGATTATGTTAGTGAGAAGAAGGGTATCCTGGTTGCTATAAATGCAGAGAAGATTTTGCATGCAACACCAGAGACACGTTCTATAATAAATCGTAACATAGGGTATTGTGATGGATATGGGGCTGTGATGGCATTGAAGAAAAAGGGTTATAGAGATGCCGTCAAAATTCCCGGATGTGAGCTTTGGCTAAGTATCATATATGCGACATACAAGAAGGGAAAGTCCTTTTATCTGGTTGGAGGGAAACAAGAGGTAATAGAACAGACAATTCAGAAACTTAAAGAACATTTCCCGGGAATCCAAATAGCGAACTACAGAAACGGTTACATTAAAACAGATGAGGAAAAACAGGCCTTGATAGATGATATTGCATCAAAGAAACCGGACGTTGTCTTCGTTGCAATGGGTTCGCCAAAGCAGGAACTGCTGATGGAGGAAATGATGCAAAGACATCCTGCTATATATCAAGGCTTGGGTGGTAGTTTTGATGTATATACAGGAAATGTAAAGCGTGCTCCGAAATGGTGGGTAGATCATAATCTGGAATTTGCATATAGATTGATTAGACAGCCTTCGCGAATAAAGCGACAGATACATCTAAACCGATATTGGTTGATGGTGCAATTAGGAATGATTTGATTCATTGGTTGAGGGGATGGGATTTTTGTAAACAGAGAAGGGGAGGGAGACCTTTTAATGTTATTTTTCGAACTGTTACAAATTGCCTTGGGCAATAGGGAATGTTTGTCTGTAACTCCATCAGAGACGGAATGGACTGAACTGTTTTCTTTCGCCCAAGAACAAACTTTGGTAGGTATTGCCTTTACAGGAATAGAGCTATTGCCTGTGGAGCAAAGACCACCTAAAATGTTGTTGATGCAATGGTACTCCTTGGCAAACCTGATAAAGGTGAGGAATGCTGAGCAAGACCGAAAATCCTTGGCTGTCGCTAACCGTTTCCTCAAGGATGGTTTTAAATCAGTTATACTAAAAGGGCAAGGAATGGCCCAACTTTATGCAAAAGGGGAATATAGGGTTCCTGGTGATATAGATATTTGGATTGAGGGTGACAGAAAGACAATAATGAATTGGGTGTCTGATTATTCACCGAAGAATGCTCCTGTTTATCACAATGTATCAATATGTCCTATAGGGGGGACAGAAATAGAGGTTCACTTTACTCCTTCATGGATGAATTGTTATTTTACCAACAGAACATTGCAGAACTTCTTCCGCCAGTATTCCAAGAAGATTTTCTGTAACGAGGAGCACCTTGTTATTTCAGAGGATGGAAGCTGTTGTTACAAACTGTTGCCGGTACCTCCGTTGGAGTTTAACCGCGTGTTTATCTTGGTACATATTTATCGTCACTTGTTTGGAGAAGGAATAGGCCTAAGGCAATTGATGGATTATTACCATGTATTATGCCAAGGTTTTACAGAAGAGGAACGAAGTGAAACACTGAATATACTGAGGTCTTTGAAGATGTTACGTTTTGCTGGAGCTGTAATGTATGTGTTGCAAACGGTATTCGGGATGAAGGATGCGTTTCTGCTTTTACCACCAGATGAGAAGGAAGGACGTTTCCTACTGAACGAAATAATGCAGGCAGGTAATTTCGGACATTATGACAAACGCATAAAGCGTGTTGCAAACGAGAGTGCACTGCATGTTTTCCTTCGTAGGACAATACGTAATCTTCGTTTTATCAGAAGTTATCCATCTGAAGTACTATGGACTCCATTGTTTAAGATATGGCATTTTACATGGAGGAAATATCATGGTTATTGAAAGGTGAACTGCTCATAGGCAGACTTGTATAAAACCAATTTTTGTCCTTTCATTTGATTTAGGGCGTAGAGCAAAGACTTGAATAGACCCCCGAAAGTTAGACGAAAAACTTTCGGGGTTTATTATGTCAAAAAGCATACGATTGGTATGACGTACATAACATAATACCTCGGATAACTCCCGGATAATCGTTAGGTAAAACAATCAACGCCAAAAATTCTTGAAGGTCGCATATATTGTTTTTAGATAAAAAAGTATAACTTTGTAGCTGAAAACATAAAGATAAAGTTATGAAGTTCCCGATAGGCATACAGCAGTTTGAGGAAAATCGTTTGGGCGATTGGATATATGTGGATAAAACAGCACACGTATATAATATGGCAACAGGGGGAAAATACTTCTTCCTGAGCCGTCCTCGTCGTTTCGGCAAGAGCATGCTGTTGTCTACGTTGGAAGCTTATTTCCAAGGAAAGAAGCACTTGTTCAAGGGACTTGCCATAGAGCAGTTGGAAACGGAATGGGCAGAACATGCTGTCTTGCATATAGATTTGAATGCCAAACCTTTCAAAATAATTCAGGATTTATATGACTTGCTTAATGATCAGCTTACCGTATATGAAAATATGTATGGTAGCGTGGCTGTAGACAAAAGCCCAGAGGGACGTTTGCGTCAGTTAATACGTGCTGCCAAGCAGAAGACTGGCAGGAATGTGGTGGTTCTTGTTGACGAGTATGACAAGCCCATGCTTCAGGCTATAGGCAACGAAGAGTTGCAGACGGAGTTCCGTAATGCTCTGAAGGCATTCTATGGTGTGCTTAAGAGCGCTGATGGTGACTTGCGTTTTGCCATGCTAACGGGTGTGACCAAGTTCAGCAAGGTGAGTGTGTTCAGCGACTTGAACAACCTAAACGATATTTCCATGGATGACCGCTACAATGAAATATGCGGAATATCCCAACAGGAACTGCGTGATGTCTTTGACGAGGAGATTGGCAAACTGGCTGTCGCCAACGAGCAAAGCAAGGAGGAGGCTTACGAGACATTGCGCCAGCGTTATGATGGCTACCACTTCTGCCCCAATGCTTCGGGAATGTACAATCCGTTCAGCGTACTCCTGGCTTTGCAAAAGAGAGAATACGGCAGTTACTGGTTCAGCACAGGTACACCAACATACCTGGTACAGTTGATGAAGGCGGCTGACCTCAATCCCTCTGCATTGTCTGGCTACGAGGCCAGTGCCTCTGAACTGGACAGTATACAGATAAGTGTAGATAATCCCATAGCAGTACTATACCAGAGTGGTTATCTTACCATCAAGGGGTACGACAAGGAATTGCAGTTGTACTCTCTGGATTTTCCAAACAAGGAGGTAGAGGAAGGATTTATACGTTTCCTGATGCCTATGTACACTGCCATATCTGAATTAGACTCGCCTTCATTCATCGGCAAGTTTGTTAGAGAAGTTCGTGCATGTAGGGTTGATGATTTCATGAAGCGCCTTAAGGCCCTTATGGCGGATACTCCTTATGAAATTATAAAGGATTTAGAGAACCATTACCAAAATGTAATGTATATCTTTACCAGGCTTATGGGCTTTTACACTCAGGCAGAATATCACACGTCTTGTGGCCGTATAGATTTGCTGATAGCTACAGACAAGTATGTCTATGTGATAGAGCTTAAGCTTGATGGCAGTGCTGAGGAGGCTATGGCACAGATAAATTCCAAGGATTATGCCCTTCCTTTTACAACCGATGGCCGTAAAGTAATCAAGATAGGGGCGAACATTACTAGTTCAACACGTAATATCGAGCGCTGGCTGGTGGAGGGATAATATTGGAACGTTGAACGTTGAACGTTGAACGTTTAAAGTTGACTTGCGTAGCTTGATGAGCTTGCGACTGCTTTAGCTTGATGAACCAAAGGTGAATAATAACGTTTAAGGTTTCAAGTTATATCTCACGCGGAGGACGCAAATAGCGCAAAGTTATTACCTTACTGTTGACGCTGGCGCTGGAGGGGTCGTAGTTGCACGCGACGGAGGGCGAAGAGATGACGAAAGGAAAACGGAGAACGTTAATGTTTAATGTTTAACGAATAACGAATTTGTGTTATCAACACGATGACACGGATTCCACGGAGGGATTAGATTCTGACTAATGCTGTTCTTTAGAGAAATATAAATGAATTTATCTTTGTCTTCAGAATAGCATACTGGAGACGGACGTCTCGGCAACAGATGTTGCTGGAATCTAATCTGTATACGATTTTGCCGTTTTAATCAGTTAAATCTGTTGATTGTTATTTCTTATCAACGTGAGGAGATACATAGTTAACAAACAGCAGCAAAGATCGACGTTAAGTCAAGTCAAACGGAAAACTATTTCGTAAGCGCTAAGCCTTCATCATTAAAACTGTTGCTCTGTTTGGTAGTATCAAGGAATATTTATATATTTGCAAACGTAATGGCGGCTATCATAACGTATACTTTATGAAAACGACAAGTGAATATCTACAGTTGCTTAAAGACTACAAAGCGATGAGGGCTATGCAGTATGGGATTTCTCGCATAGGCATCTTTGGTTCAGTGGCTCGTGGAGAACATACCGAAGGTAGTGATGTTGATATTTGTGTCGATTTGAAGACCCCCTCTTTGTTCTACATGGTACATATCAAAGAAGAGCTTCAGCAACTTTTTGGCAATCCGGTAGACATTATTCGTATTCGGCCAGAGATGGATGCATTGCTGAAACGCGATATTATGAGGGAGGGTATCTATGCATAAAACAGAATATGTGCTTACCGCTCTTGCTAAGATAAAACAAACAGTAGAGCGTGTGATTTCCAATTCTGAGCAGATTGCTTCATATAAGTATTATTATATGTCACCTGCAGGTATGGAGCGTCTTGAGAGCACTTGCATGCTACTCATTGCTATTGGTGAAAGTATTAAAGGGATTGATAAGATAACAGGCAAGGAATTATTGCCCCTATACCCTGAAGTTGATTGGAAAGGTGCCATGGGTATTCGGGATATTATTGCTCATCATTATTTTGAGTTAGATGCTGAGGTCGTATTCAATGTGGTAAAAAACGAATTTCCAAACCTATTGCAGACGATTTGTCGAATGATGAACGATTTGGACGCGACAAAAACTCTTTAGCGAAGACCTTGTAACCGATGATATATATAATTCCAACAGGCTAACTGTGTTGCTGGAATCTAATCAGAAATAATCTCGTTTAAAGTCTTGTCTAAGTTCTTGTTGATTGTATATAAGGTTAATGCCCGATTTGAGCTTAAGTTCTGTTGATTATTTATTGTTACCTGTATATCGGCAAGGCAAGTCGCTTTTGACCAGGCGTTGAATAGGGGAGTATCCCCAAAAAACAGATATAAGAAAAGTCCCAATGAGTTGTTGGGACTTTTCTTATATACGTGCCTTTATGGCAAAGTATAATTATTTACTTTATCTTCTCCCAGTAAAGGGTCTGGCCAATGCCCATGATGGTGGCACGAAGTTTCAGTTTCTTTGCAGTTTCAAACTTGGCTGTAGCATTTACTCGCATGCCCTTGGTAGGGTCATATATCTTTGCTCCGCTCCAGTCTTTGTCCTCAGGATCGTACTTCAGACCACGGACGATGACAACCTTGTCTATGTCTACATTGCGTAATGATTTGTCCGGGTTCTTGACATCCTTGCGCTTCTTGCCGTCTTTGCCAAGGGGATGTTCTACCCAAAATACTTGTGCATCGTATGTACCTTGAGCGTTTTTGGTAATGCGGACCTTGCTCTTGCTGCCACCGCGGTCTGTTAGATACTCTCCGACAATGTTGTCGGCCTTGTCATTGATTCCCTGTGCAAATGTGGGGCATACAGCCATAAATGCACATGCAAGCATGATAATAAATTTCTTCATTCTTCTTCTCGTTTTCTTAAATTCCGTGCAAAGGTACGCTCATTTTTGCACACACGCAAGAAAAACGAGAAGAAAATAACGTTAAGATTATCTCATGTCTATAATTTCGTATTCCGGATATTCATTGGCGGGGTAGTTGAAATGACCTACAGGAAGTCCGGCGCCAGATTTGAAATCATTTATGCTGATTCGTGTCCAATCTTTTTTGTTACGAATGCGAATGCACATGGGATCGAATGTCTTGCAGTCTATACTGATAATAATTACGGAAGGTTCTTGTCCTCGCTTCTTGGGTTTTAATGAGACATCCCACACCTTACGACCTCGTAATTCTGCTTTCTTGTAGGAAAGATTAAATCCTTGCTTGTATATTCCGATAAAAGCCATGGGAGAGGAGGCCTGAAGTTCTTCGGGGGTAGGGGAGGAGAGGGTTACTTCACCGTTACCGGCAATAAGACTCCATTGGTCTGTCCCGTTAAACCATGTGGACATGCCTGGTGTCTTCATTACATACTTTTCGCCAAGAATATCAATAGTTCCGCTTATTGTTTCCTGTGGTTGTGTGCCCTGGAACATTGTTGTTGTGAAGTTGGCGCTTACACCACCAGGTGTCAGCATCCGTTCCGATGTGCGGTCAAGGATACTAAGCGCAGAAAGTTTTTCCTGTGCGACGGAAGGAGTATTTGCCAATGTTACGGCAAGAAGCATTAGAACAATCTTTTTCATACCTGTCTATACCTTATTTATATATATAATAGCAGGAGGACTTATCGCATATTATCGATACGGAACTGCAGATCCTCTTCGCTGATGCAAAGTACTTCGCGGGGCTTGCTACCATGTGCCGGGCCAACAATACCTGCCACTTCCAGTTGGTCCATAAGACGTCCTGCACGATTGTAACCGATAGAGAACTTTCGCTGTATCATGCTGGTAGAGCCTTGCTGGGTCTGTACAACCAGACGCGCAACTTCCTCAAACATAGGATCAAGATTCTGCATATCCACATCGGGACCATCTCCATCCTCTCCTTCCATGGCAACAGGAGGCAGGGGTGCCGGGCCAAGATAACTCTGCTGGCATGCTATGTACTTGGTAATGGCCTCTACCTCGGGAGTATCTACAAAGGCACACTGCACACGGACGGGTTCTGCTCCTCCGCCAAGTACAAGCATATCACCTTTACCTACCAGCTGCTGTGCACCTGCACGGTCCAGAATGGTACGGCTATCAACCATTGCACTTACCTTGAATGCCATTCGGCCTGGGAAGTTGGCCTTGATGGTACCGGTGATAATGTTGGTGGTGGGACGCTGGGTGGCTATGATCATATGTATGCCAACGGCACGGGCCAACTGGGCTATACGGCAAATGGGAAGTTCTATTTCCTTGCCGGCAGTCATGATGAGGTCGCCAAACTCGTCTATTATAACAACGATGTATGGCATGAAACGGTGTCCGTTCTCCGGATTGAGGTGACGTGACTTGAACTTCTCGTTGTATTCGCGCAGATTTCTCGCTCCGGCTTTTTTGAGCAGGTCATATCTGTTGTCCATCTCCACACAGAGTGACTTAAGCGTCTGCACTACTTTCTGTACATCGGTGATAATGGGTTCGTCGCCTTCCGTTCCCTCTACTTGGGCCAGGAAATGGTTGATGATAGGCGAGTACACGCTGAATTCAACCTTCTTGGGGTCAACCATCACGAGTTTGAGTTCTGCTGGGTGTTTCTTGTAGAGAAGTGATGTGATGATTGCATTAAGACCGACAGACTTACCCTGACCTGTTGCACCTGCAACAAGAAGGTGCGGCATCTTGGCCAAGTCTACCATATACAGTTCATTGGTAATGGTCTTGCCCAAGGCCATGGGGAGTTCAAATTGAGTTTCCTGGAACTTGCGACTGTTTATAATGCTTTCCATAGACACAATCTGAGGTTTGGCATTGGGAACCTCAATGCCTATTGTGCCTTTGCCGGGTATGGGGGCAATGATACGTATGCCTAATGCAGAGAGGGACAAGGCAATGTCGTCCTCAAGGTTTCTGATTTTGGAAATACGCACTCCAGGAGCCGGGGTGATTTCATACAGGGTGATAGTTGGACCTACTGTAGCCTTGATGCTTGAAATCTTTACACCGAAGTCCGACAATACCTGGATAATGCGGTTCTTGTTCTGCTGCTGCTCCTCCATGTCTATAGAGGTGTCTATGTCATAATGTTTCAGCAAATCAATGGTGGGATACTTGTAGTTCTCCAGATCCAGTTTGGGGTCGTACGGTTCCAATTGACGTGATTCGTCAAGATGTGCTTCTTCCTCTTCTACTCCCTTATGAACGACCATAGTCTTGTCGTCATTGTTGTTTCCTGTGGTTTCATCGCCATGCTCAGAATTGTCATCCTCATTATTGGAGAGGACAATCTCAATGTCCAAAGGATTATCGTTATTAGCCGTTGAAGAAGTGTTGTCTGCCAACGAAACGTCGTTAAACTCAATGGTTGTGGCAGTTTCTTCGGGGCTAAGGCCTGAATAGTTAGACGCAGATGTAATTCCTTCGGTTTCAACGTCTACATCGTCAATCTCAGTTTCCGTATTGTCTTCCTGCTGTTTGTTGCGCGCAGACTTGATGTAGTCAACGGGAGAAAGTATCTTACGTATGATTCTGATTGTCTCGTCCGACAGGTAAATCAGGTAACCTACTGCAATGGCAACAAGTATGAAGAATGTACCGATAGCACCGACCTTGGCTTCAAGGAATGAAACTTCAGTCATGCCTATGCCTCCTCCAAGGGATATAGGACTTCTGAATTTGTCAAGGATGGGCTGCAGAAGAAAATATGAAAAGGCGGATGACCAAATCATTAGTATTGAGCAGTTCAGGAACCATTTCCAGAGTCTTACCTTGTAAACCTGCATAATGCGCAGCGATGCAACAATGAGGAATAAAGGTATGAAAATGGACGATACTCCCCAGCATTGGTCAATGAAAAACCTTGCTGTGGCCAGGCCCAATGTTCCCATCCAGTTATGTGCACGGTCTCCCTCCACCCAAGTAGAATCCTCGGTGGCAGTGAAGAGATGAGAAACAAGACTAAGGAAAATAAAACAACTGACAATAAACAATACTGCACCTATGCAGAAACGTGTTATTTCTGCCTTGGACATATTGTCGCTGTTGTCTGTAGGAGCAGAATCATTTGAACCTTTCCAAAAATTGCGGATTTTCTGGAAGTATGATGATTTTGGCTCGTTTTTGGTTTTACTTTGTCCTTTCTTGACGGTTCTTTTGTCTATTTTAGTGTTTGCCATAAGTCTCCATTGGAATTTCTTCTGCAAATTTAGTGGAAAAAAACGGAAATAGTGGAATAAATGATGTTTTTTTCATAATTTTGTATTCGAATAATCCAGTATGGTAATTACTGCCTGCCCATTAAATTAAAAATATTGAGACAAAGATAGGTTCAGCCTTTCCACAAAATGAAGACATTAGTAAACAGGTACGACAAAAAACTGATTGGCCAATTGCCAAAGGTTCTTTTTCAAGGGCGGATAATTGTCATACAGAGCAAGGAGGAAGCGGCAAAGGCTGTTGATTACCTTCTAAGCCAAGAAATTATAGGTATAGATACGGAAACGAAACCCGTGTTCAAGAAGGGCGCAGGGATGAATCCTGTTGCATTACTGCAGGTTTCAACGTATGATACATGTTTTTTATTCAGGTTAAACCACATTGGCTATACTGATGACCTGATACGCCTGATGAGTGATGATAAGGTACTGAAAGTGGGGCTTTCTCTGAAGGATGATTTTACACAGCTTGCCAGACGCAAACAGTTTGTAGCCGGCAGACATGCCGAGTTGCAACAGTTGGTAAAAGAGATGGGAATCGTTGACCAGTCTCTGCAGAAACTATATGCCAACTTTTTCGGCCAGCGTATCAGCAAGACACAGCAGCTGACAAATTGGGAGGCGGATGTTCTTACTGAGGCTCAGAAACGATATGCTGCAACAGACGCTTGGGCATGCATACAGATTTACGAGGAAATAATGCAACTGGACGCAAATGGCTATATGCTGGAAATCATACCAGAGCCAGAAAAAACGGAACAACCCGGACCGAGCGCAGAAGACCAGGAAAAGAAAAAGATACGAAAAGAGCAGAAAGAAGCCAAGTCACGCAAACGCAAGGCCATGAAGGCAAAGGCACATAGACGCAAAAACAAAGCAAGGAAAGAGAAAGAAAAACTCCAGAATATCGCATAATACACATATACACAATACCAATAATGTCTAAAATCAAGACCATAGTACTGAAAAAGGGGAAGGAGGATAGCCTGTTAAGAAAGCATCCATGGATTTTCTCAGGGGCAATACACCATAGCGAAGGAGAACTGCAAGAAGGTGATGTTGTCAGGGTTCTAACTTCACAAGGGGATTTTATTGCTGTAGGCCATTGGCAAATAGGCAGTATAGCTGTGAGAGTCTTGTCTTTTTCCGACCAATGCGTAGACGATGAATTCTATGAAAACAAACTTTCTGTCGCTCTGGATATAAGACGAAGCATCGGATTACTCCGAAATGGCGAAGATACGGACGAGCATGACAGAAACTCTACATACCGACTTGTGCATGGTGAGGGAGATGGTTTGCCTGGTCTGGTAATAGACATGTATGATGGAGTTGCTGTAATGCAGGCACACAGTGTAGGAATGCATGTAGACAGAATGCTTATTGCAAACTCGCTGAAAAAAATCATGGGTGATGACCTTAAGGCCGTATACTATAAGAGCGAAACAACTTTGCCGTTCAAGGCTGAGTTAGGACAAGAGAACGGTTTTCTTATTGGCCAATCCAACAATGACATTGCTATAGAAAACGGATTGAAGTTCCATATAGACTGGCTGAAAGGTCAGAAGACGGGATTCTTTGTAGACCAAAGAGATAACCGGGCACTTCTGGAGCAATACTCCAAGGGACGTCGTGTGCTGAACATGTTCTGCTATACAGGAGGATTCAGCGTATATAGTATGCGTGGAGGAGCTGAACTTGTGCATAGTGTGGACAGCAGCGCCAAGGCTGTAGAACTTGTCAACAAGAACATTTCGTTGAATTTTCCCAACGATACAAGACACAAAGCCTTTGCGGCAGATGCCTTCAAATTCCTTGATGAAATGGCATCAAACTATGATCTCGTAATTTTGGACCCTCCTGCGTTTGCCAAACACAGAGATGCCCTAAAGCAAGCTTTGAGAGGATATACAAAGTTAAATGCCAAGGCTATGGAGAAAATGCCCAAAGGCAGTATCCTGTTTACCTTCTCTTGCTCACAGGCTGTCAACAAAGAGCAGTTCCGAACGGCAATATTCGCTGCCGCCCTGCAGACAGGAAGAGACATAAGGATACTGCATCAGTTGCATCAACCGGCAGATCATCCTATCAACATCAACCATCCTGAAGGCGAATACCTGAAAGGACTGGTGGTGTACATTGAATGATGTGAATGTACACTTTTGTTAAACCTACGTCTATGACAATCAAATAACATCATGAATACAAAAATCAGACTTACAGTACTTAATTTTCTTGAATTTGCCGTTTGGGGTGCATACCTGACCAGCATGGGTGGCTACCTGGCAAGTGTCGGTTTAGGAGCATATATAGGATATTTCTATTCCATACAGGGTTTTGTGTCAATTATCATGCCTGCCTTGATGGGAATAGTTGCTGATAGATGGATGCAGGCACAAAAGGTATTGAGCCTATGTCATTTTCTGGCAGGTGGTGCGATGATAGCAGCAAGCATGTATTGTATCCAGACTTCTGACAAGGTGGACTTTTCTATTTTGTTCGGTCTGTATTCTATAAGTGTAGCCTTCTTTATGCCAACCATTGCTTTGGCAAACTCTGTTTCGTATAATGCATTGGATAAGGCAGGTTTAGACGCCGTTAAGACTTTTCCGCCAATTCGTGTGTTTGGTACTGTTGGTTTCATCGTCTCAATGTGGATTGTAGACCTTAGCGGTTGGCAGACAACATCTATCCAGTTCCTATGGAGCGGAATATTGTCTGTTGTTCTTGCACTATACTCTATGACAATGCCCAAATGCGAAACAAGTGCCAACAAAAGCAACAACAGTTTTGTACAGGCACTTGGATTGGAGGCTTTCAAATTATTCCGAAATTACAGGATGGCACTGTTCTTCATATTCTCCATGTTGTTGGGATGCTGTTTGCAGATAACAAACGGTTATGCCGGACCATTCCTGCAATCATTCGGTATTAACGAGATGTATCAGGGAACTTTCGGGGTCGAGCATTCCAATATACTTATATCATTGTCACAGATGAGTGAGACATTATGCATCTTGCTGATACCATTCTTCCTCAGCCGTTTCGGCATAAAGAAGGTAATGCTCATGTCCATGCTTGCTTGGGCTTTGAGGTTCGGCTTCTTTGCCGTAGGCAATCCCGGTGACGGCGTGTGGTTGCTGATTCTTAGCATGATAGTGTATGGTATAGCATTTGACTTCTTCAACATAAGCGGTTCGCTGTTTGTTGACAAGGAAACGGATATCAGTATAAGAAATTCTGCCCAAGGAGTATTCATGATGATGACCAATGGCTTTGGCGCTTCATTGGGTATGATTGTTGCAGGATGGGTAATGAACATGTACACCGTGAATGAGAGCGGACTGATGATAGACAAGCCTGGTACAGGTGGCTGGCAGGAAGCGTGGACCATATTTGCAATATATGCCTTGGTTGTTGCCATATTGTTTGCATTGTTGTTTAGATACAAGCACGTCACGGAAAAAACAAATTGATTGTCTGGACTATGAAAGAGGTTCGTTTTTTCTATACGCCTACCGTTTCCGGTTCTCTGCCTGAAGATGAAGCCAAGCATGCTGTACGCGTGTTGCGCATGAAAGAAGGCGACGAGATAAACCTCATGGACGGATGTGGAACTTTCTATAGGGCAGAAATCACCACAGCGTCCAATCACCATTGCCTGTACAAGATTATAGAAGAGGAAAAACAGGAACGTGCATGGAGTGGCAACATACATTTGGCCGTGGCACCCACCAAACTCAATGAACGTATAGAATGGCTTGTAGAGAAAGCAACCGAGATAGGGTGGGATAGGGTATCATTCCTGAACTGCCAGTTCTCTGAGCGTAGGAACATTAAGACCGAAAGAGTCGAGAAAATAGTCATATCTGCAACAAAGCAGTCACATAAGGCTTGGATTCCCGTTGTCGATGAAATGCAGTCTTTCAAGGATTTTATCGAACAATGGGGACTACCAGACGGAAAAGAAAATGACGGTATCCAGCGATTTATTTGCCATTGTCACGAAGGTAAAAGGACACATCTTAAAAACCTTATACATAAAGGTCAGGACTGCATCGTGATGATTGGACCAGAGGGTGACTTTTCTTTAGAGGAAGTCAGGCTTGCAGAGAAGTATGGCTTTCAAAGTGTATCCTTAGGCAGCAGCAGACTCAGAACCGAAACGGCTGCATTGGTGGCAGTTCATATTATGCAGCTATCCCAATCATTGGATGATTAAACATACCACACATAACAACAGATTACAATTACACATCGACTCAATGGACTCCATAATCAAATTATATACCAAATATGCAGGCAAAGCCCCTTCTTCCTGCGAAAGAATAGCAGGGGGAGGAAGTAATCGCGAGTATTACCGTATTACCGAAGATTCGGGTAAAACACTGATAGGCTCTGTTGGAACATCCATTGAAGAGAACAACACGTTTATATATTTATCAAGGCATTTTACAGAAAAGGGTCTGCCGGTACCCAGGGTTTTGACTGTTAGTGAAGACGGAATGAGTTATTTGCAAAGTGATCTTGGCAGTACAACTCTTTATGACGCTTTGAAAAACGGACGTGAGAATCCTGACGGATACAGCACTAACGATATCAGACTGTTGGAAAAAGCCATCAGGCTGTTGCCGCGAGTACAGGTTTGCGGAGCGAACGGACTTGATTTCAAGCAATGTTTTCCACAGGAGGAGATGAACGAACAAAATGTAATGTTCGATCTTAACTATTTCAAATATTGCTTCCTTAAGACAACAGCTCTCGATTTCAATGAGTCCAAATTAGAAGAGTGCTTCTGCCAGTTGGCCGGCAATTTAGGCAAATCAACTAAAAACTACTTCCTGTATCGAGACTTCCAGGCGCGAAATGTGATGATAGACAAGGATGAAAACCTTTCTCTCATCGATTTTCAAGGAGGTAGGAGAGGACAATTACAATATGATCTGGTCTCATTCTTGTGGCAAGCATCATCACATTTTAACGCAGAACTGAGGCAACACCTGATAGATGAGTATCTGCACTCTTTGAAAGAATATGAAGATGTAGACGAGCAGGCCTTCAGAAGAAGTATCCCTCAGTGGGTACTTTTCCGAACCTTGCAGGTGTTGGGAGCTTATGGGTTCAGAGGAAGATATGAACAGAAGAAATATTTCCTGGACAGTATTCCAGCTGCTATAAACAACCTTCGTGAAGTCCTTTCTTACGAAGGCTCTTGTCCATATCCTTATTTATATGATGTCCTGACCAGACTTGTTTCTTTGCCAAAATTCACATGCACAGACAAAGACAATGCTAAGAAGACGGCCACATCATCTTCTGTTCGTGATAGTAAAGGGCAACTGAAGGTTCGCGTCTACAGTTTCTCATACAAAAAAGGCATACCTGAGGATTCTTCTGGAAATGGCGGAGGATATGTCTTTGATTGCAGGGCAACTAATAATCCTGGCAGATATGAACAATACAAGAAACTTACAGGTCTTGACCAGCCTGTCATAGATTTCTTGGAAAAAGACGGTGAAATCTTAACATTTCTGGATAATATATATAAGTTGGCCGATGTACATGTCGAGAGATACATGGAGCGAGGGTTTACCTCACTGATGTTCTCGTTCGGATGCACAGGAGGACAGCATCGCAGTGTATATAGTGCCCAGCATCTGGCAGAATATCTCAATTCCAAATATGGCATAGAGGTTTCTTTGGTTCATAGGGAACAGGGTATTGCAAAGGTTTTGCCTGCCAGAAGAAAGGCAATGATTTTTGCCGCAGGTCTTGGTACACGATTAAAACCACTGACTGATACAAGACCCAAAGCACTTGTTGAAATTGCGGGCAAACCATTGATTGAACACGTATTGAATAAACTTGTTTCTGCTGGTTTCAACGATATTGTTGTCAATGTCCATCATTTTGCCGATATGATTGAAGAATGGGGACAGAATATCGTCAAGATGCCTTATTATAAGGATAAAGATATAAAAATAACATTTTCCAGTGAACGGGAGGAATTGCTGGAAACCGGTGGTGGCATTTTGCATGCAGCATCGTTGCTAACTTGCAACAATCCGGAACAGAGGTTCTTGGTTCACAATGTTGATATTTTGTCAAATCTCCAAATCAACGCTTTGTGGACGTATGCAGACTCTTCTGCAGATGCTGTCCTTGTTGTCTCAAAACGAAAAACAGCCCGTTATCTGATTTTTGATGACAACATGAGACTTGTCGGATGGACAAACATCGAAACCGGAGAAGTTAAAAGTTCATTTGATGATGTTCATGAAGCCATCACTAAATTGCAACCAAACAAGCTTGACGTTGATAAATACCATCTCAGAGCTTTTGCCGGCATACATTATATAAAATGTAATCTTTTAGATTTAATGATGTCCTGGCCCCAGAAATTCAGCATTATAGATTTCTATCTGAATATTTGCA
Source organism: Bacteroidaceae bacterium (assembly GCA_017622815.1). Classification (GTDB taxonomy): domain Bacteria; phylum Bacteroidota; class Bacteroidia; order Bacteroidales; family Bacteroidaceae; genus Physcousia. The sequence goes on along the minus strand of JAGAQH010000042.1, from coordinate 59,597 downwards.
GTATACGAGAAATCAAGGGCTATACACAGGATGACCTGGAGCTTGTTGACGTGGGAAAAATACACACATTAGAAGTCGCTAATTATTTTATTGCCAAACTTTGATAATGGACATTATGTTTACTTGTGTTGTTGTCTAACACTTAAAATCATCCCATCCTATTGACGGGAACGGCTTCTATATAAAGTTGACCTCGGGTATAATGGAGATACCAAACTTGTCTAATACTTCATGGCGAATCGTATCTGACATGTTTTGTATCTCCTTTCCTGTTGCGCCACCAAGATTTATCAATACGAGTGGTTGTTTCGGATGAACACCTACGTGTCCAACAGTTTTTCCTTTCCATCCGCACTGCTCAATCAGCCATGCTGCCGGGATTTTAACATTATTGCTGTCTATTTCATATTTGGGGATATTCGGGTAGCATGACACCAATTTGTTGTATGTGTCCCTGTCAACAATAGGATTCATAAAAAAGCTACCGGCATTTCCATAGACCTTAGGATCGGGAAGTTTTTCTTCGCGAATGTTGCTTATGATGTCGCGCAATTTTTGTGCAGACAATGTTTCCGGTGTTTCCCCTAATAAATCAATCTGTTGCCTGATGCCTCCGTAATCAATATGTGGCGTGAAATCAAGGTTTAGCTTATACTCAACGCTTGTAACTACGTATTTACCACGATATTCCGGCGATTTGAATATGCTATGTCTGTACATGAAGTTACACTCATCGTGAGAAAACTTCCTGTATGTGCCGTCAGCGATAGATATGCAGTTTACAGAATAAATAAAGTCCCCTACTTCAACGCCATATGCTCCTATATTCTGTACGGCACTGGATCCGACTTGTCCGGGTATTTTGCTTAGATTTTCCAATCCATACCATCCCTTGGATATAGAGTAAGATATAAAGTCGTCCATGTTCCAACCGGCACCAACCTGAACGATAACATGGTCATCGTTTTGCTCGATTACATTAACATTGTTGATATTGCTGCGTAGTATTGTGCCACGAAAGTCCTCTAAAAACAGGAGGTTGCTCCCTTCGCCTATATGCAGGATGGGCTTTGGAAAGTTGCATAAGGAATGGTGAATCAATTCAGTCAAATCGTCTACAGAATCATAGACTACCATTGTTTCTGCAGAAACGTCTATACCGAATGTGTTGTATTCCAGTAAAGAAATATTTTTATTAACCTGTATCATTCAGATTGTGCTTAGTCAATGTATGCGGGATTTAATTTTCATATCCCACTAATTCCCATCTATTTCTGTTCTTTGCAAAATAGAAGGTCTCGGACATTCCGTTGCCTATGCTTACCTTTTCCATCAGAATGCTTTTGGCATTGTAATATTTCTGTCCGTATCTGATGTTGCTGATTATGCCGCCGGGAATGCCATTGTTTATGGTAGACCACTGTTCTCTATTTATAAAACCCTCTATGATTTGCGTATCATCTTCCGGATCCAGCATGGAAATACGTATGGATTTTGCAAGCGCTCTTCTTTGGTATGACGAATCTTGGCAGAACTTTGAATAAAAGAACAGGAAATCCTTCAGATCGGAATCATTAAAAGACATATTCCTTATTTCCTTGAGGTTCCATTTACCGTTATCCTTTATGAAGTCATATGATGTCAGGACCATCTTAAGCAGATCTATTCTTTCCACAGATGCGTTCTCAAGCGAAGTGTTCTCGTTTATGCCCTTGTCCTGTATGTCTCCGTAGATGGTTGTAGTATATTCGTTATTCATGAAGTCAAGAGCATCATGCCACATATCCTTGTTTATTGTATGTGTAGAACCATCAATGAGTCGTTCTTTTATGGGAAATAAAGTCCGCTGAAGTTGCACATCCTTGTCGTGGATATAGACATAGAGAAAATCATCAAAAAGCTCATCGGCTCTATGATTATAGCGATTGGCATTCTCCATCTCATCGTCAGACACAAGAAGGGACTGTTCTCTGACAATGGAGTCATGCATATCCGGCTCCTCCTTTATCGTCTTATCTTTGGAAACGCCAATACACGACAAAGTTGCGGAGCATAAAAGGAAAACAAGAATGTAGACAAGAGGATTTTTCAAACACATTACGGACACATGACTTGATGAATATTATTCAATACAAATGTACACATTTCTTTCCATATAGAGTTCTTTTATTGCCAAAAATCATTAACTTTGCAGAAAATTTCATACAAACATGATTACAAAGATAGAACAACTTGCTGCAGAGATTGGGAAATTGCAGGCCAATACTGCGGAAGAAGTAGAACAATTTAGAATTAAATATCTGGGACGAAAAGGCATAATGAACGACCTCATGGAGGAATTCCGTAGTGTTGCCCCAGAACAGAAAAGGGAACTTGGACAGCGCATTAACGCCTTGAAACAAGCCATCACGGCAAAGATTAACGAACTGAAGGAAAATGCTGCTGTAGAATCAAGCAGCTGTTCTTCCGTTGATTTGACCCGTACCCCCTACCCCATTGCTCTTGGCACCCGCCATCCTTTGACTATTGTCAAGAATGAAATTGTAGACATATTCTCTCGTCTTGGCTTCACTCTGGCAGAAGGTCCTGAGGTGGAGGACGACTGGCATGTATACTCCAGCATGAATTTTGCAGACGACCACCCTGCGCGTGATATGCAGGACACGTTCTTCGTTGAGGCTCGTCCCGATATAATCCTGCGCTCACACACAAGTTCCGTGCAAGCCCGTGTAATGGAAAGCAGCCAGCCTCCTATCCGAGTTATCTGCCCCGGACGAGTATATCGCAACGAGGCTATTTCTGCCCGTGCACATTGTTTCTTCCATCAGGTAGAGGGTTTGTATATTGACAAGAACGTTTCGTTCACCGATTTAAAGCAGGTACTGTTGTTGTTTGCTCAGGAAATGTTTGGCGAGGAAACTCAAATTCGTCTTCGTCCCTCCTACTTCCCCTTCACAGAACCAAGTGCAGAGATGGATATTTCCTGCCACCTGTGCGGAGGCAAGGGATGTTCCTTCTGCAAGCACACTGGTTGGGTTGAAATCCTCGGTTGTGGCATGGTGGACCCTGCAGTGTTGGAAGCAAACGGTATAGACAGCTCCATTTATACCGGTTATGCCTTCGGTATGGGCATTGAGCGCATTACCAACCTGAAATATCAAGTGAAGGATTTGCGAATGTTCTCGGAAAACGATGTACGTTTCCTGGACGAGTTCAAGTCAGCAAACTAATAATACATTATTTATATATATAAGGGCAAACCTTAAATGTAACGCCCCCCAGAAGTTATCAAAACTACTTCTGGGGGGCGTTTCTATTATTTCATATTGACAGCCTTAATCTTGTACCAGTCTAATCCATACTTGCTAAAGGATACATTTTATTCTCCCCGACAACACACCCGCGTCATTCTATTATCTGTGGTCCGCGTATCAAGTCTTTTTCCGTAATGCCTTTCTTGATTTCTATCTTTACTCCGTCGCTGAGGCCAGTTTCCACGTGGGTACGCGTGTATGTCCTGTTCTCTTTGTCGCCCTGAACAATGTAGACGAATGTGGAGTCGCCACTGAACTCGATGGCACTTTCCGGTACTGCAAGCACTCCCTTTGCCTTTGCCAGAACTATCTCTGCATTGGCACTATAGCCCGAGCGTACCTGCACGCTGTCCTTTATAGTTACCGAGGCCTTTATCTCGAACTGGTTGGCACCATTGCTCTGTACTGCCTTGGGAGAAATGTATTCCAGCAGGGCATCGAAGTGGAGGTCCTGCAATGCTCCTATGGTAATGCTCATGGGCATGCCGGTGTGTATGCGCCCCACCTCGCTCTCGTCTATATTACCACGGAAAATCAGGTCGTTCATGTTTGCCACGCTGGCAATGGTGGTACCGTCGTTGAAGGTGTTGCTCAGGATGACGGAGTTACCCACCTTTACCGGTACGTCGAGTATTAAACCCGAAATGGTGGAGCGTATCAAGGTGCTGCTGGCGTTGGCATTGCTTCGTGAGACGCCCTCGCTTACTACTAGCAAGGCATCTTCGGCAGCCCCCATTTCTTCCCGGGCCTGATTGTACTGCTGGCGTATCTTCTCGTATTCCGATGCGCTTACCAGTTCCTTGTCGTAAAGTCGCTTGTAGCGCTCGTAGTCTGTCTTTATCTGGTTCATGTTTATTTCAGCCAGACGCACACGGCTCTGTGCCGCAGTGAGTTGGTTCATTTCCGGTATCACCTTCACCTTTGCTATGACTTCCCCTGCCTGGACATATTCTCCGGCTTCCTTGTATATCTCCGATATGATACCGCTGATCTGCGGTTTTACATTGACCTCGTCGCGAGGTTCAATCCTGCCTGTTATGATTGTGCTCTTGACGATATCTTCCTTTGTAGGCGTGAATTCATTGTACTTTATCTCCTGCGGGAGCGATTTCTGCCACAGGAAAACAAATGTGCCGATAAACACTAACAGTGCCAAGGCGGCAAAAAATAGTTTTGAGTACTTCTTCATATATGTCAGTTGTTGTGTTACTTATATTTCCTATTCGTCCCTCATGGCATCTACCGGCTTTATGGCCATAGCCCTCAGGGCCGGTGCCATTCCTGCCAGTCCGCCCAACAGGCACAGCAGCAGGGTTGCTATGATTGCTGTCCAGAAGTCCACCTGGAAATGAGCAGATGCAACTCCGTTCTCCGTATTAGCAAGTTCCACCATCTGTAGTACGGACACGGCCAGAAGTATGCCCATCATGCCTGCTACCGCAGTAAGAAGGATGCTTTCGCATATTATCTGTGTCAGTATCATCCTTGGGGTGGCTCCAATAGCACGACGTATGCCTATCTCCACAGTCCTCTCCTTTACCGTCACCATCATGATATTGCTCACTCCTATGGCTCCGGCCAGCAGTGTGCCTATGCCCACGAGCCAACTGAGGAAGGTGACGCCGCGGAACAGGCTGTCCAGTATGCCGAAGAGCACCTCGGTGTTGAAAACGGATATGGCCTGTTCATCCTCCGGACTGATGAGGTGCCGGCTTGCTATTGTCTGGCGTATGCGCGATGTCAGCATTCCCATCTTTATCCCGTCCTTGGCAGTCATTGCTATCAGGTGGACCTCATTGCCGAGATTGTAAACACGCTGCATCACGCTGACGGGTATCAGTATGCTTTCGTCCGTCCTGCCTCCTATGGAGAAGTTTCCCGGATTGAAATCTACTCCAACGACACTATAGTAGGTGGAATCTATGCGTACACTCTTGCCCAAAGGGTCGCCGCCTTCCGGAAACAGGTTTTCGTACACCTGCCTGCCTATCACGCACACCTTGCGTCCCTGCTTGATGTCCATAACGTTCAGGTGCCGACCGTAGCGCATTTCCGGAGTGCACACCTTTTGGTACTCCTCGGTAGTGCCGCTTACATTGGCTGTATAGTTGTTTTCACCGTTTACGGCCAACTTAGACCCTCCGGACAGCATGGGAGTAACGACATCCAATTCCGGAATGTTGTTGCGCAGGCGTGCCACATCCGAATTGTTCATCTGCCATACCCTTCCCTTCTGGAATCCCTTGTAGATATTGGTTGTGGGCCTTGACCATACCATGGCAGAATTGGTGGCGAAATTGCTGAAGTTGTTCTGCAGCAATTCCTTCAGGCCATGTGTGCTTCCTATGAGGCATACAAGTATGAATATGCCCCAAAAGATACCGAAACCCGTAAGCAGGCTGCGGCTTCTGTTGCGAGAGATGGTATCGAGTATTTCCCTAATGAATTCGGTCATCTGTAATTGCTTATGACATTATTTCGCATTTAGAGCCACTATGGGCCTTACCCTTGCTGCCTTGAGGGCAGGTATCAGACCTGCCACGGTACCCGCTATTATCATCACCATGGTTGCCTGTATGCACACGTCCAGCCCTACGGTGGGATTGAGGAACATGGTTGCCTGGAATATGCCCGTGTCAACCACTTCCTTGCCTATGGTGGCATTCATGTACTCGTTTGCCAACACCCCACAAAGCATGCCTATGTAGCCGAAGAATGTCGTTATTACGACGCTCTCCACGATAATCATCCTCAGTATTGACCACGTGCCAGCCCCTAAGGCCTTGCGTATGCCAATTTCCCGGGTACGCTCCTTCACCGTAATGAGCATGATATTGCTTACGCCCACAACACCGCTCAGCAATGTAAACAGGCCCACTATCCAGAGTGCCGTGCGCAGTATGGCAAGACCGGCATTCATCTGTATGCTTTGGGCAAGCCTGTTCCATATCCACACAGCACCGTCATCGTCCGGGGCGGCATCGTGATTGGAATTTATACGCGAGCGGTATCTGTCTTCAAAGGCATCGCTTTCCTCCTGGGTGGAAACACCGGTGAAGGTAAACTCCAGCCTGTCCACCCTATGTCCGTAATTGTAAATCGTGGATATTGTGGTGAAAGGTGCAAAGGCGGTATTGTTCTCGCCGGAACTGTCATCCTTGCATATACCGGCCACAAGGAACATTATGTCGTTTACCTTTATGTACTTTCCCGGCAAGGAGGCCATGTCTTTGGCAAGTTCTTTTGCCTGGGTCTGGGTGAGAATTATCACCTTGCGCTTCTCTCGGATATCTATGTCGTTGATGAACCTGCCATGGACCATTTCAAGTTTGTCTATCCTTGCCTTCACCGGATATGCGCCACATATGTTCTGTGCAGCCACGTAGTTGGCCCCAAGGCTGAAGGTTGCCCCTCCCCTCCATACGACGGCACCTGTCTGCCTTATGTTTTCGGTGAAGCTGTTAGCAGTAGTAAGCAGGTCCTTGTTGTCCAGCCTTATGTTACGTCCGCGCTCAAAACCATTGTGGGGCTTTGTAGTCCATCCGCCGAAGACAACCATAGAATTGGCAAGGAAACGCTCCGACTGCTTCATCTGTGCGTTTATAAGTCCGTTGCCTGCACCCAGAAGGAAGATGAGGATGAAGATTCCCCATCCCACAGCAAATCCTGTCAGTGCGGTACGCAACCTGTTGTGGCGCACCGTTGCCCATATTTCCTTCAGAAGCTCTATCATTTCATGTATCCGTTTATGCCGAATGGCGAGGAGTTGTGCCCCTCGTTGATTTCTATGTCGCCTATAATGCCGTCCTGTATTCGGATAATCTTGTTGGTTTCGTTGGCAACACCGCTTTCGTGCGTAACCACCACAATGGTCATGCCCTGCTCGCGGTTCAGTTCCTTCAGCAGCTGCATCACTTCCACACTGGTCTTGGAATCCAATGCACCCGTAGGTTCGTCGGCCAGGATTATCTTGGGCTTTGTTATCAGGGCACGCGCTATGGCCACACGCTGCTTCTGTCCGCCGGACATCTCGTTGGGATAGTGTTCCGCCCATTGTGCGAGCCCCAACCTGTCCAGATATTCCATTGCCATGCGATGCCTTTCCCTACGGCCTACACCCTGGTAATACAATGGAAGTTCCACATTCTCGACAGCATTCTTGAACCCTATGAGGTTAAAGGACTGGAAGATGAAGCCTATCATCCTGTTGCGATACTGAGCCGCCCGTGTTTCCGACAAGTTCCATATTCTGGTGCCAGCCAACATGTACTCCCCGGAATCATAATTGTCCAATATGCCTAAAATATTAAGCAGAGTTGACTTGCCCGAGCCGGATTGCCCCATGATGGAAACGAATTCTCCTTCCTCTATGTGCAGGTTGATGCCTTTAAGCACATGCAGGGGCTGTGCTCCGAAGTATGTTTTGTTGATGTCCCTGAGGTGTATCATCAGATGCTAACTTTTGTATGTATGCAAAGATACGGAATACAAGAATACGACAATACACTTTGTGGGTAATATTTTCATAAATACTGATGCTTTGAAGGCGGAATACGCTTATTTAATCCGTCATATATGTCATTTGTATCCCTTACGCTTGTGACTATGGACATAAAGACGTATCTTTACGTCTGGAAAACATGAATTAGAATATGGAACTACATATACTCACATTCTCGCCTACGGGTACGTCAAGAAAAGTTGCAGAAGGGATTGCCAGGGGAATAGACTGCCCTGTGGCACACATGACAGACATTACCCATAAGGAGGCAGGGCAGCAGGTTTTCGGGGACAGCCAGCCGCTTCTGGTTTCGCTCCCCGTGTATGGAGGTCATGTAGCCCCCATGGCATTGAAAAGAATGGAGGGGATACGTGGTAGCAACACTCCGGCCATAGCCGTTGTGGTCTATGGAAACCGCCACTACGAACAAGCCCTTGAGGAACTGGCTGCATTTCTATCCGAAAGGGGATTCAGGATTGTTGCGGCCGGAACCTTTGTAGGAGAACACTCATATTCCACAGAACAGACTCCCATTGCCGTGGGCAGACCGGATGCAAGGGATTTGGAGTTTGCCGGGCTGTTCGGACAAGAAATAGCGAAGAAACTGAAGGAAGGTAGCGGTGATGAAGAGGTTGTAGTAGGCACCATAGAGCAACCGGAGCAGGATGCAATGACCATGCAGAATTTCAAACAGACAGTGATGACATGGATGAAGTCGGGATTGCAAATGCCTGCATCGCCTCTTGTTGATGCCTCGCTATGCAGTGCATGCGGAATCTGTGCAGACCTTTGCCCCTCGTCGGCAATAGACCGGAACAGTCCGCAGGAAACAGATGCCTCGCTGTGCATCAAATGTTGTGCCTGCGTGAAGGGATGTCCCAGTCAGGCAAGAACATTCCCCACCCCATTTGCCCGACTGCTGGCAGACAATTTCAATATACGCAAGGAGAACAAGTTCCTCGTGTGAACAACTAATGCCCTATGTATCAGAAGTTCATAATTACACAGGACGGTGTGCTGAAGTTCGGCAGAGTGTATCTGCATCACGACCTCCTGTCATACGGTGAAGACGGAACGGGAGGCGGAGGCCTATGGAAACACGACCCTCTGCGCGGTGCCGTTTTGTTGTATGGGCGCTCGTTTGAATTCGGTCCACCTGACTTCGCTCTGCTAAGAAGGATTGACTGGCAGGGCATGGGCGGGAAGCCTTCGGCATTGCTGTATCTGCCCAAGTGGCCGGACGAATCGATTGCAGAACCTGTTTTTGTAAGATAAACAAACTATACCACTATGATTAGAGTCTACGTTATGCAAACATGCCCCGACTGTACGTCGGCCAAGCAATTGTTGAAGGACGATCCGCGCTTTCAACTGATAGACATCGGAGAACAAGCAAGAAACCTGAAGCAGTTCCTGTCCCTGCGCGACAATAACCCTGCTTTTGAACGGGTGCGGCAACGTGGCACAATAGGAATACCGTGCTTTGTGTTTGAGGATGGGAACATTGCCTTTTCCCTGGAGAAAGTCATGCAAATCGTCAAGGATATGCCGCAAGCACTCCCAGATGACCAGCCGGAAGACGGTGCATCATGCAGCATCGACGGCAAGGGGTGTTAGGCCGTGCATCCGCGTCCCATACCTTATATATATTATATAATACAAGATTTCACGCATGGCAGAGACACTCATCATCCATGGCAACAGCAAGGAAGAACTGTACCAAAACCTTTTACCTCAGATAAAGTCCATCATAGAGGACGAAGAGGACATGATTGCCAACATGGCCAACATATCGGCATGTCTTTATGAGACCTTCCGTTTCTGGTGGGTAGGATTCTATCGCGTTGCAGGCAACGAACTTGTATTAGGACCCTTCCAAGGTCCCATAGCCTGCACTCGCATCAGAAATGGACGTGGAGTATGCGGCACCTCGTGGCAAAGAGCCGAAACCGTCATAGTGCCGGATGTGGAACAGTTCCCCGGCCACATAGCGTGCAGCAGTGCCTCACGCTCAGAGATTGTCGTGCCCGTACTACATAAGGGAGAGGTCATTGCAGTACTCGACATAGACAGTGACATGCTGGATACGTTTGATGATACCGACAGACTGTGGCTTGAAAGAATTGCCGCTCTCCTTGCAGATATAACGTAAAATCACTACCTTTGTAGTTTGAAATACGATACTAATATTAAGAACTGATTATGAGTTACGGATTACTAAAAGGAAAGAGAGGAGTAATATTCGGTGCACTGAACGAGCAATCTATCGCCTGGAAGGTGGCGGTGAAGGCTGTTGAAGAAGGTGCCACAATCACTCTGTCAAATACAGCCATAGCAATACGAATGGGTCAGGTGAACGACTTGGCAAAGCAACTGAACTGCGAGGTGATACCGGCCGATGCCACAAGTTACGAGGACCTGCAGGAGGTGTTCCGCCGCTCGCAGGAAGTGCTTGGTGGCAAGATAGACTTCGTACTGCACTCCATAGGCATGTCGCCCAACGTGAGAAAGGGCCGTACCTACGACGACCTGGACTACAACATGCTGGGCAAGACCTTGGACATCAGTGCCATTTCCTTCCACAAGATGCTACAGGCAGCCAAGAAGCAGGATGCCATTGCAGAATACGGTTCTGTTGTGGCACTGACCTATATGGCGGCACAGCGCACTATGTTCGGCTACAACGACATGGCCGATGCCAAGGCTCTGCTGGAATCCATTGCACGCAGTTTCGGCTACATATACGGACGCGAGCATCATGTGCGCATCAACACCATTTCCCAGTCGCCCACAATGACCACGGCTGGTAGTGGAGTGAAAGGAATGGACAGGCTCTTCGACTTTGCCAACCGCATGTCCCCACTGGGCAATGCAAGTGCCGACGAATGTGCCGACTACTGTATGGTGATGTTCTCCGACCTGACACGAAAGGTGACGATGCAGAACCTTTTCCACGACGGCGGTTTCTCCAGCATGGGCATGAGTCTGCGTGCCATGGCTACATACGAAAAGGGACTGGAGGAATATATGGACGAGAATGGCAATATCATATACGGATAATACTGATTGCGTGTCTCCCTTTAACGTGTACAAGACCGAGAATATGGAAGAGAAGAAGAAGACTCCCCCACCCCGCAAGACGGAAGACAATGGCGGGATAATGCTCATGCTCCTGATATTCATCCTGGCAGGTGCCTTTTCTTCCATTGCACAGGCAATGGGATGCGTGGACAGTGTCGTAAACCTGACCCTCTCCATCCTGCCGGGCAACTTCATCCTTGTGGGAATGTTCGTGGCGGCATGCCTCGTGTCCCTAAGTATAGGAACCAGTTGCGGAACCATTGCGGCGCTGACCCCCATTGCCGTAGGTATAGCCACGGCAACATCAGCCAATGTGCCTATGGCCACAGCGGTGGTAGTGGGAGGAAGCCTGTTCGGTGACAATCTGTCCTTCATCTCGGACACAACCATCATGGCCACCAAGACACAGGGATGCAGGATGTCGGACAAGTTCAAGGCCAACATAGGTATTGCCTTGCCGGCGGCAGTGCTGACCATACTGGCATACATATTCATCGGGGCTGGCATAGAATCGCATACTGGGCTGGACATTGACAATCCTCTGAACATATTGCCTTATATTGTTGTCTTTGTCCTGGCACTGGCAGGGATGAATGTGATATGGGTACTGATAATGGGCATCATTTCGGCTATGGCCATTGGCTTGTTTCAGGGTAGCATGGACATGGCTTCCCTTTGGGCAGCCGCACATAAAGGTATTTTGGGCATGCACGACCTAATTATAGTCACCATTCTGGCTGCCGTAATCATTGACCAACTGCGTAAACGCGGTGCCATTGACTGGCTGATAATGAACATGGGACGCATCATTTCCTCGCGACGTGGTGCCGAACTTAGCATTGCCGGTGCTGTGGTGGCGGTGGACATGCTCACGGCGAACAACACCATTGCCATTCTGGCCGTAGGTCCTGTGGCACGTAGTATCTCTTACCGATACGGTATAGAGGCAAAACGCTCTGCATCCATACTGGACACCATGTCGTGCTTTGCACAGGGTATCATCCCATGGGGTGCACAACTGCTTATAGCCGCAGGTCTTGCTGCCATAAACCCATTGGACATCATACCTTATTTATATTATCCGTACATATTGGGTGTTATCACCATCATGAATATCATCTTCTACAGGAAGAAAGAAAAATAAGCAGACAGCTATGAGAAAAGCAAAGTTTGATATTTTGTTCCCCTGCATGCTTGCACTGGCAACACTTGCCATATTGTCATGCCAACCGACGGGTGGAAAAGGTAATGACGGACAGAAAGGGGATGACGGGGAAGAAGTATGTTTCCTCACAGACTCCGTACATGTAAGCAAAAATATAGACAACATTATGTCTATAGATTATGACTTCCAATTCCTCAAGCCTGGAAATACCATTGCAGACAGCATCAATGCCGGAATTAACAGACTATGCATTTCTGGTTCTCATGATGCCGACGTGCGCACGGCCATATCTATGGCAATAGACAAAGAGGTAAATGAAATGAAAGCCGAAGTGGTAGAGTTTTATGAACCCGACGACGAGACGTTTGGCGAGATTCAGTTTTATATCAACAGGAAAGGACGCTTTGATGCAGACGCAGCGGATACGGTGATGGTGTATCAGAGCAGTATTGACCAGTACACTGGTGGAGCACATGGTTCCTATATACCATATACACTGAACTTTTCCAAGAGGACAGGCTTGCTCATAGGCATAGGTGACGTGCTTGATGCCACTCAGGAACAAGCCATATTGGATATTATGCTTGCAAAACTCCTGAAAGACAACAACTGTTCTACCCGCGAGGAACTGATGGAGAAGACTGGCATACTGGGACTTGGAGAGTTGTATCTGACGGAAAACTTCCAACTGCGCAAGGACAGCATCACCTTCTGCTTCGGACAATACGACATTGCCCCCTATTCCAGCGGAATTACATACATAAGCCTCAGTTACGACTCACTGAAACAATACCTGAAGACTAATTGACAAGAATCATGGAACTCATCAACAAATACTTCCCCAACATAACAGATGAGCAGCGCCAGCGCTTTGCCGCACTCGATGCCCTCTACAGGGATTGGAATTCCAAAATCAACGTGATTTCCCGTAAGGACATAGACAATCTCTACGAGCATCACATCCTGCACTCTCTGGGAATTGCCCAGATAATCAACTTCAAGCCCGGCACGCGCGTCATGGACCTCGGCACAGGCGGAGGCTTCCCTGGCATACCCTTGGCCATCATGTTCCCTGAGGTACACTTTCATCTTGTGGACAGCATAGGCAAGAAAATACGTGTTTGCGACGAAGTGCGCACAGCCTTGGGACTGACAAATGTCACCACGGAATGGACACGTGCCGAGAACCTGAAGGAAAAATACGACTTTGTAGTATCAAGGGCGGTAATGCCTCTGGCAGACCTTGTGAAACTGGTACGCAAGAACATTGCTCCCAAAGCACAGAATGCCATGCCCAACGGACTCATCTGCCTGAAAGGCGGAGAACTGGCAAACGAGGTACTGCCCATGAAGGCGCACACCCTCATCACAAGCCTCAGCGATTACTTCGAGGAGGAATTCTTTGAAACTAAAAAGGTTGTATATGTTTCATTATAAGCGTTTCGTTGTCAATCCCATAGAGGAGAACTGCTACATCATCTGGGACGATATCAGTCATGAGGGTGCAATAGTGGATTGTGGCGCGTGGACAAAAGGCGAGCATGCAAGAATAAGTGATTTCCTCAGCGAGAACGGCATTACACTGAAATATTCGCTTCAGACACATATGCACTTCGACCATTGCCTGGGCCTTGGCACCATCTGCGAACAATACGGACTTACGCCCATGTGCCACTCTGCCGAAATACCCGTATATCAGGCGGCACCCGACATGGTGCAGAAATGGTTCCGCATAGACATCTCCGGCATGCTGCCCAAAGCCGATACATCCATCAGCGAAGCATCCGTATTGCAATTGGGCGAAGTCTCCATCCAGGTACTGCACACACCTGGACACACTCCAGGCGGAGTGTGCTATTACATACCGGAGGGAAGGATGGTTCTCACAGGCGACACTATCTTCCGTATGGGCATAGGACGTACCGACCTGCCGGGAGGCAACTACCAACAGGAACTGGAGAGCATCAGTCACAAGATTTTCACACTGCCTCAGGACACCGTCATCCTGCCCGGACATGGTCCAGAAAGCACCATAGGTGTGGAAATGGACTCCAACCCATATCTGTAATGATGTACCGACAGGTATAAATAACGACTTTAGCATCTACAAAAGGACATAAAGGCTTGCTTTTCTTGAAAAGTTTAGTTAACTTTGTGTCGCAAGAATGAACGTTTTTAATCACATAAACTAATACTTAGAATGAAAATCCTGTTAACTGGCGGTGCAGGCTTTATCGGAAGCCACACCCTGATTGAACTGACCGAGGCTGGTCACGAGGCAGTAGTTGTTGACAATCTGGACAACTCATCTCCTATCTCCCTGAAGCGCGTTGCAAAGATTATCGGCAAGGAGGTTCCCTTCTACAAGGTGGACATCCGCGACCGCGAAGGTCTGCAGAAGGTATTCGACGAGCACAAGTTCGACGCATGTATCCACTTTGCCGGTCTCAAGGCTGTAGGCGAGAGTTGCGCAAAGCCTCTGGAGTACTATGAGAACAACATGAACGGTACTTTCGTTCTGGTTGACGTAATGCGCAAGAACGGTTGCAAGAACATGATTTTCTCTTCCAGCGCTACCGTTTACGGTGATCCCGCCATCATCCCCATCACTGAGGAGTGCCCCAAGGGCCATTGCACCAACCCCTACGGACAGACCAAGTCTATGCTTGAGGAGGTTCTGATGGACGTACAGAAGGCCGACAACGAATGGAACATCGTTCTGCTCCGCTACTTCAACCCTATCGGTGCTCACAAGAGCGGTACCATCGGCGAGAACCCCAACGGTATCCCCAACAACCTGATGCCCTACATCACACAGACAGCCGTAGGCAAGCGTGCTGAACTGGGCGTATTCGGTGACGACTACGACACACACGACGGTACTGGCGTACGCGACTATATCCACGTTGTTGACCTGGCACGCGCTCACGTAGCAGCACTGAAGGCTATCGTTGCCAAGAAGGGTATTGCCATTTACAATGTGGGTACCGGTCACGGCTATTCTGTATTGGACGTTGTCAAGGCATTCGAGAAGGCCAACGGTGTACCCGTTCCCTACTCTATCAAGCCCCGTCGTCCGGGCGACATTGCCACATGCTACTGCAACCCCGCCAAGGCTGAGGCAGAACTCGGTTGGAAGGCTCAGTTCGGTATCGAGGAAATGTGCCGCGACAGCTGGAACTGGCAGAAGAACAACCCCAACGGTTTCGAAGAATAAAATTCCGATTTTTGTATAGTTATTAGGGATGTGTCCTCATGAACAAATGATGTGACACATCCTTTTTTATAATAGAAATATTGGTTCTTCATGCCAATATTATAGTGAGTCCGACGAATTATAAGTAGTTATAGTTCGTCGGACTCGCGTTAAATATGCCCTTTATATTCTTAGGGAAGCGGATGGTCAAGCCTGAACATCTTCATGCGTTCCTCCAGAACAGGATACAGTTCGTCGCGCATGCGGCTGGTGCATGCCCTTACTCCATGTTCAAGGGAACCCGTCGTATCCAGATTGATGCTGGAAACTCCGTAGGAAATCAGTTCGCTTACGAGTTCGCCTCCAGTCATGCCAGGATACGAGAGGGAGAAGAAGAAACCGTCGCCAATCTCTTCCGTCACGTCACGTGGATAGGTTATGGTAAAACCGTTGTCGCAGAATATCTTCTTCATCCTTCGGGCACGTTCGGCATAAGCCTTGGTATCCTCAACAAAGTTTATCACGCCTTCGCATGACAGGCGGAGCATCTCGGCATAGGCATACTGTGTGCTGGCCGTGCAGCCCGAGGTAATCATGTACTGTATGCTTGCGATGAACGTGGGGCCGAAGACTCCGCTATCATTATAGCGTTTTGCCAGGGCAGGAAACTGGCGGTCGAAGAGTTTGTCGCTGATGCACACCAGGGCTATACGTCCGCCTGCATAAGAGAATATCTTTGAGGCCGAGAGCATGAGCAGATAGTTGTCGGTATACCTTGCCACGGTACGCACGAAGGGAGGTTGGAAGGGACGTGAGAGGTCGCGCCTGCTGTCCATGGCAAAGTAGGCAAGGTCCTCCATGACGATGATGTCGTGCTTAGTGGCTGTCTCGCCTATAATCTGCAGTTCCTCCTCCTCCAGCGATATCCATGCGGGATTGTTGGGGTTGGAATAGATGATGGCCGCTATGTCTCCGCCACTTACCTCCTGTTCCAATTTTTCGCGCAATGCCTGGCCGCGGTAAGGATATATGTCAAAACTCCTCCATCCTATGCCGAGGATGCGCAACTGTGACTTCTGTATCGGGAAACCCGGGTCGATGAACAGGACCTTATTCTTCTTCTCGTCACGCTGGCAGCATGCTATGAAAGCGCCGAAACTTCCAGCCACCGAACCCACGGTGGGGATGCAGGCGCGCGGACTTATGTCTATGTCCAGAAAAGCCTTTACGAAACGGCTTGCCGCCTCCTTCAGTTCGGGTATGCCTGCCGCCGCAGGATACTGGCTGTTGACACCAGTATCCAGGGCCTTCTTTTCTGCCTCTATGCCGAAAGCGTTGCAAGGCAGACCAGGGCTTCCCTGATCCATACGTATGAACGGCAACCCCGTCTTCTGTTCCAGATATTGCGCCACGAGCAGAGTCTCGCCTATCGTTGCATGGGACAGGTCGGCGACATGATTGACTCTTGCCGCCTCCTGCACAAGTTCGTCTGAGAATATCTTCATTTCCTAAATATGATAGTCAAAGGGGATGATGTCTTACTTGCCCTTCTCCCAATCCGAGAAGTCGCGCTTGTCAAGCACATGCTTTGCCTTGCCTTGCGAGCGCTCTATGGTTCCTGGCGGCTGGATGTGTATATTGGGCTTTATGCCGGTAACGGAAACCAGACGGTCGTAGAGGTACTTGATGAAAGGCATCTGCTTGGCAGGGTTCGGCGAGAACAGGTCTTCGCGCAACTCCACATCCAGGTCGAAGGTATCTTCGTTGTGCTTGCGGTCCACGGTGATGAAGTATTGGGGGGCAAAGGCAGGGAACTCCGTCAGTATGGCCTCTATCTGGCTGGGGAACACGTTCACGCCACGGATGATGAGCATGTCGTCGCTACGTCCCAGGATCTTGCCGATACGCACCGAAGTGCGGCCGCAACGGCATTTCTCGTAAATAAGATGCGTAAGGTCGCGTGTACGATAGCGCAGGATAGGCATTGCCTCCTTGCAAAGTGATGTGAAGACAAGTTCGCCACGCTCGCCCGGCGCTACGGGTTCCAGCGTGTCAGGATTGATGATTTCGGGATAGAACATATCCTCCATCACATGGGTGCCGTCCTGATACTGGCACTCGCCACCCACACCAGGGCCGCTCATCTCCGTAAGTCCGTAGATGTCTATTGCCTTGATGCCGAACTTGGCTTCCAGTTCACGGCGTATGCCCCATGTCCATGGCTCTGCTCCGAAGAAACCTACACGCAGTTTGAGGTCTTCCTTCTTGATGCCGCATTTCTCCATGACCTCTGTCAGGTGCAAGGCATAGGACGGGGTACAGCACAATGCCGTGGTGCCGAAGTCCTGCATGAGCATGACCTGTTTCTCGGAATTGCCGGAAGAGGTGGGCAACTGTATGGCACCGAGTTTTCCGGCACCGTCGTGAGCGCCAAGTCCGCCCGTGAACAGACCATAGCCATAGGACACCTGTACCACGTCGCCGGGACCTATGTCGCCAACGGCCAGCACGCGAGCCACGCACTCCGCCCAGTTGTCCAGGTCGTTCTGGGTGTATGTTCCCACCACGGGTTTGCCGGTCGTGCCCGAAGAGGCATGTATGCGCTTTACCTCGCTCATGGGCACGGCCTGCAAGCCATACGGATATTCGTCGCGCAAGTCGTGCTTGGTGGTAAACGGCAACTTGGTTATATCGTCTATGGATTTGATGTCCTCGGGTCGGATACCCTTCTGGTCCATCTTGCGCCTATAGAAAGGCACGTTCTCATAGCAACGCTTCACGGTGGCGATGAGCCTTTCCGTCTGCAACTCACGCATCTTCTCGCGCGACATGCATTCTATCTCGGGATTGTATATCATGTTCTTATGTGTTTATATCTATTATATCTTTATTACGAATCCAAGCCTTCAAGTCCTGCCCGGAACGCCTTCAGGTTGGCTTCCACCACGCTCTCGCCCTTCCTTGCAAAGACGGTGCGTATGGCATCCTGAAGTTCCTGAGGAGAGAGTATGCTGAAATAGCGTGCCGCCATGCCCAGCAGAACCATGTTGGCACCTCGCGGATTGCCGGCATCCCTGGCCACGGCATCTATGTCCATCATGTCCACGGCAGACAGGGCACCAAGTTCCGCCATCAGAGTGTCCGTATCGGGATAGTCGGGTATGTTCACGAAGGGTTTGCTGCCCGTCACCACCCTACCCTCCTTGGACAGGTATGGCAGGTAGCGCAGGCTCTCCATGGGTTCCATGCTGATAATCATGTCGGCACTTCCCTGTGCTATCAGGTCGCTGTATATCGTCTTGTCGGACAGGCGCAGATGGCTCTGCACGTTGCCTCCACGCTGGCTCATGCCATGCACTTCGGCCTGCTTCAGGTTCAGTCCTGCCCTGGTGGCAGCCTCGCCTATGATGGTGGCAATGGAAAGTATTCCCTGACCTCCCACACCACATAGTATAATGTCTTTCTTCATAATGCTTTTCTTTATGTATGGTGGGGCAATCAGCTGTTCTCTCGTAACTTACGCGCTTCACGTGCCTTGCGTGCCGCCGTCTGTATGCATTCCCTGCGCGGAATGATAACGGACACGCCCGGATAGTCTATTTCCTCTTTCAGTATGCGCGTTATCTCGTCCATGTTCTTTGGCAGGGGGACTACCACTCGCACATGCTCAGGCTCCACGCCGAGGGCGGTGCAGATGGCCTCATACTTGCTTGTTCCGGCCGACTCCTGTCCGCCGGTCATGCCCGTAGTGAGATTGTCGGAGATTACCACGGTGATGTTGCTCCCGTCGTTTACGGCATCCAGCAGACCCGTCATGCCGCTATGCGTGAATGTGGAGTCGCCGATTATGGCCACCGACGGATGGAAACCTGCATCGGCAGCACCCTTTGCCATGGTGATGGAAGCACCCATGTCCACACAACTTGCCAGTGCCTTGAACGGAGGCAATGCACCGAGGGTATAGCATCCTATGTCGCCAAACACTCTGTAGTCGGGATATGTGGCAAGCACCTGGTTCAGTGCCGTGTAGACATCGCGGTGACCGCAGCCCTGGCACAGTTGAGGGGGACGTGGTGCAACTATAGCCGAAGGTTGCATGGTTTCCTTGCCTTCCACGCCAAGGGCCTTGGCCACATTGTCGGGGGTCAGTTCGCCGGCTCGTGGCAAGTCGCCCGTCAGACGTCCCTTCACCGGGTAATCGGCACCAAGCAGTGCTTTCACCTGCTGTTCCACCACGGGTTGTCCGTCCTCCACCACCATTATGGCATCGTTCTCCTTTGCCAGTTGGCATATCTTGGATTCGGGCAAGGGATACTGACTTACCTTCAGGACATTAGCCTTGTCGCCCAATGCCTCCTTCACGTAGTTGTAGGCAATGCCGCATGCTATTATGCCCAGGGAACCTTCGCCTTTTTCCACCTTATTATATATAGAGGCCTCGGAAGACGCCAGCATATCGTCCTGCTTCTCCAGAAGGGCGGCATAGCGCCCCCTGGCAATGCCGGGCAACAAGACCCACCGTTCCTGGCATATCCCTCTGTCCTGCACTTCCATGGGTTCGCTCACCTCCACCGCGGCACGGCTATGTGCCAGGCGTGTGACTATGCGGAGCACCACGGGTTCGCGCAACTGTTCCGACAACTCAAATGCCGCGCGCATCATATCGTAGGCCTCCTGCTGGTTGCCTGGCTCCATGGCAGGCACCATGGCAAAGGAGGCATAGAAACGGCTGTCCTGCTCGTTCTGGCTGGAGTGCATAGAGGGGTCGTCGGCCGCCACCACCACCAAGCCTCCGTGCACTCCCGTTATGGCAGAGTTCACGAATGCATCGGCGGCCACGTTCATTCCCACGTGCTTCATGCACACCAAGGCGCGCTTTCCTGCATAGGACATGCCCAGGGCGGCCTCCATGGCGGTCTTCTCGTTTGTACACCAACGGCTATGCACCTCACGTTCGCGTGCAAGTGCATCTGCCTGTATATATTCCGTTATCTCAGTGGAGGGAGTGCCGGGATAGGCATACACGCCTCCCAAACCGGCATGTATGGCACCCAGTGCTATGGCCTCGTCTCCAAGTAGTAGTTTCTTCATAGTTGATTGTCTATTTTGTCTGCCCTCTTCTCCTTTGCAGAGGGGCTTGGTGTTATTGTATTAATCGGAGTATTCGGAGTTGTCGGAGTATTCTGATTATTCTGATTACTCGGATTACTTAGATTATTCAGCGTTCTCGCACCTTTCCGTTTTAATCCGACTGCGTCGTCTTGAATCTGCTCACGCTCGGCAGATTTCCGTTTTGACTTCGTCGAATCCGCTTCCGCTCGCAGATTTCAGTTTTCCGTTTTCAGATTTCCGTTTTCCGTTTCCCTAGTCTGCATCCTTCAGTACCGGGAATTTCTCGCGGAAGGCACAAAGCGCCTCCAGGTCAGTTTCAGCCGATACGTATGCTTCTTCATCCATGGGGCATTGTGCCACCACCTTGCCATAAGGGTCTATCATCAGTGTGCCGCCGGAATAGTGGCACGCAGGATCTGTGCCCACACGGTTCACGGCACAGACATAGCACTGGTTCTCTATGGCTCTGGCCTTCAGCAGGGCCAGCCATGCCTCCACTCGGGGAGTGGGCCAACTTGCCACATATATAATCGCATCATAGGGTTCGCCGGCCTTGTTGCGTGCAAATACGGGGAATCGCAGGTCGTAGCATATCTGCAGGAGGAAGCGCACACCACGGAACTCGGCCACCACACGTTCCTTCCCTGCCGTATAACGATGGTGTTCGCCGCCATAGGTGAAAAGATGGTGCTTGTCGTAGAAGGTGCAATCTCCATCTGGGCGCACGAAGCAGAAACGGTTGTAATAGCGGCCGTCCTCCTCTCTCACGGCAACACTGCCCGCCACGGCGGAATCCAGTTCTGCCGCCATCCGCTTCATCCACTCAAGCGAAGCGCACGAACCCTCATTAAAGTCTTCTGCTATTCCCTCGGGTTGTGTGGCAAAGCCTGTAGAGAACATCTCCGGCAGGATATACAGGTCAGCCTTCTCCATACTGCGCATCATGGCGGCATACCGGATACGGTTCGCCTCCGGTTCTGCCCATACGATATCTGTCTGTATAAGGTTTATCTTCATGGTCATATATACTTTCGTTTTGGTACCGACAAACAGGTTATTCAGTACAAAACGTCATTATTAGGCTGTAAAGATAACTATTTTTATTGGATTTTCCCGCCTTTTAGTGTAGATAATGACACTTTTCTTATGTGAGGACTACATTTCCCCTGCCTGACATCCGATAACAGACATGCGTGATTAAAGAAATCCGGTCTTTGCACAATCGTTTGATTGACATTATTAGCCAGATGCCCTGTTAATACATGCATGTGATAGCAGTGACATTCGTGCATTGAGGGATTTTATCGTTTAACCATCGTCAAAACTTCAATAAATGTTTGTATCTTTGCACCGCAAAAACGATAGACATATCATAAACCATAAACTCAACACACACGAAAGAATGAACAACAAGGTATCGGAAAACCCTTTAAAAAACCGAGTATTTTTTGACACACCACTGATGATAGTCACAGGACTGTTTGTGACACTCTATCTCGTTTCCAACGTGATGGCTGTCAAGATAGTCAGTATATTCGGCTTTTTTTACTTCGACGCAGGAACCATCACCTTCCCCTTCGCCTACATGCTGGGCGACGTGCTCACCGAGATATGGGGCTACCGTATCTCCAAGCGCGTAATCTACCTGAGTCTCATGTGTAACATCGTGCTGGTCTTGTGCACCAACATAGGCATATGGATGCCTTCGCCCGACTATCTGGACGAGACGGCACAGGCCTACAACCACATCTTCTCCTATGTGCCCAGGATAGTGATAGGTTCGCTCACAGGCTTCCTGCTGGGAGAACTCTCCAACGCCTACATCATGGAACGAATGAAGGAGTGGACACGCAGCAAGCACATGTGGCTCAGGACAATAGGCAGTTCCATGGTGGGATATGTCTTTGACTCCGTCCCCTTCGTACTCATTGCCTTCTACGGCACGGTGTCTACCGAGGACCTTTTGAAAATGATGCTGTTGCAATACGTGCTGAAACTCGTAATAGAGGTCTTTGCCGGCACGCCGTTGGCCTATGTGGCCGTAAACCGTCTGAACCATTACTACAGGAGAAGGGGCGCATGAACAGGTATTCCGTCATCCGGGGCAACTTCCCACGAGAGTTCCTCCTCCTGCAAGGCACTGGTTGCAAGTGGGGCAAGTGTACCTTCTGCGATTATTGTAGCGACATTTCCTCCACACCATACCACGTCAACAAGGAGGTGCTGAAGCGTGTCACCGGCAAGTTCGGTGTGCTGGACATCATCAACTCCGGTTCTGCCATGGAACTGGACAGCGAAACCATATCCGAGATAAGGAAAGTGGTAAAGGACAAGTGTATACACACCATCTGGTTCGAAGCACACTATATGTACCGCCACAGGCTTGCCGACTTTGCACGGCAGTTCCAGCCTGCCGTAGTAAAGTTCCGTTGCGGTGTGGAAACCTTTGACCCGCTCCTTCGTTCCAGGTGGCAGAAAGGCATAGGCCACGATGTTACAGCCAAAGACATAGCCAGGTATTTCCATGGCCTGTGCCTGCTTTGCTGCACCGACACACCGGGCGACACCAGGGAACGCCTGCTCCAAGACATAGAGTTGGCAGAGAAGTATTTCGAGTACTATAGCATAAACGTATTCTGCCACAACAGCACTTCCATACGATGCAACGATGAAATGCTCCGATGGTTTAAGTCCGAGGTATGCCCCACCCTACAGAAATCAGCCAAAGCCGAGGTTCTCATAGAGAATACTGACCTTGGTGTCGGATGACAATCACGAGGCCGTTTTTACTCATCACCGAGACCAAGGGCGTGACCTCCAGGACAACAAGGGCGAGTCACCCAATCCTTAGAATGGCAATCCAACGGCGAAATGGAAGGTGAAGTCGCGACTGAAATCGGGATGAATCAAAGGATAGTGTCTCTTGCTGTCCTTGTATGCAGGGTTGATAGCCTTCATGCCGGCATCGAAACGCAGGAGGAAATAGTTCAGGTTCAACCTGAGACCAAGTCCATAGGCTACCGCTATCTGCTCCCAACATGTATCCCATCTGAACTGTCCTCCAGGCTGGTCCTTGTAGTCACGCAGCGTCCAGATATTGCCGGCATCTACAAAGAAGGCTCCGTCAAACTTCCAGAACAGG
Source organism: Bacteroidaceae bacterium (assembly GCA_017622815.1). GTDB lineage: Bacteria > Bacteroidota > Bacteroidia > Bacteroidales > Bacteroidaceae > Physcousia. The sequence goes on along the minus strand of JAGAQH010000042.1, from coordinate 36,086 downwards.
TGTACGCGCAACTCGGCACTCATGTCAAGTTTCACGTCGCCGGTCTGGTTGATGAAGTCTATATTGCCGTCGTTGCCTATGAAGGAGCCGGGACCAAGACTTCGTACGCTCCAGCCACGCACACTGTTGGCACCACCGCTGAAGTAGCGCTTTTCATAGGGAAGGATGTCGCTGTTGCCATAGGGATAGGCTACACCAAGTGCGAAATGAAGGGCAAGGCTTGTGCGATTGGAGAAACGTATGCTTTTGCTGATGTCAAAATCGAACTTGGCATATTGTGCATAGGCAATATTGAACAGAGTGCGCTGTCCGTCTTCGTTCACCTTGGTGTCGGCCAGGTTGCAAATTCCATGCAGAAGATTACCGGCAGTCTCCACGGCAAAACGAACCGTATAGGCATCCTTGCCATATATTCCCATTGGAGATGCCAGGCCTGCACTGGAATACTGGTACTGATACCCGAGTTTTACAATGAAGAGATTCTTGTAGTTATAGGCAATAATGGCATTGCGGTTCTCCGGATCCTTTATATAAGTATCATAGAAGGTGTCGCTGATCCACGGCATGAAGACATAGTTGACGTCAAGCAAGTCAAACCGGTGCTGCTGATTGGCATTGGCATTGTTCCATCTGTACTTCCAGGAAGCGGTGAGGACACGTCGGTGAAACTCCGGACGGTCCTGGCTGGCAAACATCAGGTTGAATTCGGTATTCGCCTTTGCCCTGCGGCGGAAGTCGCGGGTAATGAAAGGAAAGATAAAGTCGGGAAACTGGAGGCCAGTCTCAATGCTGTATTCAAAATAGTTCTGGTCGGCATATCCCTTAAGCCCTCGTATTGCCTCGAATGCTGTACGGAATTTCAAGGAGAAAATCTCAGAACCATGGAATACATTCCTGTTCTGATATGTGAAATTGGCTGCTGCGCCCAAATCTCCGGCAGTGTTTGTGCCGTCAAGTCCCAACTGTATGCTGTTCAATCGGGCAGGTGTAATGACAATGTTGGCATTCAGCAGCGTACTGTCCTGCGTATCAGGTTCCAGACGCACGTTGGTGGCCGCCACGGCTCCAAGTCTGTTCAAGCGGGCATAGGTGTCGCTCAGATTGGAGTCCCTGTAGATGTCACCCGGAATGAGGCTGTTGGCTCTCTTCAGGACATTTGGCCTGAGCCATATCGGAGAAGAGGTACTCCTGTCGTAGGAATACTTGACATCGCCGATGCGGTATTTGCGATGAGGACTGTGGCTCTTGTCGGTGGGATCTATATAGTCACTGACTATCATCTTGAGACGGACAAGTGTAGAGCCCCGGACGGTATCAACCTCATAACGGATAAAATCGCGGTTGAAGGCAAAGAAACCGTTTTCCGTCATGTGGTTGGTTATGCGCGAACGCTCTTCGTTGAGGATATTGGCATCGAATGGCATACCTTTCTTCAAGCGTGTGTCTTCGGCTATCTTGTCCATTTCAGCGGCAATGGACGTGTCCCTCACCTCCACCATTATGGTGTCCACATAGAATTTCTCTCCAGGATGCACATCGTAGCGGACACGCACCTTGTGTTTCCTGTATTCCTCATGTGTGGAGACATCGGCATGCAGATATCCCATATTGAACAAGGCATCGTGTATGCGCTGCCTGCTACGTTCCGAAAGCAATGTGTCGTAGACGACGGGGGCTTCTCCCATCTTGCGGGCAAATCTGTCGAACAGACTGTTTCCATTTGGGCTGGACATCAGATAGATACCCAATGGGAGTTTTATCATGGACACCCATCGGGTGTTTGGCTGTTGGCGTACATAGCCGGAAAGCATGGAGACGTTCACATCAGCCGTATCTGCGGATATGCTGACCTTGTCGAGCAGATATTCACCCTCCGAAAGGTACTTCCTGCTGCTGCATGAAGACAACAACAATAGGCCCCCCAACAGGGGGACCAAATACATTCTGAAGAATTTCCGTATGTCTCTACTCCTCGCCATCGTCTATGGACAGACCGGCAAACTCATCGTCGTCCTGGTCCTCACGGCTCTTTACACCCTCTGATATGCTGCTGTAGTACATTTCGTCCATCTGGCCGTCGTCGGGACTGTTGTCCATATCGTCGTCGTCGTTGCCCAGTTCGTTGTCCTCGGGGAGATCCTCGTCGTCATCTGCCAGTATCTTGCTTGATGACTTGCGCAGATTGCCTTCCTCGTCATACTTGTCCTCGTTCATGCGAATCTTGGCCAGAGGCTCCTTCTTCTTGGCAAAGATAGCCTCAATCCATGTACCCTTGGCTATCTCGAGAACCTCAAAGCCCTGTGCCACCTTACGTTCCAGCGTTCCGCCTGGAGCGTGAATACGGCTTGCGGGCAATGTGGTGGTGCTGATGTCGAAACCGCTCAATATGATGTCCTTCAGGCTCAGGGCGATGCTGTCCCATCCTCCGCCGAAGTTGCGGTCGATAAGTTCCAGAAGGGTAGCCGCTGTGATATGGCGTATGTTTTCATAACTGAGGTCCGTCAGGCGTGTTATGTACTTCTTGCGTACAGCCACCCATCCCTTCTTCTCGTTGCAATGCTGGAATGTGGCCCATTCTCCATTCTCATATTTAGCCTTCTCGCGTGGATCGGACGGATTGTAGTGGACCACGTCAAAACTCAGACGGATGATATTGAGCAGTTTGTCCTCGCTGGTGGCGAAACTGCCCTCGTTCTTCTCATCGTTCCATGCTTTCTGTATGTCCTGTTCCGTCAGTTTCCATACGTTGGTTGAGTTCAAATCAAGAATACTTTCTATCAATGCTTCTTGTTTCATGTGTTCTCTTATCTTAGTGTGTTGTTGTTTCAGAATAATTAAAAGAGTGGTTGGCAAGACAAACTTATGACATCTGTCTGTAGTCTTTTGCCAATCCGCCTTCGCTTGTTTCCTTGTACAGGCTCGGCAGGTCGTGACCTGTCTGCTTCATCACGTCCACCACCTTGTCGAATGATACACGGTGTACGCCATCGGTGAAACTGCTGTATATGTTCGCATCCAGTGCACGTGCGGCCGCATAGGCATTACGTTCGATACATGGTATCTGTACAAGACCGCAAACTGGGTCGCAGGTCATGCCCAAATGATGCTCCAATCCCATTTCTGCTGCATATTCGATTTGTGCAGGAGACCCGCCGAAGAGCTGGTTGGCGGCGGCCGATGCCATGGCACATGCCACACCCACTTCGCCCTGACAGCCCACCTCTGCACCGGAAATGGAAGCATTCGTCTTTACCACATTGCCGAATAGGGCTGCTGTGGCCAAAGCCTTGAGGATGCGTTGCTCGGAGAAGTCGCGGCTTTTCCACAGGTGATACAAGACACCTGGCACAACACCGCACGAACCGCATGTAGGTGCCGTAACAATCTTGCCACCTGAGGCGTTCTCCTCGCTGACAGCCAAAGCATACGAGAATACAAGTCCGCGTGTACGAAGGTTGGCGTTGTATCCGGTAGCCTTGACATGATATGAGTATGCCTTGCGTCGAAGATTCAGAGGACCGGGCAGGACACCTTCGGCATCAAGACCGCGTTCTACGGCATCGCGCATGGTATGCCATACCTCACGCAGGTAGTCCCAGATATCAGAACCCTCACATTCCTCTACATATTCCCAATAGCCTTTGCCAGACCATTCGCAATACTGGAGGATCTCTGTCATGGTATTCATCGCATAAATCTCAGGCAGTTCAATGCTGTCTTGCCCTTCCTCAGCCAATGCACCTCCACCTACGCTGAACACTGTCCATGCATCAGAGAAATCTGCCTCGTCGGAAGTGTTTTTGCATTCAAACTTCATGCCGTTGGGGTGGAAGTCGAGAAAATCCTTTGACCAGATTATCTCGGTCTTGTCATTGCCAAGTACGTCCAATATAGCCTGGTCCGTCATGTGTCCCTTGCCGGTAGCGGAAAGGGAACCGTAAAGGGTTACACGGAATGCCGTTGCCTCCCTGTGCTTCTCCTGGTAAAGTTCTGCGGCCTTTCTCGGACCCATGGTGTGACTGCTGGAAGGCCCGATGCCAATACGGTATATTTCCTTGATGCTTTTCATGGTTATCGTCTGTAAAGATGGATAGTATGGTATTGAAGACCTCCGCCATAGTTTCCGGAATTGGCAGAGCCGCCATTCATGGGATGGAAGTTGGCATAGTCTGTATAAATATTGCCGATATAAGGCTCTTCGTGCGAAGTCTGGTCGCTGTAGTCAACCTCTGAGTTCTGGTTGCCGAATGCCTTGAAATAGAACTGACACGCAACCTCTACCTTGAAATACTCATAAGGCATGTCGGTAGAAGGCAGGGTGAATGTGGCATAGGGGTCTTCCCAGCCGTCAAACGAATTATTTGCAAGGGATGTGACGGGATTGCTGATTGTGCCTGAGATAACTTCACCTTTTTCCGGATAAAGAGTGTAGCGCAGGTGGATGTCTCCGGAAACTTGTCCTATATTGGAACCTCTGTTCTTTCGTATGGCATAGACCTTTATCTCGTCGCCGGGTACAAGTTCACCACGTTCTATCTGCTCATACTCTCCGGCTTGGCCTCCTTCTACAGATCTCTTCACCACATAGTTGAAACCTTTCCAACTCGGAGGAGTTACCAATGGACCATCGTTGTTCTCGGTACAGCCGGCAAATGCCAAGGCGACAAATGACATGAAAAGAAATAATATCTTGTTCTTCATAAGCGGTTGTTTTATGTGTTTAGGTTTGTCTTGTTTTCTGTTGTCGTAAATGTTAATAAATGAAGTTGTCCAAGAAGATGTCGTTCTCATTGTCCATGAATGTTTTCAATTCCTGGTTGAGACGCTGGACAGGCAACCCCATGACATTGTAGTATGAGCCCTCGATACGCGTCACTCCCACGTAGCCAATCCATTCCTGGATGCCATAGGCTCCAGCCTTGTCTAAAGGTGAATAGGTGTCAACATAATGCTTTATCTGCTCGTCGGTGAGGTGCGCGAATGTAACCTCGGTTACACAAGAGAAGGTGTGCGAACGATCGATGTTTCTCAATGTCACACCGGTTATTACCTGATGTGTCTTGCCGGAAAGTTTGCGAAGCATTGAATATGCCTCCTTTGAATTGGCCGGTTTTCCCAAGACCTCTCCCTCAAGATACACTATTGTGTCGGCGGTAATCAGCAGTTCGTCATCCGCAAGAGCGTAAGCCATTGCCTTTTTGCTGGAAATGTGTTCTGGGATACCGGTCATGGTAAGTCCCTGAGGATAACTTTCGTCTATTCCGTCTATTGTGCGAACTTCAAAATTCACTTCCAATGCGCCAAGGAGTTCCTTTCGGCGTGGTGAATTGGATGCAAGTACTATCTTCATTCTATCTGTTGTTTTCATAATCTTGTATGTTTCGTCTACCATTCAAAGGCCTTGTGATCGGCCATCCATTTGCCTTGTGACTTCAGAACCTGCTCTATTACGTCCCTGCCACATCCCATTCCTCCGGCATAGTGGCTGACATACAGGGATATTTCGCGAATTTCAGGGGCAGCATCCTTGGGGCAGCATGGACAGCCACACCGTTTCATTATTTCATAATCGGGAATGTCATCGCCCATGTACAGGACATTCTCGTCCTTGAGTGAGTATTTCTCAAGCAAGGAGGTATAGACTGATGTCTTCACACTACAGCCAAGATGGACATCTTGCAACCCAAGTCCTTCGTATCTGCGCCTTACGGCCTCGTTAGTCCCGCCGGATATTATGGCCACAGGCACACCAGACTTCTGCGCAAGATGAATAGCATAGCCATCCTTTATATTTGCTGTACGCATGGGCTGACCGTCATCCCCAACAGTAATGGTGGATGCACTCAAGACACCGTCGATGTCAAATGCCAGAAGCTTGATTTTCTTTAGATCGTAGTTAATCATCGCGTCATTTCTTCTTGAGTTTCCTTGTATGGGATACACGTATTGACTCGCTAAGCAAACGGTATATTTCCCTGTGTCTTGAATCATGCAGCATGGCCATATGCCATTGCATCACGTTCTCGTCCCATCGCAAGGCGGGGCCTGTCTGTGCCTCGTGAGGCGTAAGGGTATGAATCTTGGCAAAGGTTTCTTCTATCAGCGGAAAGAGAGTACGGAACGGGATACCCTGCTCTGCCATCACATCGTAGGAGAGTTCAAACAGGTGGTTAACGAAATTACAGCAGAGGACGGCAGCCAAATGCAAGGCCTTTCGCTGCTCGCTGCTCATGGGCATTTGTGTGTCCGAGATGGAAGCAGCCAGACTACTCAGTATTGTCATATCTTCATCTAATGCCGTTTCAAGGAAAAGCGGAATATGACGAAAATCCACGGCTCGTTCCATGGAGAACGTTTGCATAGGATACATGACACCACGATGCACGGATGGTATGGCATCAATGGATACGCTGCCCGATGTGTGCAGAATTAGAGCGTTGCTGGAGGCAAATTCCGATGCCACCTTGGCTATGGCGTCATCCTTGATGGACAATATCACAACCTCCGTGTCTGCAGGAACAGCCTGAATACGTTTTCTACCGCCACACATTACAATGTCATGTCCGGCCGATGCCAGTGCCTGCGTAAGGTGGGTTGCCACTCTACCCTTTCCTATTATTGCTATCTTCATTCTTGACGTCAGGATTGTCGGTTGATATTACATCCGTATCACTTTATCTGCCTTGAGGGCTGAAATCTTTTCCATATTCTGCCCCTTGCGCTCCATTCCCTTGTGACCGATGGCCAGGAAACAAACTACTCGCAAATTTTCCGGCAACGACAATATGCCGCGCACTACGGCTTCGCTGTCGCGACCCTCACTGTCCTTTCGGTTCCTTACCTGTACCCAACAGGCTCCAAGACCAAGGGCTTCGGACTGATAAAGGATGGACATGGCCGCAGTTGACGAATCCTCTATCCATACATCGCTTATCTCCGGATCTGCCATGACAACTATGGCACACGGTGCTCCAGACACGAACTGGCTGCCCATGTCCTTGCATTGGGAGAGAGCAGTAAGCTTCTCCGGATTCTCTACAACACAAAATGAATAACTGTGAAGCCCTTTGCTCGTGGGAGCCATCAGGGCAACATCGAGCAGTGATTGTATCTGTTCTTCCGTCAGTCTCTCGTCCGCGAATTTACGATGCGAACGGCGTTTTTCAGCCAATTCAGAAAAATGTTCCATTCTTTCTTGCTATATTTGCACGCAAAGATATGAAAAAAATGCCACACGAAATAAGAAACGAGGCTCTTTTTACGTTATAATAGCATGAAACGAATACTACTATACTTTTTTACTCTCATATTCCCGTTTGCCGTTTATGCCTCAGACTCCACCAAAGTTAGCCTGAAGGGACGCGTCATTGACGAAAACAATGAACCCGTAAGCATGTGTCTTATAAAGGTGGAAGGCCAGGCTGCCGGCACAACCGCCGATCTGGACGGCAAGTACAGCATTAAGTTTGACACTGCCGACTCCGTGGTGATAACATACAGAATGATAGGCTATCGCACCAGACGCCGTGTCCTGCAGAAACCCCAAGGAACACTGACACTGAACATAGTCATGTATAACAATTCCGTGGATATGGGCGAAGTGGAGATAAAGGAACTGCGCCGGCAAGTAGGACAGACGCAAGACCTGAACACGGAGGAACTCAAACGCATGCCCAGCACAACAGGCAATGCCGTAGAGGACCTCGTTGCCACGCAAGCCGGTGTTTCGCAGCATAACGAACTTTCCTCACAATACAACGTGCGAGGAGGTTCGTTTGATGAAAACTGCGTCTACATAAATGGAGGAGAAGTGTACCGTCCGCTTCTTATACGTAGCGGCGAACAGGAAGGTCTTTCTGTAATAAACCCGTTCATGGTGGACAAAGTACGATTCAGTGCAGGTGGATTTGAAGCGAAATATGCAGACAAGATGTCTTCTGTGCTGGATATAGAATACCGCAAACCGAAGAAGTGGGAAGGAGACATTTCTGCGTCCTTGTTGGGGGCATCAGGATACATGGGTTGGGGAAATAACAAGATGTCCATCTCACATAGCCTGCGCTACAAGACAAACTCCTACATGCTGGGAGCCTTGGAGACGGAGGCAGAATACTCTCCTAATTTCGTGGACTATCAGGTATTCATGTCATGGATGCCAACCAAGGATTGGAGCGTGGACGTAATTGGATACATTTCGCACAACAATTACAAATTCACTCCGTCCACACGAGAAACCAGTTTTGGAACCATGGAAAACATACATAATTTCAAGGTGTATTTTGACGGATGGGAACAGGATCTTTTCCAGACATTTTACGGGACGGCAAGGATTAAACGCAAGATTAAAGACAAGCATTCTATATCATTCAGTTATACGGCATTCAGTACAAGAGAAAGGGAAACGTACGACATACAGGGCCAGTATTGGTTGTCCAATACCAGCACAGCAACAGAACTTGCCGTAGGTACATACATGGAGCATGCTCGCAACAGACTGAACAGCAGCCAGCATAGTTTGAGGTTAGCATACGAATATCATAATAAAGGACATCATGTTGAGGCCGGATTGGGATTTCGTCATGAAAGCATAGATGAACGCTCACGAGAATGGGAATACCGCGACAGCTCCGGTTACTCAATGCCGCACAACCCGGAAGCACTGGAAGTAATATACAATCTCAGGAGTAATAACAACATATCCTCAAATCATCTGGAGATGTATGTGCAGGATACTTGGAGACGGGAAACGGCAAACAGCATTTTCAGCTTGAACTATGGTCTAAGACTATCACATTGGTCATGGAACAAGGAATGGCTCTTTTCCCCTCGGGCAAGCCTTACATATATACCAAAGAATCATGACAACATGACTTTCCGACTTGCCACAGGACTGTACTACCAGAGACCATTCTATAAGGAACTGCGAGATACCGTAACCAACGGCGCTACTACTATGGTCCAATTGAACGAAAACATCCAATCACAGCGCTCATTCCAGATAATTGCCGGCTATGAATATCGCTTCAAGCTTGGCAAACGTCCATTCCTGTTCTCGACGGAACTGTATTACAAGGCTCAGGATCGCCTGAACCCATATACCGTTGACAACACTAAGATTGTGTACTATGGACGTAATTGTGCCACCGGCAATGTAATGGGCATCGACCTGAAGCTTTATGGTGAATTTGTTCCCGGAACAGACTCATGGCTTACCTTTTCTTTAATGAGAGCTCGCATGAATATCAACGGAAAAAGTATACCACAGCCAACGGACCAGACATGGTCGCTGAACATGTTCTTCTCGGACTATTTCCCGAATACTACGCGTTGGAAGATGAACCTAAAGGCATGCTTTGCCGGAGGTCTGCCTTTTGGAGCACCTCACACTGGACTGGAAGAACACGTTTACCGTTCTTCTGCCTACAAACGTGTGGACGTAGGCCTGAACTTCCGTGCTCTTGACAATGAAGACCGACACCTGCGTAACAACCCTATCCGCAATATATGGTTGGGGCTGGACTGCCTGAATATCTTCGGTTTCGACAATGTGAGCGGATACTATTGGGTTACTGATGTCAAGAATGACCAATATGCAGTGCCCAACTACCTTACCGGCCGAATGGTCAACTTTCGTGTAAACGTTGAATTTTAATTATCGTCTTTAAGGACTGGTACAAACACCCGTATAATTGCCTGTACAGGATACTGGCTATATGGCAGACATTAGGCAGTGACACGCATACATATCCTGAACATAACGCCATGTGTTCAGCAATACACGGTAAAGCCCAAAGGTTTTACACGAGTAATTGCAATATGAGCTTGACAAAGGAGTATAATTAGATAACAAAATCCTGCTTGCAAAGAAAAAAGTTCATTCTTGTTATTGTAATCTCACCTAAAAGGAGTATCTTTGCAGTACAAGACAAGGAAAGCAGTGGCTTTGATGTGATAAAACTATCTCTTTTTAGAGTATTGAAATATTGCCGCACTGGTTTGATCGGGATACTCATCAGTTAAATCAAGAAACCGAGACCAGCTCTGTCCACCAATGGCGTGCCATCCCTTATGGTTAGATGGATTACAGAAGTGAAACAGGCCCTCAAATCCTATCATAAGGAGTTTCATCACATCATCAGTGCGGCCTTCATATGAAAGGTATATGTCATCGCGACATATACCTTTCTTTTTTATCTCTTAAGGCATGTGGCAAGCAATGGGGTATGTATTGCTTACTGATTGTATATATACTATGGTATATGAAAACCAGCGGGAATTTTACAATCAATTCCCGCTGGTCTGTTCTATATACTCACAGGTATTCTGTGGATATGAAAATCAATCTATAGGAGAGAACTGGTCTGCACCCACATCACACAAGGGGCAGAAGAAATCCTCGGGGAGGTCTTCAAATGCTGTGCCTGGTGCAATGTTCTGCTCGGGAACTCCTACCTCAGGGTCGTATTCCCAACCACATACATCACAAATATATTTCTTCATAGTCTTTAGTTATTTATCCGTTATAGTTCTGTTAGTTGTGAAATCTTACAAGACAACTACAACTATGTTTAAGATTAATAGTTGTCAATGTGAATCTCAAAGTAAGCCTGGGGATGTGCACATGTGGGGCAGATTTCGGGAGCCTTCTCGCCAACTACGATATGGCCACAGTTGCGGCATTCCCAAACCTTGACGTCACTCTTTGCAAATACCTCCTGCATCTCAACGTTCTTGAGCAGTGCACGATAGCGCTCTTCATGACGCTTCTCGATGGCGGCAACCAGACGGAACTTCATGGCAAGAGCCTTGAAACCTTCCTCTTCGGCAGTCTTGGCAAAACCCTCATACATGTCTGTCCACTCGTAGTTCTCACCCTCGGCAGCAGCCAGCAGGTTCTGTGCGGTATCACCGATGCCTTCCAGTTCCTTGAACCAGAGTTTTGCATGCTCCTTCTCGTTATCAGCAGTCTTCTGGAAAATCTCTGCAATCTGCTCGAAACCTTCCTTCTTTGCCTTAGAAGCGAAATAGGTATACTTGTTTCTTGCCTGTGACTCGCCAGCGAATGCTTCCATCAGGTTCTTCTCGGTCTGTGTTCCTTTGTACTTTGACATAATCTTATGGTTTTATAGGTTAATATTAGTTGTTCTATTGTTTACTTCTCTTTTGTAATCACTACAAAGGTATGGCTTTTTCTAATCATATGCAAGTATATTCTAAGAAAATAATTGTATTTTTGCATCAATTTTGAACTTGAAACACTTTTTAAGCAAACTGATACCTAACCACATTATATATATATTATAGGGAGGTTATTCCATGAGGTACGTGATACAACTATTTATTATAATATGTTTCTCTTTTGCGGGGGAACTGTTGCACAGAGTACTCCCCTTCCCCATACCTGCCAGCATATACGGCATAATATTGCTGTTTTCTGCGCTGGAGCTGAGGTTGCTAAAGGTGGAGCATATACGTGAAGTCAGTACTACACTGATAATTTCCATGCCGGTGATGTTCGTGCCACCTGCTGTGGGACTGATAAATACGTGGGATAATATCAAGAATAACTGGCCGGAATATCTGCTCATCACCTTTGCAAGTACCTTTGTGGTAATGGCTGTGGCAGGATGGACAACACAGAGGCTTATTCAGTGGAGACGGTATCGAAGAACACAAAAGACAAGCAAGAATGGAAAAGTTAATGCATGAATTTCTGGCAGAGTCCGTGTATATGGGCGTGATGCTTACCATAGGAACATACTGCATAGGCATATGGCTGAAGAAGAAAACCGGATGGACATTATTGAATCCATTGCTTGTTTCCATTGTGTTATCCATTTGCTTTCTGTATGCAACCGGTACGACTTACGAGAGTTATTCGGAGGGAGCAAGCACAATCAGTTACCTGCTCACCCCCGCCACAGTATGCCTGGCTGTACCCCTGTATGAACAGATAGAACATCTGAAACGAAACTATCATGCCGTCACTCTTGGCATCGTTGCCGGGGTGTTGTCCAGCATGCTAAGCATACTGGGGATGGTGCTGCTTCTTGGCATGGATCATCAGGCATACGTTACCCTGTTGCCCAAGTCCATAACCACAGCCATAGGAATGAGCGTTTCCGAGGAACTTGGAGGAAACGTGCCGGTGACAATACTTGTGATAGTGCTTACAGGCATAACAGGAAACATCTTCGCAGAGAAGTTCCTCAGGCTTATAAAAGTAAAGGAACCGATAGCCAAGGGTATAGCTATCGGTTCGGCTTCGCACGTAATAGGAACGTCCAAGGCAATGGAAATGGGACAGACGGAGGGTGCGATGAGTTCGCTGGCCATCGTCACCAGCGGCGTGCTCACTGTCATAATGGCTTCGGTGTTCGCACTACTGGCCTGAGAACTGCTATCCTGTTCCGGAAATCAAGGAGTTTGCCCCCCCCTGACGGCGATACTATTTTCCGCGCTCTGCCATCAATACCTTAATCTCATTTTCATTGATGCCCACCATGGCTTCGCCAAGGTCCTCGCTCAGTTCTGCGATGATTTCAGGATTGTCGTAGTTGGCAACAGCCTGCACAATGGCATTGGCACGCTTTGCCGGGTTCCCGCTCTTGAATATACCGCTACCTACGAAGACCCCTTCTGCACCCAACTGTCTCATCAGTGCAGCATCGGCAGGGGTAGCCACTCCACCGGCAGAGAAATTAGGTACAGGCAAACGGCCGTTCTCGTGGACATAAAGCACGAGTTCATAGGGAACACACAGGCTTTTGGCTGCCTCGTAGAGTTCTTCTGCATTAAGGGATACTATACGACGTATCTCACTTTGCATGGCACGCATGTGACGGACAGCCTGTACCACATCGCCAGTTCCGGCCTCTCCCTTTGTACGAATCATCATAGCACCTTCATTGATGCGTCGCAATGCTTCGCCGAGGTCGCGTGCTCCGCAGACAAAGGGAACACGGAACTGACGCTTGTCCACATGGTAAACGTCGTCGGCAGGTGACAGGACCTCGCTTTCATCTATGTAATCAATTCCCAAGGCTTGCAATATCTGTGCCTCTACAAAATGACCTATGCGGCACTTGGCCATAACCGGGATGCTGACTGCATTCTGTATTGCCTTTATTACCTTCGGGTCGCTCATACGGGATACGCCACCGGCAGCACGAATGTCGGCTGGCACACGTTCAAGAGCCATAACAGCCACTGCACCGGCCGCCTCGGCAATACGGGCCTGTTCCGGTGAGGTCACATCCATGATAACACCGCCCCTGAGTCTTTCTGCAAGGTTGCGGTCAAACTTCTTCTCTTCCATAATTTGCATGTTTTTACTATTAAGGTTTCTGCCGGCATTGTTTCTGCCGGCAAAAGTATGGAGAATAAAGAAGAAGGATGGCGTTTTATTCCCGTAACGTAAAATCTTATTCCGAAACAGATAAACTCTGTCTATATGCCTGCGGTGCTATACCCTGCCCTTTGGCAAAGAAACGGGCAAACTGGGCTTGTGAGGAAAAGCCCAGTCGGATGGCTATTTCCTGGATGGTAAGGCGTGTACACATAAGCATGGAGCGTGATTCCTGCATCAGGTAATCCGATATGATTTGTTTGGGCGAACGCCCCACCACCTTATCAGTAATGTATTGCAAGTATCTTGGTGAGACGCAGAGCATGGACGCATAGTAAACAACATCGTGCGCCTTGGTGTAGTGGGCAGCCAATAGCGAAAGGAAGTTGTTGTATATGTCGGCCGGACGCATGGTATATGTCCCCTTTGAAGGAGAAACGGCATATACTATACGAGAATGTACATAGGAATGTGCATTTGCCACCGCCTGCTCCGTGGAATCTCCCATGGCATATCGTACGGCTATTGCCGACGTCATGGCACCCGACACACCATGACGTTGCCATCCCGAGGTGTTGCGCGAAGTAAAGAAACTATGCTTTTCACCATCATACAGAAGGGCGGTCAGATAATTGTCTATGACATGACCGCCACGCAACAACACAGCACCTGCACCAAGGGCATGCAGTTCCATGGCCGCCTGCAGCATCTGTTCGTCAGAGGAAATAGTCCGGCCAAGCATTATCTCCGCTTCGCGAACCTTGAGAATCAAAAGGTTTGATAAGGGCAGAAGGTGTTTCATCCATGCAGACACCTCCTCTGGAGAAAGAAGCAGTTTACCTTCGGAAGTCATGATTGAGGGTGCCATCACCCTGTGAGGCAGGCCGGCAATCAATCGGGATACAAGCAACATGGTTTCAGGCAGGCGCACCAGGCCAACCTTCACAGCCTTGGGTTTACTGTCAAACAAAGCCGCTTCTATCTGGTCGGCGACCAAGTGCGGCTGGAGGTCGTGGAATACTACATCCTCTCTTCCTGTCCTGAGAGCAAGCGATGTCATTGCCACCAGAGAACGGCCTCCCATTGCAGAAATAGTATGGACATCAACACCAAGGCCTGCCTCGCCTACGGCATCCGAACCGTTAATAGTCAATACAGACGGAAGTTGAAAGCGCATGGTATATCCTCCCCTTCTGTAATATATAGTTATTCTTTATCCGATTTAGGGTCGGGCATAAATCTGTCTCCGTGCCCCACATGCTCCGTCCATGGACATACGGTGCGCTCGTCCTTATCCTGCTGGTCTCCCTTTCTTGTCCAATATTGTCCCATATCTCATTGTGTATTTAGGCAGATGCCATAATTATATGGTACTTGTTTTAATCCCAAACTGGTCGTCAGGCTGTTACGCGCTAATGACCGATTGGGGTTTAAGAATGTGGTGTCTGCTTCTCAAAATAATACTTCCACAAGGGGGCTGCCATAAGGGCCTGAAGTATCTCTCCGCGTTGCAGCATGCCAAAGACCTCCTCCTGGGAGAGCAGATGACATGTGAGTTCCTCGGTGTCGTCGAGATGCTGCTCTGCGAGACGTTCAACACCTGTTGCCAGGAAGGTGCGTGCCAGATTTGTATGGTTGGAGGGGTTGGCGCAAATGGTCATGTATTCCGTCCATTCGCCACCACCGAAACCGGTTTCTTCCATTAGTTCACGCTTGGCTGCCTCCAAAGGCGTTTCGCCTTCCTCCATCACACCGGCACATAGTTCATATTCCGTAATCCCCAAAGCATGACGGTACTGGCGTACCATCACCATCTTTCCGTCCTTGGTAATGGCAATTACATTTACCCAATCCGGAAACTCCAGAACCCAATACTCGGGATTGATTCGTCCGTCGGGCAGTTGCACCTTATCCAGACGTGCCGTCATCCATGGGCGCCGTGATATGTAGGTGCTTTCCAGAATCTTCCACTTGTCTTCTCTTTCCATCTCTATACCTATATATATATATTGTTACGCCATTCATGTCCGGAACTACAGTTTGCACTGCCACTGGAAACAACCGGAAAAGACCTCTCCAAGGACCGGCTGTTGGCGGAACAGTCCATATACCGTGCTGCCGCTTCCGCTCATGGCTGCATACGATGCGCCGAGCATGTAAAGTTGGTCACAGATGGAACTGACTACCGGATGCGTGGGGAATACGCTTGCTTCAAAGTCGTTCACCATCAGGCCACGCCAGTTCTTGACAGGTTGCGAAATAATTTCCTTCAGGGATATCTTGGAGGGCCGTGGGGTTACAGAAGCGTAAGCCTCCCTCGTGGAAATGAAATCATTTGGCTTCACCAGCACCAGCCAAAAGCCGTCCAGGACAGACGGAATGCACAGGGGGATGGTTGGAGGCAACACGCTACCAGCCGGAGGCAGGCAGAAATAGTTCTTCTCCACCAAGGGAACGGGGAGTGGCGTGAATACATCTCCCTTACCCTCGGCATAGACGGGCTTGTTGGCAATGAATACCGGACAGTCTGCCCCCAGACGGCCCACCCGCGAAGCCATCTGTGCTTCGGAAAGTCCAAGGTCGAACAGTTCGTTCAGTCCCTTGATCATGAAAGCGGCATCAGTACTGCCGCCGCCGAGGCCGGCACCCGAAGGGATGTTCTTTGTCAGACGTATGGATACAGGCGGTATGTCCATATCCTCGGCACGGAGCATGTTCAGTACTCGCATCACAAGATTGTCCTGGGCAGAGCAGTCCAATTCCCGTCCGTCTATGGCAAAGGTGTCTTCGTGGGCTGGAGTTATCTCCAGGCAGTCAGACAATGGTATGGGCAGGAACACTGTCTCTATATCATGATAGCCATCGCTGCGTCTGGCAACTATGTTCAATCCAAGGTTTATCTTGCAGTTCGGATATAGTGTCATTTCTGTCTGGTTTGGTTAGGTCTGGTTATGTCTGGTTGTTCAGTCGTGTTCTTTGCGACGCAATCTGCTCAGCAGTTCCTCGTTAATCTTGCTTATTTTCTTGGGTGTTTCCTTAAAAGGGGCACTCACACCTGTGTATATGTCGGTAAACATCCTCAACAATGGCGGTTGCCATGGCTGCTTGTTGGCATTTACGACCATGCGTATGTCCTTTGGAACCAACGAAACACGTACTTCGGAGTCCGAGTCCTTGGGGTCGCCGTCCACATGGATAACCCCGGGCTTGGTTCTACGGATTATAAGGTCCTTGCATCGGAATGTCTTGATATGCGAATTCTGCGTGATGGTCCTATGCACCAGCTGGTATGCAATCTGAGGCGTCTCGAAGACGGTGAACGGTTCCATTATTGTCACGTCCATAAGTCCATCGGCCATGGAGGCATGAGGCGCTATGTAGAAGTCGTTGCCATACTGCGATGCATTGGCGCAGGTTATTAGGAATGCCCTGTATGTCTTCACCTCGGCTTCTTCTCCCAGTATTTCCAGTTCATAGGTTTCCGGTTCATAGGACACACCTTCAGTAAGTGCATTCTCTATGTAGGACAGCAGTCCCCGCTTGCCGGACTTGTTGAACCTGTCCGAAAGGAAGGCGTCAAATCCTACACCTGCCGTGCAGAAAAAGGGCATGTCGTTTATCAGGCCGTAATCCAGCGTATGTATGTTGCACTCGGAAATGACCTGCAGTGCTCCGTCGGGGTTCATGGGGAGGAACAGGTGGCGTGCAAGTCCATTGCCGCTGCCACACGGCACGATGCCGAGGGCCACATTGGAGTGGATGAGTGCACGTGCCGTCTCGTTCACGGTCCCATCACCACCTACCGCCACAACGATGTCCACATCCTGTTCCACAGCCATGCGGGCTATCTCAGCGGCATGTCCCGAGTATTCCGTATATTTTATCTCTACCGCAAATCTGTCTTCCGGAAAATATTCCGGTATCCTGGCAACGATGCCGGCCTTGTCATGCGTTCCCGATATCGGATTTACGACGAACCAAATTCTTTTCACTTACGTACTATTTATACATATTACTCGGCAAAGATACTCATTTTATGCTGTAACACACATATTATATTATATATAGGACCATAAAATTGCACACAGATACAGAATTCATGCAAATTGCGGTGGGATTTTCAAATAAAATCCTTACCTTTGCAGATGATATTCATATATACAACAGTAACATAATACAGACACAGATATGGGATTGTTACAAGACAAACTGGCCAAGTACACCTTGCCAGACGAAATTAAGGCTAAGGGCATTTACCCCTATTTCCGTGAAATAGAAGGCAAACAAGGAACAGAAGTTGCCATGGGCGGACACAACGTGCTGATGTTCGGCAGTAATGCCTATACTGGCCTGACAGGCGACGACCGCGTCATTGAAGCCGGTGTTGCGGCCATGAGACAGTATGGTAGCGGATGCGCCGGCAGCCGTTTCCTCAATGGTACTCTGGACATCCATGTGGAACTGGAAAAGGAACTGGCCGAATTTGTCGGCATGGACGATGCGCTGGTTTTCGCTACGGGTTTCACCGTAAACAGCGGTGTCATTCCCCAACTTTTGGGCAAGGACGACTATATCATCTGCGATGACCGCGACCATGCCTCTATAGTGGACGGACGCCGTCTTAGCTTTGCCACACAGTTGCGTTTCAAGCACAATGACATGGAAGACCTGGAGCGTGTATTGAAGCGTTGCAACCCCGACAGCATCAAACTGATTGTCGTTGACGGAGTCTTCTCCATGGAAGGCGACCTCTGCAAACTGCCGGAAATCGTAGAACTCAAGCACAAGTACAATGCTGCCATCATGGTGGACGAGGCTCATGGCATAGGCGTGTTCGGACGCAACGGCCGTGGTGTCTGCGACCATTTCGGCCTGACACACGAGGTAGACCTCATCATGGGCACCTTCTCCAAGAGCCTGGCAAGCGTGGGTGGTTTCATTGCCGCAGACAAGACCGTCATCAACTATCTGCGTCATACCGCACGTACATACATCTTCAGCGCCAGCTGTACTCCTGCCGCCACCGCATCGGCACGCGAAGCCCTTCGCATCCTGAAGGCAGAGCCCGAGCGTCTGGAAGCCCTGTGGGAGGTTACACGTTATGCCCTGAAGCGCTTCAAGGAAGAAGGCTTTGAGATCGGTGACACAGAAAGTCCCATCATCCCCTTGTATGTCCGCGACCTGGAGAAGACATTCATCGTCACTGCCCGTGCATTTGAGGAGGGCGTATTCATCAACCCTGTTATCCCTCCCGCATGTGCCCCCACTGACACCCTGGTGCGCTTCGCCCTTATGGCCAACCACACCACCGAGCAGGTTGACCGTGCTGTGGAGAAACTGAAGAAGGTATTCAAGGAAATGGACATCATTAAGTGATGTGCTGATACAGAACTTGTTTTAAACAACGTACAATAACATTAAATCCCGGTCGTCTAACCGGGATTTAATTGTTTATAAAAACTGAAGTCCTTATCTTTTCTTTCTGGTGTGCTTACTTTGAGAAGTAACGCTTCAGCAGTCCTTCAAAGCCACGACCGTGACGTGCCTCGTCCTTTGCCATTTCATGTACGGTGTCGTGTATGGCATCCAGATTGGCAGCCTTGGCAGCCTTGGCAATATCCATCTTGCCGGCACAAGCACCACACTCTGCTTCTGCACGCTTCTGCAGGTTTGTCTTGGTGTCCCATACAACATCGCCAATCAGCTCGGCAAATCTGCTGGCATGGTCTGCCTCCTCAAATGCGTAGCGCTTGAAGGCCTCGGCTATCTCGGGATAACCCTCACGGTCAGCCTGGCGGCTCATGGCCAGATACATGCCTACTTCTGTGCACTCACCGGCAAAGTGTGCCTTGAGACCTTCCATAATCTCCTCGGGGCAACCCTGGGCCACACCGATAACATGCTCTGTTACATAGGACTGCTCTGCGGCCATCTCGTTGAACTTGGATGCAGGTACTCCGCACTGTGGGCACTTTGCAGGTGCCTCGTCTCCTTCGTGAATGTAACCACAAACGGTACAAACAAATTTCTTGCTCATAATTAAATATTTTTTTGTTAGTATTGTTCTTTATATATAGTCGTCATTAAGGCTCTGTCAGGATGCCATATCATCAGGAAGGCATTTGGAACAGATACCTTTATAATAGTAGTGTACTTCTGTGATACGATGACCGCATATATAATTCTCGCTTGGTTCCATGGGCATTTCGCTACGCTCAATGTCGTACACCTTGCCACATCTGCTGCACAAGAGGTGTCCATGGGGATGTGTATGCCCGTCATAGCAAACCTGCTTCTCGTTTATTGTAAGCGACAGGCACAGACCCTTTTCGGCAAACAGCTTCAGTGTATTGTACACTGTTGTAAGAGACAGAGTTGGAACCGCTTCTTTCAAGTCATGGAAAATCTCGTCGGCAGTTGGGTGTGTACAGTGCGTGCGCAGATATTCCAATATGGCAAGCCTGGGACGGGATGGTGATATCCCATACTGAACCAACGCCTCCTTTATAGATGTCTTGTCTGTCATCGTTTATATTTGTATTTGTTATAATTACAATGCAAAGGTAGTGGTTTTTGATTACAATACACAATCTTTTATGTAAAATAACCCTAAAAGATGTTTAAATCTTGCAAGATAGACAAAAAAAGCGTACCTTTGCATTATATAAATGAATGCGGTAGTAGCTCAGTTGGTAGAGCATGGGCTTCCCAAGCCCAGGGTCGCGGGTTCGAGCCCCGTCTACCGCTCACATTCATGACAGAAATGCATGAAAAAAAGGAAAGACATCGGGAAAGTCTTTCCTTTTTTCTTATAATGAACAATTTACATTATTATTGAACTAACCGGAATGTTGGCATCGGCAACTCTTTTTAGCCATCCCCGAGGACACGCGCTTGTTGTCTGGGAGAACCCGTCTTTGTCACCGAGGGTGACACGCCCTTGTCACCGAGGAGAACGCGCCCGTGTCACCGAGGGTGACACGCCCTTGTTGTCGGGAGGACATTTTGACCCTATTGCGACGGACAAAGACTAATGTTGTGACAGGCACGGAAATATCACGACATGGATATGCCCCAACGGGCATAATTGATGCTCAGGTGCGTTTGTGGGTCATTATATCAAGAACCATGCGGTCTGTTTCCTGCATGCCCTTGGCACCAACGAGGGTGAGGTTGCGGATGCAGCGGTCCACATCGTCTTCGATAAGTCCCTCCACGTTGGTGACGTATTTGCCCTGTATGGCCAGCATGGCGCTCAGTACGGCGGTGGAAACTCCGCTGGATACCTTCAATGCACAACTGGGCTTGGCTCCGTCGCACACCATGCCGGCAAGGTTTGCTATCATGTTCTTTACACTATATGCTACCTGCTCATAACCTCCGCCCATCAGGTACGTGATTCCGCAACTGCTTCCAGTACTTGCCACCACGCATCCGCAGAGGGCGCTGAGGCGGCCAAGGCTCTGCTTTATGTAGATGGCTGTAAGATGACTAAGCACGAGGGCACGGGTGAGTTCCTCCTCGGTGTTGTGGTTCTCGCGGGCAAAAACAACCACGGGAAGAGTGGCGGCTATACCCTGGTTTCCGCTTCCGCTGTTGCTCATCACGGGTATCATGGCACCGGCCATACGTGCGTCGCATGCAGAACTGGTAACCGAAAGGATGTGGCTGAAGATGCTGTCGCCCATGATACCCTTGCCAAGGGGGCGGGTCAGCGTCTTGCCGAGTTCATGTCCATAGTTGCCCTTCAGTGCTTCCTCGGCAGCCTTCTCGTTGAGGATGCGTGCCTCGTTGATAAACTCCAGTTCCTTGATGGAAGTCTGTGTGGCGAAATCGAAAACCTGTCGCAGGGTGAGGTCGCTATCCGTTTCCCCCACGGATGCCTTGTGCAGGTACGAGCGTTCGTCCAGCATGACATTGTTGTCGATGCACAGGTACACCAGACGTGTATGCTCGTGTGCGATGATGGCCTCCGAACGATGGTTGCCCTTCTTGCAAACTACATCCACATAGAGATTGTCGCATGCCTCCTTGTCCTGTATTATGCTTATGCCTCCTTGCGCAATGAATTTCTTGCCACGTTCCACTGCCTCAGGAGTGCAATCGCGCAGGACTTCCAACTGATAGCCGCTCTTTCCGATGAGTGCGCCAAGGGCTATGGCAATGGGCAGGCCCGCCATGCCGGTGCCGGGAATGCCCACACCCATGGCGTTCTTAAGCACATTGGCACTGAGTCCTACCTGAATGGTTTCCGGTTCACCACCCAGTGCTTCCGTGGCATGTGCCACACAGAGTGCCACACACATGGGTTCTGTACACCCTATGGCCGGCACGACTTCGCGCTTTATCAAAGCAAGGATTTCTTCTTGTGTCATTTCAGGTATCGTTTACTTGTTATTGTCGAGCATTAGTTGGAACAGCACGGCATCCGCATATATGCCGTCTATGCAAAGCCATTGCGGCAACAGCGCCGTTTCCGTATATGAGGAGTGGAGGAACAGGTTGCGTGCCCGCTGATTGTCCGATGCCACTATGGCATAAAGTTGGTGCAACCCCTGTTGGCGTGCATACATGGCGGCTTCGTCCAATGCCCCGGCGGCTATGCCACGACCTTGGGCTTCCGGCAGAAGCACTATGCCAACCTGTGCGCGCCTATGCCTGGCATCGAGGTCGGTAATGTCCAGAAAACCGCATGCCTCGCCCCTGTCGGCATCCATTATGGCCATACGCACCTGGGAATCAGCAAACAGGTCTCCCCTGCTCTCTTCTATATATCTCCTCAGGGCATAACGCGAAAGGGGCACATTGGTGGAACTGTAGCGGCATACCGCCAAGTCATTCTCCACGATGTACATCAGGTCGAGGTCTTCCGGTTCTATGGCACGCAGGTATCTCATCTTTTTTCTGCAGGCTTGCCTTGGGTATTGGATACAGCCTTGTATCTAACTGCATATATGACTATAATCATAGGCAGGAACCAGAGGAGGTTGTCACTGCCTGGTGAAGATATATTCAGGTAATAGTCCAGTATAACAAGAAATGCCGAAGCATCAAGAAGAATGAGTTGCGCCATAAGTTTGTCCTTCAGCATAGTAAACGGCAACACCATAGATGCGAGGGAGAGCAGCACAACAAACATTCGGAATAGATACAATACGGATGCGGAAAGTTCGGGGATGGCTCCGGCATCTGCCACCATATCCAAGACAAAGGCACAAAGGACCGTGGTCAGTGGCATTGCGAAATAGAGTAGACGTAAATTATTCATGACAATGTTGCTTTATACGTTGAACGGAATACGCCCGGCAAGGGCACGCCCAAGGGTGGCCTCGTCGGTGTGCTGAAGTTCGTCGTTCTGTGCCACTCCACGCGCAATGACCGTAATGCGAGGCAGGGAGAATGGCGTGTCTTCGTGCTCTGTTCCAGATGTGTCAGATGTTTGGGACAGTTGGCACAAACGTCTGTATATAAAATAATTGGTCGTATCGCCTTCCATCGTGGGGCTTAAGGCAAGGATTATCTCCCTGACACCTCCTGCCGCCACCCTTTCCACCAGACTTTGAATGTGCAGGTTGCTGGGGCCTATGCCATCCATAGGGCTGATGACTCCACCCAGGACGTGATAAAGTCCGCGATAGAGACCTGTGGATTCTATGGCCATGACGTCCTGTATGTTCTCCACCACACAAAGTGTGGAGGCATCACGCTTGGGGTTGGCACATATCTCGCATATATCTGTGTCGGAGATGTTGTGACACATGCGGCAATACTTCACCTCGTTGCGCAAGACGGAGAGTGCCTCGGTCAGTGTGGACGTGACACGTGCATCCTGACGCAGGAGGTGCAGAACCAGACGCAAAGCAGTCTTGCGGCCTATGCCGGGCAGACAGGAAACTTCGTCTACGGCCCTTTGCAGAAGATGTGAGGAGAAGTTCTGCGTCATAACGTACCCTTGCTCGACGGCAGATTAAAATGTTCGATATCTCTCTTCACGGCCATCTTCACGGCACGTGCAAATGCCTTGAAGATACCTTCTATCTTGTGGTGCTCGTTGGCTCCTTCAGCCTTGATGTTCAGATTCATGCGTGCACTGTCCGAGAGGCTTTTGAAGAAGTGCAGGAACATTTCCGTGGGCATCTCCCCCACCTTCTCCCTCTTGAACTCGGCATCCCACACCAGCCAGGGGCGTCCGCCAAAGTCCAGGCTTACCTGGCACAGGCAATCGTCCATGGGCAGGCTGTATCCATATCGTTCTATGCCGCGCTTGTCACCAAGGGCCTTGGCAAGGCATTCGCCCAGGGCAAGGGCGGTGTCTTCTATAGTATGGTGTTCGTCTACATGCAGGTCGCCACGGCATGTGATGTCGAGGTCTATGTTGCCATGACGGGCAATCTGCTCGAGCATGTGGTCGAAGAAACCAAGACCGGTGCTGATGTTGCTTTTTCCGTTCCCGTCAAGGCCGACGCATACGTTTATGTCCGTTTCGTGTGTCTTGCGGCATACGGATGCCCTACGGTCTCCGGCAAAGAGGATTTCCGCTATACGCTTCCAATCCATATCCTCGCCTATTATAAGACTTTGACAACCAAGGTTCACGGCCAGTTGGGCATCCGTCTGACGGTCGCCTATCACATAGGAGTTGGCCATATCTACGTCCGGACTCTCCATGTATGATGTGAGCATGGCGGTACCAGGTTTGCGCGTAGGCAGATTCTCATGCGGGAAGGAGCGGTCTATGTGCTGGGCATCAAACTCGATACCCTCGCCCTTCAGTATGTCGAGCATCAGGTTGTGTGTAGGCCAGAAGTCATCCTCGGGATATGAATCCGTACCGAGACCGTCCTGGTTGCTTACAAGTACAAGCCTGTAGTCGGTATGACGGACAAGAAACGACAAAGCCCCTATTGCTCCGGGCATGAACTCGAACTTGGCATAGGAGTCTATCTGCTCGTCCTCAGGCTCTCGCAGGATAGTTCCGTCGCGATCTATGAATAGTATTCTCTGTTTCATGTCTTATCTCTTGTAACTTCTCAGCGCACCCAGCAACTCATTGTTCTCCTCCTTAGAACCGATGGTTATGCGCAGGGCATTCTGGCAGAGGGTGACACGGTTGCGGTTGCGCACTATGATGCCCTTGTCTACCAGATACCGGTATATGGCATCGGCATCCGTTACCTTCACAAGCAGGAAGTTGGCGGCCGAGGGATAAACCTGCTTCACCATGGGCAGTTCCATGAGGCACGGTATCATGTGCTTGCGCTCGTGGCGTACTTCGTTTACCCAACGGTCAATCTTCAGCATGTCGGCAAGCATTTCGCGTGCCTTCTCCTGTGTGAGCATATTCACGTTGTAGGGATACTTCACCTTGTTGAACAAGCCGATAATCTCCTCCGAGGCAAAGGCCATGCCCAGGCGTATGCCTGCCGAAGCCCAGGCCTTGGAGAATGTGTTCAGCACTATCATCCTGGGGAAATGCTCCAAATAGGAGCGCATTGGCTTTAGTTCAGAGAAGTCGCCGTATGCCTCGTCCACCACCACAATTCCCTTGAACTCGGAAAGGAGTTTCTGCATCTCCCTGCGGTCCATATCGTTGCCGGTGGGGTTGTTGGGAGAGCATATCCACACCACCTTTGTGTGCTCGTCGCAGGCCTGAAGCAAAGCATCGGCAGACATGGCGTAATTATCAGACAGGCAGACTGTTCTATACTCAACATCGTTGATGTCTGCACACACTTTGTACATGCCGTATGTAGGTTCTATGGCCACCACGTTGTCTACCCTCGGTTCGCAGAAGATGCGGTACACAAGGTCTATCGCCTCGTCGCTGCCGTTGCCCAGGAATATCTTTCCCGAAGGTACTCCCTTGATGGTGGAGATATCCTTCTTGAGTGACTCTTGCAAGGGATCGGGATAACGGTTGTACGGAGCATTGTATGCACTCTCGTTGGCATCCAGGAAGACGTGTGCATCGCGCCCCTTGAACTCATCCCTGGCACAGGAATATGGCTTCAGTGCCTGAATGTTCTTTCTTACCAGATTCTCTAACATCTGCTCTTGCTTATGTGTATGGATATATGTTAACGGCCCTTCATTCTCAGTGTCATGGCATTTCGGTGTGCGTCCAGGCTTTCCGCCTCGGCCATCACCTCCACGGCGCGTCCTATGCTTTCTATGCCCTCGCGGGTAAGATGCTGGAAAGTTATCTTGCGGCAGAAACTGTCCAGATTCACACCGCTATATGCCTTGGCGTATCCGCTTGTGGGCAGGGTATGGTTGGTGCCAGAGGCATAATCTCCGGCGCTCTCGCAACTATAATGTCCCAGGAACACGCTACCGGCATTCACCACCCTGTCTGCCCAATCAAGAGCCGTATCCATGGCCAGGATGAGATGCTCTGGGGCATACTGGTTGCAGATTTCAAACGCCTCTTCCATATCGTGAAGCACCACTATGCGGCTATGACCCAGGGAAGAACTTGCCATCTCCTTGCGGGGCAAGGCTTCCAGTTGCTTCTCAACCTCGGCAAGGACGGCACGTGCCACATCCTCGTTGTCGGTGAAGAGTATGCTTTGCGAGTCCATGCCGTGCTCTGCCTGACTGAGCATGTCGGCGGCAACGTATTCGGGGTGACAGGTCATGTCTGCCACGATGGCCACTTCAGAGGGACCGGCAGGCATGTCAATGGCCACATCGGTCATGCTTACCTGCTGCTTGGCACAGGTGACGTACTGGTTGCCGGGACCGAATATCTTGCTCACCTTGGGTACTGTTTCCGTGCCGTATGCCATTGCACCGATGGCCTGCACACCTCCGCACTTGTATATGCGGTTCACTCCGGCCACCTTGGCGGCATAGAGTATGGCTGGATGCAGTTTGCCTTGGGGCGAAGGGGGCGAGCACAGCACTATGTCGGTACAACCTGCTATCTTTGCCGGAGTGGCAAGCATCAGCACGGTGCTGAACAGGGGGGCTGTGCCTCCTGGTATGTAAAGTCCCACCTTCTCTATGGCCACAGACTTCTGCCAGCAATACACGCCCGGGGCGGTTTCAACACAGACGGGCTGCATGCGCTGGGCCTTGTGGAAACGGTGTATGTTGGCATGGGCAAGATTGATGGACTGCTTCAGTTCTTCGCTTACAAGTGCCTCTGCTTCTTGCAGTTCCTCTTCGGTAACGGCCAGCGAGGAAAGTTCTGCCTTGTCAAACTTGGCCTCATAGCGCAGTACGGCATTGTCTCCCTCCATGCGCACATCATTGAGCACGGAGGCTACGGTTGCGCCCAAATCGGCGGCATCCTTGTGCGGACGGCTGAGCAATGCCTGGTAGTCTTCCTTTCCGGGGTGTAGGATAACCTGTATCATTGTTGGTCAAGTGTTTTGTCGGAGTAGTCGGAATATTCCGATTAATCTGAGTTTTCCGGGATCTTTTCTAAAGTATCATCTTTTCAATGGGCATGACCAGTATGCCTTGGGCACCCAGTTCCTTCAGACGAGAGATAATCTCCCAGAAGCACTTCTCGTCCACCACGGTGTGTATGCTGCTCCATCCATCTGTGGCCAGCGGCATGATGGTGGGAGACTTGGCACCTGGCAACACGGCCACAACATCCTGCACTTTGTCGGTGGGCACGTTCATCAGCACGTACTTCTTGTTCTCGGCAGCCTTCACGGCCTCTATGCGGAAGAGCAATTCTTCCAGTATGGCACGCTTGCGGGGAGAGAGGTTGCGGTTGCCGATGAGCAGGGCTTCGCTCTTCATCACAACTTCCACCTCTGCCAGATTGTTGCTCACAAGGGTACTGCCGCTGCTTACTATGTCGAATATGGCATCGCTCAGACCTATGCCCGGACTTATCTCTACCGAGCCGGTGATTACATGTATGTCGGAGTTTATATGGTTTTCGTGCAGGAAACGGCGCAGGATATTCGGATATGAGGTGGCTATCTTCTTGCCTTCGAACCAACCGATGCCCGTGTATTTTACTGCCTTGGGAATGGCCAAAGACATGCGGCACTTTGAGAAGCCCAGCGGACGGATTATCTCGGCCTGTTCCTGGCGTTCCTCGTACTCGTTTTTGCCTACAATACCCAAATCCGTCACACCGGTAGCCACACACTGTGGAATATCATCGTCGCGAAGGTACAATACCTCTATGGGGAAATCAGCACTCTGAACCAGCAACGTGCGCTTGCTTGTACTAACCTTTATGCCGGCTTCTGCCAGCAACGACATTGTGTCCTCGAAGAGCCTTCCTTTAGATTGAACTGCAATTCTCAACATTCTATACGTTCATTTTATTTGTATGTTCACTTAACTTAGGTTGCAAAGGTACATAATTTTCCTTTAATCCCTACATTTTATCATCTATTATTCGGAAATGCTGATAAAAAAGCCTAACTTCGTGGCCGTAAACTAACACATCAAAACATTTCCACTAATGTATATAATAGGTATAGCCGGCGGCACCGGCAGTGGCAAGACCACCGTGGTGAAGAAGATCATGAAAGCGCTCGAGGGCGAGAATGTGGCGGTTATCCCACAGGATTCCTACTACAACGACAACACTCATCTGACGATGGAGGAACGCCGTAAAATCAACTACGACCATCCTGATGCCTTCGACTGGAATCTTCTGTGCCAACAACTTCACGAACTCCGTCAGGGCAAGGCCATCGAACAACCAACCTACGACTACATCACATCAAATCGCATGAAGGAAACCATACATGTAGAGCCATGCGAGGTGATTATCATCGAGGGTATCATGGCACTTTATCGGAAAGACCTGCGCGACCTGATGGACCTTAAAATCTACGTGGACACTGACTCGGACGTGCGCCTTATCCGCAACATCCTGCGCGACACCGTGGAGCGTGGTCGCACCACACAGATGGTCATCGACCGCTACCTGGAGGTACTCAAACCCATGCACGAAGAGTTCATCGAGCCCACCAAGCGCTATGCAGACCTCATCATCCCCGAAGGTGGCGCCAACCGTCAGGCCATAGACATCATGGAAACATACATACGCCATCGCCTGAAGCCATAAGTACTGATGAAAAGGACCGTCCAAATACTGCTGGCATGCATCGTTTGCATTGCCCTTCACGCCCAGGAGCGCGAACCGATATGGAAGAAGAAACAGATGCCCTACCCTCAGGAGCATCAGATAGCGGCCATGACGGACGAGACAAGCCAAAAAGGTTTCAAAGCCGACAAGAACAGGGTGGCATACCTGGAGTGGTTTGAGGCGCCGGCCGAGGATGTGCGCAACGGCGGGTGCATGATACTGATTTCGGGAGGAAGTTATCAGAACTGTTGTGATGTGGGACTGATAAAGCAATGGAGGGAGAAACTCACCGCCTTGGGCTTCCAATGCGTGAACTTCGTGTACAGGACCCCACGCCCCATAGGGTTGCCCATATACCAGACAGCATGGGCCGACGGGCAACGGGCCGTAAGAATGGTAAGGCAACAGGCACGCGAGCGTGGCTTTGACCCGGAGAAGATAGGTGTCATATCCATGTCGGCGGGTTCGCATCTGGCATTGCTCCTTGCCACCAGTTCGCAGACACCGGCCTACAAGCATAGCGACAATACGGATACCATTCCCTGTCACATAAACTGGGCCATAGTGAACGCACCTGCCTATGGCACCACAGATGCCGAAGGTGGTACACCGGCCACACGGCAGGGTTACGGCACGGACGTGCATCTGAGCCAGGTATTCAAGTTTGACAAGCGCACCTGTCCCATGAGCCTGCACCACGGGGGAAAGGACATCTACGCTCCGCAGACCTCCACCCTGGTGTACCGGGAACTGCGCAAGAGGCGCATACCCGCCGAACTGCACCTATATGCCGACAAGGGGCACGGTGCACACGGCTTCGAACGGGGTGTGGAGTTTATGCGGCAGATGGGCTATCTGGGCAAATCCGGCAAGGAGGTTGCACTGATGGAAAGGTATACCAGCGACGATGCCAGAGCATCGTACACCAAGACAGAAATATGGCCCAAGGACAAGACGCCCGACCTCCAGCAGAAGCAATGCACACCATACATGGAATGGCACATGCCAAAGGAACTGAAGACGAAGGCCATACAGATAATATATTCGGGAGGCGGATACGGTTTCAACAATCCCGACGACTTCGAGGTAGCACCTATACGCCGTTACCTGAACGAAAAAGGAATGGCCGTGGTGACGCTGAAATACCGCACTCCACGCCCCACCCCTCCCCTCGCCAAGCACACAACGGCATGGCAGGACCTCCAACGCACCGTCAGGCTTGTAAGAAGCCAGGCTGAAGCACGCGGTCTTGACCCCGACCGCATAGGCATAATGGGCAGTTCGGCAGGCGGGCACCTGACACTCATGGGGGTAACCTCCTCCTTGCACCAGTCATACTTGCCCATAGACAAGGTGGACAAACTGCCCTGCAACGTGCAATGGGGCATTGGCATATACCCGGCCTATGGACTGACCGACGGCACGGACGGAGTGAACAAGAATGGCGGCAACGGAGACGAGGACATCCTGGTGCCCGACTTCTCCTTCGATTTGAAGACCTCGCCCATGCTCTTCATCCATGGCGATGCCGACCCCATAGGCTCCATGACTTCGGTGAAGGTGTGGGAGAAAATGCTACAGATGGGCATACAGAGCGAACTGCACACTCTGGCACTGCGCAACCACTGCTTCCAGAGGACGGCATCGCCAGGAACAGGCAGTTACACCTTCATGGACAGAATATGGGAATTCCTGACGGCAAAAGGGTTCAACAAGTGAGAGACGGGAAATATCCCACCTACAATCCAGAAATATAATCCATTATTCTGTATGTATCCCTCAGGTCTTCCAAACCTGTGTGTATAGCACTTCTTCTGCCTTCCACCTTATCGACAAAAGCCTTTACTTCGTGATAATAGCCTTGCGAGCATATCTGATTGTTGGCAAGGACTGGAACAAAGTTGTTGCGTGAATACAGGTATTCCATGGTCTTGTTTCTGGGCATGATTTTTTCCAGAGGCAGATGGCATACTGACATTTGCTTGGCAACAAACGACAATTCTTCCATTTGCCTAAGATTATATACACCGGCAGAAGTGCTTATCTTAAGGCTTTCTTCAGCATCTGTCCACGAATGTTCGGTGGACAGTTCCAGTGTACCCACTATGTGTCCATGCCTTAGCATCAACAGATACGTTCCCGAAGTTACCTTCTCGCAGGCAATGATGTCTGGTTTGCCAAACAGATACGTTACCAGATCTATCGGATGGATATAAAGGTCTGTAACTATGTTGCCATCAGGACAGGCACCAGTGACATAATGCAGGTCATAACTAAACACATGTTCTTTACAAAGCCGTTTCTTCAGGATAGTTGTTGTAGGAGCATACCTTTTCTGTAAGCCAACCATTGCTACTGGCGAGTGGAATTTTTGGTGTAGCCCTATCAAAGAATCCAGTTCCTTCAGAGAAGAGCATGGCGGCTTTTCTACGAAGAGTGATTTTCCGCTTGCCAGAATGTCTGAGGAAAGCCTGTAATGTGAAGAAGGGGCTGCACATACGAAAATACCCTTTACCGTCTCGTCGTCCAAAATCCTTTGTAATGATGTCGTAGGTTCAATACCGGCATATTTAGTGCCTATCAGCCTTGCCTTCCTTGCGGTGGTGACACAGATATATTTCAACGGAACCTGTAGCGAAAACAGTACAGGATATAGGTTGGTCAGCGAATGTTGTCCCATACCTACAAACGCGTATTGATGCCTGTATGTGTGGGTCAAGGCATGCTCGGTTCTTATTCTGCGATATGACTCTATAAGTTTCTTTATCATGACTTATGATCTGAAATACTTTATATATGTTTGTGAGTGTGGCAACGTCCACCGATAAGGACCGTATATCCTTTCTATAATCCATTTAGGAAAGAGACGTTCAAGGCTTCGTAGCAATATAATGTCGTATTTCCTGTGGAAATTTATCCAGCACCCGTTACACCCCTCTGAATGCTGACGATGAATCTTGCATGTTTGTCTGCTGTTGAATATCTCGTCCAGTGTTTGCTTGTGTATATTGCCCAGCAAAAGGTTCAAGTTCTGACACAAGGGAACGTCTCCGTTTGTATGAATCACGAGACTGCTTCTGATACTAAGGCACGGCAGTTTCAGGCGTCCGTTTCTCCATTCATCATAAAGAGCAATGAAGTCATAGTTCTCGTCGGTCGTCTTTACAGAATCCGGGATTCGCTTCATGAAGTCGTGTGCCGACAAAAGGTCGCTCGTAGTATCGAAGAAGGACATGGTTCCGTATATACCGATGCGGACATCCAGACCGTAATCCCTTGCCACTCCCACAACATAATCCATATCGTCGAACGTATTCCATGGGGACAGGCAGAACATTAGAGAGATGGGTATTTCGTCCTTCAGCGCCTCTATCACTTGTATCACTCTGTTGTACCCGTCTACACCGCGCATGTGGCGGTATGTTTCCGGCCTGCCGTCAAGAGACAGATACAGATGGCGCGGTTTGTAGCGTCTGACCGCTTCAATAATCCGTCCGGACGCCAATCCGTTGGACAGGAGTGTATAATTGGGATGGTTGCTTCGGAACCAGGCAAGAATATCGTTTGCCTGTGGATGGAGGATGAATTCGCCTCCCTCCAGACCTACCGTAGTTTTACTGGTGATACATCTGCTTTGCATTATCCGTTTGATGTCTTCGAGGCTCATGTGTTCCCTTTTCTTCTGCCAGATGTTGCAATGCCTGCACTTTGACTGGCATGCCGTAGTGGCATAGATCATCAGTTGTGACAAGTATTTGTGTCCTGGTCTCATACTGTTGTTCAGATATAGCAATCCATTATGGACATAATCATAAACTTTGTACATTTCCTTGATTGTTATTGGTTCTTCTTTCTATAAGTCCCATAAAACAACCAAAGACTGCACCATAAGTGTTATAAATTCACGACTGGCCACATGTCTTCATCCCATGCTACCACATAACCCTGATACCAACAGGCAAACTGAACACAACGGGATGCTCCGTCCTGAATGTGCTTACAGAGGTGCTACCCGGTATGAAGTATTGCATTCCAGGCTCTGCAAACAGACCTATATGCGGTGTAAGCCGGTACTGCACGCCTATGCCGAGGGAAGTTGAGAACTGCCATGGTGCAGACACCGGAGTCTCCTCCGTTGCCTTTGTCATGCCGTTCAATATGTAGTTTGTCCTCTGCCGTGCATACACGGGAATGTCCATTGTAATTCCGGTTGTGGCATACACGCTCCACACGCCAACATTATATATATTAAACAGTCCCTTTATAGGAATTCCTATATAGTGCAACCTCTGACATTCGTTGATGATATTGCCGTTCGTACCCAAGTCAAATTCCGTGGAAAGGGCAGTGTAACTGATACCTGATTCTAAACCCCACCTTTCGTTGAGCCAATATTTCATAACAATAGAACATGTGAAGGGAACACTATGACGTGAGACCTTGTGCATCTTGTCATCATCCGATGCCATGGCATTATTTAGCGCTATGTTCAAGACGACATCCCTGACATCCTTGTCAACGGCATTCGGATGATTGGCAATATAAACCATATAGTCGTTCCAGTTGTCTATTGCCGAAGGCAGTGTGGGGAATATACCGCTTTCATCTCCAGGTAATATGGAAGGCTTATATATATACGGGGACGTATATGTCGGATTATTGCTTAATTGACCTACATAGGACAATTCTACAGACAACCTGTTTCTTCTTCTCTCCTTGCCTTTACCGAAATCCATGCTCAGATAGCGTTTGTACGATTGAGGCAGCGCATCCTTCCTGTAGATAATCGTGGAGGTGTCGGCCGGTGTCTCCTTGACTTCCACGGCCGGTGCATCTTCTTCTGCCACTGCGGTATCTGCAACTTCCGCCACAAGTTCTTCGGCTATATGATTGGGGCGTGCTTGTGGCTTTTGAATGGATTCACGGTTTGATTCCATAATCGGTGCCACGCTATCTTGCTGTATCTGCCAATCGTTGTTATCCGCACTTGAAATCTCTTCTCTATGCTCTGAAGTATGCCTGTCATGGAAAAGCAAAAGAATGACAAGAGGAAACAACAGTACAATCATCCAGTACTCCCGCATCATCTTCCGTATCATCTTCTTTGCCCGTGCCAGTTGTGAAGATGACGAATGCGGTTCTATGGACAACATCGCTGCTATTTCCTTGTGCGACAGACCTTCGAGAACCGACAATCTGAAAACCTTTCCATATCCATGTGGAAGATTGTCTACCAGGTCCATAACCTTATCCAGCGATAGTCCGCGAATGTCCGTCTCAACGCTGTCCGAAGATGACGTGTCCGTCTCCGCACAATTATCCAACGGAACATTGGACGTTTCCTTATAACGGTCGTTATACTTCAGGGTAACATTTCTCGTGATTGCAAAAATCCAGGCATCGGCATTCCCTGCATCACGCAATCTGTGCATAGAGGTAAGGATGACGATGAATGAGTCGTGAACGACATCGTCCACCGCCGCTTCATCTATTATATACCTGCGACAAACCTTCCGCATACGCGAGGCGTATGCAGAGTACAGTTCTCCAAATGCGCTTCTGTCTCCTTGTTTACAACGTTCTATAAGGCTCGTTTTATCCATCAACGACTCTATGCATCCTTTTATTATGTCCTGAAATGAATAAAAAGACTGCATAAGGAAGGTAGAAAGTTGCCTTGTTTGCAACAAAAATTTATTAACTAACTTTGCAACGATACCCAAAGTTTACAGGCTTGGAACTTATAGCTGCAGACACAGTAAACGGAACACTACCTCGCGAGGTAAGGCCTATCAATCTTATTGAGGAACATTAAGTTGCCAAACATGTAGAATGGTTTTGATGAGTTCGTAAACACCTCCATCATCATATGGCGTTTGCTACCATACAAGCAGTAGGCAACACTCTGATGCTGTTGCCAATGCGAACGCAATTTCTTCTGAAAATAGTCAGGAACAGTGAACTCTGCTATATTCTGGAACTCATCAACGCAAATCACAATTTTGAGCCCCTTCTTCTGTGCGATTTTCTCGGCAAGGTCAAGCACTTCATCGGGGTTCTGTTTTACTGTCTCCCAATCAAAATCGATTGATACCTCATTGGTAGGATCACTGCCAATAGAAATCTTTGGCACAAGATGCGAAAAGAAACTCTTTGCGCTCTCAACAGCCTCTTCCCACTTGGTAGATGTCGCTGCAATAACCTTCTGTGCAAGCAACGAATAGAAGTGATCCTCATTGCGTACATTAAAAAGGTCGATATGACAGACACGCAACTTGCTATCCTGCTCCATTGCTAACTTGGCCGCCTTATTCACAAGTGAACTCTTACCCCAACCACGAGGAGCAATAATGATTGTATTGCTCAGCGATACGAAGTTCCAAACCAAGTTAGTTGTTTCCTTCTCTCTGTCAATGAAATTCTTATTGGTCGCAATCTTGCCATATGTAAAAGAAGTTTCCATAGTCTTATTTATACATCCCAGGTCGTCTGAGTTTATTCTCCTCTTTAATTTGTTTACTCATTTCTAAGTTGGGGGGGGACAATCTCATAAGTTGAACTATGAAGTTTTCTATCCTTGTAATGCTCATTGAGCTTTTGTGTAACTTCCTCCATCGTAATCTCGCCCTCAATCTGCTGTCTACAAGTTGAATTAGAAAATCAGACACTCTAAGCCCATCTACATCCTGCAAACCTATTGCTGCACCCCAATTGTTAGCTCTTTCTCTAACATCCTTATCAGGATGATTCTTATATTCCTCAAATAATCCCATAATTTTTCTTATAAAGTTACTAAAAATATGGGAAATAGCCACCACCTTCACTTAAATAATTCTTATTACAACAATTATATAGTCCGTAAAGTTTGCTGTATGGAAAATATAGTGTAACTTTATTCATAATTTAATGGATATAATTTGAATTAAGATGTCGAATAATCAACAAATAGTGATGAATAGAATAAAGGTTACACTTGTTGAAAAACAGAAAACTAATCGATGCTTAGCTGAATAGATGGGCAAATCGGAAAACACGATCTCAAGATGGTGCTCAAATAAATCGCAACCATCAATTGAAACATTACGCAACATAGCAATTATTTTAAAAGTTGATGTAAAAGATTTATTGTGTTCCACTAAAAAGAGTCCCTATTATGAGCAAGAAAATGTATAAAGCTATAGATTTCTTTTGTGGTGGAGGTGGAATGACTCATGGGTTGTGTCAGGCTGGTATTAAAGTCATTGCAGGTGTTGATTTTGACATTGATGCCAAAGAAACATACGAGTTTAATAATCCAGGAAGTAGATTTATTAACACTGATATTAAAAGACTCAGAAGTAACTATTTTGAGAAGCATTTTCATTTAGTAAAGAATGATGATTCATTGATTTTTGTTGGTTGAAGTCCTTGTCAGTATTATAGTGTCATCAATACAGCAAAAACAAAAAATAATCGTCCATTTCTGCCATCCATTGAACAATTTTTAGTATTTTTGCAAACGGGTCATAGTTCTTTTGTGGAACTATGCCTAAAAATAAACTCTATTTACTATGAACAAGATAGCGGTAGAGAGCGATGTTCGCAAAGAGAGAAGTTCGTTTGTCAATGGGACAAACGACCGCGAAGCGTACCCAAAACGCTGGGTTGCGGCTCTTGTTCATACTAATT
>JAGAQH010000041.1 GCA_017622815.1 Bacteroidaceae bacterium | reverse complement strand
AGCAGATGTTTTCATTTTGGGGTTTTTGAAATTTTTGTTTCCAGTTTGTTTCTTTTGGTACTTTTTGCTTTTTGGGAGTGTTGATATTCAGCACTTTACAATTCGGAAGCAGATTCTCAAGAAGAAGATCATGATGGTGGTCGGTGCCTGCATCTTCCTGATTGCAGCAGCCCAGGCTCTGCCTCTGTTCTTCGGCATCTCCTAAATCTTACGGCTGATGGCAGGCAAGGAAGAACGCTACCAGGACTATCCATTGTTCAAGGGGTTGCAAAGACCCCTTGAATTCATGGGTATTCAGGGACGCTACATCTACTGGGCGGCAGGTACCGCCGGTGGAGCCATTGTCGGCTTTATCATCATGTACTGCCTGCTTGGTTTTGTTGCCGGACTGATAGTCCTGGGGGTTGTCCTGTCGTTCGGTGCGGCTCTGATCATGATAAAACAGCGGAAAGGCCTGCACAGCAAGAAGGATGACCGGGGAGTATTTGTCTATGCGTACTCAAAGAGAATGTAAAAGAATACCATCATGAACAAAGCATGGCATAATTGAATCAACCAACATGTAGGCTCGCTCAACAATCGGGTGAGCCTATCTTAAATTACAGATTATAATGGGAAAAATCATAATGACAGAAACAGTATGTCCTGGAACTATAAAAAACATAATACTTCCAATGGCATTTCATGTAACACTTGATGTGGAATCAAATGACAAAGGGATTGTAGTGGACTTTTCAGACACAAACCAATCGTCTTTTCATCAGGTCCTTCTCCCTCTAAGTGAGGATTATTTAGAGTTTTGTCAAGAGATGATGGCTGAGAAGGATGAGAACTCAGGCTTTGTATACTTGAATCATTTCATGAATGTCATCCTCAATGATTTCGCAAAGTTTGTCAAAACCGGCCACTATAATGTAGATGCTGATTATGATGGAGAATGTGATGAAAGAGAATTTCATGAGGAGTTTAGATTGGATTATTTCAAAGACAGATGGCGATGCTATCTGGAAGATTTAATCATTGACCATCGCATGATTTTGCTATCTCAGTCTCTGGCCAACAAGAAATAATCACACCAACAACCCTTCATCGATGGCACTATATATCATATTGTTTTTTATTGCATTGTGCATCGGCATGGCAATATCCGTCTATGCTTTCGGTACAGGCGGGAAGCGCAAGAAAATCTTTCAGGACATCTATTATTCTGTAGAAGACACGGAAGGTATTGGTGTGCTGTATACCAAAACTGGTGAGTATTCGGCAGTGTTGAAGATTGAGAATCCTGTACAGAAATACTCGGCAAACATCAACGGCTACTATGAGTTCACCCACCTGTTCACGGCACTGGCACAGACATTGGGCGAAGGCTACGCGATTCACAAGCAGGATATTTTTGTCAAGAAGGAGTTTTGTGACGAAAGCAAGGAGAACCGTGAGTTCCTTTCATCCGCCTACTTTGACTACTTCAAAGGTCGTCACTATACGGACAGTGCCTGTTATCTCACCATCACTCAGGAGAACAAGAAAAGCCGTCTGATGTCTTTTGACAGCAAGAAATGGCGTGATTTCCTTGTAAAAGTCCGTAAGGTACACGACCAGCTGCGTGATTCCGGCGTGCGTGTCAAGTTCCTGAACAAGCAGGAAGCCAGCGAATACGTTGACCGTTTCTTTGCCATGAACTTCCGTGACAACACCCTTGCCATGAGTAATTTCAAGGTTGACGACGAGTGTGTGTCTATGGGGGACAAGCGATGCAAGGTTTATAGCCTTGTTGATGTGGATTGCGCGGCACTTCCCTCACTCATCCGACCCTATTCCAACATGGAAGTGAACAATACCTCCATGCCTGTTGACCTGGCATCTGTGGTGGATAGCATTCCTCATGCGGAAGCTGTGGTGTACAACCAAATGATCTTCATGCCTAACCAGAAACGCGAGCTGGCTCTTCTCGACAAAAAGAAGAACCGCCATGCCAGTATGCCCAATCCCAGCAACCAGATGGCTGTCGAGGACATCAAGCGCGTACAGGAGGTGGTGGCAAGGGAGAGTAAGCAGCTCGTCTATACCCACTACAATCTGGTGGTAGCCGTTTCTCCCGACACCGACATCCAGAAATGTACCAACCACCTGGAGAATTGCTTCAGCCGTTTGGGCATCCATATTTCCAAACGGGCCTATAACCAGTTGGAGCTTTTCGTCTGTTCTTTCCCCGGCAACTGCTACAGTACCAGCGAAGACTATGATCGTTTCCTGACTCTTGGGGATGCTGCCACTTGTCTGATGTATAAGGAGCGTATCCAGCACAGCGAGGAAACACCGCTGAAAATTTACTACACAGACAGACAGGGTGTTCCCGTCGCCATTGACATTACCGGCAAGGAGGGCAAGCACAAACTCACCGACAACTCAAATTTCTTCTGTCTCGGTCCCTCCGGTAGCGGCAAATCCTTTCACATGAACTCCGTGGTACGCCAGCTCCACGAGCAGGGAACGGATGTGGTAATGGTAGATACAGGTAACTCCTATGAGGGATTGTGCGAATACCTTGGAGGCAAGTACATCAGTTATACCGAGGAATGCCCAATCACGATGAATCCGTTCCGTATCAACCGCCAGGAGCTGAACGTGGAGAAGACCGGCTTCCTGAAGAACCTTATCCTTCTCATCTGGAAAGGCAGCCAGGGAACCGTCACCAAGACCGAAGACAGACTTATTGAGCAGGTCATCACCGAATACTACGACACCTACTTCAATGGCTTTGAGGGGTTCACTCCCATGCAGCGCGAAGACTTGTATAAGAGTCTTGTTATTGATGAACGCAACAAGAGCAACAACATTTCCGAGAATGAAGAAGAACGCAACAAGCGTATCAACAAACTCATTGATGAGATAGAGCACAGACGCAAGGAACTGAAGGTGGAGACGCTTTCATTCAACTCGTTCTATGAGTTTTCCGTACAACGCATCCCGGACATTTGTAACGAGAACAGCATTACAGGCATCGACATCTCCACCTATCGCTATATGATGAAGGACTTTTATCGTGGTGGCAACCATGACAAGACCTTGAACGAGAACATGGACAGTTCTCTGTTTGACGAGACCTTTATCGTGTTCGAGATTGACAGCATCAAGGATGATCCGCTGCTTTTCCCCTTGGTCACGCTCATCATCATGGATGTATTCCTCCAGAAGATGCGTATCAAGAAGAACCGCAAGGTGCTTGTCATAGAAGAGGCATGGAAAGCCATTGCCAGCCCGCTTATGGCTGAATATATCAAGTTCCTGTATAAGACTGCCAGAAAATTCTGGGCCAGTGTCGGTGTGGTGACACAGGAAATCCAGGACATCATCGGCAGTGAGATTGTAAAGGAGGCCATCATAAACAACTCCGATGTAGTGATGCTGCTTGACCAAAGCAAGTTCCGTGAACGCTTCGACACCATCCAGTCCATCCTCGGTCTTACCGATGTGGACTGCAAGAAGATTTTCACGATAAACCGTTTGGAGAACAAGGAAGGCCGTGCGTTTTTCCGTGAGGTCTTCATCCGTCGCGGTACCACCAGTGGCGTATATGGTGTGGAAGAGCCTCATGAATGCTATATGACATACACCACAGAACGTGCGGAGAAAGAGGCGTTGAAACTTTACAAGGCCCAGCTGAAATGCAATCACCAACAGGCGATAGAAGCCTATTGCAAGGATTGGGATGCCAGTGGCATTGAAAAGTCCCTGCCCTTCGCCCAGAAAGTAAACCAGACAGGGGCTGTTTTGGGCTTAAGCAAGACAACAAAATAACATTTATATAATTATATAATTAAATAAGTATATAACGAATGATTAGACGGTATCTGCTCATATTCACGGTTTTGTTTTGTGTTTTGCAACCCGGTAAGGCACAATATTACAGTGTGAATTACGATCAGGAAACGGTAGCCGCTATGGTCGCTGCATTTGGTACTGGTGCTGCGTCAGAGGCATACTACAATGAGCAGGTACAGAATATCCTGAAACATTACAATGCCGCAGAAGTGGCTACGGCGGGCATATTCGCTTCCAAGTTCCTAGAGAGGCAAGCCCTTACCAATCTGGGCATCTGGAGCAGTTCCACCGAAAACTATTATTATCGCCGCATCCATCACATGGTAGCCGATAAAATCATGCCCAAGATATGGACGGCCGCCAAGATGATGCTTCATTCACCGCAGACGGCACTCTACTGGGGCAGCTACCTGATGAAAGTCTGCGATGAAACGAAATCCCTTTGTATGCAGTTTGAAAGTGTCGTTACCAACAACACCTTGACTTTTGCTGACATCACCTTTCTGGAAATCAACCAGCAGGTAGCCTCCATACTGAAACTGTCAGACATGGGTAATGTAGATTGGAAAGGCCTGTTGGATGACATAGCCAAGATACCGGGCAACTTCACTATGGATAACCTGAAGGCGGACATGGATATGCTTTATCAGATGGGAGTCGGTCTTGCCACTTCCGGGGCATCCAATATCGGTGATGCCTTGCTGCAACAAAACTCCTTCCATGAACTGTTCAATGGCAAGGTAAGCAAAATCATTGATTTGTACGACCATTATTACAACCTCTATGAGCAGGTGGACAAGAGTGTCGGCAACACCCTGTTGGGAATGATTGGCGGTAAGGAGAATGTGGCAGGTCTGTTTAACATCAGCGATTACAATCTTACTTCTTGGATTACGGACTATCTGGATGAGACAGCCGGCAACTATTATACACAGCGGTGGTATATCTATCGCCGTGACTACGGCCGCGAGCTTATCGGAAGTTACGTCCCTCCCACAGACGACAACAGTATCCTTAATGGAAACCATTGGTACCGCATCAACACCTCTGATGCCAACTTCTATCCGAACGATTCGCAACGTGAACAGATACTTTCCAATTCGGAAAGCCATGCGGGCTGGTCAAGAAGCAGAGTACAACAGCTGAACAACCAGAATGACGGATTCACATACAGCATCAGCTACTGGATGCAGTCCTATATTATCAGCAA
Source organism: Bacteroidaceae bacterium (assembly GCA_017622815.1). GTDB lineage: Bacteria > Bacteroidota > Bacteroidia > Bacteroidales > Bacteroidaceae > Physcousia. Next base: position 3,707 of record JAGAQH010000041.1, on the reverse strand, counting down.
AAAAGGGAAACAGACCAAGAAGGCATACGCCTACGAAATTGAAGTGTACAAAAGCTGGGACAACCAGGAAGTCGTCTATGAGGATGTCTTCGATTCCTACTCTATGGACTTGAACACCTTCAAGGCACAGCTCAATGCACGCCTCTCGGAATACAATGACAATGAAGAAGGATATACCTATTACATATCCTCTGACAATCGGAATTATTACCAGGCTACCGATGCTGCCAAATTAAAAGGCTGTGAGACCGTAACCATCTCTGTAACCTGCAGTGACGGCGTTTCTCTCGGCTCCGGCACCACCCAGTACAAGTGCCGTACCTGTGGCGGTTCGCTCAACGGTCATAGCAAGGAATGTTCGATGAAGACATCCGTCACCGAAGAAAATCTGGATTTGGGCGATTTGGATGAAATGGGACATGAGGCACAAAACCAGATAAATATCATACAATCCCAGATATCCGCACTTGAAAGTGAGAATGACGCACTTGTCAAAGCCATCGCCAATGCCAGCGTGGAGGATGCCGCAGCCCTGCGCCAGCAATACAACAGCAACAAGGCAGAGATTGACAGATTAAGCGGTGAGCTTAAGACTTGGGAACAGAAACTACAGGAAATAAACCAGGCTAAGGAGGAAGCGGCTGCGGATAACGACACCCCCACCGATGATTATTACCGTATTCCTGCCATCATGCAGGATTGCAAGACGGCATACGACTTGACGTGGCAAGGAGCAGGTTCATGGAACGGCTATACTTTTGTAAGGACGGCAACCATGCCACGCATCAACGGTGTCATCACATTCAGGGCTACACTGAAAATAGCCAGAAAGCCAAAATACTTTTTAGGTATCAAGATTCATCGTGCCATCATGCAGATCAGTTGGGAACTGACATCCGAATACAGCGACACGCAGGTTGTTGATGTCCTGACAATGGAACCGGGAATGCCTGACGAGCAAAAGACCAAACTGGTCAATGACCGCATTTCTGAAATAGCAATGGAATATCCATCCTGTCAAATCAGTACGGAATATACAAGAAACGAGCCCATGCAGGAAGACACCAACAGCGATGTGCTTCATCTGCTGTGGTCCAGTGACCGTCTGGAAATGGCGCGTCAGATAGACAGCCGAATAACCAGGATATATGCAGATTTGGTATCGCTGGAGAAGATGATGCACTATAAACGGAGCATCATAGATGTGCTGAAGGACATTCTTCCTCCCGTCAATGATGAGCAGGGGCGCAGGCTGACGCTTGTAGAGGAGTGTCATAAACGCTGGATGGATAACGCCAAGGGCAGAAAGGAGGAAGGACAATGAGAAAATTGGCGGTACTGTTCGTTCTTGTAATGACTCTGGTTCCTCAAGGGCTAAAAGCCCAGTGGACATTTGACATTGTTTCCGTGGAAGCCTATATCAATGACCACAAGAAACAGCGCAGTCTCTTGCTGGCACGTTCCACATTGGAATACAGCAACCAACTGTTACACCAGTACAGCAGTGAGGAGACTGTCAAATACAAGGAACTCAACATCGACCTGGACAAATACACAAGGGCTTTTGATGTGATAGACATCATGTACCAGTCTCTCAGAACGGTACTGAATGTCAAGAGCACCTACGAGAATGTCAGCGAAAGGATTTCCGACTACAAGGAGCTGATAGATGATTTCAATACGAAAGTCGTACAGAGGAAGTATATAGAACTGGCGGATACAGTCCTGATAGCCATAAATCTCAGGGCAATAAGGAATATCGCATACGAAGGAGAGCAACTGTATCGTAGTGTAAGCGACCTTGTGCTGTATGCGACAGGAGCGGCGGCATGTTCTACCGCAGACCTCCTGATGGTACTGGAGAACATCAATACCTCACTGGATAACATTGAAAGGCATCTGAACAAGTCCTACTTTGAGACATGGAGATATATCCAGCTTCGCATGGGGTATTGGAAGGAGAAAGTCTATCGTCGAAAGAGCAAACAGGAGATGATAGATGATGCTTTCAGCCGCTGGCGGGGTGCCGGAAAATTGGATTATTAACATATAATATAACAGAAATATCAATGATGAAGAAGTTTATTTTCAGTCTGACGGCATCCGTCATCGCGGGTACATCAGCTTATGCCCAAAGTGTGACATACAATCATGATTCTGCCAAAAAGAATCAGATAACCGTAATGGAGACAGGCAGTGGCGCATTGAGTCCTGAACTTTATTATTGGGCATTGCACAACAATTACAAGAAATCGGCATCCTCAAAGAACAAGCTTTCATTCCGGACGCTGGCAGGAATCAACCTCTACAATCAAACGGACGAAGCGGAAGCCATTGATTCAGCACTGACCCAACGCGCCAGAATCGAGGCATTGAACGTGGCTGACCGTCAGATTGATTTGGCTTGGTTGGCCGAGGGTGACAAACTGAATAATCTTTTGGGGAAGTTCAAGGAAAACATTGACCGTATTGTGCCCAGCGGCGGTAATGTCTCTGACAGACAACGGTGGAATGAGCTATACCAGATGTATCGGTGCGCTGTAAAGGCAACGAAGGATGCCTACATGCCCAATGCCCAACGGAAACGTGAGTACCTGCGCATATATGAGGACATTGCATCTCAAAATGACATTCTGGTAAGGCTATTGGTGCAGTTCAACAATCAGATGAAGACCGACGAGTTGCTTGCTACCACCGGGAATTACACCAAGGCAAACAAAGCTGTCATCATAGCTAACGCCACAGGAAAATGGAAGGAGGCCGGCTTCAGTACGAGAGGAAACAATGGCTCTGACGGTACAGATGGAAGCTCCGGTGATGGGGACGAAAGCGTGAATAGATAACATCTATGGTTTGTAACTTCAAATATTCTGATTTATGGCAGACAATATACTTTCAGACTTTGGCATCAACATCCTGGAAGAAGAGATTGATGATGTGATTTTCCAGACCAACGAGTTCCTTTGCGACGCGACTTTTACAGGCTCACAAGGACCCTTCTGGTGGATTCTGCAGATGAGTATGGCTCTTGCCGCCCTGTTTTCCATCATTGTGGCGGCAAGTATGACCTATAAGATGATGGTCAAGAATGAACCGCTTGACATTATGAAGTTGTTCAAGCCGTTCGCCATCTCGGTCATACTCTGCTGGTGGTATCCTCCTGCAGATACAGGAATGGCAAACAGTGGCAGCAGTTGGTGTTTCCTGGACTTCCTCTCCTATATCCCGAATTGCATAGGCTCGTACACCCATGACTTGTACCAGGCTGAAGCCACCCAGATTGAGGATAAGTTTGAGGAAGTGCAGCAGCTCATTTATGTCAGGGACACCCTATACACCAATATCCAGGCACAGGCAGACATCGCCCATAGCGGCACCTCTGACCCCAACCTGATTGAGGCGACAATGGAGCAGACTGGAGTGGATGAAGTGACCAACATGGAAAAGGATGCAGCGCGTCTTTGGTTTGCCTCACTCACGGCCGGAGCCGTTGTAGGTATAGACAAACTGGTGATGCTGATGGCGTTGATCGTGTTCCGAATCGGATGGTGGGCCACTATCTACTGCCAGCAAATCCTGCTGGGCATGCTGACGATATTCGGTCCGATACAATGGGCCTTCAGCCTGTTGCCGAAATGGGAAGGTGCATGGGCCAAATGGTTAACAAGGTATCTGACGGTGCATTTCTACGGTGCCATGCTCTACTT
>JAGAQH010000040.1 GCA_017622815.1 Bacteroidaceae bacterium | reverse complement strand
TGTCATATTAGAGTTTTGCTTGTCTTCTTTTCGCAACACTAAGGTAAGTGAAAATTCTGACATGGCAAAATCCTGGGCAACTTTTTGTTGCTCAGGCACTTATAAATAATGTTAAACTATAGTGTTGCGGAATTAAGGATGGATATGCTATTTCTGAAAACTGCGATACAATAGACCTTTTTATATCTGTATATAATCCTTCTGGAAGCATAGAATATATTGAAAAATCGCAGATAGATAGAGCTTGTACACGTATATCCAATTTCTTCTCAAAGGCATTTTTTAATAAGTATGATAACGAAATAGCGGAAACGTCATCCATTTTTGAATTTGCCCATCAACTGGCATCTTCAAAAGAAATTAGAGAAAAACTAATAAGGGTTAATGCTTTTATTCTGACCAATAGGCAGTATAAGGGCGAGATTCCATTACCAAAAGACATTAGTGGCTTTAAAGTGTTCTTCAATATTATTGATGTGGAAAAACTTTACAGCATATCTTCTCAGTCTCGTCTGCCTATACAATTGGATTTGCAGGAACATAATTTAGAGCCAGCTTGCTTGCCTATTCCTACAGGCACAGAAGAATATGATGGATATTTAACTTTCCTTCCTGGTAGTTTTCTCGCTTTCTTGTATGAGCAGTATGGATTCAAATTGCTGGAACAAAACGTGCGTTCATTTCTACAGTTCAGAGCTGGTATTAATCGCGGTATAAAGGAAACCATACTGAAGCGTCCTCAAATGTTCTTTGCTTTCAACAATGGTATTTCTGCTACTGCTGATAGTATTGAACTTGATGATTCGAATTGCATTATACGTAAGATAAGCAACCTTCAAATTGTAAATGGCGGTCAAACAACGGCGACTCTTTTTCATACTTCCAAAGAGGCAAAGGAAAATATTGTGGACGTACTTGTCCCTGTAAAAATATCAGTTATAAACAACGCCGACAATTCTTACGAAATAATAAAATCCATTTCGAAGTTTGCCAACACTCAGAATAAGATTAATGATGCAGACCTGTCTGCTAATGATCCTGTATTAGTTGAGATTGAAAAGATGTCTCGTTACATGTTAACTCCTATAGCAGGATCAACTCAGCATTATTGGTTCTTTGACAGAATTAGTAGGCAATACGATAACTTACTTGCACAGAATTCTAAATCAAAATCACGCAAGAAGGCATTTGAATTAAAATACCCAAAGGCTTGCAAGTACACAAAATACGAATTAGCCAAGTTCTATAACTGTTATTATGAATTGATCGAGAATGGGAAGATTGTTATTGGTCCTCATTGTGTAGTTGACGGTAACGAAGTTAACTTCAGGGCTTTCCGTGATTATGTTATGCCGAATTTGGAGGTCAATCAGGTATTCTATGAGGATTTAATTGCTAAGGCAATTCTTTTCAAAGACGTAGATAAACGACATGGAACCAAACGAAGCAAGACTCCTCCTATTGGCGATATGAAGCAGGTTATGGTACCGTATAGTATTGCTCTTCTTAAAATCGCAACCAATGGATGCCTAGATCTTGAAAAGATTTGGAAGAAACAACAGGTTTCAGAAGAATTGTCCGATTATATGTATAATCTGATGGTAAAGCTAAACCAGTATCTAATAGATAATACACCTCGATCGAATATTATAGAATGGGCAACCAAAGAAGATTGCTGGCAAAAAGTTAAAACAGAGTTCCAGATACCAGACACCACGTCAATAAAGGATGATATTGCATCAAAAGAAGCTATAGAGCAAAGATATGCAGATTATACTGAATTTGATACGGAATATTACGATTTATGCAAGCGGTTGATTCTTGCAATTGAAGCCTCCACATGGGATAAGATAGCAGAATGGGGCAAAGACACTGGTTGCCTAACTCTTTCCGACCAAAATTCGGCAAAGAATATTGCTCATAAAATTAAGTTCGATTATGAGTTGAACAAACGAGAATTAGAAAAGGCCATTGCCATCTATGAAATAACGAGTCGAAACAATTATGAAATCTTCGAAAGTGAGTTAAAGAAGGAAAATGACAATTGCAAGTTATCAACCAATACCGTAATGCAAATGATTGCATGGGAAAAGACCTTGCTTGTGCTTGACTGTTGGCAATACAAGATTTTACAACAATCAATTTTATCAGAACAATATAGCGAACTTCGCGAATCTGAATTGCTGCTAATAATAAAACAGATGCGCGATAAAGGGTTTGTTCTAAATTGATTGTTTCACTTATAAAAGGTGTACGGGAACAGGCATATATATCTTAATAATACGAACTCTTTAAACGAATAAGTCCTAATCGCACGATAAAGACTGACAATAGCTTGCTTCCGATGTGGATTGGACACTCCCTGGCAACGAAACGTTGACTGTGGTATTAGGCTCCCCCACTTGTATAAAGTTGGACAATGGGCAAGCCCAATAGAGAAAGAAAAAACAAATAGCGAGGAGCCGGAATGTACAATGTAGATAATGACTAACTTTGAATAAAGTAAATTCTATATGAGCGAATTTGATAAATACATAGTTCAAGGAGAACCCGATTAAAGACATCATGGAAATAGTCAATCTACTACACTTTGGGAATCGTTCCGAGCTTCGCCAATGGCTCAAAGAGAACCACAACAAAGAGAAATGTTGTTGGGTGGTGACTTATCGCGGTAAGTGTCCACCCGAGTGGCCAGCTATTCCGTACATCGAAGTAGTGGAAGAGGCGCTTTGCTTTGGATGGATAGATAGCACACTTAAACGGCTTCCCGATGGTCGGTTGGCTCAGCGCCTCTCTCCTCGCCGACCTAAGAGCCATTGGACTCAACTGAACATGGACAGATGCGTGGAACTTGAAGATAGAGGACTGATGACCGAGGCCGGTAGACGTGAATTCAATCGTATCGCTATCGCAAGGAGCGGTTCCTAATCTCCAAAGTAACATCCATATAACTCCGCTTGCCTTCGATGTAGTCGGCATAGAGCGTTTCGGGGTCACGGCCCTTGAGGATATGGCACTTGCCACAAGTTTGACCTACAGTCTTCTTCTGTCGCGACTCGGGATAATCCAAGCAAACTTGGCTTCTCCTCTCACTGCTCCATCAGTTCGCGATCATGCAGGCATTTCCATGCATCAAGGACATAGGCCTGACGCTCTTCTCTGGTGGAGTTCTCAATCTGGGGAGGTTGCATGATTTCTTATATAACAATTTTGATTCTAACCTTATCGTTTTGTTACAGAAATCATAAAGGTTACAGCAACAATGGCAATGCCGATGCCCAGAAGAATGTTCGTTGTCAAAGGTTCGCCAAACATCAACGTACCGATAAGGATTGCCGTGATAGGCTCAAACACACCCAGCACAGAGGCCTTAGTTGCACCTATATTTCGGGTTGCTATGGCCAATGTGGCTGTTGAAACAATGGTTGGCAAGAGGGCTAAACCCGCTAAATTCAGCCAATCGCCACCTGTTGTAATCCCTGCTGAGATTGGCGCATCCGAAAAAGATATTTTACCCAAAAATACGATTGCCCCGACCGTGAGAGAATAGAACGTCAACAATGTGTTGGATATCTGGGCAATGGCCTTGCTGCGGTTTATGATGACAATAAACAGAGCATATACCAATGCCGAACCCAAGGACAGGGCTATGCCGATGGGATTCAGCGAATCGCCACCACTCCCTTGTGTCATTATGATCACACCGCCAAATGTTGCGGCAATGGAAAGCCACACGGGCCAGGAAGGAACGACACGCAGAAAGACCATGATAATAGCCACCAGCACAGGATAAAGAAATATCAGCGTAGTGGCCAATCCCGATGCAATGTAGTTGTATGCCTCAAAAAGGAAGATGCTGCTTGACGTATACAAGAGTCCGAGTGCGAGCAACACTCCCGCCTGCCGTGCGGTTATCCTGAAACTCTGTCTGGTGAGTATGAGGAATGCGGCAAGCAGAACTACGGCGAAGGTGTATCGAAAGAAGAGTATTGACTCAATGCTTGCACCGTTATTCATCAAAGGCACCGCAAACAACGGATTGAGTCCGTATGTGATACCGGTAATGATACCGGCCGGATAGCCAATAATGGCGTTTCTACTCAATTTTTTCATAGTTTATTTGTTCACTATCGCCACCTTAATCACACCATCCAACTTGTTCTCAAAGATGCGGTAGGCTTCGGTTTCTCCACCAAAGCGAAATCTTTCGTAATCTTCTCCAATACCCAAGCCATCCGCTACTGACGCTCATCCCTTCTCACCGTTCTCTAAAACGGCGGTTCATCCATCCCTGCCGGTGGAGGTGGTACATTGTCGCCAAAGGGGTTCTGTGCCATCATGCTGGCCTGTTCCTCGGGTGTGAGCCCCTTGGACACTATCAAGCCGCCCTGCTCGCCGGGAACGGGCACATAACGGTTCTCGTCGGGGTCGGAGAAGCGCGCAAACTCGCCACGGAATTCCAGCAACACATCGCCCACGGCACCGTTACGGTGCTTGGCTATGATTATCTCCGCCTTGCCGTGCAGGTCCCTACCCTTCTCGTCCTGGTAAATCTTGTAATACTCGGGGCGGTGGATGAAGCACACCATGTCGGCATCCTGCTCTATGGCACCGGATTCGCGCAGGTCGGACAACTGGGGGCGCTTGCCGTCGGGGCCTTCACGGGATTCCACGCCACGGTTCAACTGTGACAGGGCTATGATGGGGATGTTCAGTTCCTTGGCCAACTGCTTCAGGCTTCGGCTTATGGTGGAGACTTCTTCCTGACGGCTTCCGTAACTCATGCCCGAGGCGTTCATCAACTGGAGGTAGTCAATCATTATTATCTTCACACCGTGCTCGCGCACCAGACGGCGTGCCTTGGTGCGGAGTTCGAAGACGCTGAGCGAGGGGGTGTCGTCCACATAGATGGGAGCATCGTACAACTGGGTGATGCGCGTGTCCAACTGGCTCCATTCGTAGGGGGCAAGTTGGCCGCTCTTTATCTTCTCGCCGGTGATTTCGCACACGTTCACGATGAGACGGTTCACCAACTGCACGTTGGCCATCTCAAGGGAGAACATGGCGCAGGGTATCTTCATGTCCACGGCCATCTTCCTGATCATGGAGATGACGAAGGCCGTCTTACCCATGGCAGGACGTGCGGCTATGATGATAAGGTCGGAGTTCTGCCAGCCGGAGGTCATCTTGTCCAGACGCTCGAAACCGGAAGAAAGTCCGGACAGGCCGTCGGTGCGTGCCGCCGCCCTCTGCAACATGTCGTAGGCTTCCTTTATGACGGGATTTATCTGGGTGTAGTCCTTCTTCATGTTGCTCTGCGAGAGTTCGAAGAGTTTTCCCTCGGCCTCCTGCATGAGGTCGTCCACGTCCGTACCGGGATCGAAGGCATGCTGCTGTATGCGGCTGGCATAGGTGATGAGTTGGCGCGCCAGGAACTTCTGCTGGATTATCCTGGCATGGTACTCTATGTGCGCGCTGCTTATCACGGCATCGGAAAGGGCAGCCACATACTGCATGCCGCCCACGTCCTCCAGGTTACCCTTCTGGTCCAGTTGCTCCACCACGGTTATCACGTCCACGGGCTTCTGCTGTGCCGCCAGGTCGCGAATGGCCTCGTAAACCAACTGGTTCTTGTGGTCATAGAAACTCTCGGGGCGCAGTATCTCGGCCACCTGTCCGAAGGCATCCTGCTCGTTCATCAGTGCACCCAGCACCGCCGTTTCCATTTCCAGATTCTGAGGCTGGCGGTGTCCGAGAGCATCCATGCTTGGCACCTCCACCACCTTGGGGTTTATCTTGCGTCTTGATTCTGCCATTTGAGAAATCTTCGTTTATCGTTTTCAGGACAGCAAAGGTAATGAATTTATATGAGTTGGGCGAAAAATCATAGTACAATTCTTGAATACCTTCAAAAAAAGGAGTAACTTTGCCTTCATGGTAAAGACAAACTCCCTGCGTGCCTGGTGGCTTGCCGCCAGGCCCAAGACCCTCACCGGTGCGGCCGCTCCCGTCATCCTGGCCGTATCTGCCGCCTATGGCATCTATGGACAGATTGAATGGACTCCGGCACTCCTGTGCATGGCCTTTGCCCTGCTAATGCAAACGGACGCCAACCTGGTGAACGACTATTTCGACTGCATCCGTGGCGTGGACACGGAAGAGCGCCTTGGCCCCGAGAGGGCATGCTCGCAGGGATGGATAACCCTGCCTGCCATGCGCACGGGCATTGCCGTAACAACCCTGCTGGCATGCCTTGCGGGACTCCCCCTCGTGTGGTGGGGAGGCTGGGAGTGCATACTGGTGGGCATGGCCTGTGTGGTGTTCTGTTTCCTCTACACCACCCTGTTCTCCCGCATAGCCATGGGCGACGTACTCGTCCTGCTCTTCTTCGGCATCGTACCGGTAGGTTACACCTTCTTCTTCCAAAGCCCCCTGTCCTCCATCACAGAGGTTCCCATGCCCGTATGGCTCCTGGCCCTTGCCCAAGGCCTGGTAACGGACTGCCTGCTGCTGGTCAACAACTTCCGCGACCGGCACACGGACGCCGCCGTTGGCAAGACCACGCTGGTCACCATCATCGGAGAGCGCCCCACCCTGGCCCTGTATGGCGCCATAGGCATCGTCTCCGTACTCCTGGCCATCTGTGCATTGTCCATGCTTGCGCTTCAAGTTTCTGGTTTCAAGTTTCAGGATTCAGATAGTTTTCCGCTTTCCGCTTTCTGTTTTCCGTTCGCATTGACCCTTCCATTCTTATTCCTCCACCTCAGGAACCTCCACCTTCTCCGCACCATCCGCCACGGCAAGGCACTGAACCGCGTCCTGGGCATGACGGCCATGTCCATCTTCTTGTTTGCGATATTGGTATCGTTAGCCTCAGTACTTCAGGTTTTGATTTAACCGAGACACGACAACACGCTGACTTCCAGCCAGGACATCATACAGGAACAGATAGCGTCCATTCACCGACGGTCCAGGCAGACGAGTCCTCAAAATGACATAAAGACATTGGCAGCCCCGCGAGAAGCGGAACTGCCAATTATATTATATATATGTATGTACGTGCCTCTATTCAGAGCAAGACACAGCCCTGCCCATGAGAGAGGGAGAGAGGTTTTCAGTCATCCAGTTTGCGGTAGCGGATGCGCTTGGGCTCCTCTATGCCGAGACGCTTGCAACGGTTCTGCTCGTACTCGGAATATGAACCTTCAAAGAAGAAGACCTCGCCATTGCCCTCGTAGGCAAGGATGTGGGTACAGATACGGTCGAGGAACCAACGGTCGTGACTGATAACCACGGCACAACCGGCAAAGGCCTCAAGACCCTCCTCAAGCGCACGTAGGGTATTCACGTCAATATCGTTGGTGGGCTCGTCAAGCAGGAGCACGTTTCCTTCCTCCTTCAGCGCCATAGCCAGATGCAGGCGGTTACGCTCACCTCCGGAGAGGACACCGCACTTCTTCTCCTGGTCGGCACCGGTGAAGTTGAAGCGTGACAGATAGGCACGGGTATTGATGTCGCGGCCTCCCATGCGTATGAGTTCGTTGCCCTGGCTGACAACCTGGAACACACTGGCATCGGCGATGATGTCCTTGTGGCTCTGGTCAACGTAGGCAAGTTTCACGGTCTCACCCACCTCAAAGGTGCCTGAGTCGGGAGTTTCCAGCCCCATTATCATGCGGAACAGGGTGGTCTTGCCTGCACCGTTGGGACCAATGACACCCACTATACCGTTGGGAGGAAGCATGAAGTCCAAGTCCTTGATGAGGGTTTTGTCACCATAGGCCTTGCAAAGTCCGTGTGCCTCAATGACCTTGTTGCCCAGACGGGGACCGTTGGGGATGAAGATCTCCAACTTCTCCTCGCGCTCGCGCTGCTCCTGGTTGAGCATGCTCTCGTATGACTTCAGACGGGCCTTGCCCTTGGCCTGACGGGCCTTGGGAGCCATGCGCACCCATTCCAACTCCCTTTCCAGAGTCTTGCGGCGCTTGCTGGCCACCTTCTCTTCCTGAGCCATACGCTTGGTCTTCTGGTCGAGCCATGAACTGTAGTTGCCCTGCCAGGGTATGCCCTCGCCACGATCCAGTTCCAGAATCCATCCGGCAACGTCGTCCAGGAAGTAACGGTCGTGAGTCACACAGATTACCGTACCCTCGTATTGTTGCAGATGCTGTTCCAGCCAGTCAATGCTCTCGGCATCGAGGTGGTTGGTAGGCTCGTCGAGCAGGAGCACGTCGGGCTTCTGCAGGAGCAGGCGGCAGAGTGCCACACGGCGACGCTCACCACCGGAGAGCACGGCACACTTCTGGTCGGCAGGAGGACAACGGAGTGCGTCCATGGCACGCTCCAGACGGCTGTCCAGATTCCATGCATCAGTAGCATCGAGAATATCCTGAAGTTCGCCCTGGCGTGCAAAGAGGGCATTCATCTTGTCCTCGTCCTCGTAGTATTCGGGCAAACCGAACTTGTCGTTGATGGCATTGTACTCGTCCAAGGCGTCAACAACGTTCTTGACGCCCTCCTTCACCACCTCAAGGACGGTCTTCTCATCGTCCAGATAAGGTTCCTGTTCCAGATAGCCAACACTGTAACCGGGGCTCCATACCACCTCGCCCTGAGAAGGCTGCTCCAAACCGGCTATTATCTTCATCAGTGTGGTCTTACCAGAACCGTTAAGACCGATGATGCCTATCTTTGCACCATAGAAGAAACTCAGGTAAATGTTTTTCAGTACCTGCTTCTGGTTCTGCGTGATGGTCTTGCTCACGCCAACCATAGAGAAAATGATTTTCTTGTCGTCTGTTGTTGCCATGTATATTTGATAAATTATGTTGTTACCAGGTGTTGTCTGTTTTCACAATGCGAATGCCTCGGCCCTCTTAACGGCGTATGGGTTCGATGATGGTTTTCTGTCCCTTTATCTTCTGTCCCTCTATGCGTGCCATCAGCGACCGCATGCACGTACGCTCCACTGCAGCAAAGGACCAATGGGGGAATACGGTGACCATGCCAAGTTGGTCGCGCTGGAGGCCTCCCGTCTTGCTTAGGAAACCCACTATATCCACCTTGTTTATCTTGTCCTTCTTGCCACGGCCTATGTAGAGAGTCTCCCATTTGGAAGAAGGCACCTGACAGGAGTCGGGCACCTCCATGACGGAGATTTCTGTCAGGCAATCGAGTTTGTCGAGGTTCTCCTCAGGACCAAGAATCAGGTAGGACGCCCCTGCCCTGTCCCATCTGGCCGTACGGCCGTTGCGATGGATGTATGCCTCATTGTTCATGGGCAGATGATAGTGTATGATGTTCTCCACGGCGGCAAGGTCCAGTCCGCGAGCAGCAAGGTCGGTGCTGACGAGCACATTGGCGCATCCGCTCTGGAAACGGAACAAGGCCCTCTCCCTGTCCTTCTGCTCCATGGCACCATGGAATGCACTGACACAGAAGCCCGCCTTGTGCAGGAACTGATAGACACGGTCCACGGCCTCGCGATAGTTCAGGAAGACGATGCTTGGGGTGCTTCCCAGAAAGCAGAGCAGATGACCGAGAGTCTGCAACTTGTCCTTCTCGGGAGAACGGAGCAGATACTGGCTGATGCGGTCGGCATAGTCCGTATCGGTATCGGTAAGATAGTCCATGCGATGAACCCTGTCCGTCCCCACAAAGGCCGGTATCTCGGTGCTGTCCGTGGCTGAGAGCAGGATACGTTTCCTCACCGATGGCAGGAGGGCAAGAATGTCTGCCATCTGCTGGCGGAAGCCGAGTTCAAGGGACTTGTCGAACTCGTCTATTACCAAGGTGTCTATGGAATCATACTCAAAATTGCCCTTCTGCAAATGGTCCAATATACGGCCTGGCGTTCCAACTATCATCTGGGGCGAAAGGTTGCGCATGGCACGATGCTCGTCCATGGCCGGGCGTCCACCGTAGCAGGCATAGGCTTTGGCGTCGCGACACAAGGCAGAAGCCACCCCCTGTGTCTGTATGGCAAGTTCGCGACTCGGAACGAGAATAAGCACTGTAGGCCGGGGATTCGGCTGCATGGCTTCCAGAACGGGAAGCATATAGCCCAACGTCTTGCCGCTACCGGTGGGAGAAAGCAGGACAACGGAGTCGTGGCGGCGAACCGCCTCCAACATTTCTTCCTGCATGGCGTTCAAGGCCTCGATACCCAAGGCACGAAGGTCGTATATCATAATCCTATAAAATCAGAATCGGGTTATCTGCTGAATGACAATAGCGCCTTCAGCCTTGGAGGGCAGAAGGGCGCGGATGTCTATTAAATTATCTCAAGAAGTGGTCCACAAGGAAATATGTCCCCAAGGATGCCACCCATCCCATGAATGCAAACAGGGTAATGCGGCGCAGATACCACCAAACGGTAACACCCTCCGCCCTCATCAGAGCAAAGCCCGCAACGCTGCCAATGGGCAAAAGGCAGCCTCCCACATTTCCACTTAGGGCAATAAGATGCCAGTACTGGCCATTCTGGACGAAACTCTCCATATAACCACTCTGAACCGCATCCAGCGGCAGGACAGAGTATATGTTTATACCGGCCATTACCAGTGCTATGTTGTCCAGTACGCTGCTCATGAATCCCATGAAAGCACTGGCAAGATAGATGTTGTGGATGTTGTCGTCCAACCATCCGGCAACGGCACGCATGGCACCTATCTCTGTAAGGACATCAACACAAAGGCACACGCCCACACAATACATTATCACCTGCAACACCTCGTATTGCAACTTGCGTCCCAAGGAAATGCTCTGGGGCTGCTCGGTACGTATGCGGTTGACATTGATAATCTCGTTGAGAACCCACACCACACCAAGGCAGCACAATGCGCCAAGGAACGGAGGCAGGAGAGTAATCCTATGGAAGGAGGGGACAAACCACAGACCGCCTATGCCGAAGAAGAACAGGAGCAGTTTCTGCCACCAGGCAAGGATACTGTCATCACCGCGGAATGAGTATGCCGGACGATCCAAGTCCAGATATTCGGGGAGTTTTCTTTGTATAAGTAGTGTCGGTATTACGGTGGCAACTATGGACGGAAGCACAAGCGCGGCACTGAAGTTGGTGGCTGTAACGGCTCCCTTGCCCCATACCATCAGGCTGGTGACGTCGCCGATAACCGTCCAGCAACCGCCACAACTGGCGGCTATCACTATAGCCGAACCGATATACATCCTTTGTTTGGCATTACGGATGATTTTGCGCAGTATCATCAGCATGAGCACCGTCACGGTAAGGTTGTCGATACAGGCACTGAGCAGGAAAGTAACCAACACCGTGAGCCAAAGCATCTGCGCGGTGTTTCTGCGCCTCAGCCACTTCTCTATGAACGAGAAGCACTCGTTGTTGGTCAGCACCTCCACAATAGACATGGTGGCCAGAAGGTACAGCACCAACTCGCCCACCTGTCCCACGTATCGCAGGAATATATGCTCGGAGATAAACATCTTGCTTGACAATATCGTGTGCTGCGAACCATCCAGAAACGCCTGATACTCTTCGGCATGCATGGCATTGATAAAGGAAGTTCCCGTACACATGAACAGGACCCAACCAACCGTTCCGCAGAGTATGGCAACAAGTGCCTTATTCACATGAGTAACGTGTTCCGTGGCAATAAACAGGTAGCCCAAAAGGATTACAACAACTATAGCAATCGTCATCTGTGTATGATTATTTAAATAGGAGATGCATATATTCCGCGACAAATTTACTTAAAAAAAACAAAAACCACAAGCCATAAACAAACATATTCGAACAAAAGCCTTAACTTTGCATCAATATGAAGCACATGACATCAATAACGGTATTGGCCTGCATACTGCTGGCAATGCACGCAACAGACACTCCGGCACAAAGCGTAAGCCTGTATTCCGACGGCAAGTCCTACCCCATCGCCACACAACAGACACAGACAGAAGTGAAACCGGGATGGAAGATTGTGGACATCCAACTAAAGAGCACTCTCCGACGTTACCTTTGGGGGGCACATGCCAAAGACCTTGCTGACAATACACGTCCGCAATTCATAGTGGATACAGATACCCTGCTGCTCAGCGACATGGTGCTAATCAAGTTGAAGACCAGAAAAGAATACAGGAGAATACCTGAAGCAGAACTTCACAACAACAAGTGCTTATACGTGGATTTCAACAATTTCCGCATAGAAGCCTATGGAGAGGAGGCCTTCCTGATCCAACCCCTGAAAGCATTGGAATCCGGCGAATACATCTTTGCATGGACAAGCAAAGAAAGGGTTGGAGAACTGGAAGACTGGTTCGTATGGCCATTCAGCATAAAGTAACTGAATCCGACTATACACCTTGCGACGCGCAGTACAATACAAATAATATGTGGAGGCCGATGCTGACGGTCTCCACATATATTATAGCATAATCAATTATTATTTGGCCACCACCCTTTTTAGCAGTACGGAGTGCGCTAAAAACACTCACCGGCGAGCGTTCATGACATGTGGTCACCCCGCGTCATGAAAATATTTGTATCAGAATATCACGCACATTACATGCTATTGACTTATTTTTTATTACCTTTGCCTCAAAGTATTGCATAATTCTAACAAACAACAAGCACTATGAAAAAGTTTATCAAGGCGCTGCTACTGCCTCCAGCCATGATGATTGCATCGTGTACGGGCAATGTGCAGCCACAAGAGGAAGGGTTCAACTACATAGACGAGCGTTTCGCAGACATACAGATGCTGCGCTATAATGTTGACGGTTTCGATTCTTTGACACTGAAGCAGAAAACACTGATATATCATCTGCAGGAAGCAGCGCTGTGGGGACGCGACATCCTATTCGACCAGAACGGGCGATACAACCTTGAAATACGCCGTATCATGGAAAAACTCTACATGGAATACGATGGCGACAGAACAAGCGAAGATTTCAAGGCTTTCGAAGTTTACCTGAAGCGACTTTGGTTCAGTAGCGGCATACATCATCACTATGGAAGCGAAAAGTTCATACCCGAATTCAGCAGGGAGTGGTTTGTGGCACAAACCGCCTGCCCGGAAGAAATAGCAGAAGTGATATTCAATCCAGAGGTTATGCCCAAGCGCGTAAACCAGGCCCAGGGAGAAGACCTCATCCTGACCAGCGCATGCAACTATTACCAGGGTGTCACTCAGGCAGAGGCAGAAGCCTTCTATGCCAGAGTAAAGGCAGAGGGAGACCAGTTGCGCCCTGTCATGCACGGCATGAACTCCACCTTGGTGAAGGACAGCGACGGAACTATCTACGAAGAGCGCTGGACAACAAAGGGTAAGTACGGCAAGTCCCTTTCAAAGGTTGTTGAGAACCTGAAACTGGCAAAAGCCTATGCCGAGGACGAGAAGCAACAGGAGGTTATCGGCAAACTCATAGAGTACTACGAAACAGGCGACCTCCACACCTTCGACGAATATACCATAGCATGGGTGGAGAACACGGCTCCGATGGTGGATTTTGTCAATGGCTTTACCGAATCATACGGAGACCCCCTGGGCATGAAGGCTTCTTGGGAGAGTATAGTGAACTTCAAGGACACGGAAGCGACAAAGCGTACAGAAAAACTCAGTGCCAACGCACAATGGTTTGAGGACAACTCGCCTGTTGCCGCCGAGTTCAAGAAAGAAAACGTCAAAGGCATCACCGCCAAGGTTATCAAGGCCGCCATTCTTGGTGGCGACCTTTATCCCTCCACGGCCATCGGCATAAACCTTCCCAATAGCAACTGGGTACGCGCCGAGCATGGCAGCAAGTCCGTGACCATCGCCAACCTTACCCATGCCTATGCAGAGTCTTCCAACGGCAACGGTATGCTGGACGAATTCGTATACAGCCAGGCAGAAGCCGACCTGATACGCCAATATGGCGGTGTCACCGACGATCTGCACACCGACCTTCATGAATGTCTGGGACATGGTAGCGGCAAACTCCTTCCCGGTGTCGATTCCGAGGCTCTCAAAGCGTATGGAAGCACCATAGAGGAGGCCCGTGCCGACCTCTTTGCCCTGTACTACCTTGCCGACCCCAAACTGGTGGAACTGGGCCTGCTTCCCAACAATGAGGCATACAAGGCCAACTATATAGGCCAGATGCAAAACGGCCTGCTTACCCAAATCGTGAGAGTGAAGTTGGGCGAAGAGATTGAAGAGGCCCACATGCGCAACCGTGCTCTCATAGCATATTGGGCATACGCAAACGGCAAGGGCAAGGCGGAGAATGGCAAGGACGTGATTGAAATGGTGAAACGCGAGGGCAAGACCTACATCTGCATCAACGATTACGCTGCCCTGCGCAACCTTTTCGGCCAACTACTGGCTGAAATCCAACGCATCAAGTCAACTGGCGATTTTGATGCGGCACGCAATCTGGTAGAGACCTATGGCGTGAAGATTGACTACAATCTGCACAAAGAAATACTGGATCGCTATGCCGCTCTGGACATTGCTCCCTACAAGGGGTTCATAAATCCCGTATACACCGCCACCAAGGACGAAGCCGGCAATATCACCGGTGTCAGCATTTCGTATACCGAGGGGTACGCAGAACAGATGCTGCGCTATTCCAAGGACTATAGCGTGGAAGAGTAAAGGCACAAGGCAGTTGTCTTAATACAGAACAGGGCAGTCTCTATGCGAAGGCTGCCCTGTTGCCACTCCGTCAACTCCTGTCCTGTGTGCCCCAAGCCTGCGCTTTTTTGCCCTAAGACAAAAAACGACGGACACGCCGGGGGATTTCGGGCGCCATACCCATTCCCCACGATATAATTCCTTATCTTTGCACTATGGTTGCAAGGGACGTCGGCATACGTCTGCAAGCACTCATCTACGGGTATACAATATATAATATAAATAACTTTATGGTGGAAACAAAAGAAAACATCGTATCATCGGCATCGTATGCCGACACCAAACCGCATTATGCGCTGCTCGACGGACTCCGTGGTGCGGCGGCCCTGATGGTAGTATGGTATCATGTGTTCGAGGGATTTGCCTTTGCGCAGGGCACGGGCATAGAGACATTCAACCACGGACATATAGGCGTTGACTTCTTCTTCATGCTTTCGGGCTTCGTCATCAGTTATGCCTATGACGACAGATGGCAGACCCCTGGCCAGAAGCGCCTCACACTGGCGGATTTCTTCAAGCGACGCCTCATCCGTCTTCATCCCATGATCATAATTGGCGCTATAATAGGCCTCATCACCTTTATGATACAGGGCGGTGTGAAGTGGGACGGCACAGAGACACCCGTCCAGTGGGTCATGGTGGCTCTGCTGATGGGCATGCTTCTACTTCCTGCCTATCCCGGTGCAGGGTATGACGTGCGCGGCAACGGGGAGATGTACTCGCTGAACGGTCCCAGTTGGTCGCTCTTCTTCGAGTACCTTGGCAACATCATGTACGCACTCTTCATACGCCGCCTGTCCAACAAGGCCCTTGCCTGTCTGGTGGCCGTCACAGGTGCTCTGTGGGCATGGTTTGCCATTGGCAACGTGTCGGGCTACGACATGCTTGGTGTGGGTTGGACGCTGGACGGAACCAACTTCTTCGGAGGTCTGCTCCGCATGACCTTCCCCTTCACCCTGGGTATGCTGATGGCACGCAACTTCAAGCCTGTGCGTGTGCCGGGCATCTTCTGGCTTTCCATTGCCGTGATGTTCGGCCTGTTCTCCGTTCCCTATATCCCTGCCGACCTCTGTCCGTGCCTGCAGGGCATAAGCCTGAACAGTGCCTACGAACTGGCATGCATCATACTGGTCTTCCCCGTCATCGTATGGCTGGCGGCATCGGGCAGCATGACCACCAACCTGTCGTCCAAGGTGTGCAAGTTCCTGGGCGACATATCCTACCCCCTCTACATTGTCCACTATCCCGTGATGTATCTGTTCTATTCATGGCTCATCGAGAACAAGATGTACACCCTTGGCGAGACATGGCAGGTGGTAGTCCTCGTCTTTGCCGTAAACATCACACTGGCCTATGCCTGCCTGAAACTCTACGACGAGCCCGTGCGCCGTTGGCTGGCCAAAAGATTTACGAAATAATGACAATACGGAAATCCACTATACAAGATCTGCCTTCCATCCAGCAACTCATAGAGGATGGAAGGCAGAAAATGATTTCAGAGGGCAATACCACCCAGTGGACAAACGGGCATCCCTCGGCCAAGCAGATTGAGACGGACATTGCCCACGGTGTCAGTTACATGATTACCGAAAATGGTTGTCCCATTGCCACCTTTGCCCTTATAGAAGGTCCCGACCCCACGTATGCCGAAATCTACGAAGGCCAGTGGCTCAACTCCCTACCCTACTACGTCATCCATCGTGTTGCCTCCGCACCGGGTGTCCATGGCATCATGCGACGTGTCCTTGACTATGCATTCTCCCTCACGGACACCATCCGCATAGACACCCACCAGGACAACCGCACCATGCGTACCCTCCTTGGCAAGTACGGTTTCACCTATTGCGGCATCATCCTGCTCGAGAACGGAGACCCGCGGCTGGCGTATCAGAGGACGGTTCTTAATGGTGAGGGGTGAGCGATTGCATAATTCGGAGTATTCGGAGTATTCGGAGAACTCAGAGAACTCGGAGAACTCAGAAAATACCTTTCCGTTTTCACCTTCCCGTTTTTCCATCCCCTTCTCCCTCCCCTTGCGGGAGGGCTGGGGAGGGGTCTATCCCATTTGCAAAAGCAAGCCCTTGCACCCCTCCAGGCAATCGCGCCATGTGGCGTCGAAGTTACCCGTGTACCATGGGTCGGCCACATCACCGGGGCGCGAGGTATAATCCAGGAGCAGGCTTATCTTCCCCTCAGGGTCGCCGCCAAAGAAGCGGTGCATGTTCCTCAGGTTGCTGGAGTCCATGCCTATGATAAGGTCGTAATACTCATAGTCTGCTTTGGTTATCTGGCGTGCCGTCTTACCCTTGCAATCTATGCCGTGCTCAGCCAACTTGCGGCGTGCCGGCGGATAGACGGGGTTGCCTAACTCCTCCGTACTGGTGGCGGCCGAGGCTATCTCGAACTCCTCTGCCATGCCGGCTTCACTGACCAGACGCTTCATCACGAACTCCGCCATCGGGCTTCGGCAGATGTTGCCCAGGCACACGAAAAGTATTTTCTTCATCTGTCCTTACACATTATATATTATATATACGCAAGGGCAAAGATAGCATTTCCCCAACTTTTATCCGCAACCAAAGCGGGCAGAAAGGGCAACATTGCACCCTTTCTGCCTATATTTTCCGTCAGCATGCCTTTATTCGGCAATAATTTCGTAACTTTACGCATGTAAATCATAATATACAGCACACATGATAACAGGCGAGATAAAGAACCGCATAGACTCCATCTGGGACACGTTCTGGACGGGAGGCATAACCAATTCCATCACCATACTGGAGCAGATGACCTACCTCTTCTTCATGAAGATGCTGGACGATGCCCAGCGCACCAAGGAGGCCAATGCCAACGCCTGGGGCGTGGAGGTGAAGGACCCCACCTTCCGCCAGGGCACATGGCACAACCCCGAAACGGACCGCGACGTGCCCTACGACTCCCTGCGCTGGAGCGTGTTCCGCAACATGGAGGCCGAGGCCATGTACCGCACCATCAGCAAGGACGTGTTCATCTTCATAAAGACCCTGGGCGAGGGACGCGAAAGTGCCTATAGCCGTTTCATGGCAAACGCCACCTTCCTCATACAGAGTCCGCGCACCCTCACCAAGATAGTGGAGGGCATCAATGCCCTGGACATGAACAACCGCGACACCATGGGCGACGTCTACGAATACGTCCTTGGCAAGATGGCCGCCTCAGGCAACAACGGCCAGTTCCGCACACCGCGCCACATCATCCGCATGATGGTAGAACTCATGCGACCCACCATCAAGGACACCATCTGCGACCCCGCCATGGGTTCGGCCGGTTTCATAGTGGAGGCCGCCAAGTACATCCAGCAGAACTACAAGGGCGACCTGCTCAAGCGCGAGAACTCGGAGCACTACAAGAGCGGCATGCTACACGGTTTCGACACGGACGCCACCATGCTCCGCATAGGTGCCATGAACCTCATGCTCCATGGTGTGGACAATCCCGACATTGCCTATCGCGACAGCCTCTCCACGGACAACACCGATGAGAACCGCTACACCCTCTGCCTTGCCAACCCTCCCTTCACGGGCAGCCTGGACAACGAGGCGGTGAGCAAGTCCCTGCTTGCCATCACCAAGACCAAGAAGACGGAACTTCTCTTCCTGGCCCTCTTCGTGCGCATGTTGCAGACTGGCGGACGTTGTGCCAGCATCGTGCCCGACGGCGTGCTCTTCGGCAACAGCACCGGCCACAAGTCCATACGCAAGGAACTCATAGACAACCACCGCCTGGAGGCCGTCATCTCCATGCCCTCGGGCGTGTTCCTGCCCTACTCCGGCGTGAGCACCGCCATCCTCATCTTCACCAAGACCAATGCCGGAGGCACCGACCGTGTCTGGTTCTACGACATGAAGGCCGACGGCTACTCCCTCGACCAGAAGCGCAACGAGGTAAGCGAGAACGACATCCCCGACCTCATAGCCCGTTTCCACAACCTTGAGGGCGAAACCGGGCGCACACGCAAGGAGCAGTCCTTCCTTGTCCCCGTGGAGGAGATACGCGAAAAGGGCTACGACCTCTCCATCAACAAGTACAAGGAAGTGGAGCGCGAACAAGTCGTCTACGATGCCCCCGAGGTGATAATGACCCGTATCAGCGCACTGGAGGAGCAGATACTCGGCGCCATGGACGAGTTGAAGAAGATGATTTAGGGAAACTAATTTAATATTAGACAACAAGACGATAATGGACTATAAACCGCCCTTTTCACTGACCGACGAAATGATGTCACTTGTAGCCGATGTGGCCGAACTGATAGGACACCTGTCTGCCGACCCGTCACATCAGCCATCTCCACGTCTGCGCAAGGAAAACAGGATCAAGACCATACAGTCCTCCTTGGCGATAGAAAACAACTCGCTCACCATAGAGCAGGTTACGGCAATCATAGAAGGCAAACGTGTATTGGGTGCGCCAAATGAAATCCAAGAGGTAAAGAATGCCCTGGATGCCTATGAACTGCTTCTGGAACTGAACCCCTACAAGGAAAAAGACCTGCTTCGTGCCCATCGCCTTATGATGACCGACCTTGTAAATGAAAACGGCCGATACAGAAGTGGTGGCGTTGGTATATTCGACGGACAGAAATGTGTACATATAGCACCACCTGCGGAACGTGTACCCCTGTTGATGTCCGACCTGCTCCAATGGGTACACACCACCAAAACACATCCGCTCATCAGCAGTTGTGTGTTCCACTATGAATTTGAGTTCATACACCCCTTTGCTGACGGCAACGGACGCATGGGGCGCATGTGGCAGACACTTCTCCTAATGCAATGGAACCCCATATTTGCATGGATACCGGTAGAAACTTTGGTAAAGGAGCATCAAAGCGAATACTACGAGGCGATAGCACAAAGTGACCGTGAGGCTTCAAGTACTCCATTTATCACATTTATGCTACGTTGCTTACTGCAAGCAGTTCAAGAAATGGCTGAAAGTAACCGGAAAAGTAACCGGAAAAGTAACCGGAAAAGTGAACAAAAGGTTTTGGATGCAATGCAAACGAATCCCTACATCACCATCAAGGAACTACAAGATGCCATCGGACTTTCCGAAAGCGGTATAAAGAAAATCATACGCCAACTGCGTGCCGCAGGACTTGTGGAAAGAGTAGGAAGTGCCAAAGGCGGATATTGGAAAGTTAGCAGACAATAATCTTGTGCCACACTATACAACTACACTAATTACCATCAACCGATTTATGCATCGTGAAGCGAAGGGCAACGCATCGTGAGGCGAAGGGCTTGACAATACGAGGACAGAGGCTTGACAATACGAGGATAAGAGTTACACTATACGTAAGGTAGAAACGTGAGTGACGAGGGAATTTAAGTTTAAACTAACGACTAACATTAAACGCAAATAATAATATTTTTATGAGCATAGAACTATTTATATCCATAGTAGGTACTATCATTGCAATTATTGCTTTTTGGGTACCATACAGAAATAGCAAGCAATGTATTCGCAAACGCATTGAGAAAAAGGAGCATCAATTAAATAAACTTAACAATCAACTATTCATTCAAGATAGAGACAATAAGTATAGGTTCTCTAGAACAACACCTTTACACTTGAAAATTAAAAAGTTAGAATCAGAGATTGAGGAACTACGCAAAGATTTATAGCTATATATGAAGCAAGGTTGGGAGATAAAGAAACTTGGGGAGGTGTGCGTAATTGAACGTGGTGGTTCTCCGCGTCCGATTAATGCTTTTTTAACAGATATGGAAGATGGCATAAATTGGATTAAAATTGGTGATGCGACACCAGGTTCAAGATACATAACATCTACACAGGAGAAAATCAAACCCGAAGGTATAAAAAAATCGCGTATGGTTTACAAAGGCGACTTCATATTATCCAACTCTATGAGTTTTGGTAAGCCTTATATCCTAGGAATTGATGGCTGCATTCACGATGGTTGGTTGGTACTTAGAGACAACAACAATATCTTTGATAAGAATTTCTTGTACTATTATTTAACAAGCCCAAACATTTATCAAGAATTCAAAAGATTAGCAGTTGGGGGAGTTGTAAACAACCTAAATAGTGAATTAGTTCGTAGTGTCAAGGTTGCAATCCCCCCTCTCCCCGTTCAAGAGCAGATTGTATCCGAGTTAGATTTGCTGAGTGGCATTATAGAAAAGAAGCGCGAGCAACTGAAAGAACTCGATGCACTGGCACAATCTATATTCTATGATATGTTTGGAGACCCCATAACTAATGAAAAGGGATGGGAGGTGAAGAAGTTAAATACAATTTGTGATAATCTTGACTACCAACGCAAACCTATTACTGCAAAGGATAGAATTGAAGGAGAAATACCTTATTATGGGGCATCTGGTATAGTTGACCATGTTCGTGATTACATATTTGATGGTGACTTTTTATTAGTATCAGAAGATGGAGCAAATCTTGAAGTCCGACATACTCCTATCGCATTTCCTATTAAAGGAAAAACTTGGGTAAACAATCATGCACACATTCTAAGATTCAAACAATATTGCACCCAAGTTTTTATGGAATATTATATCAACCTTATGGATATATCATACATAATTACAGGATGTGCTCAACCAAAGCTTACTCAAGCAAATCTTAACAATATTAATGTTTTTGACACCCCTCTTAATTTACAACACCAATTTGCCACCAAGATAGAAGCCATAGAGAAGCAGAAGGAACTGATAAAGCAATCTATAAGCGAAACGGAAACCCTATTCAATGCAAGGATGCAGGAGCACTTTGGGTAAGAGTTGGAGGGACTCTAAGGTCTCTAAAGACTTTAAGGACGCAAAAAGATAATAAAGACCAAAAAGACAAAATAATCATCCAAAACAAAAGCATCATGGGCGAAGAGTTGATTCCGCAAAGAGGCAATTATAAGAAGTTGCTGAGTTATCAGAAGACGGACGTCATCTTTCAGTTGACCTACTATTTTTGCCACACCTACCTGCAACGGGGCGACCGCACCGTGGATCAGATGATTCAGGCTGCACGGTCGGGCAAACAGAATATTGTGGAAGGGTGCATGGCCTCTGCCACCTCTGCCAAAACGGAACTGAAACTGCTGAATGTGGCAAAGGCCAGTTTGCACGAACTCCGCGAAGACTTCGAAGACTATCTGAAAACCCGTGAGCACCGCCAGTGGGAAGAAGGCTCGGCAGAACTCGATGCCATGCGACGAATAGGCAGAGAGCACAACGATGGAGAATACTTCATGCAACTGGCACAAAGTCGCCCACCCGAAACAATAGCCAACATGACCATTGTGCTACTGAAACAAGCCGACTACCTGCTTCACAAACAAATACAACGCTTGTCGGAAGACTTCGTGAAAGAAGGTGGCTTCAGCGAAAGAATGATGAGAATGAGAAAAAAGAACAGAGGATACTGAACCCCTAAGGACTTTAAAGTCTTTAAGGACCCTAAGGACCTTAAGAACACTAAGGACACTAAAGACTTTCAAAAAAGCATTATGCGAAATTTTGACTACATAAAGGACCTGGAACTGCACGACCTGCACCGCCTTTGCTCAGCATGCGAGGAGAACCAAGTCAGCAATCCCGACATCAGTGCCATCAGCGCACGAAGGGCGTTGGAATACCTGGTGAGGGCCCTGTACAGGATGAAGAACATAGAGGTGGGCGAACGCACCTCGCTCTTCGAACTGGTGGACGGCATGCCCTTCAAGGAGTTCATCGGTGACGACCGCACCATGATGGCGGTGCACTATGTGCGCAAGGTGGGCAACGTTGCCGCACATGCAGGAAACACGGGCAAGCGAGAATCGTTCTTCTGCCTGCTGAACCTCTACAACGTGGTGGGCGCCATACTCCATAAACTTCGTGTGGTCAGCGAGGTTCGCCCCTTCGACAAGACACTGGTGCCAAATTCCATAGAACGCTCGTTCGTGACACCATCCCCCACCGTGCCTCCCTCCACGGATGCACTGGTGCAATCCTCGGACATGAGTGCCGTGGAGGACACCACACCCGTGGCACAGGTAGCATGCGACATATCCGAGGCGGAGACACGCAGAATGTACATAGACCTGATGCTTCGCGAGGCAGGGTGGCAGGTATTGTCCACGGAAGGTGCCGTGGAACCGCTGAAGGCATGCATAGAGGTGGAACTCAAGGGCATGCCCAACGCACACGACACGGGCCGTGCCGACTATGTGCTCTTCGGAGGCGACGGCAAGCCTCTGGCCGTGGTGGAGGCCAAGCGTACGTCCGTCTCTCCCACCAAGGGCAAGCACCAGGCGGAACTGTATGCCGATTGTCTGGAACGCCAGTACGGCACAAGGCCGGTGATATACTACACCAACGGGTTCGAGACATACATAATAGACGGCCTTGGCTATCCTCCGCGCCGCCTGTATGCCTTCCACACGGCCGCCGACCTGGAATGGATCATCCAGCAACGCAAGCGCAAGGACATAACGGACTTCAGCGTGAAGCCCCACATCACCGACCGCGACTATCAGAAGATGGCCATAAAGGCGGTGTGCGAGCACCTGAACGGCATGCACCGCAGGGCACTGCTGGTGATGGCCACGGGTACGGGCAAGACACGCGTGTCCATATCGCTGGTGGACGTGCTCATGCGCAACGGCTGGGTGAAGAACGTCCTGTTCCTGGCCGACCGCACAAGTCTGGTGAACCAGGCGCACAAGAACTTCGTGAAACTCCTGCCCCACACCACCACCTGCGTGCTGAGCGACAATGCCTCGGGCACGGAGCGCGACATGCAGGCAAGGATAATGTTCTCCACCTACCAGACGATGATAAACTGCATAGACACAGACGAGAAGACCTTCTCCGTGGGACGCTTCGACCTGATAATAGTGGACGAGGCGCACCGCTCCATCTTCGGAAAGTTCGGGGCCATATTCCACTACTTCGATGCCATGCTGGTTGGCCTTACCGCCACACCGCGCCACCAGGTGGACAAGAGCACCTACGATGTCTTCGAGATGGAACACGGCGTGCCCAACTATGCCTACGAACTGGAGGATGCCGTGAATGATGGATACCTGGTGAACTACAAGGGGCTGAAACGCGGTTCGCTGATACTGAAGGAGGGAATAAAGTACAACAGCCTTTCAGCCAAGGAAAGGGAGCAACTGGAGGAAGTCTGGCAATACGAACAGGCCGTAAAGCCCCTGGAGGAGCCTGCCCTGGGCATGGTGGCGGAAGATGAGGCGGAATACGGCCGGCCGCAATATGTGCGCGACATAGCCAGCGGAGAGATATTCAACTACATATACAACAGGGACACCGTGGATGCCGTGCTCCAGGACCTGATGGAGAACGGCATAAAGGTTCAGTATGGCGAGCGCATAGGCAAGACGATAATCTTTGCCTACAACCACAGGCATGCGGAAATGATAGTGGAGCGCTTCTGCAAACTTTACCCCGAATACGGCCCCGACTTCTGCGTGCTGATAGACAACTACGTGACCTATGCCCAGGACCTGATAAACCGCTTCGAGGTGAGGGACGCTGACCCGCAGATAGCCGTGTCGGTGGATATGCTGGACACGGGCATTGACGTGCCGGACATAGTGAACCTGGTCTTCTTCAAGACGGTGAAGAGCCGCATAAAGTACGAGCAGATGAAGGGACGCGGCACACGCCTGTCGCCCGACCTCTTCGGCGAGGGCAAGGACAAGGAAGGCTTCTACATCTTCGACTGGTGCCGGAACCTGGAGTTCTTCGAGGACAAGGACAACGGGGATTGTGCCGCCACGACGGTGTCGCTGACGGAACGCCTCTTCGGCTTGCGTGCGGAGATAGCCTTCCATCTGCAACACCAGCAGTATCAGGAGGACGAGTTTGCCCGTGGCCTACACGACGGGCTGAAGGCCATGCTGAAGGAACAGGTAGCCGCCTTGTCGGACTCGCACATATCGGTGCGTACACGCTGGGAAACGGTGAGCCGCTTCAAGACGGACGAGGCATGGATGTCGCTCTCGCAGGTGGATGTGCAGACACTGAAGACGGACATAGCACCCCTGTTACCCAAAAACACGGCCGAGGTGACGGCAAAGATGTTCGACGCCATAATGCTCAGCATACAACTGGGCCTCGTGAACGAGGAATACAACGCAAGCAACAAGATAGAGAAGGTGCGGACACTGGCCGGCACGCTGGTGGAGAGCAAGGCCACCCTGCCCCAGGTGCAGGCAAAGATGAAGACACTGAAGGAGGTGCTGTCGGCCACGGCATGGGAGAACGCCTCCCTGCGCTGGCTGGAAAAAGTGCGCAAGGACCTGCGCGACCTGATGCAGTTCCTGCGCGAAGGCAAGGGCCGCTGGTTTGTGGTGGACATAAAGGACGTGATTACCGACGAGGGCGAGACAACGGGCGTGGCTCCGCGCATCACCTACAAGCAGCGCGTACTGGACTTCCTGGCACAAAACAGAGACCTGCCCGTGCTAAGGAAAATACAGAACCTGCAACAACTCTCCACCCAGGACATAGACGAACTGGAGCGCATCCTGTGGGTGGAACTGGGCAACAGGGAGGACTATGACAAATACACCCTGGGCAAACCCTATGGCAACAACGTGGCGGCCTTCATACGCACCATGGTGGGCGTGGACATGAAAGAGGCGCTGAAGTGCTTCAGCCAGTACCTGTCGGACAACACGCTGAACAGCGAGCAGGAGGATTTCCTGAAGAGCATCATCACCTATGTGTGTGCCAACGGAGACATAACCAAGGACATAGTGGTGAACAGCGCTCCCTTCGACGAGCGCCTGATAGTGTTCCAACCCTACATGATTCCGCTGGGCAAGTACATAGACAACATACACACGGTAATCAGTCCGCAGGAGTATGCATAGGCGCAAAGGGCCTACAGTTCCTCAAGCAGGAGCATGGACATGAAGCCCAGCAAGAGGGCATACGTTGCCTGCTTCTGATAGCCATGGGCATGGGTTTCTGGTATCATTTCGTCGGAGGTGACGTAGAGCATGGCACCGCCTGCAAAGCCGAGCATAACGGGAAGCAGGGTGACCGACATGGCGCCGAGACCATAGCCAACGAGGACTCCCACCACCTCCAGCAGACCTATGGCAAGGGATATCATGAAGGTGCGCGCATGCGACACTCCTGCCAACAACAGGGGGGCGATGATTACCATGCCCTCGGGAATGTTGTGGAAGGCAATGCCAATGGTAACAGCCCACGAGGTTGCCTCGTCGCCGTTCATGCTCACGCCGGCGGCTATGCCCTCGGGGAACTTGTGTATGGCTATGGCCATGACGAAGAGCATAATGCGGTTCAGCGATGCATTGTTGCGATGCTCCTCCGTGTCAAGTCCCGTGATGGTGTGCATGTGGGGCGTCACAAGGTCTATGACGTTCAGGAAGAAGGCACCTGCCATCACTCCCGCCACTATAAGCCACCAGGGCATACCCTCTCCCACCCCCTCGAAGGCAGGCACTATAAGTCCTATGGTGGATGCCGCCAGCATAATACCGGCACAATATCCCAGGACGGTGTCGTTCCACTTGTGTGGTAATTCCTTTATAAAGAAGCCGAGCACGGAACCCAGCATGGTGGCTCCGCATAGTCCGGCTGCGCTGATAAGTAGTTGTTGCATAGTGTTTTTGGTTTTTAGTTAAGAGGACGAGAGAGGATTAGAGAGGACTGGAGAGGATTGGAGAGGACGGGAGAGGATTGAAGAGGATTCTATAGGATACTATAGGATTGGATGGGATTTTGCGGGGCTCTTATGCTCAGGTCCTCTGGCGTCCTCTGGCATCCTCTGCTCTCTCTGGCTCTCTCCTATTTCCTCTTTGCCAGTTCGGCTTCGAGTTCCTTGATCCGCTCTGCCTGCCACTTGATGATGGTTTCCATCTCTTGCATTTTGCGGTCCTGCTCTGCACGGTAGCCGGTGCGCACTCTGTACATGCGCTCCTTCATGCCACCCTCCTTGCGGAAGCGGTCCTCCAGAGTGGCAAGGTAACCGTTCATCATCACATCTATCTGGCAACACATAGTGTAGCCTATATTGGCCATCTCCTCGTCGGTCCACCTTGCGAAGTATGGTTCATAGTCACCCAGCCTGTTGTGCGCCTTGGTAAAGTTGTGCATGTTCTCATAGCGGGGGTGGCGCTTGTCCCATAGCGAGAGTTTGCGCGAGAGCAGGTAGTCCTTGAAGTCCTCCCTCAACTCGTGTATGCTGGAGCGTGCCACGTTGAGAAGTTTCAGTTCCATCTCCGTGGAGGTCTTGCCATCCTCCGAGCCCTCTATGATGTTTTGCTTGCCCGAGCGGGCCGCCTGTACCATCTGGTCCACCGTGCGGTCGCCGTGCTTGGGCAGGAAACGGTCGCAGAAGACAAAGGTCATCTGATACAATGCCTCCGACTTCTGATAGAAGCGCAACTCCTTCCAGTTTGCACCCTCGAGCAGTACCCTCTCGCTATCGTCCCGTACGTTCATGCAAGACAAAGGTACGCTTTTCCAGGCGATTCTCCAAATAAAAAGCTAAAATCCGAAGGTAAGGCCCCCTGGAGCAACACGAGAACCTCCCAGTGTTTTTCCCTAAGTACAGAGGACTTTCCTCCATACTATTCTGCATTTTCCCCCTGGTTTAATGAAGACATGAGTGTATCTTTGCAACAGAAGAAACAAAAACTACAACAGGACCAAACCTGAAAACCTAAACAAGGAGGATAATGATATGAAAAGAAGAACCTTACTCGGAAACATCTGCATAATGATGCTTGCTCTGCTCGGCATGAGTTCGTGCAACGTGGTATGGAACATGGATGAGGACATGGACGTGCACCAGTCCATAAAGTTCGCAGGGCAGTGGACGGGCGACTTCGGCATGTACTACAACTACCGCCACAACGGACGTCTCTATACCTTCGACTCCTACGACACGGACATAGTATTCTATCCCGAATACGACGGGGCCACCTATGGCTACGGCAAGCAGGTGGACTACTACGAGCGCGGTCCCTACACCCACATCTACAACCGCTTCGACTGGGAGATACGCAACGGCGTAATCTATCTGGAATACTATAGCGACCCAAGTCTGGACTGTGCCATCTACGACTACAAGATGACTCCGGACCGTTTCCAGGGACGCTTCGGTAGCAGCAGCGACAGATTCTACCTGACGAAGATAGCCGACTACTACGACTGGACGGTCTACATGGACTACTGTTACTATTACCCCAATAGCGGTTGGTACTGGTCGCCGATGTACGCCATGGAAAACGGAAAGGTGAAAACGGAAAACGGAAAGGTGCAAGTAAGCGATGGCAATCAAAGCCGTTTGAATAGCCGAGGGGAAGCAGATTTGACGAAGTCAGAACAGGAATCTGAAAAGGGATTAAACGAAGAGGACGGCATCGTGTCCTATGGTAAGAGGATGTGACGGTGACAGATTCCGCCTGTGCAGAGACTCTATATAATATACTCTATATAATATAATGTATAAGCAAAACAATAGGAGATAAAGACATGACAACACTGGGAATATGCATCCTGATAATGATATACTTCACCAAGGGCAAGGAGGTGAAACACCTTCTGGCAAGACTGAAGGACGTGAACTGGCACGAAAAGATAAACGCTCTCATAAAGAGGATACAGCCTTGGGCCTTGAAAGCCGGCAGAAGGGCTTCGCGACCCATCCTGCAATTCTACTATGTGCTGGCCGATGAGAAGACCTCCACTCTGGACCGTGCCCTCATCTATGCCGCCATAGCATACACCATCATGCCCATGGACCTCATCCCCAGCGCAGTGTATAAAATGCTGGGTATAGTGGACGACGGAGTGGCCGTGCTCTACGTGTACAAGAAGGTGAAGAAAAACATCACTCCCGAAATCAGCGCCAAGGTGGAATCTACCCTGAACGACTGGTTCGGCATGGAATATGAGGTGGTGAAGTGACGTGCCCTATTCTCACCGGCCTCAGGAACATTTTGTGTCGTCGGGACAACAAGAAAGAGTCGTCGGGACAACAAGGACGAGTCACCGAGGGTGACAAGAGCGAGTCACCGAGGGTGACAAGGGCGAGTCATCGGGGAGGACAAATGCGAGTCGTCGGGAGGACATTCTCAAGACATGGACAGAAAGGACGTACGGTTCCCTTATCCCATCATTTATTGGTGTCCGTCTTCGGCAATGATGTCCAGCAGGCGTTCCGTCCATATCTCTGCCAGACGATGGGCGCCTTGGGCGTTGGGGTGGAGATAGAAGGTGCCGGAACGGCCTTTTTCTGCCGTAAAGAGTTTCTTCCTGTTCTTGAAGCCGCGCCATGCCTTGCTGCTGCCGCCGTATACCTGCGTGTACTCGTCCACGATGGTGTCTATGACGGGATAATAACTGCGCAACCTGTCGAGCCCCTCCTGAAGATAGCGTGCACCATTGTGCGTGTTGGGGCTGTACCAGATGGGGTAATTGAGCAAGATACGGCACGAGGGCACGGCGTGGATAAGGCTGTCTATGATGGTGCGCATGTTCCTGCCATACGTTTCGGGACTGACGGGTGCTCCCTCCGTGGTTGTGCATGCGCTGTCGTTAGTGCCGAGCATGATGGAGAAGTACACCACCCCGCCGTTGGCCTTCTGGAAACGTAGTGCGGCGTCCACCACCTTGACAAAGTCCCTGCGCCCTGGCATGAAACCGAAGGTTGTTATACCCGAATGTCCTCCGTTATAGACATTCGTATGCACACCTGTGGCCTTCTCCACCATATCGCGGCAAATGGCTGGCGGTGCCTGTCGGGAAGGGTAGCTCAGTGTTGCACCTGCCGTTATGCTGTTGCCTATGAAAACCAGATTGATGCTTGTCGGCGCCTTACCCTGGGCGTCATCTTCATGGCGCCTCATGGCGGTGGCATTCAGCGAAAGGGAAGTAAGGAGAAGAAGAAAAAGGGGGAGGAGGAGGTTGTTGTGATGTTTCATGGGGGATGTACAGACTATATTACGGATAGTCAGTTGACAGGTATCTCTTTTATCAGCAAACTGTCCAAAGCCTCGCGCGAACCTTGGAATACGTTGCAATCCACGGGACCCCTGATGCCGGAGAGTTTGCCGCAATCGGTGTGTTGCCAGAAGGTCCACTTGATGTCCTTGGCTGGCTCGGAAACGTAGTAGTGCGCCATCCAGAAGGGATATTCTGCAAAACGCTTGTCGCTGAGTATGTCGCGGCGGAAACGGTAACTGCTATAGATGATGGGCTTCACGCCATAATGCTTTTCCACCACATCAAGCCAGTCAAGGGCCATGCGCTGGATCTGCTTCTTGTTCTTGCCGGAAGCAAGCCATTTGCGCTCGTCCTCAATGTCGAGCACAGGGGGGAGGTCGCCTTCCTCGAGGTGTGCCTGACGAAGGAAGAACTGCGCCTGCTTCTTGGCCGGAACATCGGGTGTAAGGAAATGGTAAGCACCTCTAATCAAGCCGTTTTTGCGTGCTTGGTAAAAGTTATCGTTAAAGTAATCATCCATCAACGAAACTCCCTCCGTGGCCTTGATGATGACGAAGGTGACAGGGTCGTTGCCCATGTTGGCATTCCTGAGCCGTGCCCAATCTATCTTCTCCTGATAGTGGCTCACGTCTATGCCTCGCACGGTGTATTCCGACGGGTATGTGGTCTCGCCGTATATGGCCTTCCATTGGAAACTGTACGGGTCCACGAAGAAGTGGAACAGCACGAAGCAGTATAGGGCCACCACACCCACACCGCCCAAGACGAAACCCCAAAGCGGTATGCTGCGCAACCATCTGAGCAGGAAAAACCCACCGGTCTTCTTCCCTTTCTTGCGGGGAGAAGTCCGGCGGGTGGATGTATTTGTCTTCCTTTGTTGAGGCATCAAGAATTACTTAGCCTGCTCCAAAGCAAGGGTCTTTGTGCACTGGTCGCAAACCTCTGTGGGACCCCAGTACTGGATGGGACCGGGATAAACGTAGAGGGTCTGCTTTGCCCACTGCTCGCGGTTGGCGGCGAAGAACTTGAAGGGAGCGCCGTCCAGTTCAACGAGAGCCTTGCGGATAACGGGCTTGTTGGCACCGTTACGACGCTCGATGTTCATCATCATGGTGATGGGCACACCACCTGCAATCCACTCAGCGGCAGGAGCGGTTGTGTTCTTGATGACGCTCATGTAACCGGTCTTGCCGTTGGCAATCAGGCGGCTGGCGTTGAAACCGAGGCTGTAGCAGTAGTCGGCATCGTAGTTGGAGGGAGCGGCGCAACGGCCTTCGTAGCCGAAGAAGTGGTGCTGTGCGCTGAACTTGCCAGTGTACTTGCCTTCCTTCTTCCATGCGGCGAGTTTGCCCTCAACCATGCGGCTGAGCAACTTCTCGGTCTCGATGAGAGAAACCTGCACGTTGCCGTGGGGGTCGCGGTCCAGACAGAGCTGGCGTGCCACGTCGGCGGGAAGAGACTCGAGGATGGCCAGGTTCTCGGGAGCGATGTTGCCCTTGACGAATGCAATCTGCTCCTCAGCACCTGCAAACTCGCGAGACTCGCCTGTAGCGGGGTCGGTGAGAACCTCGTTCAACTGCTGGATGAGTTTCTTGATGGCGGGGATGAACTCGATGAGACCCTCGGGGATGAGGACGGTACCGAAGTTGTTGCCATCGGCTGCGCGGTCGGCCACGATCTTGGCGATGTATGTAACCACGTCGTCCAGAGACATTTCCTTCTGCTCGATTTCCTCAGAGATGAGACATACGTTGGGCTGTGTCTCCAGGGCGCACTCCAGAGCGATGTGAGAAGCGCTGCGGCCCATCAACTTGATGAAGTGCCAGTACTTGCGGGCACTGTTGCAGTCGCGCTGGATGTTGCCGATCAGTTCGGAGTAGGTCTTGCAAGCGGTGTCGAAACCGAAGGAGGTCTCGATCTGCTCGTTCTTCAGGTCGCCGTCGATGGTCTTGGGGCAACCGATAACCTGTACGCCATACTGCTTGGCGGCATAGTACTCGGCCAGAACGCAGGCGTTGGTGTTTGAGTCGTCACCACCGATGATAACCAGAGCCTTGATGCCCAGTTCCTTCAGGATTTCGTAACCTGCCTCGAACTGGCTCTCCTTCTCCAACTTGGTACGGCCAGAACCGATGATGTCGAAGCCGCCGGTGTTGCGGTACTCGTCGATGAGTTCGTCGGTGAACTCAACATACTTGTGGTCTACCAGACCGCCGGGCCCCATGAGGAAACCGTAGAGTTTGCTGTCCTTGTTCAGAGACTTCACACCGTCGTAGAGACCGCTGATCACGTTGTGACCGCCGGGAGACTGGCCACCGGACAGGATGATACCCACATTGATGGCGGTGTTGTTCTCGCTCTCGGCAGAAACGAACTCCACCACGGGCATGCCATAGGTGTTGGGGAAGAGGGCCTTGATTTCCTCCTGGTTGCCTACACTCTGGGTAGCGGCACCTTCCTGGGCCTTCACAGCACCCTGGAGGGCCTTGGGCAGCTTAGGCTGGTAAGCTGCTCTTGCAATCTGCAATGCACTTTTTTCCATTTGTCTTGAAATTTATTAAATGTTGTTGTACAATGTTCGCAAAGCAAAGGTACGAATAAGCGAGCGAAATACCAAATTTATTTGAGTATTTCCGAGCGCGAGTACCTAAGACTGTGGTCAAAGGTACGAATAAGCGGGCGAAATACCAAAGAAACGCCCAAGCAAGTGCAAAAAAAACGGCAAATAAGATAAAATAGAAGTATCCGCTTGCCAATATCT
Organism: Bacteroidaceae bacterium; assembly: GCA_017622815.1. GTDB lineage: Bacteria > Bacteroidota > Bacteroidia > Bacteroidales > Bacteroidaceae > Physcousia. The sequence continues at coordinate 26,112 of JAGAQH010000040.1, read as the reverse complement.
AAATAAATATGTACCTTAGCAACTGGAAACAAAACATCATAACACAAACCATACACCACTTTTACATTATGAAAAGACGTGAACTCAAGAAATGCGTAAACAACCTTTGTGGCGAACTCTTTGCCGAGTGCATAGCACTGAACCACTATGAGAACGTTGACAAGGATGCCGTGACAAACGTGATGGAGAGCATACTGATGATGCAGGCCGACATAGTGTGCCGCATATCACACGTACAGCCCGGTGCCGGCAAGAAGTTCTTCAAGAAACTGCGCCAGGACCTGCTGGACCGCACGGATGCCATTATAGACGACATACAGGCACTGGCTTGAACGAACGGAAATGTCAAAACGGAAAACTCTGGGGTGGCAGGGGAGTCTGAGGACTCCGAATACTCCGAGTAATCCGAATACTCCGAATACTCCGAAAACCTTTCCGCTTCCCGTTTTCACCTTTCCGATTTCCGATTTCAACATGAACATCTACCATAAAATACTGTTCGGATGGATGGGATACAGGGAGGAGGTCACCGAACCCTTCCCCAAGAAGTACATCATTGCACTGGCACCGCATACCAGCAACATGGACTTCATCATAGGCATGCTCTATTGCCATGCCAAGGGCTTTACGTGCAACTTCCTGATGAAGAAGGAATGGTTCTTCTGGCCCCTGGGCATACTGATGCGCAAATTGGGTGGCATTCCCGTGTACCGCAACAAGAAGCAGGGCATGACGGACATAGCCGCACAGAAGGCCCTGGAAATGGACACCTTCCGCCTGTGCATCACCCCGGAGGGCACGCGCAAGCCCACCACCGAGTGGAAAAGGGGCTTCTACTACATTGCCCTGAAGGCAAACCTGCCCATCCTGCTCTACGGACTGGACTACGAGCGCAAACTGGTGAAATGCACACGCACATTCTTACCAACTGGAAATGTGGAGAATGACATGGCTGAGATAAAGGCCTACTTCAAGGAGTTTACAGGCCGTCACCCCGAGAAATTCAAGATCTGATGCAGAGACTACTGACATACATACTCGTTGCCATGATGGCAACATTTGCATATGCCCAACCCACAAGAACAGTGAAGAAGCGGTTGGGCACTTACTTTGCCAACTACGAAAACCCGGCCTACACCTGCAGGGACAAGGCCAAGGTGGAGAAACTCCTGTTCCGCTCGCAGAGCAAGGAAGTGGAGATTGCTGTCAGCGAGATATTCCTCGGCCAGCCGTTCACCAACGAACTGGTGGCCACCATATACCAGGACATCAGGGAGTACATACCGCACCCCTACAACAAGTGGAAGATAGTCATCACCGTGAACGGCTACCCCATAGAGCACCTTGTGCCGGCCAGCACCATGGAACGGGCCGATTCCTCAAGATACTGGGGAGGCGTGAACCACCCGGAAAACGCATGGACCACACCGCTCAGCCGCCCATACTCCATCCCCAACGGATTGCAGGACAGGCACATGGCCGTGTGGGCAAGTCACGGCAGGTACTACGACTTCCGTACCGACCAGTGGAGATGGCAGCGCCCCGGACTCTTCGGCACATGCGAGGACATTCTGACACAGACCATCGTGGTGCCCTTCCTGATGCCGATGCTGGAAAACGCCGGTGCGGTGGTCTTTTCGCCCAGGGAGCGCGACACGCAGACAAACGAGGTCATCGTGGACAACGACCGTCCCACCATCCGCGGCACATACCGCGAGGACAACGGTCCCAGGGCATGGGTGGATTGCGGAACGGGGTTTGCGCACTGGCGCGAGTTCTACCGCGACAAGCAGAACCCCTTTGAGGAGGGTACGGCCCGTGTGGCCGACGCACAGAGCGAAAGTTCGAGGCTCTCCACCGTCACCTGGACCCCGGACATACCCGAGGACGGGGAGTATGCCGTGTACGTGTCCTACAAGACCCTGCCCACCAGCGTGCCCGATGCCGTCTACAACATCAGGCACAAGGGAGTGCAGACTCAGGTGCGCGTAAACCAGCGCATGGGCGGCGGAACGTGGGTCTACCTGGGCACATACGAGTTCAGCAAGGGGCAGAGCCTGGACGGCTCCGTGAGCCTGACCAACCATAGCAGCCATCGCGGGCACGTCACGGCCGATGCCGTCCGGTTCGGCGGCGGCATGGGCAACATAGAGCGTGGAGAAGCCGGCGAGGAGTACCAGAAGATAAGCGGCCTGCCGCGCTATCTGGAGGGCGCCAGGTACTACATGCATTGGGCGGGAGCGCCATACAGCATCTACAGCACCAAGGACGGAGAAAACGACTATGCCGACGACATCAACGCACGCGGACACGGCATGAACCACATGGCCCGGGGTTCCGCCTTCGTGCCCAACGACACCATGCCCGGCCTGGGCGTGCCGCTGGAACTGGCCATCGGCGTGCACACGGATGCAGGACTCAGGAACAACATGGACATCATAGGCACCCTCGGAGTCTACACCACGCAATACTACGACAAGCAACTGGCCACTGGCATGTCCCGCCTGGCCAGCCGCGACTTTGCCGACGGCATGCTTGCGCAGATACACAAGGACCTGACACTGCACCTGGGCAACTGGACCAGACGCTCCCTGTTTGACCGCAACTACTCCGAAAGCCGCGAACCGCAGGTGCCCTCCATGATACTGGAGGTACTGTCGCACCAGAACTATGCCGACATGCTCGTGGCGCACGATCCCTACTGCAAGTTCATCATCGCCCGCGCCATCTACAAGTCCATACTCAGGTACAACGCCTCTGTGCACCAGAGGAAGACGGCACCCGTGGTGCAGCCTCTGCCCGTGCGCGACCTCTCTGCCGTGGCCGACACCAGGGAGAAGGTCATCACCCTGTCCTGGAACCCGCAGGCCGACCCTCTGGAGCCCTCGGCCATTCCCACATCCTACATAATCTATATAAAGCAGAACGACCGTGGCTGGGACAACGGCACCGTGGTGAACGCCAACAAGGTGAACATAAACGCCACCCCCGGCGTGCTCTACCGCTTCCGCATAGCCGCGCTTAACGATGGCGGAAGCAGCCTGAAGAGCGAGGAGGTGTGCGCCCGCATCCCCTATGACAAGGGTGCCGCACAGGTGATGATAGTAAACGGATTCGAGCGCCTTGCCGCCGCACAGGCCGTGGACTGCGACACCCTGCGCGGTTTCGACATGAAGCAGGACCCAGGAGTGGCCTACATCAGCAACACCAGCGTCTACGACCTCAACGGCATGCCCGTGGCCGGCAACACCTTCGACTACCCTGCCCTGCATGCCGGGGACCTGCTCCTTCTGGACGGGGAACACAGGGCAAAGCGAGACCTGGCCATATCCTCGTGCATGGTCTCCGCCATACCCCAACTGGACATCAGCAAGTACCGCATGGTGGACCTCATCCTCGGCGCCCAGCGCTTCGACGGATACTCGCACCGCCAGTACCAGACCTTCCCCGAGTACCTCCAGCAGGCACTGACGGCATACACCGCCCGGGGCGGAAGCGTGCTGACAAGCGGAGCCTACGTGGGAGAGGACCTGCGGACGGCAGAGCAAAGGGATTTCGCCTTCAACGTGCTGAAATACCTCCATGCCGACCGTGTGCCCACAGACAGCATGAAGGTAACAGGCATGGGCACGGAGTTCGCACTGACCTCCCAGCCCAATCCGCACGTCTACACCACAGCGCGCGTGAATGCCATACAGCCCACCGGCACCGCCTTTGCCACCCTGCTGCTGAATGAAATGCAGACCACATACCGTACCGAAACGTCCGTCGGGGAAGACGGCATCGAGATAGTTACGCAGATTCCGCAGACAACCATCAGGCAGACATCGGGAGCCGTGGCCTACCAGGGCAAGGACTACAAGTGCATAACCTACGGTTTCCCCCTGGAAATGATTGACAACAAGGATACAAGAAGGGCAATAATCAACGCCTCATACCAGTTCCTGTGCGGGGAGAAGTAGGCGGGGATGTAGGGACTCGGCATGCCGAGTCCGCTTATACTCTTGTTCTTCGGACACGGCATGCCGTGTCCCTACTGTTGGGTGTTCCGTGTTACGTTTTCCGAATACTCCGAATACTCCGAATACCTTTCCGTTTTCCGTTTTCCGTTTTCACATTTCCGTTTTCCATTTCTCTTGCCTCTGCCTTCTCTGTCGCGCATCGCGAGCGACTAATCCAGCGATAGCGTAGTTTGCTATGGAACTCTGCGTCCTCTGCGTGAGGTTTGTTTGAGAGCGGTTAAGGTGATTAATTTTGCACGCAAAGAGCGCAGAGGACACAGAGGCAAGAGAAAAGAAATGTTCATCGCTAATCGCTAACCGTTAATCATCCACCGCCCATCAAAGTTCCTCCCCCAATCTCTTGCATTTTCTATTATTATTTTATACCTTTGTATGCTAAAAAATAGTAAAGGAACGATTCTTATGTACAGAATAATTTGCAATATGAAAGGCAGCCGCACAATGGCTATCACCGACGAGCATCTGGAGACGATAGACAAATACTATCTCTTCAGCAACCTGCTGGATAGCAACGGCATTGTGGACGAGATGATTCTGCAGAAACTGCAACTGAACCTGCGCGCCCTGCTGGAGCGCACCGGAGGTGAGGCGGAACTCGTCAATCTGGCCAAGGACGTTGTCTTCCACGAGAACATGAAGGCTCTGGCCCTGCACCAACTGATTCTTCTGTACCTGGATTGGCAAAAGGATAAGATAGCCGCAAATGTACCAACTGAGTGACTGGTTGCCAACGACGCGCAAGGAGATGGACCTCCGCGGATGGGACCGCGCCGACGTGATTCTGTTCTCGGGCGATGCCTATGTGGACCACCCCTCGTTTGGCGTGGCCGTGGTGGGCAGACTGTTGGAGGCGGCAGGTCTGCGCGTGTGCATAGTGCCGCAACCCGACTGGCACGGTGACCTGCGCGACTTCAAGCGCCTGGGACGTCCGCGCCTGTTCTTCGGCATCAGTCCCGGGTGCATGGACTCGATGGTGAACAAGTACACGGCCGCACGCCGCCTGAGGAGCGAGGACGCTTACTCGCCCGACGGCAGGCACGACATGCGCCCCGAATACCCTACCATAGTCTACACGCAATGCCTGAGACAACTGTACCCCGATGTGCCCGTGGTGCTCGGGGGAATAGAGGCTTCGCTAAGGCGTGTGGCGCACTACGACTATTGGCAGGAGAGCATACGTCCCTCCATACTGGCGGACTCCGGTGCCGACATGATAACCTACGGCATGGGCGACAAGGTGAACCAGGAACTGGTGAACCGCCTGGAAGCCTTCATGGAGACGTACGACGAGAGTCTTGAGTATGACAGCCTGACGGGCGAAACCCTGATGACACGCCTGGCCTTCCGCCGTGCCGTGATAGAAGGCGAGCCGTTGCCGCAGACCGTTGTCCTGGCCGACAAGGTAAGTGCAGAGCCGGGGGACATTGTCCTGCACTCCTACGAAGAATGTCTGAAGAACCCCAGATTCCATGCCGAGAACTTCCGTCACGTGGAGGAGGAAAGCAACAAGATGGACGCCTCGCGCCTGATACAGAAGACACGAGGCAAATACGTTGTGGTGAATCCGCCCTACCCTCCTCTCACAACCGAGGAACTGGACCATAGTTTCGACCTGCCCTATACACGGATGCCGCACCCCAAATACAAGGGGAAGCGCATACCGGCATACGACATGATAAAGTTCTCGGTGAACATGCACCGGGGATGCTTCGGAGGATGTGCCTTCTGCACCATATCGGCGCACCAGGGCAAGTTCATCATGAGCCGCTCCAAAGAGAGCATCCTGCGCGAGGTGGAGAAGATAACGAAGATGCCGGACTTCCGCGGAAACCTGAGCGACCTGGGAGGACCCAGCGCAAACATGTACATGATGCAGGGCAAGAACCTGAAGGCCTGCCAGAAGTGCTGCCGCCCCTCGTGCATACATCCGCAGATATGCCCCAACCTGAACGGCGACCACCGTCCGCTTCTGGACATTTACCGTGCCGTGGACGCCATGCCCGGCATAAAGCGTAGTTACATAAGCAGCGGTGTGAGGTATGACATGCTTCTGCACAACTGGAAGGACGAGAACCTGAACCGGGCGGCACGCGAGTACACCCGCGAACTGATTACCCGTCATGTGTCTGGCAGGCTGAAGGTGGCTCCCGAGCACACCGAGGACCATGTGCTGTACATAATGCGCAAGCCCTCCTTTGCCCTGTTCCACCAGTTCAAGAGCATCTTTGACAGGACAAACAGAGAGGCGGGACTTAAACAGCAGATAATACCCTACTTCATCTCTTCACACCCGGGATGCACCATCCGCGATATGGAAAACCTGTCGCGGGAGACGAGGAGCCTGGGACTGGAGACCGACCAGGTGCAGGACTTCACCCCCACGCCGCTCACCGTGGCAACCACAATATTCGCCACAGGCTATCATCCCTACACCATGGAGCAGGTCTTCTGCGAACATGACCCGGAGGAGAAGAAACGGCAGAAATCCTTCTTCTTCAACGGAAAACGGAAAACGGAAAACGGAAAGGTTAAAACGGAAAACGGAAAGGGCGGACCCCTCCCCAACCCTCCCCTGTATGGGAGGGAGTAGTTACATCATACAAGTTAGATATTCTGAGCATTATGCTCCCCTCCCTTGTGGAGGGGTAAGGGGGTGGGTCCGCCGGGGTTTCCGCACCGGACCCACAAAACTCAAGAACACAAACACACCTTATTAATATAATATATACACTACTATGGAATGGTTTGAATGTAAAGTACAATACGACAAGACACAGGAAAACGGTCTTATCAAGTCAACAAAGGAAGCATATCTGGTGGACGCCCTCAGTTTCACGGAAGCAGAGGAAACCATAACCAAGGAGATGGAACCCTTTATGAGCGGAGAGTTCGTGGTAAGCGACATCAAGCGTGCACGCATAGCAGAACTCTTCGAGAACGAAGACCTGAATGCCGACCGCTGGTATCGCGTGAAGGTTGGTTTCATCTCCTTCGACGAAAAGAGCGAGAAGGAGAAGGTCATCACACAGACAGACCTGGTACAGGCCACCGACCTGAAGAATGCCATAGAAACCCTGGAAAAGGGCATGCAGGGCACACTGGGGGACTACAAGATTATCAGTGTAACGGAAACACCGCTCATTGACGTTTTCCGTCATAAAGTAGAAGAGTAATGGTTGCCGAACGCATAAAGGAGGTCACAGGCAGCCTGCCGGAAGGTGTCAGGCTTTGTGCCGTGAGCAAGTACCATCCTGCGGAAATGATACAGGAAGCCTACGATGCCGGCCAAAGGATATTCGGGGAAAGCCATGTGCAGGAACTCCAGCAGAAACACGCCATACTGCCCGACGACATAGAATGGCACTTCATAGGGCACCTGCAGACAAACAAGGTAAAGTACATCGCCCCCTACATAAGCCTGATTCATGCCGTGGACAGCCCGCGCCTGCTTAACGAGATAAACAAACAGGCATTGCGCAACGGCAGACAGATACGCTGCCTCCTGCAACTCCACGTTGCCGAAGAGGAGACCAAGTTCGGCTTCACCCCCGAGGAGTGCATGGAATACCTGCGGGGCGGAGAGTTCCGCAACCTCCAGGGGGTGGTCATCTCCGGCATCATGTGCATGGCCACCAACACCGACGACGAGCAACGCATAAGACGGGACTTCAGCACGGCAAACGGGTTCTTCCAACAGTGTTGCAGGGAATTCCCCGAGTTGGGCGAAAGCATGCAGTTCCGCTCCTGGGGAATGAGCGACGATTACCGCATAGCAATAGAGGAAGGCAGCAATATTGTACGCATAGGCAGCCGCATATTCGGGGAAAGGACGTACTAAAAGAGACAAAACGTGTTCTAAAACACCATTTCTTGCACAAATATTTGTAAGATGTGCAGAAAATCCGTATCTTTGCACGCGGAATTAAGAACAATAACATTAAACGACCATGCATTTACCTGAAAGTTTCAATGAGGCATTAGCCCAGAGCGTGAAGACCAACTGGAATCGCAACTCAATGAGCGATTATGGTGACATAACCTTCCAGTACAAGGATGTTGCCCGTATAATCGAGAAACTGCATATCATCTTTGAGAAAGTAGGCATCCAGAAGGGAGATAAGATTGCCCTTTGCGGACGAAACCAGTCACGCTGGGGTATCGCCTTTCTTGCCACGATGACGTACGGTGCCGTAGCCGTGCCCATTCTGCACGACTTCCACCCCGAGCAGGTACACCAGATAACAAACCACTCCGAGGCACGCCTGTTGTTTGTGGGTGACCAGGTCTGGAAGAAACTCAACCCCGAGGAGATGCCCAACCTTATAGGTGTCCTCTGCAACCAAGACTACCAGGTTGTTTTCTCACGCGACAAGAAACTTGACGAAACGCGCGACAACATCAACAAACTCTTCGGCGAGAAGTACCCCGACAGTTTCCGCCCCGAGCACGTCTCATATCACATAGACGAGCGCGAGGAACTGGCACTCATCAACTATACTTCAGGTACGACAAGCAACTCCAAGGGCGTAATGATTCCATATCGCGCCATTTGGAGCAACACGGAGTTCGGTTACGAGAAGTTGGGCGATGAACTGCGCCCCGGCGACCAGGTCCTCTCCATGCTGCCCATGGCACACATGTATGGCATGGCATTTGAGTTCATCTACGAATTCACCCGTGGCGTGCACATCAACTTCCTCACCAAGATGCCCACACCGGCTATCCTGCTGAAGGCCCTGGCCGACATCAAGCCACGCATCATCATCTGCGTCCCCCTTATTCTGGAGAAGATTGTCCGCAAGGCAGTACTCCCCAAGATCAAGGACCCGAAGATACGTCTGCTGATGAATATCCCCATCGTGGGCGACCAGATAAAGAAGCGCATCTGCGTGGGCATGCAGGAGGCATTGGGAGGAAACTTCTACGAGGCCATCATCGGCGGCGCCGCCATCAACGCAGAGATAGAGGGACTCCTGAAGGACATAGGTTTCAACTACACCGTAGGCTACGGTGCCACAGAGTGTGCCCCCATCCTTTCCTACGAAGACTGGAAGGAGTTCAAGAAGGGTTCATGCGGTAAGGCAGCACCCCGAATGACTCTGAAGATAGACAGTCCCGACCCACAGAACATCCCCGGCGAAATCCTGGCCAAGGGCGACAACGTGATGCTCGGTTACTACAAGAACGAGGAGGCAACCGCCGAGACCCTGATAGACGGCTGGTACCACACTGGCGACCTCGGTATCATCGACGCCGAAGGCAACGTCTTCATCAAGGGACGCAGCAAGAACATGCTTCTCGGCGCAAGCGGACAGAACATCTACCCCGAGGAGATTGAGGACAAACTCAACAGCCTGCCCATGGTACAGGAATGTGTGGTTATACAGAAGGGCGAGAAACTCTATGCCCTCGTATATCCCGACATGGAACAGGCCAAGGCACTCAATCTCGGCGAGGAGGAACTGAAGAGCATCATGGAGCAGAACCGCAAGGACCTCAACGTGCAGATACCTGCATACGAGCAGATTTGCGGCATACGCATCATGGAGCAGGAGTTCGAGAAGACTCCCAAGCGTTCCATCAAGCGCTTCCTGTACAAGGACGCTGAGGTGTAAACAAAACCATAGCATCAGGCAAGACAAATGACTATATATCCTTCGTTTAACAAGAACATAGAGGAAAGCATCCGAAAACATTGGAGCCTTCCCTCTATGTCCGACTACGGCAGGCAGACTTTCCAATACAGCGACATTGCAGAGGAAATAGCCAAACTGCACATCCTCTTTGCCAACACCGGCATCAAGAAGGGTGACAAGATAGCCATCTGCAGCCGCAATATGAGCCGTTGGGGAGTAGCGTTTCTGGCCACCCTCACCTATGGTGCCGTAGCAGTTCCCATACTGCACGAGTTCCACCCCGAGCAGGTACACCATATCGTAAACCACAGCGAATCACGCATCCTCTTCGTCGGCGACCTTGTATGGAAGAAACTCGACGCCAAGGAGATGCCTGACCTTGAAGGCATTGTGCAGTTGAACGACTGGACATTGCTTTCCGCCAAGAACAAGAAACTGAAGGATACCGTAGAGAATCTCAACAGATGCTTTGGCGAGAAGTATCCCGCCAGTTTCGGCCAGAAGGACCTTGCCTACCATGCCGACGAACCGGAGGAACTGGCAATAATAAACTACACCTCCGGCACGACTTCCAACTCCAAGGGCGTAATGATTCCATACCGTGCCATCGTGGGTAACATGATGTGCGCAGGCGAACTCATCGGCAACAACGCAAAGGCAGGCGACACTCTCCTGTCCATGTTGCCCCTGGCACACACATTGGGAATGTCGTTTGAATTCCTCTTTGAATTCGTCTGGGGCATACACGTACACTTCCTCACAAGCAAACTGACTCCGAGCATCCTGCTCAAGGCATTGGCCGACATACGTCCCATAGCCCTCGTGTGCGTACCTCTTATTATAGAGAAGGTAGTGCGCAAGGCCGTAATGCAGAAAATCAGCGACCCGAAGATAAAACTGCTTCTGAAGACCCCGATAATCGGACGCAAGATAAAGGACAAGATATGCCAGGGCATACGCAATGCCTTCGGTGGCAACTTCTACGAGGTGGTTATCGGAGGTGCGGCAATGAACCAGGAGGTGGAAGCGCTCTTGCACGACATCGGCTTTAACTTCACCGTCGGGTATGGTGCCACGGAATGTGCACCCCTCATATCATGCGAAGACTGGAAGGACTTTGTCTTGGGCAGTTGCGGCAAGACGGTAAAGCGGATGGAAGTGAAGATAGACAGCCGCAACCCGTACGAAATCCCAGGCGAGATCCTTGTAAAGGGACAGAACGTGATGCTCGGTTACTACAAGAATCCCGAGGCTACGGCCGAGACGCTCCGCAACGGATGGTATCATACCGGAGACCTTGGCATCATAGACCGCCATGGCAACATCTTCATTAAGGGCAGGATAAAGAACATGCTTCTTTCCGGCAACGGACAGAACATCTACCCCGAGGAGATTGAGGACAAACTCAACAACCTGCCCTTTGTACAGGAATGTGTCGTTGTCCAACGGGAAGGCAAACTTTACGGACTTGTATATCCCGACCCGGAACTTGTCAAGAAACAGGATATCTCCCGTAAGGAACTGGCCGACAAGATGGAGGAGAACAGAAAGTTCCTCAACACACAATTACCGGCATACGAACAACTTGCCGGCATAATACTGCGAGATGAAGAATTTGAGAAGACGCCCAAACGCTCAATCAAACGATTCCTGTACTCGTAGCACCGATTAACGGAATTACAACACCCTGCCGATGAGCATAAACTCGCCGGCAGGGTAAAGTGGGTAAATAGGACCCTGCCAAAAGAAGACGATAAAAGCAGAACAGTACATACACTTATTTAATGAAAAGAATACGCAACTTTTGCATCATAGCACACATCGACCACGGCAAGAGCACCCTGGCCGACAGACTTCTGGAAATAACCGAAACCATCAAGGCCACACACGGGCAGATGCTGGACGACATGGACCTGGAACAGGAGCGTGGCATCACCATCAAGAGCCATGCCATACAGATGGAATACGACTACAGGCGCGATGCCGGTGTCAGTCCCCTGCCTGTCAGCGATGATATCGAAGACGGACGCTATATACTGAACCTTATCGACACTCCGGGACACGTGGACTTCAGTTACGAGGTTTCGCGTTCCATAGCGGCATGCGAAGGTGCCTTGCTTGTAGTGGATGCCACACAGGGTGTTCAGGCCCAGACCATCAGCAACCTATACATGGCCATCGAGCAGGACCTGGAAATCATCCCCGTCATCAACAAGTGCGACATGCCCAATGCCATGCCCGATGAGGTGGAGGACGAAATCATAGAACTTATCGGATGCAAGCGCGAAGAGATACTTCGTGCCAGCGGCAAGACAGGTGAGGGCGTTCCCGAAATCCTCCGCGCCGTGGTGGAGCGTGTCCCCCACCCCGAAGGCGATGAGGACGCACCCCTGCAGGCGCTCATCTTCGACAGCGTCTTCAACTCCTTCCGCGGTATCATCGCATACTTCAAGATAGTGAACGGAAGCATAAAGACCGGGGATGCAGTAAAGTTCATGAACACCGACCGCGAATACAAGGCGGATGAAATAGGCGTGCTGAAGATGGACATGGCACCACGCACGGAACTGCATTGCGGCGACGTAGGCTATATTGTTTCAGGCATCAAGACCGCCACCGAAGTAAAGGTGGGCGATACCATCACCAAGGTTGTGACACCTGCCAAGGAGGCCATTGCCGGTTTTGAGGAAGTGAAGCCCATGGTGTTCGCAGGCCTGTACCCGATAGAGACGGAAGACTTCGAGAACCTGCGTGCATCCTTGGAGAAACTCCAACTCAACGACGCCTCGCTTACCTTCACCCCGGAGAGTTCCGTTGCACTGGGATTCGGATTCCGTTGCGGTTTCCTCGGCCTGCTCCACATGGAGATTGTGCAGGAACGTCTGGACCGCGAGTTCAACATGGACGTCATCACCACCGTTCCCAACGTAAGTTATCAGGTTTACGACAAGCACGGCGAAGTGCGCGAGGTGCACAATCCCGCCGGCATGCCCGAAAGCACACTGATAGAACGCATTGAGGAACCCTATATCCATGCCACGGTAATCACACGTACGGACTACATCGGCAACATCATGACTCTCTGCCTGGGCAAGCGTGGCGAGTTGCTGAAGCAGGACTACATCTCCGGCAACCGTGTGGAACTTCAATATGCCATGCCTCTTGGTGAGATAGTGATTGACTTCTACGACAAACTGAAGTCCATATCCAAGGGTTATGCTTCCTTCGACTACCATCAGTCTGGTTTCCGCCCCTCCAAACTTGTGAAACTTGACATCCTCCTCAATGGCGAACCCGTGGATGCCCTCAGCACACTGACACACTTTGACAATGCCGAGACCTTCGGCCGTCGTATGTGCGAGAAACTGAAGGAACTTCTTCCGCGCCAGCAATACGACATTGCCATACAGGCGGCCATAGGTGCCAAGATCATTGCTCGTGAAACCGTCAAGCAGTTGCGCAAGGACGTATTGGCAAAGTGTTATGGCGGTGACGTGAGCCGTAAGCGCAAACTTCTCGAGAAGCAGAAGAAGGGCAAGAAGCGCATGAAGCAGATAGGCAATGTCCAGGTTCCGCAGAAAGCATTCCTGGCCGTGCTGAAATTAGACTAAGTGCAAAAACAAAAAGTGGGGCAGAACAGACACACTGCCCCACACATACCATCCAATAAAGCAAAAACACAAACACCATGGATCACAGAAGAGACGTTGCAAGAGAGATTGCACGCAGATACTGCCGTCTGGAGCCTCACAGCATAGAGGTATTGGCAGATTTACTAATCCCGATGAAGTTCCTAAGGGGTGAGATTGTACTGCGCGAAGGCGAGGAATGTACATGCATGTACTATGTGGAACGAGGCATGGTACGCCAGTACTACTACAAGAACGGCAAGGACGTAACCGAACATTTCTCGTTCGAAGGCCGCATAGTCATGTGCATAGAGTCGTTGCTGAAGCACGTCCCCAGCCAGATTATCATCGAGGCCTTGGAAACCACCCATCTCTATGCCCTGCCACGCAAGAAACTGCTGGAAGTCATAGACACATGCCCCGAACTGGGCATTCTGTACCGCAAGATTACGGAACATGCGCTTATCAGTTCCCAGCATCATGCCGACTCGCAACGCTTTGAGAATGCACAGGAGCGCTACGAAAGACTTCTGCGCGAGAAACCGGAAATCATACTCCGTGCCCCCATGATATATGTTGCATCCTTTCTGCAGATGACCCCCGAGACACTGTCACGTGTACGCGCCCAGCACGAAAAGAGCACAAAATAGAACAGAGCCGCCCTATGGCAGGCAAACATACTACATTCATGAAAAGAGTTTCCTTCGAAAGCGATTACAACAACGGGACCCTGCCCGAAATACTTTCACGCCTGATAGCGGAAAACGACAACAAGACCTCCGGTTACGGTTCCGACCCATACACGGCAAGTGCCAAGGAGAAGATACGACAGGCCATAGGTTGTCCCGATGCCGACATCTTCTTCCTGATAGGCGGAACGCAGACAAACCAGACCGTCATCGATGCCCTCCTGCTGGGATGCGAAGGTGTCATTGCCGCAGAATCGGCACACATCAACGTGCACGAATCGGGTGCCATTGAGGCCTACGGTCACAAGGTTCTGGTAATACCCTCCGAAGGAAGCAAACTCACAGCCAAAGGTATAGACCAGTACATGTCTGCCTTTCTGGCCGACGAGACATATCCCCACATGGTATTGCCACGCATGGTCTACATCACCATGCCTACTGAACTGGGCATGCTCTATACCAAGCAGGAAATAGAGGACATACAGGAAGTGTGCAGGCGCTACGACCTGCTGCTGTATGCCGACGGTGCACGTCTTGGATACGGTCTTACCTCATCCCAGTCCGACATAACCCTGCCCTGGCTGGCACAACATGTGGACGCCTTCTATATCGGTGGCACCAAGGTGGGTGCCATGTTCGGCGAAGCGGTTGTCTTCAGCAACATCAAGGCACCAAGAGCCTTCTTCACCACCGTCAAGCGCCATGGTGCCCTTCTGGCAAAAGGCCGTATGCTGGGCATCCAGTTTGACACGCTTTTTACGGACAACCTCTATCTTCGCGTTGCCCGTCATGCCAACGAAATGGCGGAACGACTTCGAGGCATTTTCATCAGTCATGGCATACAGATGGGAGTGGATTCCCCCACCAACCAGCAGTTTGTCATCCTCACCCCACAGGAGAAGGAGCAACTCATGGAGTCCATCGCCTTTGAAGTGTGGTCTCCCCTCCCCGACGGCAACATCCTGTGCCGCTTCGTCACCAGTTGGGCCACCACGGAAGAAGACCTCCTGGCATTGGACAAGGCCTTGGCCGGTCTTGCCTGAGGGCATTACCTGCAGCAGAACATATACACATGTGCCCATACACGGCTATTGGCACACGACAAATAAGAAGAGGTTGGCGACTGATGTCACCAACCTCTTACTTTATACATATATATTATAGTTACTCCGTCACATTTATTGCCAAGGCGAGTTCGTCCAACTGCTTCTGGTCAATAACACCGGGAGCATCGAGCATGACATCGCGGCCACTGTTGTTCTTGGGGAAAGCAATGACATCGCGGATGCTGTCCAACTCGGCAAAGAGACTTACGAAACGGTCCAGACCATAGGCCAGGCCACCATGAGGAGGTGCGCCATACTTGAAGGCATTCATCAGGAATCCGAACTTTTCCTGTGCCTGCTCGGGAGTGAAGCCGAGAATCTCGAATATCTTCTGCTGCAACTTGGCATCGTGGATACGGATGCTGCCACCGCCTACTTCGACACCGTTGATTACCATATCATAGGCATTGGCGCGCACGCGTGCGGGATCGGTATCCAGCAGGGGCACGTCCTCCGGCTTGGGAGAGGTGAAGGGATGGTGCATGGCCATCAGGCGCTGCTCCTCGTCGCTCCACTCGTACATGGGGAAGTCCACAATCCACAGGCATGAATACTTGTCCTTGGGACGAAGGCCCATGCGCTGGCCCATCTCCAGGCGAAGTTCGCAAAGCTGCTTTCTCACCTTCATGGCATCCTCGCCGGAAAGGATAAGTATCAGGTCGCCTGCCTTTGCATTCATCTTCTCCTTGAGCACCTGCAAAGTATCCTGGTTGTAGAACTTGTCCACACTGCTCTTCACGTTGCCATCAGCCTCCACACGGGCATACACAAGTCCCTTGGCACCAATCTGCGGACGCTTAACGAAGTCGGTCAGCTGGTCTATCTGCTTGCGTGTCAGCACTGCCTGTCCTTCACAACAGATGGCACCGATATACTGGGCAGAGTCGAATACGCCGAAGCCTTCGGGGAAGATACTCTCCACTATTTCCGTAGAGGCATTGTCCTGCTGGAGGTTTTTCAGTTCCACGAACTTCATGTCGAAACGTGTATCGGGCTTGTCGCTACCGTAGAACTTCATGGCATCGGCCCATGTCATGCGTGGCAAGGCGGGAATGTCTATACCTTTCAGTTCCTTGAAGAGGTGACGGCTCATGCCCTCGAACACCTGCAGGACATCCTCCTGCTCCACGAAAGACATTTCGCAGTCTATCTGTGTGAACTCGGGCTGGCGGTCGGCACGAAGGTCCTCGTCGCGGAAGCACTTTACTATCTGGAAATAGCGGTCCATGCCGGCTACCATCAGCAACTGCTTGAGGGTCTGTGGACTCTGGGGCAGAGCATAGAACTGACCGGGATTCATGCGTGAGGGAACAACAAAGTCTCGTGCACCCTCTGGGGTGGAGTTCACAAGTACGGGAGTCTCTATCTCCAGGAATCCCTGCTGGTCAAGATAGCGGCGAACCTCAAATGCAAACTTGTGGCGCAGTTCCAGGTTCTTGCGTACATTGGGACGACGAAGGTCGAGGTAGCGGTACTTCATGCGGATGTCGTCACCGCCGTCGCTCTGCTCCTCAATGGTGAAGGGAGGTGTCATGGACTCGTTTACGATATTCAACTCGCTTACCATGATCTCTATCTCACCGGTAGGCAGGTTCTTGTTCTTTGAATATCGTTCGGCAACAATGCCCTTGGCCTGAACCACGAATTCGCGGCCCAATTTGCCTGCCTGGGACTTCAGTTCGTCACTGCAATCCTCGTTAAAGGCAAGCTGGGTGATACCATAGCGGTCACGGAGGTCCACAAAGGTCAATGCGCCCAGGTTGTGCACACTCTGAACCCAACCGGCAAGGGTTACTTCCTCGCCAACATTGGCAAGACGAAGCTCGCCACAGTTTCTTGTTCTGAACATCTTTATATATTTTATCTATTTCTTCATGAAACAAAAGGGATGACCTCTCATGAAGTCATCCCTTTTCTGCAGTACGCCCTCAGGGGCTCGAACCCTGGACCCATTGATTAAGAGTCAATTGCTCTACCAACTGAGCTAAGGACGCATTGTCTTGTTTTTCCGACTGCAAAGGTACGGACTTTATTCGGAATGACCAAATTTTCCTTAAACTTTTTTCACTTTTTTCGTCTTATACGGTCAAAATCATCAGTTCGCTTGCCTGTTTTCTACGCAATACATCCAACTGGAAGTCTACTCCGGCTATGAGTCCATATTCGCGCAACACAGTTTCGTGGGTTTTTCTGGCCAGTTCCGGATGGTTGTTCTCCTCGCTGAGATGGCAAAGCCACACACGGCGGAGAGCCGGAGAGGCATGTTCGGCAATAAGTTTGGCGCTGTCAGCATTGGAAATGTGTCCGCGCCCACTGCGTATGCGGCCCTTCAGGTATGCCGGATAGGGTCCCATCATGAGCATGTCCACATCGTGGTTGGATTCTATGACTATGAAATTGGCCTGTGTCACCTCCTGCTGTATAACTTCCGTGGCATGTCCGATATCGGTGATGAGGAGGAATATCTCCTCGTCCGTCTCTATCCTGTACCCTACACAATCACTGCTGTCGTGAGGTACGCTGAAAGCAGTCAGCCTGAAGTCGCCTATCTCCGTGGTCTGTGATTTCTGTATTATCTTTGTATATTCGGGTGTCAACTTTGCCGTCACGCAATAATTGCGGTTGATACCTCGGTGAACCTCCTCTGTTGCATAGATAGGCAACTTGTAATCGTGTGCCAGATTACCAACCGCCTTTATATGGTCTGCATGGTCGTGGGTTATGAATACTGCATCGATATCTGTCAGCATTATACCCTTTTCCTTAAGATCGTGCCTCAGACTTTTCACCCCTATGCCGGCATCAACGAGAATCTGTGTATTACCCGTTGCCAGATAATAACAATTGCCGCTGCTGCTACTGCCTAAGGACATGAATTTTATCATACGTGTATATTTTAATGACAAAGATATGAAAAGTTGGGCAATCTCCCAAAAAAAGGCATTATAATAAATCTAAAAATACAATAATCATTCTTTACATCAGCCTGAAACCACACCATGAAACGGCCAGCAAATCATGACGGCGTACCATTCCAATGGTGAAAGGTCTAAATCGCCCTCCGGACAACAAGGACGAGTCACCGAGGGTGACAGGGGCGAGTCACCGAGGGTGACAAGGACGAATCACCGAGGGTGACAGGGACGAGTCACCGAGGGTGACAAGGACGAGTCACCCGGGAGGACAAAAACGGGGCTTCGGGAAGAACAAAAAAATCCTCGGGAAAGGCAAAAAAACATCCTCCTGACAATCATTCAGAAAAAGCCTGTTGTACTTACATGACCAAGTAAAGGCCTTTACCCGGAGAAGTTGAGGCCTTTACCCGGACAAGTTGAGGCCTTTACCCGGACAAGTTGAGGCCTTTACCTGTTCCGCCAAAGGCCTTTACACGGAATGGGGATGACCTAAGTGTGAAACGAGAAGCCTTGCACCCAAGGCCGTGAAGATACGGAAACAGACGGCATCCTCTCCCCATACGACGATACGGCAAAAGGCACAGGTTGTTCGTATTTAGAAAAAAACAGCACATGCCATATTAAGGATTATCAAAGATAAGTGCATGAAAAGTTCGCCTTATAGGAGGGTTTCTCAAATATTTTACTTAAATTTGTTACGCGTAAGCACAAAAAAACAAACAACATTCTAACCTAAATAAACCTAATGTTATGAGCAAGTATCCAAAAATTGGCATCCGTCCCACCATCGATGGTCGTCAGGGCGGTGTTCGCGAGAGTCTTGAGGAAAAGACTATGAATCTGGCAAAGGCTGTTGCCGAACTCATCTCCGCTAATGTGAAGCATGCCGACGGTACTCCCGTGGAGTGCGTGATTGCTGACGGCACCATCGGCCGTGTGGCCGAGACCGCAGCATGCCAGGCCAAGTTCGAGCGCGAGGGCGTGGGTGCAACCATTTCCGTTACTTCCTGCTGGTGCTATGGTTCAGAGACCATGGACATGCATCCCCACTGGCCCAAGGCAGTATGGGGTTTCAACGGTACAGAACGTCCCGGCGCAGTGTATCTGGCAGCCGTACTGGCAGGCCATGCACAGAAGGGTCTGCCCGCATTCGGCATCTATGGCCATGACGTTCAGGACCTGGCAGACAACAGCATCCCCGAGGACGTGGCAGAGAAGATTCTGCGCTGGGCACGCGCCGCTCTGGCCGTTGCCACCATGCGTGGCGAGAGTTACCTGTCAGTAGGTAGCCAGTGCATGGGTATCGCAGGCAGTATCGTTGACCAGAACTTCTTCCAGGAATATCTGGGCATGCGCAACGAGAGCGTGGACGAGACCGAAATCCTGCGCCGCATGGAAGAAGGTATCTACGACCACGAGGAGTATGCCAAGGCAATGGCATGGACAGAGAAATACTGTAAGGTGAACGAGGGTTGGGACAAGAACCGTCCCGAGAAGCAGAAGGACCGTGCCGGCAAGGATGCCGACTGGGAGTTCGTTGTGAAGATGACCCTCATCGTGCGCGACCTGATGCTCGGCAACCCCAAACTCCGCGAAATGGGCTTCAAGGAAGAGGCTATCGGCCACAATGCAATAGCAGCAGGTTTCCAGGGCCAGCGCCAGTGGACCGACTGGAAGCCCAACGGTGACTTCACCGAGGCTCTGCTTTGCAGCACATTCGACTGGAACGGTATCCGCGAGGCATACGTAGTTGCCACCGAGAACGATGCATGCAACGCCGTGGCAATGCTCTTCGGCAAGTTGCTGACCGGTTGCGGACAGATGTTCTCCGACGTGCGTACATACTGGAGCCCCGAGGCCGTGAAGCGCGTAACAGGCAAGGAACTGACAGGTCTGGCTTCCGGCGGTATGATTCACCTCATCAACTCAGGTGCCACCACCCTGGACGCTACAGGTGCCAGCACCAATGCCGCAGGCGAACCCTGCATGAAGCCCACTTGGGAAATGACCGACGCTGATGCCGAGGCTTGTCTGAAGAACACCAACTGGATGCCTGCCGACCGCGACTACTTCCGTGGCGGTGGTTTCTCTTCCAACTTCCTGTCAAAGGGCGGCATGCCCGTTACCATGTCACGTCTGAACCTCATCAAGGGTCTTGGCCCCGTCCTGCAGATTGCAGAGGGATGGACAGCCGACGTGGATCCCGAGATACACGAGGTGCTGAACATGCGTACCGACCCCACATGGCCCACAACATGGTTCGTGCCCCGTCTGGACGAGACAAAGGCTCCCTTCAAGGACGTTTATTCCGTAATGAACAACTGGGGTGCCAACCACGGTGCCATCAGTTACGGACACATCGGTGCCGACCTCATCACCCTGGCTTCAATGCTCCGCATCCCCGTGTGCATGCACAATGTGCCCGAGGAGAACATCTTCCGTCCCGCCGCATGGAACGCATTCGGCATGGACAAGGAGGGTGCCGACTACAGAGCATGCCAGAACTACGGTCCCATCTATAAGTAAGGCATAACATCCAACAGGGTTAGAAAGGAGAGACTTACTTTTCCTTTCTAACCCTTCAACATTTACCTTATATATCTTAATACAATGATAAACCGCTTTATACTGAACGAAGTTTCATACTTCGGCCCCGGTGCACGCGAAGTGCTCCCACAGGAAATATCCCGCATGGGCTACAAGAAGGCATTCGTTGCCACAGACAAGGACCTGATCAAGTTCGGCGTTGCCGACAAGGTGCTGAAAGTTCTGGAAAATGCAGGCATCCCATACGAGGTGTTCAGCGAAATCAAGCCCAACCCCACCGTGTCCAACGTGAAGGCCGGTGTTGAGGCATTTGCCAAGTCTGGCGCCGACTTCATCATAGCCATCGGCGGAGGTTCCTCCATGGATACCGCCAAGGCCGTGGGCATAATAACCAACAACCCCGAGTTTGCCGATGTAGTTTCGCTGGAAGGCGTGGCCGACACCAAGAAGAAATCCGTGCCCATCATAGCACTGCCCACCACGGCCGGTACGGCTGCCGAGGTGACCATCAACTACGTCATCACCGACGAGGAGAACGAGAAGAAGATGGTTTGCGTGGATCCCAACGACATCCCCGTGATGGCCATTGTGGACGCCGAACTGATGTACACCCTACCCCGCGGCCTGACCGCAGCCACCGGTATGGATGCCCTTACACATGCCATCGAGGGTCTCATCACCAAGGGTGCATGGGAAATGAGCGACATGTTCGAACTGAAGGCCATAGAGATGATAGCACGCTATCTGGAGACTGCCGTGAACGAGCCGCAGAACGCAGAGGCACGCAACGGCATGGCCGTGGCACAGTACATTGCCGGCATGGCCTTCTCCAACGTGGGTCTTGGCGTGGTACACGGCATGGCACACCCTCTGGGCGCCATCTTCGACATACCCCACGGTGTGGCAAATGCCCTGCTTCTGCCCACGGTGATGGAGTTCAACATGCCTGCCGCCATAGACAAGTACGTGCAGATTGCCAAGGCAATGGACGTTTACTCGGCAGGCATGAGCAATGAGGAGGCAGCAGAGGCAGCCGTAGAGGCCGTTCGCCAATTGTCCATCCGTGTGGGCATACCCCAGCATCTTGCCGAACTGGGCATCAAGGCCGAAGATCTGGACAAACTTGCCACGGCAGCAGCGGCAGACGTATGCACACCCGGCAACCCACGTTTCGTCGACAAAGAGATAATCCAGAGACTTTACGAGAAGGTTCTCTAATCCATACCTTATTTATAATAATAAAAGAAAAGAATCATGATTACCAATCTTCATATAGAGGAATTCATCAAGCAGGCACACCGTGTGGGCGATGCCGGACTTACAGTTTGCAGCAGCGGTAACCTTTCATGGCGTCTGGGCGACGAGGCCCTTGTTTCAGGTACAGGTTCATGGGTTCCCACCCTGCAGAAGGAGAAGGTTTCCCAGTGTGTAGTTGCCACCGGCGAGGTGCTGAACGGCGTGAAGCCTTCCATGGAAAGCGGTTTCCACCTGGGCGTACTGCGTGCACGTCCCGACGTGAATGTAGTGCTGCACTTCCAGTCTCCCTATGCCACCGCAGTGTCTTGCATGAAGAAGAAGCCCGAGAACTTCAACGTAACCGCCGAGGTGCCCTGCCACGTAGGTCGCGAGATACCCGTAATACCTTATCTAAGACCAGGTTCACCCGAATTGGCAAAAGCAGTAGTTGAAGCAATGCAGGACCACAATTCCATCCTGCTCACCAATCACGGACAGGTGGTTTGCGGCAAGGATTTCGACCAGGCTTTCGAACGGGCCATGTTCTTTGAGATGGCATGCCGCATCATCGTACAGACTGGTGGCGACTACTCCGTGCTCACGCCTCAGGAGATAGAGGACCTGGACATCTACGTTCTGGGCAAGAAGACTCCCCTGCAACAGTAATCAACCAAGAATGCAACGGATGGAAATGCCTATGGCCGGGCGCCGGGTGTTTTCATCCTTTGCCATTAAACAAGACAAAACAACATGAGCAAAGTATATCTTGCGGCCGACTTCGGCGGCGGTAGCGGACGTGTCATTGCCGGATGGTTAGAAGACGGCAAACTGACAATGGAAGAGATACACCGTTTCGGCAACCGCCAGGTACGCCTCGGCGACCACGTCTACTGGGACTTCCCTGCCCTGTTCGAGGACATGAAGGCAGGCCTGAAGAAAGCCGCATCAAAAGGCTACGAGGTGGAAAGCATTGGCGTGGACACCTGGGGTGTGGACTTCGGCCTCATCGACCGCGACGGCCAACTGCTGGGCAATCCCGTGTGCTATCGCGATGCAAGGACTGCCGGCATGACGGAGAAGTTGTTTGAAACCCTCAACCCCACCGAACATTATGCCACCACCGGCATACAGGTGATGGAAATCAACACCCTGGCACAGTTGCTCAGCATAAAGGGCACGGCACAACTGGAGGCGGCAGAGCATCTTCTCTTCATGCCCGACCTGTTCAGTTACTTCCTCACAGGCAAGGCCACCAACGAATACTGCATAGCCTCCACATCGGAACTGCTGGACGCCAAGCGCAGGGAATGGTCGTGGGAAACGATAGAAGCCTTGGGGCTGCCCAAGCGCATCTTCGGCGACATAGTGATGCCAGGCACGGTGCGTGGCGAACTACGCAAGGACATTGCCGAGGAGACCGGACTGAAAGACGTGAAGGTGATTGCCGTAGGCTCACACGACACGGCATCTGCCGTTGCCGCCGTTCCGGCAATAGAGGGCGACGGTCCCGTGGCCTTCCTCAGTTCAGGAACATGGTCGTTGCTGGGCATTGAACTGCCCGAACCCATCCTTACCGAAGAGGCACGCCAGGCAGAGTTTACCAACGAAGGCGGCGTAGGCGGACGCATACGTTTCCTGCAGAACATCACCGGCCTGTGGATACTGCAACGCCTCATGGCGGAGTGGAAGGAGCGTGGCGAGGAACAGACCTTCGGCGAACTGCTGCCTGCCGCCGCACAGGCAAGCATATCCAGCATCATTCCCGTGGCAGATGCGGCCTTCACCAACCCTCCGTCCATGGAAAAGGCAATCTCCGACTATTGCAGGCAGAGCAACCAACCCGTACCTCAGACGAAGGGCGAGTTTGTACGTTGCCTGTTCCAGTCGCTTGCCAAGAAGTACAAGGATGCCATAGAGGGCGTGAACGGACTTCTGCCCGAAATCCTGAAGCGTCTGCACATAATAGGCGGCGGTTCGCAAAACGGATTGCTCAACCAGTTCACGGCAGATGCCCTGGGAATACCCGTATGGGCAGGCCCCGTTGAGGCAACGGCGATGGGCAATATCCTGGTGCAGGCCATGGCTGCCGGAGAGGTGGCGGACCTTGCCGAACTGCGCGAGGTGGTACGCCGCAGCGTAACGCCCAAAGTCTTTGAACCGAACAACATCTAACACACAACAAAACCCTATTACATGGAAAATCCAAAGAACGGCTATCCCGTACAAGAATACAACGGTCCCGTAAAGCGCTATTGCCAGACACTGGACCTGAAGGACAACCCTGAACTCATTGCCGAGTACCGGCGCCGCCACAGCAAGGAGCATGCCTGGAAGGAAATCCTTGCAGGCATCCGCGAGGTGGGCATACTGGAGATGGAGATATACATCCTTGGCACACGCCTCTTCATGATTGTGGAAACTCCTCTTGACTTCGAATGGGACACGGCAATGGCACGCCTCGCCACCCTACCCCGCCAGGCAGAATGGGAAGACTACATGGCAGAGTTCCAACTGGTCAAGGCAGGCATGTCCTCGGCAGAGAAATGGCAACTGATGGAGCGCATGTTCCATCTGTATTGATTCACTTACACGACCTATCTAATAACCATGCAACAAAAACTCGTAGAAAAGAAATATCTTATCACCTTCATCCTAATCACCTCCCTGTTTGCACTGTGGGGCTTCGCCAATGACATAACGAACCCCATGGTGGCAGCCTTCCAGACGGTGATGGAGCTTTCCGCATTCCAAGCCTCGTGGGTGCAATGCGCCTTCTATGGCGGATACGCCACCATGGCAGTACCGGCAGCACTCTTCATCAGAAAGTTTAGCTACAAGAGCGGAATACTCTTGGGATTAGGACTTTATGCCACAGGCGCATTTCTCTTTATCCCGGCGGCATCAATGCAGAACTTTCTGTTCTTCTGCCTGTCGCTTTATATTCTGACCTTCGGCCTTGCCTTCCTGGAAACTACGGCAAATCCGTTCATCCTCTCACTCGGTTCCAAGGAGACTTCCACCCGCCGACTGAACCTTGCACAGGCCTTCAATCCCATGGGTTCGCTCTCCGGAATGGCCGTTGCATCGCTGGTGGTACTCCCCGCCCTTTGGTCGGACAGGCGCGATGAAATGGGCAACACCTTCTTCCACACACTGAGCGAGGCAGAAAAGGCAGAAATCCGTCTGCACGACCTGGAGGTTATCCGCGACCCGTATGTAATGCTTGGCATTGTGGTGCTGATAATGTTCATCATCATTGCCATCAAGAAAATGCCACAGACATCGGCCAATGCCGAGCAGGATTCCGCCATGCACACACTCAAGCGCCTTTGGCACAACACCATCTACCGCGAAGGTGTGCTGACACAGATGTTCTACGTTGCCGCACAGATAATGGTATGGACCTTCATCATCCAGTATGCCGACAATCTGGGCATAAACAAGGCCACGGCGCAGAACTACAACATCTTTGCCATGAGCATGTTCCTGTGCAGCCGTTTCATCAGCACCTTCCTGATGAAATACGTAAACTCACGAGCCTTGCTTGCCGTGTTTGGCATTGGTGCAATGCTTTGCACTTTGGGCTCCATACTTATTGTTGGCATGACCGGCCTCTACTGCCTTGTGGGCATCTCCGCCTTCATGTCCCTGATGTTCCCCACAATCTACGGTATAGCCCTGGAGAACGTTGACAGCAGAGACACATCACTTGGAGCAGCCTTCCTTGTCATGGCCATCGTTGGCGGTGCCATCATGCCCCCATTGCAGGGAACTATCATCGACATGGGAACTATCTCCGGCCACCCTGCCGTAAACGTATCCTTCGTCCTGCCTTTGATCTGTTTCCTCTTCATCACCATCTACGGCATACGCTCGTACCGTAAACTGTAATTAACGTGAGTTCGACGAAATTGATTCAGAAGAGAGTTGTTTGTACTACTTTCAAATTTATAGACAATTATATTTCGTCGAACTCACGTTAAATAATATTATGATATGGAACGATATGACAGGTTCTTTTAAGTCAGAATTACATATACAAGGCATTACGCCAGGGGATTTCTTTTTCCTCAATTGTACCAATACAACCAATATTAACGTGTCATTTCACTTATTTCCCTACTTTTAGACTAAAAATTCCTCTAAAAATACATCTTAGTACGAAATTTTAATTACTTTTGCGCAGAGAAATACGCATTAACAGATAAGAATGAACAATTATTCTATGACATACAGTTTTTTTGATAGCCACAGGAACAAGAAAGTTCCGGTAAAATATGTCGTAGATAATTTGCTTATGTGCGGAATTTTTATAAACACACACACACACAC
>JAGAQH010000039.1 GCA_017622815.1 Bacteroidaceae bacterium | reverse complement strand
TGTTTGCTTGCTTGCTTGCTAACAAAATAATCCGAACCACCAAGGAAGTTGGCGGTTATTTTCATGGTGTTTTGGATGTTTGTCAGCATGTTATTAGTCTTTTTACCCTACAATCTGCGGTGCAAAGTTATAAAAAGTTACGCAAACACAAAGAGAAAGCCCAAATTATTCTTTCTTATTTGTAAATAATGTGATTATGAGCGTGTCAGAGGACAGATGAGATTACAGAGTACAGATTACAGAGTACAGATTACAGAGTACAGATGAGAGTACAGATGGCATGCCGTGTCCCTACAGGTTGATGTTGTCATCTGTAATCTGTCATCTGTAATCTGTCATCTGTAATCTCCTCCTACTCCGCCTCTAACATCATGGAGGCGCACTCTTGGGCGGAGGCGCCCAGGTCCACGGCTTTGCGGAAGTCGGCAGTGGCGAGGGATTTCTTGTGGAAGTCCTTGTAGAGCAGGGCGCGGGATATGTAGAAGTCGGGGTTCTCGGGTTCCAGTTCTATGGCACGGTTCATGTCGCGCAGGGCCTGTTCGTACTGGCGGCGCTTCTGATACATGCCGCCGCGTACGGCATAGACCGTGGCATCGTCGGGCCAATAGCGGAGCAGGACATCGATGTGCTCCATGGCTTCCTGCGGACGCCTGTCCCTGTCGCAAAGGAGGGCAAGGCCCAGACGGGCTTCACGGTTGCGGGGCTGCAGAGTGACGAGGCGTTCGTAATCGGCTCGCGCCTTGGCATTCAGATGCTGCCCGGCATAGATGTAGGCACGGAAGAAGAGAGCCTCGGGATGGTCGGGGCTCAGGGTGAGCAGGTCGTTGAGGTCGTTGAGGGCATGCGAGTTCCTGCCCATCTGTATGTTCAGCGAAGCCCTGTCCATGAGTACCTCACGGGCATCCGGTACAAGTTGCAGGGCAGAATTGAATGCCTCCAGCGCCTCCTGTGCACGTCCCTGACGTGTCCTGACCTGACCAACATAGCGATAGAGCGCAGCGCTGCCCTTGTCGGTGGGCTTGATGGCAATGGCCCGGAGGAATATGGTTTCGGCCTTGGAGAGCGAGTCTGCCTCCAATGCCTTCATGCCCTGCTTTATCAGCACGGCATATTCTTCGTTCTGCCCCAATACCGGCATAGCGGCAGGGAGGGCGAGCAGCAGGACAAGAAGGAGTTTCTTCATTTGCTCATTATTTCACATACTGCCATGGGATCCTCGGCACCATAAACGGCAGAACCTGCCACCAGGACATCGGCTCCTGCCTCGCGCAACTGCTTCCAGTTGTCCAGACCCACACCGCCATCCACCTGGATGAGGGCCTTGGAGCCGCGGCGGTCTATCATCTGGCGGAGGGCACGCACCTTCTCGAAGGTGTGGGGGATGAACTTCTGTCCGCCAAAACCGGGATTGACGCTCATGAGCAGGACGAGGTCCACATCGCAGATGATGTCCTCGAGCACACAGATGGGGGTGGCGGGGTTGAGGGTGACACCGGCCTTCATGCCGGCATCGTGTATCTGTCCCACCACACGGTGCAGATGGGGGCATGCCTCGTAGTGTACGTTCATGAGGTAAGCGCCCAGGGCCTTCACCTCGGGAATGAACTTCTGGGGCTCCACGATCATCAGGTGTACGTCGAGGGGCTTGTCTGTCAGTTTGGCCACGTACTTGAGAACGGGGAAACCAAAGGATATGTTAGGAACGAAGACACCATCCATGATGTCCAGATGCAACCACTGTGCTGCACTGCGGTTGAACCACTCCATGTCTTTCTGGAGATTGCCGAAGTCGGCGCTGAGCAATGAGGGAGATAGCATGTTGTAAAGAAGGTTGAAGGGGTTAGGGTTTCAAGTTTCAAGTTTAAGGTTTCAAGTTTAAGGTTTCAAGTTTAAGGTTGAAGGTTGAAGGTTGAACGGGGAGAGGGGAGCGGGGAGTTTTCCGTTTTCACCTTTCCGTTTTCCGTTTGTCAGACCCCCTCCGCCCTGCGGGCTCGTCCCCCTAACTTAGAGGGACAATGTTGAGTGTGGTTTACTCCTGTAACTGACTCTCCCCCTGAGACAGGGGCGAGCACCCCGTAGGGGGGAGGGGGTATGATATAGCCGCTCACCGCCGTTTTCCGTTTTGACTTTGTCGAATCTGCTTCCGCTCGGCAATTCAAACAAGTTTGATTGCTCTCGCTTACTCGCAGTTTTAAGCCACTGCATCGTCTTGAATCTGCTCACGCTCGGCATAATCAAAGTAAACTTTGCTTCTGCTCTCGCTTACTCGCAGATTTCCGTTTTCCGTTTTCACCTTTCCGTTTATATCATACCCCCTCCGCCCTACGGGCTCGTCACCCCTATCTTAGGGGGACAAAGTGGATGGGCACGTGAACCCCTGAAACCTGAAACATTAAACTTGAAACTTGAAACGTCGTTACTTAATATACTTCACCGTGTACATGAATTCGCGGTCCTTCCAGCCAAGGAGGTATTCCTGCTCGGCCCATGCGCCCCATGAGTTGACGCAACCGAGGCCCATCTGGGTCTGTGCCACCTGGGTGACGGTGAGGTTGCGGGGTGTGAGGTCGCCGGAGTGGGACTGGCGTGCGTTCTTGTCGGGACCGTCGTCGAGGTCGGAGGGGAAGTAGTTCAATGAAGAGCACTCCATGGGGCCGTGAGCCTTGAACTCCAGACCCTCGCCCTTGGCATTGAGCACCTGCCAGTAGCGGACATCGCTATGGTTGCCAGACTCCTGCGGACGGATGTAGGCATGGTACTGTTCGGCCACGCTCTGGCTGAAGATGCCAAGGTGCTGGGACTCCTTGCGGTCGATGTAGTTCTCCACGGGACCGCGGCCATAGTAGCAGACCTGGGCATACTCCTCGGGCATTACCCACTGCATGCCGAAGCGTGTGGGCATGGGCTTGTGCTTGGCATCCTCGTTCACGTCGAGGTGCTCCTTGACGGTAAGGCTGCCGTCGGCATATAATATATAGGTAAGGACAAGGCTGGCATCCATGCGCACGACATCCAGATTGGCGGTAACACGTGCAGATGCCCCGTCCTGTTCCAGACGGATGGACTTCAGGTCGAAGGCAGGGTTGCGCCATGGCTGGATTCGGTTTATTATACCGGCACCGCCACCGTAGTCGTTGTCGGTGGGGGCACGCCAGAAGTTGGGGGTCACGCCATAGCCGTCGGCCAGCATGGGACGGCCGTTCACATCCAGATAGTCTATCATGCCCGTGCGGCGGTTGATGGTGACGGTCATGTTGGCGGCAGTAAGTTCATAGCATGCCAGCATACTGTCCACGAGGATCTCTCCCCCGGCAGAAGCAGGTACGGCGGTCTCGGCCACGGCCTGTGCGGCATAGGGGTCCTGAAGTGCCAGTTGCTGGTGGGCGATGACGTAACCGGCAGGAAGCAGGGGACTGTCGTTCTTCAGCATGAACTCCACATTGAGCAGCACCTCCTTGCCGGGGTTGGCAACCAAGGCGGCATTCAGGGCTTCGGCAGGAACCTGCACGGCAGTGGTCTTCTGCTGGGGCAGGACGAGGTTGTCCACAACCTGACGGTCCGCCTTACGGCCCTCCACCAGAGTGGTGAGCACCATGCGCACGTTGTCCGAACCGGAGAAGAACTTCTCGTTGTAGACGGAGATAGTACCGGCCTTGGGGTCGAAGCCCTTCACCCAGTAGTCCTGATAGCCGTACTGCACCTCATAGGCATGGGGATGGAAGGAGCGGTCGGGGGCAACGATGCCGTTGCAGTTGAAGTTGTGGTCGGAGGCAGGATAGCGACCGGAGTCGCCGCCATACATCCATATCTGCTTGCCCGTAACCTTGCTCTTGCCGCGCACGGCCTGGTCTATCATGTCCCAGATGAAACCGCCCTGATACTTGGGATACTTGCGAATCAGTTCCATGTAGTGCATGAAGCCGCCCATGGAGTTGCCCATGGCGTGGGCGTATTCGCACTGGATGAGGGGACGGTTGGAATTGCCTTCGCTATACTTGACACAGTCGTTGTAGTCGTAGTACATGGGGCAGAAGATGTCGGTCTCCTTGGCCAGTCCGGCACGCTCGTACTGCACGGGGCGTGTGTTGTCCAGGGCCTTGATGGCATGGTATGCCTCCTTGAAGTTGTCTCCGTGTCCGCTCTCGTTGCCCATGCTCCAGAAGATGATGGAAGGATGGTTCTTCTGCACCTCCACGTTGCAGATGTTGCGCTCGACGATGGCCTTGCGGAAGTCGGGGTTCTGTGCCAGGCGTGTGCGGTCGTAGCCCATGCCGTGGCTCTCGAAGTTGGCCTCGGCGCAGACGTAGATGCCGTACTCGTCGCAAAGGTCGTAGAAATACGGGTCGCAGGGATAGTGGCTGGTACGCACGGCATTGATGTTCAGTTCCTTCATGACGCGGATATCCTCCAGCATCCGCTCGCGGCTGATGACATAGCCGCCGTCAGGGTCCATCTCGTGGCGGTTGGCACCCTTGATGAGGATGGGCTGGCCGTTGAGCAGGACCTGTGCGTTCTTGATTTCTATGTGGCGGAAGCCCACGCGCTGGCGTATGCTCTCGATTACGCCCTTGGCATCGGACAGGGTGACGCTGAGGGTGTAGAGGTCGGGGGTCTCGGCTGTCCAGGGCTTCACGTTGTCTATGTCTGCGGCGAAGGTGGTCTCGGCAGAGGTCAGTTTCCGGCTCTCCTGCCAAACTACGGTGCCCTTGGCGTCAGACAGGGAAAGTTTCACTTCCTTGCCCTTGGCGCTGGGAGCGGAGAGGGCAACGGAGAGTTTGCCCACCGTGAAGTCCTCGTTGAGGTCCTGGCCGATGTGTATGTCCTGCAGGTGAGCCTTGGGGCGGGCATAGAGGTAGACCTCGCGTGCTATGCCGGTGAAGCGCCAGAAGTCCTGGTCCTCGCCGTAAGAGCCGTCGCACCAGCGCATTACCTGCATGCAGATGAGGTTCTTCTCGCCGGGCTTCAGATAGCGTGTGATGTCGAACTCGGCGGCATCCTTGGAGTCCTCGCTGTAGCCCACCTGCTTGCCGTTGACCCAAAGGGTGAGGTTGCTGGTGGCAGAGCCTACGTGCATGATGATGTTCTGGCCCTTCCAGTCGGCAGGCACCACAACCTCCTTGCGATAAGAGCCGGTGTAGTTGTTCTTCTCCTCGATGTAGGGAGGGTTGGGTGTGAACTGGGTGGCCCAGGCGTAACCAATGTTCTTATAGATGATGTCGCCGTAGCCGTTCAGTTCGAAGAGGCCGGGTACGGGAAACTCCACCCACTCGCTGTCGTTGTAGCCGGGAAGTTGGAAACCCTCGGGAGCATCGTAGTGATGACGGGCAAAGTGGAAGTTCCACATTCCCTCCAGCGACATGTAGCGCCGGCTGAGGGACTTGTCGCCCTTCTGCGCCAGAGCCTCGGACTCAAAGGCAAAGAAAGAGGCACGGGGAGCCAGCGTGTTCACACGGGTCACATAGGGGTCCATCCAAGGCTCCTTGCTGTTATCCTTGGCAGAAACGTTGCCGCCTGAGAGAAAAAACGTCAGGAGAGCGAGTAGGAAAAGTTTCTTCATGACTATGATTTCGTTTAGGTATTATTATTGCTCTTCAATGGCACAAAGGTACGTTTTTTCCTCCTGACACACAAATAAACGCCTGTTTTTTAGCAAAAAGTAAGGGAAAGTGCTTGTCAATTTGGAGAAAAGTAGTACCTTTGCACGCCGATTATTATCAACGGAGCCTTTAGTCTGGGCCCCGTGGTATGTGTGGATAGGACGCCGATTGGCCTCGGCCCCGGTCCGTGAATCGTACCGAAAACGTAAGTAATCATTAAGCAACAAACAAGAAAAAAGAACAATGGACACATTGAGTTACAAGACCATCTCTGCCAACAAGGCAACCGTAAAGAAGGAGTGGGTTGTAGTGGATGCTACAGACCAGGTCCTGGGTCGTCTGGCCAGCAAGGTGGCAAAGATCCTGAGAGGTAAGTACAAGCCCGAGTTCACTCCCAACGTGGACTGTGGCGACAACGTGATTATCGTAAACGCCGAGAAGATCATCATCACCGGTAACAAGATGACCGAGAAGGAGTATCTCCGTTACACCGGTTATCCCGGCGGTCAGCGCAGCGAGACTCCTGCCGACATCCTGGCCAAGCCCAACGGTGCCGAGAAGTTGATCCGCCGCACTGTCAAGGGTATGCTCCCCAAGAACAAGCTGGCTCGTCAGATTATCACCAATCTGTACATTTATGAGGGTGCAGAGCACAAGCACGCTGCCCAGACCCCCAAGAACATTGACATTAACCTCTACAAGTAATACAAGAAGATGGCAGTAGTAAATGCATTGGGCCGCCGCAAGAGCGCTGTAGCCCGCGTATATGTTGAGGAGGGTAACGGTAAGATTACCATCAACAAGCGTGACCTGACCGAGTACTTCCCCAGCCCCATTCTGCAGTACGTAGTAAAGCAGCCCCTGAACCTGCTGGACGTAGCAGAGAAGTATGATATCAAGGTTAACCTGCAGGGTGGCGGTTACACCGGCCAGAGCCAGGCTCTGCGTCTGGCTATCGCCCGCGCACTGGTTAAGATCAACGCCGAGGACAAGAAGGCACTCCGTGCCGAAGGCTTCATGACCCGCGACAGCCGTGAGGTAGAACGTAAGAAGCCCGGTCGTCCCAAGGCACGTCGTCGCTTCCAGTTCAGCAAGCGTTAATACATTATATATATATTATATTGTATTCACGTCTTCGCCCGACGTTAAACCTGAAACCTGAAACTTTAAACCTTAAACGTTCATCGTTCATCGTTCAACGTCAACTGAAGCACGCCGAGTTTAGTATCTAAACCGTCGGGACTCCCACAGATGAGACTACCCGATGGTTGGTCTCCACCGACAGAAGGAGACAACAAAAAGAAAGTAAACACAAAACAAAACAAACAAATGGCAAGAACATCATTTGAAACCCTGTTGGAGGCTGGCTGTCACTTTGGCCACCTCAAGAGAAAGTGGAACCCCGCTATGGCTCCCTACATCTTCAAGGAGATGAACGGTATCCACATCATAGACCTTCACAAGACCGTAGGCATGGTAAACAACGCTGCCGAGGCTCTGAAGAACATCGCCAAGAGCGGTAAGAAGGTTCTGTTTGTTGCAACCAAAAAGCAGGCCAAGGACATCGTAGCCGAGAAGGCTCAGTCCATCAACATGCCCTACGTTATCGAGCGCTGGCCCGGCGGTATGCTCACCAACTTCCCCACAATCCGCAAGGCTGTGAAGAAGATGAGCACCATCGACAAGCTGATAGCCGACGGCACATACAGCAATCTGTCTAAGCGCGAGTTGCTGCAGGTTACCCGCCAGCGTGCAAAGCTGGAGAAGAACCTCGGCTCTATCTCTGACCTGACACGTCTGCCCAGCGCACTGTTCGTTGTGGACGTAATGAAGGAGCACATCGCAGTGGCAGAGGCTAACCGTCTGGGTATTCCCGTGTTCGGTATCGTTGATACCAACTCAAACCCCGACAACATCGACTTCGTAATCCCCGCCAACGATGACGCAAGCAGCAGCGTAGAGGCTATCCTGAACGCAGTTTGCGGTGCCATCAACGAGGGTCTGGAGGAGCGCAAGGCTGAGAAGGCCGAGGAGGCTCCTGCAAAGAAGGAAGAAGTAAAGGCTGAGGCTTAATCGGATAGTCCCGCTTTGAATCATAAAGGGTTAGAGGACGCACACTATCAGCATTCTCTAACCCTTTTTCTTCAAAACACAGAAACAATCACTAACACATAAAAGACATACGACTATGGAAGTTACAATGAGTGACATCAAGAAGCTCCGCGAGATGACCGGTGCCGGTCTGGCCGACTGTAAGAAGGCCCTGGCTGAGAGCGAGGATATGGACGGTGCTGTAGCATACCTGCGCAAGAAGGGTGCTGCCGTTGCTGCAAAGCGTAGCGACCGCGAGGCTGCCGAGGGTTGCGTACTGGTGAAGGCTGAGAATGGCTTCGCTGCCATCATCGCCCTGAAGTGCGAAACCGACTTCGTGGCTACAAACGCTGACTTCGTGGCTCTGACCCGCGAGATTCTGGACGCTGCAGTTGCCGCAAAGTGCAAGACTCTGGACGAGGTTAAGGCTCTGCCCATGGGCGACGGCACTATCCAGGACGCCGTTATCGCACGCAGCGGTATCACCGGCGAGAAGATGGAGTTGGACGGCTACTGCGTTATCGAGAGCGAGAACGTGGCTACCTACAACCACATGAACCGCAACGGCCTGTGCGCAATGCTGGCTTTCAACAAGCCCGTTTCTGACCCCGACTGCGGCAAGAACATTGCCATGCAGATCGCTTCTGCTGCTCCCGTTGCCATCGACGAGAGCGGCGTTAGCCAGGAGGTTAAGGACAACGAGGTTGCCGTGGCTATCGAGAAGACCAAGGCTGAGCAGGTTCAGAAGGCTGTTGAGGCTGCCCTGAAGAAGGCCGGCATCAACCCCGCACACGTTGACAGCGAGGATCACATGGAGAGCAACATGGCCAAGGGCTGGATCACAGCCGAGGACGTGGCTCGTGCCAAGGAGATTATCGCCAAGACCGCCGAGGAGAAGGCTGCAAACCTGAACGAGGCTATGATACAGAACATCGCCAAGGGCCGTCTGAACAAGTTCCTGAAGGAATCTTGCCTGCTCTCTCAGGAGTACATCTGGGACAAGAACATGACCGTTGCCCAGTACCTGCAGAGCGTTGACAAGGAACTGACCATCGTGGACATGAAGCGTTTCACTCTGAAGGCTGAATAATCCGGTTAGTCACAGACAACACAAACGCATAAACAAACACCAAGGAGGTAACGACAGGATAAAACCTGAAGTTACCTCCTTGATTTATTCTCACCGGTGTCGGGCATACTTTTATTGCTGTCCGGGCAAACATTTATTGCTGTCCGGCAAACGAGGTGCTTCAACAATCAACACCTCTTATAAACAGCCCCCCTCCGCCCTTCGGACAACGTCCCTAAAGTTTAGGGAAGGCGTCACAAAGCGACGGAGGGGGCTGTTACTTATTATCAAGCGCAACAGGGGCTTGGTGCAATGTATGTTTCTATAACCTGACGAGACAGGCCCGTTTGGCGGACATCAACAGTTTGTTATACGCCTGCAGAATTACTTCAAGACCTTGCGGGTTGTTCCGTCGCTCATTCTAATGATGTTCAAGCCGGGCTGCAGTTCACGCGTCCTTCTGCCATCTATGCGGTATATAAGGTCCTCACGGCGCTGGGAATCGGACTGTATCTCGTCAATATACGTAACCTCTCCGCTCTCTTCCATCACGGCCATACGCACCTGTGCAGAAGACTGGACAAATGGTTCGAAATATGCCATGTAGGCGTTCAGCGTGGCTCCTGCGGTACCCTTAC
This sequence comes from Bacteroidaceae bacterium, assembly GCA_017622815.1. Lineage (GTDB taxonomy): Bacteria > Bacteroidota > Bacteroidia > Bacteroidales > Bacteroidaceae > Physcousia. The sequence continues at coordinate 20,313 of JAGAQH010000039.1, read as the reverse complement.
GGAACTTATTACCGGCAATGCCATATCTGCCATTCATGGAGAAATACGGCGTATAGTTGGATTTCATGCTCCATCCATTCATGGTGATGGACTCCTCCACGGGGGTAACCAAGGTTACGTCAGCCCATTCGGGATTGGCAATCTCACTGGGAGTATAGAACACATAAGGCTGGTTAGCCAGCATCTGGCCATCCTGTACCTTCTTTATATATAAGGTGTAACCGTCGTATTGATTATATGTGACCAGTGCCAACTGGCCTACAAACGCACCGTCTATAACCGAAACATTGTAATCGAAGGGAAGTGCCACCGTGCTGTATCCTGCAGGGAAAACACGCGGCAGGAACACTCGTTCCTGCTCTCCACCCTCGTAGTCGGGATAGACCTCTGGATTCAAGACAAAGGCATCAATATAGGTGGTACCTTTGACATCAATCAAGATGTCATCAAAACGTCCATTGGGATCGGAGATTGTAATCACACCGCTGTGATCTCCAAACTTGCGGTTGGTATAGATTACTTCTATGGTTGTCTCGTCAAACTTGTCTCTACCAGATGTGGCAAGGACTGCAGGAGAGACCTTAAAGAGGTCCGGATTGCTGGATGTAACAGTCACCTCAGGTCCTGCATTGGCATGCTTCAGGACAATACTGCGAGCCGGAACGTCTTGGGCATAGATGTTCCTGCCAAAGTCCAAAGACGTGACGTCTGTGCTGAAACATTCATACTCCGTAATCTTAACGTTACGGAAATAACCGCCAAAGTTTCCCGACCATACAAGGCGGACATATCGGGCGGACTTGTTTGTTATCTCGATGTCGGCACTTCCGCTATTACTGGAGGAACTCCAGATGTCAGTCCATGTCTGGCCATCGGCGCTCACTCTCACAATCCATGAAACACCTGTGGCTGTGTTATTGCCACGAGCATAATCAAAACTGATTCTGTCCGGAATACCCGTATATGCTATCTGAACTACCTTGTCGCTCCAGTCGAAGCCACCGCCTCCATCTCCTAATTTCACTCCCCCGTCCCAGGTGTAGGAACCAGAAACCCTCTGGACCAAGTAACTCTGATTAGATTCCTCTATGGACAAAGGCAAGTGATTGTTGGTCTCAACTACCGTTACAGTGAATTTCTCTTCCTTGGGCTTCCAATTCGCATTGGCAAACTGTCTGACAAGAAACGTCACCGTGCCAGGCACATCATATGTATGCAATACTCCGTCGACCACCTTTGCTATGCTCTCATCGCTGCTGGTGATAACATACGGACATTCGGGATTGGTTGTCTTGAAGAAATCGTGATATTCTTGTCCTGTCGAGGCAGAAGTAAGGAGCCATGTAAAGGATGGGGTACTTCTATCCGTTGTTGCCGTGCCTGAAACGGTAAACATAGTGGTTGCGTTACCCATTGTCAGAGTAACACCGTCAGAGAAACTTCCCGCCATAGTAGGGGCAAAAGTGACAGTTAACTCTGCCGTGCCATACTCGCCCACTGAAACCGGAGTCACCGTAAACGCGGGATTTGAGCAAGATGCCGTTATCTGCTGAGGATATGTAGTATTGTTATATTGTACCTTGATTGTGGTAGACACTGATTTTCCTATTGTCACCTCACCCATGTTAACATAGGTAGGCGCAGATATACTGGTGGCACGCACTACCTTGATATTGCGGTAAGTCTTTGTCAATGTCGCGCCTGTCTTTGCATAAAATCTGATAAACCTGGCATTTGCATCCGTGATGTCAAATGAAAATGATTTAAAGGATGTAGACAAACTAAGCTCACCACTCAGGTCACTCCAAACGTTTCCATCCGTAGAGATCTGCACATAGAATCCACTTACTGCGGCAAGAGACTTCTTTGCCTCAAACTCGACCCTGGCCATAGGTGCATCGAAAGCAAATGTCTCACCTGCCCTTCCCCCAAAGTCCGAAATACCGGTAGACATGGAGTATTCCGTAGTTGAATTTAATAGATAACTGACATTTTCACCCCATGCCAACATCTTGGTGTTGCACAAGAATACAGCAGAAAGCAGGATGCATATGTGTAAGATACTACGCTTCATATATTGGTTGTTTATATTTTAATAACTTGATGCTCATCACAGCCGACTACTGGAACTCACCGCCAAAGGAGTCGCCACCTTCAATTATTATCCAGTCGGAACCTGACAGCGAAAGCCTTACTATCGCGTGGTTACCCGCCTGGAAAACTTTGGGGATAGACTGATGGCTTACAACAGTAGAGACTACCCGACCATCCTTTAAGGTTCCGTAGAATATCAGTTCCGGTGAGGAACCTGCCTGGAAATATATGCTTGTCGCTGCCGTTTCCCTGGTTATGGCCATTGAATGCTGGCCTATCTTAACCAACAGCCCATAGTCATCATACATTTCGTCAAAGGCCTGTCGCTCGGCCTCGTCACGTCCGAACATAACTGACACCAAGGCATTGCCTACATGGCATGATATGCTCACAGACTTGGTCTGCCCTACTTCCACCTGGGCCTGGGCCGTACCAATATAGAAGGGAGCATCACGACCTATGACAACGTCCTCGCCGCAAGTCACAGTGATGTCATAAGCGGCAGCAGGCACGCCTATAGACTCCTTGAACTTTCCTTTATACTCGGTGACGGCAGTACCGCTACGCTGTATCTGCAATGCGAACTCGTCGGCGAGAGGCTTGCCCAGTTCAGAAGGTGTGGCTCGCGTATCTGTTGACAGGGACACCTGACCGATAGACAGTTCCAGTCTGCCTTCAGCCAAATCCGGCATTTCATCCCGTTGTCCACACGACATGCACAATAGGACTGCAAGTAGCATCAGTAGTTTTTGCATCGTATTTCCGTTGACCGTCATTTATTCGTAGATTAGTTTCATGTTATCCACCACCAAAGTGCTTCCGACACCTCCGGTGAAGAAGTCGCCATACTTGCTGGACGAAGCGACAACCAGGATATGTGTGGGTGCAAGCTCCGTATTCTTGTAATCCAGGGTTATTGTTTCGGAGGTCCAGTTGCTTACAGTACTGCCCTTGGTGAACTGTCCGTATGCTATGACGCGCGGATCATCGGGAGAGAACAGGTTCTGGTCCTTGCCTGGCTTGGTGCGTATAATCAGAGGATACTTCTCGCCCTGGAACTCCTCGTATTCATTGTCCTCCACATGCCATAACGCGATATAGACGCTACATGAGTCAGGTTTACCCTTAAGGTGAGCCAGACTTTCGTCAAACTTGTCAATAGGCTTGGAAACGTACTTGTAGTCAAAACTGAGTTTAGAGGGGAATGCCGTGAAGGGGCGTCCGAAGCCCAGCACGCCATTAGTGCCGTCCGTCTTCAGGTATGTTCCAGTGAAGATATTGCCGGCAGCAAACTTTATCACTATCCACTTTGACTCAAGGAACGCGGCTCGCCCACTACCGGTACTGGTGTCCTCTGTAGGCACAGAATTGCTGTTGCCCACCGTGGTAGCACCGCGATTTCCCGTATCCCAGAAAGAGGTTGCGCCTGTGGTCCAAGGACAATAGAGTTTTGAATTTGAGGCATCTGTACTCCAATCGTCAAAACTGGCATTGGGCAGCTGCTGCAGCGAAACGGTGGCAAACTCCTGCTGCTCAAGCTGCACATCACCGGCAGTAACACGGCACACATACTTGGTAGAAGGACGCAATCCGCCGATTGTGGCCGTATATGTTGTAGCAGTTGTCTTTACCTCGGTAGCAGGCAACGTACGCCATTCCGTCGTACTTGCATCCCTGTACTCTATCTTCGGCGTTACGCCATTAGGCTTGGTACCAGACACTGTGGCATTCAGGTTTCGGGGAAGGACCTTTGCCGTTGTTTCCACTACCTCATCGGTATGGCACACCAGCACGCTCCACTGCTCTATCTTTCCCCAGCCCGTTCTGACAATGAACCTGCGCAGGTTGTAGAAGTCGTATGTCTCGTAAGTCGTAGGATCCGGAGTCACCGCACCATGAGTGCCGCCCAAAGTGAATTTCTTAACCTTCAGTTTCTTCAGGCTCTGTTCTCTGCTCACATATACAATGGCGTTGCACAAGTAGGGGTCTATTACCGCCTGGCCTATCTGATTCTCTACCTCTATTTCACGGCCAAGCACCTGATGAACCTTCACGGTCCACACGTAGTCCTGATATGTGCGTACCACAAATTTCACCTCGTGAGTGAAGTTAACACGTGTATCTCTTCCTTTCTCCACATTGGAAAATGCCGTCTTGGGGAACAGGGCATAGTTGATGCAAGCCGAAGAGTCCGGGTATACTATCGGAGAGTCCTTATAGTCCACATCGGGATTATATGTAGTGCCAGACAGGCCTATCTTGGTAATTTTCAATGAAGAAATGTTCACCGTGTCAGACACATAGAGCGTAACTGTGCGTGAAGACTTGTCTATCACTGCCGAAGCACCGGCAGAACCATCGGCCCCACACTGTCCTTCCACCTCGAATTCGGTAATCTGGCCATATACGATGGGATATGGGACATCATCCTTAATGTCGCAGGCTGCAAACACAAACGCGACAGCCATCCATACAATAGTCTTAAACTTCATCATAGATAGTAGGTTACGCCAAATTTGATACTGAACAGGTTAATTCTGAAGTTTGCTCCGGAACTGTTAACCTTGCCCTCCTCTATATTATTCGTGTTCTGGTTGCCCCACTTGAAACGGTAACCGCCCACGTTGAGCATCACCTCGGCTGCCATATAGTCGGTAATGAACACAACCATACCGCCACCCAAGCCTATCTCCATGTTGTTCACACTTTCGTATGTTGACGAGTATGTCTCGTCTATGCCGGTGCTGTTCTTGCCCTCGGAATAGGTGTAGTTAAGCTGCAGTTCGCCGAAGAGGCCGAACACCTTGCTCTTGCCCAAAGGAAGGTATGAACGAAGGAACAGGGTGGACTCATAATTATGCTGAAGGTAATAGAGGTCCTTCATGCCGATATTGAAGTCCTCACCCAGATTCAGGTCAAACTCTCCCAGGTTGAGATAATAGCGTTTATATGAAAACCTGGCACCGACGGCCATGTTGTTGGTAAAGAAGTAACCCAGATAGGGGCCGGCGGAAAAGGTATAACCCTCAAAGTTGATGTCCTTTAACACCAAATAGTTCAGGTTGTCATTGTTCCACTGGTTCCATGCTACTTGGCCGCCCACCATCCACTGGCCTTTGGGGATGAAGACGGTTTTTACCGCATCACGGCTTATCATGCCCCTTCTTTCTGCATAAGAAGGCTTATCTTCTTCCTTCTGGGCATCAACTGACTCATGTGCCGACTCCAATGTGTCTGTCTGCAACATCACATCATCCACTCTGCCGGGAATGTTCTCTGCAGACACAGCCATTGCCAACAGCAACAGCACTACGGACACGAGCGATTTCATATATCTGTATCTCATCTTTAAGGACAAATAACCTTATTTTTATATTACTACACGACATCTGCCTGAGGTTTTCGGCCACAGACAGATGTCATGTCAGACATTATTATTTACTTAACGGCAGGTGTATCTCCGTACTCCAGAGAGAAGTCGTCGACATACAGGACGCTACCCTCACCGCCGTGGAAGTAATCACCATACTTACTTGCAGAGAACACCACCAGCAAATGAGTGGGCTTCTTGTTGATATTGTTGTATACCAGAGGAATGTTCACTTCCTTCCATGCACCTTTGCTATGTACGTTCTGGTCCAAAGGCAATGAACCATAAGCGATAACACGTGAGTCGTTCTCCCAGTCGGGGAATGTTGACATGTCGGTATTATCCACCAGCAAAGCCTCGGACAACAGGGCGCAATACATACCGCACTGGTCAGGCTCGCCACTTGCAGGCGCCCCTGCAGGTGCACTTGAACTTGTACGGTTCACTGATGCAGGCTCGTACTGCATATAACCCTTCAATGCAGTGGGTCTTGAAGCGAAGGGAACACCCCAGTTCAGTTTTGCACCCTTAGTGCCCACCAACTCTATGAAGTTACCTGTGTACAGGCTGGCTGCAGCGAACTTGATGACAATATACTTAGACTCCAGTCTTGCTGCCTTGCTACCACTGTGAACGTAGTCGGCGTCTGTCGTTTCTGTAGTATTGCTGCCACCGAAACTTGCAGCACCCTTGTTACTGGTATCCCAGAATGAAACACCCTGTTCGTTGGCATAGGCTACCTTGCCATCCATCCACCAGTTCTCGAATCCGCCATTGTACAATGCAATCTGCTGCTCAGTGGTGAAGGCTACAGGTTCGCAGACAACATCCGCGTCGCCATTGATATAGCGCAGGCGGTATTCGTAAGATGTATTGGGAGTCAAGCCCTTCAATGTTGTGGTCACATTGTCCTGAGCATCTATGGTCAGGGCATCGTAAGGAATCACGTTCCAGTCTGTAGCGCCGGCAACTCTCCATTCCATAGTAAGACCAGCATTGTCGAAACTTTGGGTCTTGGCTGTAACAGAAGCACTGAGCATTGCAAAGGTGCTCCATGTATTGGCTGCACGTGTAACCAAAGATATTGCGCTCTTTCTGGGAACCTCAAACGTATATGTGTAGGTATTTGTGCTTTCGTCCACTTCCACCTTCACACCGGCACCGGTGCCATCACCCAGATAACCATCCTGTGCCAACTTGAAGTTAAGGATATAGTGCTCACGGGCCTTCACATTCTCGAACTTACGTGTCAGTGTGTTGCTCACGTCACTATAGTTTACTACGTCCAACTTGGCGTCAAAGTTGCCCACGGGGATATAGCCGGACTTTGTTGTCTCGTTCATGACAAACTGCAGGGGATCGATACCTGAAACGGCAGAAGTGACTGTTGTCACCGCAGACTTGAAGCTTGAGGCAAACACGTCGTCGTAGTTGACGGTGAGCTTCACGTTGGCCTGAGTACAGGTCACGCTTGCGGTAACCAGGCTTTGGGACAGTACCTTTACTGTTGTGCTGCCATAGTAGTAGGGAGTATCGAAACCGGAACCGTTACCATCCCACTTGGCAGAGTGTGCCACGATGGTATATGTTCCCACCTTCATCTTGATGTTGCCCTGGAAGTTCTTGTCGTTGGCAAAGTCGTCGGTGCTCTTCACCACCTTGCCGCTCTGGTCAACAATCTCCACGTGCAGGGTTCTGGGGGCATAGTCCTCAGGAGCGGCCGCACGTGTTCCGCCTTCATTTGTTGATACCAAAGAGTTGACTCTCAGGGTCAGGTATCCCTGTTCGCCTTCCAGCTCCATGTCCTGACTGCAGGACACGGCAAACAAGGCTACGAACAGGAAGGTCAGTATATATTGAATCTTTTTCATATTGTTCTGTTTATGTCTTATCTACGTTGATTATTCCACAGTCAGTTTGAGCAGGCCATCCTTGGTGTTGCCCTGCATATCTGTGATTATCAGGGTAAAGGTGTGTTCACCCGGCAAGAATGCCAACAGAGTAAAGAAGTTACCGATGGGGAATGTGTACTCTGTATCGCCCTCAGCAGGTACGGCCAGAGTCTGGCCCAAATCTCCAAAGAGTCTTACCATCTCCTGGTTGCCTACAACCTCAGCACCGGAAATAAAGTCTACGCCATCATAGTTTCCGGCCAGATCATTCAATGAAGCAATCATGTCCTCGCTGGTAGAAGACATCTTCACCTTAATGCTCTTGATACCGTTCTCGGCAGCAATGTATGTATCGCCCAATGAAGGATCAGTAGCGGCAGAAACGACCATATCCTCAGGCAGGTCCAGAGAAATAGCATCGGAACCGGCACCGCCACCGGGCTCGTTGCCACCGGGCTCTTCACCGCCGTCGTCTGTAACATTGTCTTCTACTTCCATGTCGAAGCTTTCGTCGCTTTCCTCAAAGCTGATGTTTGCATTTACGGAAACGCCGGTCACGTCGCCCTCGGTGCTTTCCACAGTGTTGAATATAATCACTATGGCATCACCGCCAGAGAAGTATTCGCTATCGCTGTCATACTGTTCGCTTGCCTGCTTCTTGGTCAGTCTGTTGCTGGCCGTAATGCGGTTGCCGCTTGTGGTGGTACCTACGAAGTTTACGTTCAGGGCACTCACATTCTCCTCAAAGCGCATGTACAGTGTAGCGGGGTTCAGACCGTCTCTGTCCGAGGTGTATATGATAGCAGAGGCAGTTCCGTCATCAATAGACACGGTCCAACTGCTGAATGCCTCGGCGAAGGTATCGGTAAACTTAACGGTAAAGCTACCGTTTGCCATGCGGCAGACTACTGTAGAAACCGTATTGATGTTCTGGAGGATCTCAAACTCGTCACGACCGGAATAAAAAGGTGCGCTCATGATCTTTTCGAGCGTTCCGGGGGTGTGTGCCTCAGCATAATAGTTGCCCACAGGCATAACAATCTTGTTGGGGACCAACGAAGCCTTGTCGTAGGAGGCGAACTGCTTGCCCTCTGTCAGAGAATAGATGAGTACGGGAAAATTGGCGGTCTCTACGGCACGTGTTGAGCTTGGTTCCAACTGGTCTACGGTCAACGACATGCTACCCTGGCGTGCATTTGACTCAGGGAATTCCTCGTTCATGCAGGATGTAAGGCACAGAGCCGCAAAGCTGCCCAACATCAGTATCTTAGAAATATTCATAATTGTTCTTTACTATCTGTTGTACATATTAAACCCAAGTCACAGGAACCTCGATGTCCACCTCCTTGTCCTCGGTGGTGTCGTCTATGGTAACCTCAATAGACAAGTCGCCACTGCCGGTGGGAGTGTACACGGGAGAGATGTTCATCTTGTAGGCCTTGTTGCGGGACAACTTGAAGGAACCGCTCTTGGTGGTAACCTGTTCCTTGTTGCCACCATTGATGTATTCGTCCTTGGTGGTAACGGTGATCACGAAGTTGACATTCTCGCCAGCCTCTGTCAGTTTCACATACCATGGCTCGGTATCGCCCTTCAGCCACGCAATAGTGCTGCCGGCCAATGCCTCGGTTCCGGAGAAGGATACGTTGTAATCAGCAAAGTAGGTAGCCATTGACGCATCGAAGTTAACGGAAATACGTCCGCAGGTGGGAGTGCAGGTAACTGATACGCTCTCCCTCTGGTCTGCCTTGATGGTACCCTTGGTCTCACCATACACATAGAAGGCATCGCGAGAAGCGGCAGACTCTGTACCGTAGAAAGCCTTCACTTCATAAGAGCCGATAGCCAATGTGAGAGGCATTTTGGAGGCCACCTCCGAACCCTTGCAGTTCAGCTTCTCTGCACCGTCCTTGTCGGTGACAATCACTGTGTAATTGTCCACGTTGCCATAGGAAGACTCCTGTACCGCACGGGTATCAACGATAAATTCTGTCTTTGAATCAAGGGTCAGCAACAGTTGGCCCTTACCTGACTCCGACGGATTACCGAGATCAGAGTCCTGACTGCATGAGGTCAGCATCATTCCCAGAGAAAGCGCTGCACCAAGCATCCATGTTGTTTTCTTCATACCTTTTTAATATATTTTTATTCTTGTCAGTATTCCTTAACGCGCAGTATATATATAATGTGTTTACACATTCTCACGGTGCAAAGATACGCTTTTTTAACACAAAGGCTCGTGCATTTCGGTAAAAAATGCCAATTTACCAAAAATATGGCATTAATCCGCCATTTCATCGGCATCCGGACACCCCTGAAGAAATTACGGCAGGACGAAATGCCATGTCCGGGAGGGTATCTGCTACCCGACAACGGGCTCACGGAAAAGTCTCCGTGAAGATGGGGATTTTGTCCTCCCCGACGACGAGGGCGAGTCACCGAGGGTGACAAGGACGAATCACCGAGGGTGACAAGAGCGAGTCACCGAGGGTGACAGGGGTGAGTCACCCGGGAGGACAAAAACGTGTCATCGGGGAGGACAAAAAGAGCCTGCCGTGATGCCCATGTTCTCTTGCACGCTTTTGTTAAAAGATGCATACGGAGCGTTAAACTTCGTGCATTAGGGAACAAAATTTGGTTTATCCACAATTTATTCATACCTTTGCGCGTTAGTTATGAAGATATTCGGTATAGGAATGAACTACCGCAACCATGTGGTAGAGATGCAGGAAAAGGCACCCGGACGAACATCCGGGCAGGACGCGGCCCCCAAGGAGCCTGTGGTGTTTACTAAATGCGACAGCGCACTGGTCACACGCGGCCGGCCGTTCTTCATTCCCGACTACACGCAGGAGTGCGAATACGAGGCAGAACTGGTTGTACGCATCTGCCGGATGGGGCGCAGCATCAGCGAGCGTTTTGCACACCGCTATTACGATGCCGTCACCGTGGGCGTGGACTTCACCGCACGCGACCTGCAGAGGCGTCTCAGGGCAGAAGGCCTGCCATGGGACCTGGCAAAAGGCTTTGACGGCAGTGCCGTAATAGGAGATTTCCGCGATTTCAACGGGAACCAAGCCACGGCACTGGAAGGCTCCACCGGCAGGTACGAAGACCATAAGGTGGCACAGATGCTGAAACAGGGGATAGGTTTCCGCCTTGACATTAACGGCAAAACCGTACAGACGGGACTGAGCACGGACATGATTCATTCCGTAGACCACCTGGTCAGTTACATCAGCCGCTTCTTCACCCTGAAAACCGGCGACCTCATCTTCACCGGCACACCGGCAGGAGTAGGCCCAGTACACATAGACGACCACATCGAGGGTTGGCTGAACAACGAGAAGGTTCTGGAATTCAACGTAAAGTAGACATCCTGCACCCACAAACCGACAAACACACGGACACCGATGAACAACGGAAGAAGACATTTCATACTAATTGTTGCCGCCTTGTGGGCAAGCCTCGCCGGCCTTGCCCAGGAGCGCATGACATTCCTTGACTGGAACATCCTTGCCAAGGACACATTGTGCCCGGTGTACTCCGAAGTTGTCCCGCTGGAAACGGACTATCGGCACAACTCCTACCGCGTATCACTCGAATATCCTGCCTGGGAAGCGCTCAATGCCAAGGAACTGGCTTTGGCAAAACGGCATGACTCCGAGATAGGCGACTCCATACGCATCAGGCACTATGTCAGCGTGAGTCGCGGCCAGGGGATGTTCAACTACAGTTTCGTTCCCATCATAAAACGCAACGGACAATACAGGAAACTTTCCTGCGCCAAGATAACCATCACCCCCACCCCACAGCCTTTGCCGGCAAGAGCAATGGACAGGACAGCCGGGAGGTATGCGGAAAATTCCGTACTGGCCAGCGGCACATGGAAGAAGATACACATCACAAAGGACGGTATATACAGGCTCACACCTGCCTTCCTTTCCAAAATGGGATTCGGCAATCCGGACAACGTAAGGCTGTACGGATACGGCGGCCACCAGCAACCCGAGGGGTTGGATGCCGACAACGACTTTGACGACCTGGAGGAAGTGCCGCTATACAGGACTCCCGACGGCAACCTGCTCTTCTGGGGCAACGGCCTTGTCCGGTGGAATGGAACCGAACGCATCTTCAACGCCTATGCCACAAAGGCCACCTACTTCCTGACCGAGAGCGACAGCAGGCGGCAGGAAATGGGCACAGAAGAGGAATTCCAAGGCAGCGTAAGGCAGAAGGTTACCACCACCCTGGGGCACGCCTTGCATGAGGTGGACAACTTTGCATGGTATCGCGGAGGCCGCAACCTTGTGGAGAGCACCCTCTTTGCCGGCGCCTATTCCAGAAACTACACACTGACAGGAATCAACAGCCTGGGCAACGAGAGGCTAACCGTTGTCTTCACCGGCAACGATGTTTCCACCCCCCTTACCATCTGGGCCAATGGTGTGCAGGTGGCCACCAAGACCATCCCGGCCCCAAGTACGCACATGTATTATTCCGAGGGGCAGTACCGCAACATGAATGTTTCGGATTGCAGCACCGGCACAGACACCTGGAAGGTAACGCTGGCCACACAGGGACCCTTTGCTACAAGCAGCCGCGTACAGGGACGCCTTGACTATATCTCCATGACATATACCGCTCCTCTGGAACTTCAGGATGGATTTGTCCGATTCGGCGAAGGCTTCTCCGGCACAAAATCGGGCAACAGCACGTCCGCGGCAACGACAACATTCAGCGGCGCCACGGAATTCGGAGGAATAGGGAAAGGCAGTGGAGCAGACATAAAGGTAATGCGCCTGGGCAGCAGGGGCAAGCCTGCCAGCATGATGCCAACCAGACAGACAGACGAAGGACTTGCCTTCTCGGCTTCGGACGGAACGGAAACCTTCATCGCATTCGATCCGGCATACCCATTCCCGGAACCTGCGGCCGGTGAAAACGTGCAAAATCAGAACCTGCATGCCATGGACAGCGTGGACATGCTCATAATCGTACCCACTGGAGGCAAACTCACCGCCCAGGCAGAACGTCTGGCAGAGGCCCACGGACAGTACAGCGGCCTAAGATGTGCCGTAGTCAGGGCCGACCATATATATAATGAATTCTCATCAGGCACACCGGATGCCACTGCATACCGGCGTTTCCTGAAAATGCTATACGACAGGGGGGGGGCCGACGGGAACGCACCCAGATACCTCCTGCTCTTCGGAGACTGCGCCTGGGACAACAGGATGAAGTCCTCGGCATGGCAAAACTATTCGCCCAACGACTATCTCCTGTGCTATCAGAGCGAAAACAGCTACAGCGACACGCATTCCTACTGCTGGGAAGACTACTTCGGACTGATGGACGACGGAGAGGGGCTGCAGCCCACAGAAGATGTATCCGACCTCGGGATAGGCCGTTTCCCCGTAACCACCGAAAGCCAGGCACGCATCATGGTGGACAAGACCATCGCACACCTCAGGCGCGACAATGCCGGAGAATGGCGCAACAGGATAATAGTAATGGGAGACGACGGAGACAACAATATCCACATGAAAGATGCCAACAGAGTGGCAGACAGGATAATGGACATGAGTCCCGACCTTGAACTGCACAAGATAATGTGGGACAACTACATCCGGACAAACCAGGGACTTTACTACTCTTACCCGGAAATACGCTCGATGATAGAGGAGCACATCAATGAGGGTGCCATGCTGTTCAACTATACAGGACACGGCGCCACCTACCTGATGAGCCACGAACGTGTCATCACCCTGGACGACATAAAGTCATGGAAATCAGACAACCTGCCGCTATGGTTCGTAGCGGCATGCGACATAACTCCCTTTGACAGTCAGGAGGACAATCTGGGCGAAGCCGCCGTCCTCAACAAGAACGGTGTGGCAGTGGCCTTCATGGGCACGGCACGCACCGTATACAGCACACAGAACTACTACCTCAACAACTTCTTCTCCGAATATCTTTTCGGGCACGACAAGGACGGCAGAAGATTCTCCGTTGGCGACGCACTGAGAAAAGCGAAGGGAAGCATGGTCAACTCCTACACTGACGGAAGGCAACCGCAGAACAAACTGCAATATGCGCTCTTGGGAGACCCGGCCCTCATCTTCGGCAATCCGGAGGCCAAGGTCGTCCTGGACAGCATAAACGGAGCACCCGTAGACGGAACACAGCAGTTCCAGGGCGGAGCACGTGTCAGGATAAGCGGACACGTCGAAAAAGAACGCGGCAAGGTGTGCGAGGATTTCAACGGACTGCTGTTCTACCGCCTGTACGACAACAAGAGCACAATCACCACACGAGCCAATACCGGCGGCGAACCGTTTGTCTACAATGACTGGAACAAGGAGATAAACAACGGTTCGGACAGCATTGCAAACGGCAGGTTCTCGACAACGCTGATAATCCCCAGGGACATAAACTACAGCAACGAGAACGGACGCCTCGTCTTCTATGCCGTTGCCGACAACAACCGAATTGAAGCCAACGGCAGCAGCGAAAACTTCCTGGTCGGAGGATATAGCCAGGATGCCATCACCGACACTATCGGGCCGGAGATATTCATGTATCTCAACGACAGGGATTTCACCGACGGAGATATCGTAAACAATACCCCCATCTTCGCTGCCGAACTGCACGACGAGTCCGGTATCCAATACAATGGCAACGGCATTGGACACGACCTACAGTTATGTATCGACGGCGACCCGAAGAAAACCTTCAACCTCAACTCGTTCTATTCGCAGAACCGTGGCGACCACTCGCGCGGCAATGTCTACTTTGCCGAAATCCCGGCACTGGAGGACGGGGCGCACTGGCTAAGTTTCAGGGCCTGGGACATGATGAACAACACGTCACAGAAGACCATAAAGTTCGTGGTAGGCAAGGATCTGGAGCCGGAACTGCTCACGCTAATGCTTGAGTCCGACGTAGTCTCCGGCCATACCAACTTCCACATAGGATACAACTTTCCTGGACTGGAATGTGACTTCACTCTGGAAATATATTCCATCAATGGTGCCGTGCAGTGGAGACAGACCGTTGCGGCGTCTGGCAGCAACGGCATAGTCACCATTCCGTGGGCAAGTTGCAATGGGGATGGGGTTCCGCTCAGAGACGGAATATACATCTGCCGCGTAACGGCATCTTATCAGGACGGCAAAAAGAGCCACAAGGAGAAGAAATTCATCCTCAGAGGCAATAAATAAGCATATCTTTCAGTTATAATATCACGTATGAAAAGAATATTCCTATATCTGTTGTCTGCCCTCATGGCCACGACTGCCATGGCGCAGAATTCCGAACTGAGCGAAAGATTTAACCCCGAGATATATGGTGTTACCTCTCTGGCAATAGCGCCTGATGCGCGTGCAGGTGCCATGGGCGACATGGGTGTGGCCACCGATGCCGATGCCAACAGCCAGTTCTGGAACTGTGCGAAATACCCTTGGAACATAGCCCGTGCCGGAGTCAGCGCATCATACACGCCTTGGCTACGCAAGATTGTAACGGGCATCAATCTGGCCAACGTGTCCGGCTTCTACCGCATAGGCGACTACTCTGCCATAAGCGGTTCGCTACGCTATTTCGGCATGGACGAGGTATCAACCACAGCCGGCGACTACAGTTTCAGCCCCTATGAAATGGCCCTGGACGTGGCATACAGCCGTATGCTCACACAGACATTCTCCATGGGTGTGGCCATGCGTTTCATCCTGTCCAACATGAACTACGACCCAGCACAGGAGGCGGCTACCGGCAAGGCTTTTGCCGCCGACATTACCATGTATCGTCAGGGCTACTTCATGGTAGGCAACCGCGAATGTAGCATGTCGTGGGGTCTTGCCCTCACAAACATCGGCTCCAAGATAAACATGGGCAACAGTACCCATGCCGAGTTCCTGCCTGCCATGATGCGCCTGGGCATAAACATGACCGTTCCTATCAATGAATACAACAAGTTCTCCTTCGGTGCAGAGGTGTACAAGCTCTGTATCCCCACAAAGCCAGTACAGGGCGAAGATGAATCGCCGGAGGATTACGAAAGGAGACTTGAGGAGGACTACTACTCCGTCAGTTCCATTGCTGGTATCTTCAAGAGTTTCGGTGATGCTCCCGGCGGTTTCAAGGAGGAATTTCAAGAACTGCGCTGGAGCTTCGGTGCAGAGTACACCTACAATGACCGCTTCATGCTGCGTGCCGGTTATCACTACGAAAACCCACACAAGGGCAACCGACAGTATTTCACCGTTGGTGCAGGTCTGCACATGAGTGTCTTCACCGTGGATGCCGCATACTGCATAGCCACAGCACAGGGCAACCCCCTGGACCAGACCATGCGTTTCACCCTGGGCTTCGACCTTGATGGCATGAAGGACCTCTTCGGGCGCAGAAGATAATATAATGTATAATTCCACAGGGTGCCACAGGTATTCCTGTGCATACATAGCATAGAGAACATCTGTATTATCCAGTAAATCCATAAACTTCCCTTTATCCCCTCCCCTATGAAACCCAGCCTCCCTCTCCTCGCACTCATCTGCGCCTCATGCGCCACAGCACCCACCACCCCTGAGGCCGGCGCCTCTGCCATGCTGGAGAAATCAAGACAGCACCTGCAGGACGGCAGATATGATGCGGCACGCGACAGCATACTAAGCATGCGACGCCAGTACCCTACAGCCCTGCAGAGCCGGGCACAGGGCATTCTGCTGCTTGACAGCATAGAGATGCTGGCGGCAAAGGACAGCATGGGCAGCGCCACAGGCGAGGAATGGAAACGCCTTTCCGTAAAGGCACAGTTCTTTGAACGCAAACTACAGGAAGACAAGAAAAAGTTAGTGAAATAAAGACCCGCATGCGCAACCTCACAGACAATGACCTCAGCAGGCTCCTGGACAAGCCCATGTTCCACCGTATCTCCGAAACGGCCGACGAACTTGGGCTGGAGTGCTATGTGGTCGGAGGATATGTGCGCGACCTCTTCCTTGAACGCCCGTCCAAGGACATAGACTGCGTTGTGGTGGATCCGTCCATAACAGACGGACAAGGCCCAGAAGGAAAGAACGTTGCTCCGGGCATAAGACTGGCCAAGGCCCTCGGACGCAAGTTGGGACGCGGTGCCAACGTGTCGGTATTCAAGAACTTCGGCACAGCACAGGTAAAATGGCATGGCGAGGAAGTGGAGTTCGTAGGTGCACGCCGCGAAAGCTACTCAAGGGACAGCAGGAAACCCATTGTGGAGGACGGTACTCTGGAGGACGACCTGGACAGGCGCGACTTTACCATCAATGCCCTTGCCATACAACTGAACAGCAACAGTTTCGGGCAACTGATAGATCGTTTCGACGGCCTTTGGGACATGGAGGATGGACTGATAGTCACTCCACTTGACCCCGACATAACCTTCAGCGATGACCCCCTGCGCATGATGCGCTGCATACGCTTCGCCACACAACTCAACTTCCGAATAGAGGACGAAACGCAGGAGGCTCTGTGCCGCAATGCCGAGCGAATAAAGATAATTTCCCAGGAGAGAATCATCGATGAACTCAACAAGATAATGTTGTCTCCGGCTCCAAGCATAGGTTTCATCGAGTTGGAACGCTGCGGGCTACTGGAACTAATACTGCCTGAGATAGCGGCACTAAGAGGAACAGAAAGCAGAAACGGCAGGGCACACAAGGACAATTTCTACCACACACTGGAAGTCCTGGACAACATTGCCCGCACCACAGCCACCTGGGAGAAGGACACCCTCTTCCTGCGTTGGGCAGCACTGTTGCACGACATAGGCAAGCCTCGCAGCAAAAGATGGGAGGAGGCTCAGGGATGGACCTTCCACAACCACAACTATATCGGGCAGAAAATGATACTGCCACTCTTCCGCAGAATGAAACTGCCGCTGGACGAGCGCATGCACTACGTGGAAAAACTCGTGGGCATGCATATGCGGCCACAGGTCATTGCCGACGAGGAGGTGACGGATTCTGCCGTGCGCAGAATGCTATTCGAAGCAGGAGAGGACATAGATGACCTGATGACACTGTGTGAAGCAGACATAACCTCCAAGAACCAGGCACGAAAACAGAGATTTCTGGACAACTTCCGTCTGGTACGCGACAAGATAGTCGATCTTCAGGCACGCGATAACTACCGGACATGGACCAACCCCATCACCGGAGAGGAGATTATGCAGGTGCTCGGATTGCCTCCATGCCGCGAAGTAGGAGTGCTGAAACAAGCGGTAAAGGATGCCATCTGGGAGTCACGCATACCATCTGACCACGACTCTGCTTTCGCCTTTATGATGCAGGAAGCAGGCCGCATGGGACTGCTCAAAACCGCAGAATAGTGAAAAAAACGCACTTTTTCTTCCACTCAATGTCACATTTTCTTGGTAGTTTGCTTCCTTTGCAGTAACTTTGGATGCACAAATAAAATGACGTTTCGTACATAAATACATTTTAAGGTATGGGTGGTTTTTTTGGTACAGTGTCGCAGCAACCATGCGTTGCAGATTTGTTCTATGGTACCGACTATCAATCTCATCTTGGCACACGTCGTGGAGGTATGGCCTCGTTTTGTCCCAAGAACGGTTTCTATCGAAGCATACACAATCTGGAAAACACTTACTTCCGCACACGCTTTGAGTCCGAACTGGACCGTTTTGTAGGCAACAGCGGTATAGGAGTCATATCCGACACCGATGCACAGCCAATGCTCATAAACTGCCATCTGGGACGCTTTGCCATCGTCACCGTGGCACGTATCAACAACATTGACCAACTGGCTCAGCAGATGCTGAACGAAGGCATGCACCTGAGCGAATTCTCAAGCGGTAAAATAAACCCCACCGAACTTATAGGACTGCTGATCGTGCGTGGCAAGACCTTTGTAGACGGAATAGAGAACGTATTCCGGATGGTCAAGGGTTCATGCTCACTTCTGCTGCTAACCGAAGACGGTGTAATTGCGGCACGCGACTCATGGGGACGTACTCCGATCGTTGTGGGAAAGAAAGATGGTGCCATGGCCGTCACCTCAGAAAGTACAGCATTCCCGAACCTTGGCTTTGACATCCTGCATTATCTGGGGCCCGGTGAAATAATACGCATTCAGGCCGACGGACTCCAACAGTTGCGCAAGCCTAACAAAGGCATGCAAATATGTTCGTTCCTGTGGGTATACTACGGCTTCCCCACCAGTTGCTACGAAGGCAGAAATGCCGAAGCCATGCGAGTGGAATGCGGACGCGAAATGGGAGCCGAAGACCCGGTAGAAGTGGATTGCGCCTGTGGCATCCCCGACTCTGGTATTGGAATGGCAGTAGGCTATGCCGACGGACACAAAGTTCCATACATGCGTGCCATAGCAAAATACACCCCGACATGGCCACGCAGTTTCACACCTGCCAAGCAGGACATGCGCGCATTGGTGGCAAAGATGAAACTCATTGCCAACCGCGACATGCTGCAGGGCAAACGCGTACTCTTCTGCGACGACTCCATAGTACGTGGCACGCAACTTCGCGACCACACTCAGGCCCTGCATGCACTGGGAGCCAAGGAAGTACACATGCGTATCGCATGCCCCCCGCTTATCTACGGATGCCCCTTCGTAAACTTCAGCGCCAGCAAAAACGAACTGGAACTGATTACACGACGCATCATCGCAGACTTCGAGGGAGACATGAACAAGAATACAGCCGCCTATGCAAAAACGGACTCTCCAGAATACAATAGGATGGTCCAGGAGATTGCAAAACGCCTGCACCTTGACTCCTTGAAGTTTGCCAAACTGGAAACCCTTGTCAGCGCCATCGGCCTGCCCAAAGAACGTATCTGCACCCATTGTTTTGACGGCAGCAGCTTCTATACATTAGAACAGACAAACCCCTCTGTCACGGAGCAAAGACTTGATTTCGACAAATAGGCAAACGATTGACGTCCGAGAAACAATCAATGGATGCCTGCGATGAAATGCTACCGAAAAGCAGGACGCCGCTAAAAAGACAGTTATCCAAACATATATAGAAGTGAGCCCGGTATATACCAGGCTCACTTCTTTTTTCGCTATCTATAATGTGGCATGGATATAGCAAAAAGACGCTTATATACAACTATTGATGTCCAGTAAACGTGATAATCTGATTGAGTTTATATTATGCCAAGCCCCTATTTGGACATGGAGTAAAGTACAGAGCCCTCCGTCGCTTCGCGACACCTCCCCTAACTTTGGGGAGGAAAGGAAATTATTTCTCCCCAAACTCGACATAGCAATGCGTTAATAACTTTCCTCCCCAAAGTTAGGGCGAACTGGACCGAAGAGGAAGTGCAAAATGCGCTTCTGTGTTCAAGTGAGGGAAGCACTCCCCAGTGCGACGCGAGGATGTTGCCCGAAGGGCGGAGGGGGCTGTTCATAAGGGTAGCTGACGGTTTAAGCATAATGTCTACCGGACACCAATAATATACAGCAAAGGAGTCCTTCGGAACATTCTCCAAAGGACTCCTCTTTCTAAAAACGGCGGCTACCTACTCTCCCACGGGTGTGCAGTACCATCGGCGCGGACGGGCTTAACTTCTCTGTTCGGAATGGGAAGAGGTGGAACCCCGACACTATAACCACCTGAATAATGGTGACATATTCGGACACTTTGTTTAGGTGAACGTTGAAAGTTTAACGTTTAACGTTTAACGATGAGCGCTATGCTCTTAGTTTTCCATTTCCCGTTTTCACTTTTCCGTTTTAACCTTTCCGTTCTCAAGCAGAGCAATGCTGACAGTATAAACAACCTTTCGTCAAACGAAAGCCTTTCGGGCAATTAGTAAGGCTCGGCTTTGACGTCACCGTCTTTACACCTGCCTCCTATCAACGTCATCGTCTATGACGACCCTCAAGGGAAATCTAATCTTGTGGCCGGCTTCGTGCTTAGATGCTTTC
>JAGAQH010000038.1 GCA_017622815.1 Bacteroidaceae bacterium | reverse complement strand
TATATATATAATATATATTATAAAAATTTTCTATACATCAGTAGCATAGGGTATTTTATAACTGTTAAACTGTTAATCTGTTAATCTGTTAATGCCGGAGGATAACAAATGTAAAGAAATTTTAACCCTGCAAGATGGTTGGCATTATAACGATATCCGCACTGTTTGCTGAACAAATGTGCAAGACTGCGAGAATACATCAATTTGATATTCAGGATGTTATTTTGATACGCCACCCCTTGTCTCCTTATATATTTCGTTCACTTTTCCGTTCTCACATCGCCCGTGAGATGCTGACATATTGTCATGCGCCTGTTCATTCATGTTCACGAGCGATTCCATGCGAGGAACGAGCCTTGACGATACGAGGATTTTCCGCCCTGTAATGCGCAAACAGAGATGTAAAGTATTTTTTAGAGTATGGAGTACGGACCCCTCCCCAACCCAAGGACCCTCCCCCAAACCCCTCCACAAGGGAGGGGAGTATAATCTACTGTTTGATGTGGGCATTAGTCAGTTGTAACTACTCCCTCCCCTTGTGGGAGGGTTGGGGAGGGGTCCTTGGGTTAGGGCGGCGGAGGTAATTCGGGGGCAAAGCATATTCTTCGTTTTATTTCACTCCAAGTCGCCATAAGTCACCATAAGTCACTTTCTGCCATTTTTGTGCCGTATCTTTGCACTACCGAACGGAAAACGGAACCGACGCAGGAAACGGGAGCAGAAGCATGGTAGGGACACGGCATGCCGTGTCCGATAACAAGAGCAAAGCGGACTCGGCATGCCGAGTCCCTACATCCCCGAGCGGGAGCAGATTCAAGACCGCAAAGCGGGATTAAAACGGGAAACGGAAAACTGCGGACGCTGCACGCAGCGTCCCTACCACTCACCACTCACCGCTCACCACTCACCCGCTCATCCGCTCACCGCTCATCCACTCACCGCAAGGGAGGGGGAGATTACAGCCGAGCAAGTGGCCACATCGGCAGTACATCACACTCCGTCCGCGCGTCGCACAGGAGTGTGCTCCCCTCACAAGGCACAGATGGACATTCAGTCCATCTTCTAAAAAGCCTTGTTCGCCCATACAGGGGAGGGTACGGGGAGGGGTCCTATTATCAACCCTCTAACAGAATCCCGCTTTACCCCCTGCCAACATGAAGGAAACATCGCGCTTTGCCCCGTCACCCTCTTCCTCCTGGGCCGCTATCCCGAGCGCATCCTCATCTACAAAATCAACGAGAACCACCTGCACTGCCCCATATTCATCGAGTGAGAAGCGCGTACTACACGCTCAGGGGCCGCATCGCGCAATGTGCGACACAGCCCCTGGTGTTGTTTGTATATGTCAGGAGAAATCCTTTCCCTTACTCCTCGCGGCGCTTCACCACACGGCGGCGGCGTGGCTTGTCCTCCAGGTTCTTGGCTTCCACCTTTACACCTGCCAGTTCGGGGTCAACGAGGATACGGCCGCAGTACTCGCACACTATGATCTTCTTGCGGGTGCGGATGTCCAACTGGCGCTGGGGCGGAACCTTGTTGAAGCAGCCGCCGCAGGAGTCGCGCTGGACGTAAACCACGGCCAGGCCGTTGCGTGAGTTCTTGCGGATGCGCTTGAAGGCGCTCAGCAGACGGGGTTCGATGGTGGCCTCCACGTTGTGGGCCTTCTCCTTGAGTTTCTCCTCCTCGGCCTTTGTCTCGCTGACGATTTCCTCCAGTTCGGTACGCTTGATGTCCAGGTCGGTACGGCGGTCGGCGATTACCTGGTTGGACTTTACCAACTCCTCGCCGCGTGTCTCCAGCGAGTCCTTTGCCTCGCCGATGCGCTTCTGGTTCAGTTCGTTGTCCAGGCGCAGGTATTCGATCTGCTTGGAAAAGTTCTCGTACTCGCGGTTGTTGCGCACGTTCTTCATCTGGTTCTCGAAGCGCTCTATGTCCATCTTGTTCTTCTCGATGACGCCCTGGCGCTCGTTGATTTCCTTCTTGGCAGAGGCTATGTCCTCGTTTATCTTCTCGATACGGGTTTCCAAACCTGCGATTTCGTCCTCCAGGTCCTTCACTTCCAGGGGGAGTTCGCCACGGAGGGTCTTGATCTGGTCAATCTCGGTCATGAGAGATTGCAACTGGTAGAGGTTCTTCAGTTTTTCCTCTACATTCAGTTCTGCCGGGTCTTTTACTTTTGCCATTTAATATAAATAATGTATTGGGTTAGTATTTACTTCTGTCTTGTACAGGGGCAGGTGGGGGAACTGTTCGGAGAGCAGGCGCTCCAGGAGTTCCACGGTGTACTGCTCGCTCTCGTAGTGCCCCAGCACGCATATCTGTATCTCCTGCTCATGTCCCATGTACAGGTGGTAGCGCATCTCTCCCGTCAGGAAGGCATCGGCCTCCTGCGCTATGGCCTCGTCCAGGAGGAAGTCGCCTCCGCCTCCGCAGATGGCCACGCTCTGTATGGGGCGCGAGAGCACCTCGTTGTGCATCAGGCACTGGCAATGGAAGACGTCCTTCACCCTGTCCAGGAAGAAGCGTGCGTCCATGGGTGCGGACAGGTATCCCACCACTCCGCAATCGCCCGCGGGCACCACGTCTATGAGCCCCAGGCGCTCGGCCATCTGGTAGTTCACTCCGTCCTCGGCCTTGTCCAGGTTTGTATGGGCACTGTATATGGCTATGTCGTTCTGTATGGCCAGGCGCACCACGCGCTGCACCTGTGTGGCATCGCTCACCTGCTTCAATCCGCGGAAGAGCACGGGATGGTGGCTGACGATGAGGTTGCACCCCAGGTCCACGGCCTCGCGCACCACCTCCTCGGTGACGTCCAGACACAATAATGCCCCTGAAACCTCCGCCTCTGTCAATCCTACCTGCAGGCCGGCATTGTCATAGCTCTCCTGAAGGGGCAGAGGCGCGAAACGTTCAAGGGCGTCGATTACTTCCTTAACCTTCACGCTCATTGTGATATGTGTGTAGTGTGTGTGTGGATAATATTCCGCGCACAAAGGTACGAAAAATATCCGCATCCACACCACCTTAATGTGCCTTTTTGCCACTATTGTACGGTTTTTTAGCACCTTAGTGCCAAAATGACTCCCTTTTTTGCTATCTTTGAACCGAAACTAACCAAGAACGAAGCAACATGAACAGATACTTACCTGCCGAATGGCACCCCCAGGAGGCCATACAACTGACATGGCCGCATAGCGGAACCGACTGGGCGGAGACGCTGGAGGAGGTGACACGCTGCTACATCGGCATGGCACGCGAGATAGCCCTCAGGCAGAAACTATGGATAGTGACCCCGCAACCCCAGCGCGTCCGCGCCCTGCTCGAGGGGGAACTGCCCGGCAAGGCACTGGCCAACATAGAATACTTCCGCATACCCAGCAACGACACCTGGGCACGCGACCATGCCTTCATCACACTGCTCCGCGAGGACGGGGCACGCGAACTGCTCGACTTCCGCTTCAATGCCTGGGGAGGCAAGTTCGAGGCATCGCTGGACAATGCCATCAACCGCGAGTTCTACAACCAGAACTTCGCACACGACCCGGAGCACAACCTCTACGTGTCCCAACTGGACTTCGAACTGGAGGGCGGTTCCATAGAGAGCGACGGCGAGGGCACCATACTGACCACCGCCCAGTGCAACCTGAACGACAATCGGCGCACACCCTCCCAAGCCTCATCAGCCGAAGAGGCCATAGGCGGGGAACTCTGCCGACGCCTCTCTGCCAAGCGCATCCTGTGGCTCCACCACGGAGGCCTGGAGCGCGACGACACGGATGCCCACATAGACACCCTGGCACGCTTCGCCCCCAACGACACCATCGTCTACGGCGAGGGATGCCCCGAAATGCTGGAGGAACTCCGCTCCTTCCGCACCCTGCAGGGCAAGCCCTACCGGCTCATTGCCGTACCCCCCTACTATGCCAACTTCCTCATCATGAACACCGCCGTACTGCTCCCCTTCTACGAGGACGAACAGCAGAACCTCCGTGCCAAAGAGGCCCTGCAAACGGCCTTCCCCGACCGCGAGATAATAGGCATAGA
Organism: Bacteroidaceae bacterium; assembly: GCA_017622815.1. Lineage (GTDB taxonomy): Bacteria > Bacteroidota > Bacteroidia > Bacteroidales > Bacteroidaceae > Physcousia. Next base: position 6,135 of record JAGAQH010000038.1, on the reverse strand, counting down.
TTGCCGCATCCTGCTCACCCAGAACGGAAGCCTGCATTGCTGCACGATGCAGTACCCGGAGAGAACGGAAAGGTGAAAACGGAAAACGGAAAACGGAAAGGTGAAAACGGAAAACGGAAAACGGAAAGGTGAAAACGGAAAACGGAAAACGGAAAACTAAAATAAATCCTATTGAGTCCTATTGAATCCTATTGAATCCTATTGAATCCTATAACATCCTAGCCCCCTCAAAAAACTATGAAAATCGCCATCATCCAACAATCCTGCTCTGCCGACATAGAGGCCAACAAGCAGAAACTTGCACACAACATACGCACCGCCGCACAGAAAGGCGCAGAACTCGTGGTACTTCAGGAACTGCACAACTCACTCTACTTCTGCCAGACGGAGAACGTGGACCTCTGCTCCCTGGCAGAACCCATCCCCGGCCCCAGCACCGAGTTCTACGGAGCACTGGCCAAGGAACTGGGCGTGGTCATCGTCACCAGCCTCTTCGAGCGCCGCGCACCAGGCCTCTACCACAACACCGCTGTGGTGATGGAGAAGGACGGCACCATAGCCGGCAAGTACCGCAAGATGCACATCCCCGACGACCCCGCCTACTACGAGAAGTTCTACTTCACCCCCGGCGACCTCGGTTTCCACCCCATAGACACCAGCGTGGGACGCCTGGGCGTGCAGGTATGCTGGGACCAGTGGTATCCCGAGGGAGCACGCCTCATGGCCCTGCAGGGTGCCCAACTACTCATCTACCCCACCGCCATAGGATATGAAAGCAGCGACCTGCCCGAAGAGCAGGAACGCCAGCGCGAAGCATGGACAACCGTACAGCGCGGCCATGCCGTGGCCAACGGACTTCCCGTCATTGCCGTGAACCGCACCGGCCACGAACCCGACCCCTCCGGCCAGACAAACGGCATACAGTTCTGGGGCAGCAGTTTCTTGTGCGGACCTCAAGGCGAGTTCCTCTACCGTGCCCCCAAGGACGAGGAGGTGGTGGAAGTCATCGACGTGGACATGCAACGGTGCGAGAACGTCCGCCGCTGGTGGCCCTTCCTCCGCGACCGCCGCATAGAGGAATTCTCTCCCCTGACACGCAGGTTCATTGACTGAAGAAATCAGAGTAATCAGAGTAATCAGAGTAATCAGAATACTCAGAGGACTCAGAATACTCAGAGGACTCGCCCCCACCCCAATCACAACGTTCAGTCAATACCATAAAACCATCCTCTTTTGCATGAATGCATGCGTTTACTTGCATCTTAGTAATATTTAACAGGCAGATACCTTATTATTACATAATAAATACATATATTTGCAACGATTACAACTAAATTTAAACCCAAAATACACATGAAGAAAATCTACTACATCCTGTCACTTGCCCTTGCCACAGGCTTCATGGCAAGTTGCAGCAACGACCTCAACGGGACAGACGAACTCCTTCCCAACGACAAGACAGAACTGCCCGAGTTCAACGACACACGCGCCTTCCCCGAGGACGACGGTGCAAAGGCTCTCTCAGGCCAGCCCGCCGAGAAACTCTACAACATCCTGCTGGGTTCAGATAGCGCTTTCTCAAGAAGAATGGCCAGATACGACCGCATCAGCAACTTCCAGTACGAGGAAATCAAGGAATTCACCGACACACTGGTTAAAGGACGAACCACAGATGCCCAGAAATACAGAGTGATCTACAACTGGGTAAGAACAAACGTGAAGTACGGCAATGCCAGCAACGAGCCTTATGATGTATTCTGCAACAAAATGGCTATCTGCCAGGGCTATGCCAACTTGCTCAACCTGATGCTCTACACACAGGGTATTCCCGTTATCAATGTCAACGGCTATGTGAATAGCGGTGGTTTCTATGGTCATGCATGGAACTACGTCTACTTCAGCAACCAATGGTGGCTCAGCGACCCCACAAACAGCATCGAATACAAGGCTGCAGAACTGGATAAGTACAAGGAGATGTTCATTCCCTTGTCTGCCGACGGCAACTTCCTGGAGAACGATCAGTATGCCTACAACTATACTGGAGAGAAGCTCAACCTGAATAGTGTCAATGTTGCCGACGATGCATTTGTAGTGCCTTTCAGCGTAACCCTCACCAATGGAGAGAAATACCAGATCAGTTCATTCAACCCCACAACGGACCTGCCTGCAAACGTGAAGGAAATCTACATCGGCAAGAACATCATCAGCCTTGGCCAGGACGGTACATACGGTCTGAGAGAGCATGCTCCCAGCATTGAAGCTGCACACGTAGACCCAGCCAACACCACTCTCTGCAGTTACGAAGGCGTTGTTTACGAATCATGGAACGATGCACCCCTCTACGTTCCCAATGCTATGAAGGTTGTATACCTGAAGCCCACCACCAATGGTATCGTAGGCAAGAACTTCCTGTATAACCTGAACAACGTGGAAGAAGTTTACATCCCCGAAGGCACAACCGCTCTGGAGAACTGGGCTGTAGAGAACTGTCCCAACCTGAAGGTTGCATACCTGCCCCTTGCAACGGAATATACCGAGCAGTCTTTCGTTGGCGTTCATCCCGACTTCAAGGTTGTCCGCATGGACATGACCGGCATCAAGGACGTTATTGCCGATTAACAGGAATACACCTTAATATAGAACAACGCCCCGAGGATATCACATCTTCGGGGCGTTTTTGAAAGGACCCAGCGGACCCAAAGACCCTCCCCCTTACCCCTCCACAAGGGAGGGGAGTAGTTACAACCGACTCGTAGCCACATCGGCAGTACATTATACTCCCTCCCATACAGGGGAGGGATGGGGAGGGGTCCTCCTTTCGCCTCACTCCGTCCTGATGCTTTCCACCGGATTGCGGCGTGCCACTGAGAGGGTGCGCCAGCAGATGGAGAGGAAGGCTATGAGCAGGGTGACGAGCACGGAGACAACGAGCAGCCACCAGGGGAAGTCTATGCGGTTGGGGAAGAGTTCCAGATACATTTGCGAACCCTTGATGGCAATGGGCGTGGACAACACGGCGGCCAGGAGGGAGAGCAGGATGAAGGGGCGTGCCAGTTGCCATGAGGCACCAGTAACCGATGCACCCATCACCTTGCGCAGGGCTATCTGCTTGCTCTGCTGCTCGGTGTAACTGATGGACATGGCAAAGAGGCCAAGGGCGGAAATCAGCACTGAAACGAACATGAAGCACATGACCATCAGGAGCAGGCTCTCCAGTTCCTCCATGGGTTCGGCAAGGATATCGTCCACGGTGCGGATGTCGAAGTCCTTTTCTACTCCGCATGCCTCCTTCGTTACGGCACGGCACGTTTCCTGCATCTGCCTGATGCTCTCATCCACATCCTCCAAGCCCTCTTCGGAGAGTTCCACCATCATACATGTGGCACGGTTGGGGTTCATCATTACGGCAATGATATTGTGCCCGTCCCCCATGGAAGAGCCACTGACGGCATTGAATGAACGGTAGTCCTTGATGACACCGCATGCGGGATAACAGGCAGTGCCGGATATCTGGCCGCCCACGTTGGGATTGTCGGCACTGATGCCATATCTGTCGCGCGTTTCCTCTGTAATATAATGCTTGCCGTCTTCGGGGGCGCAGTACTGCTCCACTGTCTCGAAACCGAGCATGCCCATACAAGTTGTATCCATTGCGGAATAGAATGTCCATGAAGACACCGGTTCATCAGTGCTGCCCTTTTCCTGCACTCCGTTTGTCTGGCAATTCCATGGCATGTTCATTGCCCACCCGATGCGCTTTACTTGTGGCATGGCCAACAGACGGTCGCGGATAGGAGTCAGTTGTTCCACATAGGTAGAATACGTATAACAATATATCTCCACCAGTCCTTCCGTACGATAACCCATGGGCAGGGTGGCCAGATGGTGCATCTGTGCAAGCATGACAAGCCCTATGGCAATAAGGGTGGTACTGATGAGGTTCTGCACCACGATGAACACACGGCTCAGGCGCATCTTGCTTTGGAAACGGAACGAACCCTTCACCACATCGATGGGCTTGAAGCGAGCCACTATCACCGCAGGAATCAAGCCTGCCACCAACGACACCGCCAGAAGCAGGGCTACGGCGGCCAGAATGGAGAAGAAGTCGCCAAAGAGGGGTATTTCCGAGTCGAGCAACATCTCGAACCATGGCCGCATCATCACCGCCACCATGCAGCCGAACACAAAGCATCCTGCCGTAAACACGAGCGACTCCAGCAGATTACGCCCCACGGCCTCTGCCATGCTATCGCCCAAAAGGCGGCGTGTGGCTATCTCCTTGGCACGCTTGCCAATGAGGGCCGTGGTGAGGTTGACGTAGTTGAACACGGCAGACACAAGGAGCACCAATGCCACACACACCAGTATCCACACCATTGTGACATCGCTATGCCGGAAGCCTGAGTTGGTGGCAATGTTGGAGAAATAGAATTCGTTCAAAGGGATAAGCGACACTCCGCCCAGGAAACTTCCGTCCTTGGGCTCACGTGTCCAAAACCTGTTCCAAACCTCCATATACTTATCCAGCAAGGCTTCCTTTACCTCCTCCACGGATGCCCCTTCGTTCAGGGTGACGAAGGTGACGATGGAACCGAAGTTGTCCAACCATGCACGGCTTTGCTCCTCCACAAGCATGGAGTAGAATATCTCCGAACGTGTGAAGATGTCATCCTCGTCAAAGGTCTCCATCACGCCAACTATGGTCAGCGGTTCCTCCTGTCCCAACAGGGTTATGGTCTTGCCTATGGGGTCCCCGTCGGGGAAGGCCCTTTTGGCGAACTCCTCGCTCACGAGGATGTCCGTGGGCGATGCCAGCACCTTCTTGCGGTCGCATCCGCGCAGGTCATAGTCAAAATATTGGAAAAAGGTGCTGTCCAGAGCCATGGCATTGGTGGAGAAACTGTTCTCTCCCACCTTCACGTCCCACGGACGGATGCCACTCACACGTGTGTAGCCCTTTATCTGCGGTATCTTGGGGCATATTTCGGGGCCAGTGCCCACCGTCAGGCCTGCCAGACGGTGCGAACCCATCACATAGAGTTTGTCCGCCATAGTTTGCGTCTTGCCCACCATATACTCTTTACGTGCATGCGAGGCAAGCAGGATTACAAAGCCCAGGGCCACGGCAAGGCCGAATACCTGTATGGCGGTGTATAGTTTGTTGCGCTTTAGAAAAACGAAATATGATTTCATGTTGTAATTGTATTGTAATTGTATTGGAGTATAGATTTGGCAAAGGTATTATCATACCCCCTCCGTCGCTTCGCTCCTCGTCCCCCTGTCTCAGAGGGACAGTTGGCCGGGATGGGTCTCTACCTTACAGCAACCCGTTCATATTGTCCACCACCTGACCGTCGAAGAGGTTGATGACACGGTGGGCATGTGTGGCATCCTTCTGCGAGTGCGTCACCATCACGATGGTGGTGCCTTCGTTGTTCAGTTGGGAGAGCAGTTGCATTATCTCCTGTCCGTGCTTGGAGTCGAGGTTACCCGTAGGCTCGTCGGCTAGGATAAGGCGCGGTTTGCCCACCACGGCACGTGCTATGGCCACACGCTGCTGCTGACCGCCCGAGAGTTGCTGGGGATAGTGCTTGGCACGATGGCTCATGTTCACACGGCGCAGGATGTCCAGCACCCTCTGCTTGCGCTCGCTCTTGGGCACGTCCAGGTACTTGAGTTGAAGTTCCACGTTCTCCTCCACGGTGAGTTCGTCGATGAGGTTGAAACTCTGGAACACGAAGCCTATGCGTCCCTTGCGCAGACGTGTGCGCTCACGTTCCTTCATATTGGCCACTTCCTCGCCATCGAGCGTATATGTTCCGGAATCGGGGTTGTCCAGCAAACCAAGGATGTTCAACAGGGTTGACTTTCCGCATCCGCTGGGTCCCATTATGGCCACGAACTCGCCTTCCTTCACTTCCATGTCCACTCCGTTCAGTGCCACGGTCTCCACCTCCTCGGTACGGAAGGTCTTCACAAGTTTTTCTATTCTTCCTTAATTCCGCAACACTATAGTTTAACATTATTTATAAGTGCCTGAGCAACAAAAAGTTGCCCAGGATTTTGCCATGTCAGAATTTTCACTTACCTTAGTGTTGCGAAAAGAAGACAAGCAAAACTCTAATATGACAT
>JAGAQH010000037.1 GCA_017622815.1 Bacteroidaceae bacterium | reverse complement strand
TACCTCAAGTCGCTTTATGGGGTAAGGGGATTTTGTGTCTGCGACATTTCTGTTGTGCAAGAAATATGTACAATAAAATGAATTTTGTCGCTTTGCAAGCAAAATCCCACTAAACCCTATAGGTTGCGGATTTGAGGTTCTTATCATGCGATTGTGTTGTTTTAACCCAAATCGGTCATTAGCGTTATGATGATAATAGCCTTTATTTTTGAACAGGTGTTTTGTCGCTTTGAGGGCGCAATGGGGTTCCATTGTAACCGAGAAGTGACGAAACAGATGACAAAAAGACGGTTTCATTAGCGCATAACAGTCTATTGACCGATTTGGGTTTTAGATTGTAATAATGTTTATGTAAGCGCTTTCCGAAAGCAAAGATATGGCAAAGGTTACATTCTGCATGCAGAAAAAAGGCCTTGCAAGTGCGATTGTATGAAAATTATACACAAGAGTGTCTAAAAATCATACACTATCGGGCAGAGGGGAGAGGTTGGAGGGGAAAGTATGTACGTCTTTGCCAACTTTTCATTACCTTTGTACCGTAACATAAAGCCCAAAGCACACAAAATGAAAGACTACGGAACCATACTGGTGGTGGACGACAATCCCGCCATACTCACCGCGGCCAGGATATGCCTGGGAGGCGTGTTCGGGAAGGTGATAACACTGGCTTCGCCCGAAAGCATCCTTGCCACCATGAACCAGGAAAGGGTGGACGTGGTGCTGCTGGACATGAACTTCACCCTGGGAGTGAACTCGGGACAGGACGGGTTGCTATGGCTCCGTAGCATACACAAGCGGCATCCCGATGTGCCCGTAGTGCTGGTGACGGCATACGCCGACATAAAACTGGCCGTCAGGGGACTGAAGGACGGGGCGGCGGACTTTGTGACCAAGCCCTGGGACAATGCCGAACTGGTGCGCACGCTGAAGGATGCCATAGACAAGAGCAAGGAGATAGTGCCCCTGGAAGAGGTGGAGGCCGAGCATGTGCGCCGTGTGGTGGAGAAATGCCACGGCAACATCAGCAAGGCCGCAGAAATGCTGGGCATAACACGGCAGACCCTGTACGCAAAGATAAAGAAATGATGGGAACTACGGAATACATCATAGCGGGAGCCGTGGCATTGCTCCTGACGGGATACGTGGCGTGGAGGTTCTACCGCCACCAGTGCCTGCTTCGCGACCGTGCACACCTGATGCGCGAGGCGGTGAGAAACCGCGACTTCACCTTCCGCCTGCCCTTGAAGGGGCTGTTCTTCGGCGAGCGTGCCATGCAGAAGGCGCTGAACGACCTGAGCAAGGACATAAACGTGCTCACCGCACAGAAGGAGATAGAGTCGTGGCAGAAACTGACCCGTGTGCTGACACACGAGATAATGAACGCCGCCACACCGATAAGCAGCATCAGCCAGGCATACCTGGCCGACCCCAACATAAAGGGCACGCCCTACGAGGAGGGCATACAGGCCATACAGAAGACGAGCGAGAGCCTGTCCAACTTCGTGCGCAACTTCCGCACCATCACCCTGGTGCAGGAACCGGACATGAGGGAGGTGAACCTGGCCGGCCTCTGCCGCTCGCTCAGGTCGCTCTACCCCGACCTGACATGGCACACGGACATTGCCCCCGACACGTGCATACGTGCCGACGAGAGCATGATGATGCAGGTGCTCTCCAACCTGACGAAGAATGCCGTGGAGGCAGGTGCCACCGACATGGACATCAGGTGGAACAAGGCCCTGTACGTGAGCAACAACGGCGCCCCCATACCTGCGGAAGTTCGCGGAGAAATGTTCGTCCCGTTCTTTACCACCAAGCGGAGCGGTTCGGGCATAGGCCTGTCCCTGTTCAGGCAGATGACGGTGATGCAGGGCATGAAACTCTCCCTGGCCGAACGCCCCGTGCCCTCGTACCGTACCACCTTCGTAATAGCACCCTGACATGAGCATGCACGGGGACATAAGGGAAAGGGTACTCCATGCCACGGACATCACCCCATTCCAAAGGCGCGTGTATCTGGAACTCCTGAACGTGCCACGTGGCGAAACCATCTCCTACGGCGAACTGGCACGCCGCATAGGATGCCGAAGCGCCCAAGCCGTGGGTCAGGCGCTCAAGCGCAATCCCTTTGCACCCGAAGTGCCGTGCCACAGGGTCATTGCCTCGGACGGTTCCATAGGCGGTTTCCACGGCAAGCGGCAAGGGGACATGATTGAGCAAAAGCGCCTGCTTCTGGAGGGGGAGAGAGGAATAGCGGACGTGCCGAAAATGTAAATGTGTTCCAACGGACTTCACAATACGTTGCAAGGGACTTCACAATACGTTGCAAGGGACTTCACAATACGTTCCGAGAGCCTTCGCAACGTGTTCCGAAACCCCTCGCCTCACGTCGCGTTTCAGAAGGCTTCGGGAGGGCCGATTTTGTTCTCCCCGGTGACACGTCATTGTCACCCCCGGTGACACGTCATTGTCACCCCGGGTGACTCGACCTTGTCCTCGGTGGCGGTAAAATGAATCATCCGTGGAGATAAAATTCACCGCCAGTGGCGATGAACTTTACGGCCACTGGCGGTGAAACTAAGGTTCTGCAGAACCTATGGGCAGGCTCTATAAATCAGTGCTCATTTGTCAGGCATAGAATCGAGCCATCACTGAACAAGAATGGCACGTCCGTTGCTCACGTAGATACCGTTCTTCTTGGGAGAAAGGACACGGCGGCCACTGAGGTCGTAGATAACCTCCTGCTCAGCATCTTCGGTTTCTGCCTCAATCACGTCTATGGAGGTGGGCAGGGCGGTCTTGGTCTTCAGGTCAATGTCGATGGCGGCGGGGAAGACACGTTCGGGGTCGAAGAAGAAAGCGCAACTCTCCACCATGGTCTTCAGGTCGGGGCGTACGAGGCCGGAGAAAATCTCCTCGCCGTTGAGCACCACCTTGACGGGCTGTGTGAGGTCGTACTCCTGCTCGTTCAGGTAGAGGCGCACCTTACCGCGGGTAATGCTGGAATACTTTCTGGTGAAGTCAATTTCTATGCCACTGGGAGCATTGACCGTAGAATACAGGACACGTTTGATATTGAGGTTTATCGTGTTGCCTTCCCTTGTCATCTCGTAGCACGCACGACCCTTGTCGCTATCCAGGAGGCTCTTCTGTGTTATGCGGATGTTGTAGAAGCCCTCACGCTTGCGTCCGTACATGTCGTAGTTTTCCCAGAAGAAATAGTCGGGGTGTGCATCGCGCGAATATTGTGCAAGCCACGGAGTGGTGGGACGATAGTCGATGGAGTGTCCGTCACCGGGAATGACCTCGATGAAGTGCTTGTAGTATCCGGGGTGCTCCTTTTCCAAAGAATCGGCTACATCCAAAGCCTTCTGAGTGAGTTTGTTCCTGTAGAAGCCGTCGTCCAGAGCACCTGTGCGCAGAGAGAAGGCAATGTTTGCCACGTTCTCCATGGGAGCGTTTCTCAGAGGTTCGCCACCGGCCATGGGACCCGCACCGGCCAGATAGTCGGCATAGAAGGAGGCCAGACGCTGGCTACCGTAGGCACCCTCGGATATGCCGAAGAAATAGATCTTGTTGGCATCCACTTCCTCGGTGAGGAAGGCCAGGCGCAGGAGTTTCTCCCATGCCCACTGCTTGCTCTGGATGGCCCAGCGGTAGTAATCGCCCGTGTTGGGAATCTGAGGCACGAAGTATATGCCGGGGCTGTAGAATCGGCGCAGGGAAAGTCCGATACCGGTTTCCCACTCCTGGTCCTTGTCGCCCGAACCGTGCATGTACAGGAACAAGGGATACTTGGTCCCCGCCTGCACTTTCTCGGCATTGCATCCCCAGTAGAAAGGCATCTTGGCATTGGGTTCCAAATCGGACGGCAATGTCCAGGAACCGGTCTTTCTCAGTTCCAGTTCGGTGACGGCAAACAGTTTCTCCTCGTCGAAGCCCTCTACGGCCGAGCGCCATATCTGCCATACCTTTTCGCGCGTGGCGGAAATCTTGTCCACGGACACCTCGGCATTTTCCTCCATAGTTACGTCCTCGCCCTGAAGCGAAGCGCTGAAGAGGTTGCGGATGGTGTTTTCCGTCTCAGAAGAGACTATGTCCTGTGCCGACAGGGGGGCAGCCATCAGGACAGAAAGGAACAAAGTGGTAAATGTCTTTTTCATAGGCATAAAATGAGTGTTGTTGCTATTTGGTGTTTACGGACGGCACGTCAAATCGTACTCCGTACGCATGCAAAGATAGTGATTTATTCCCAATAGCATGGCATTGCGGAGGAGATTTCTTGCCGGAAGGACATGAAAACTGCCGGAAACGGGCAAGAATACAAGAAGCCCCCCAATCTCACGATGAGACGGAGGGCTTCACGGACCTAACCATTTCCTTTTTTCTTCTGTATTGACTACCTAAAGGATGGTACAGAAACCTAAAAACTTAAACAATCTATAATCTAACCAAAACAATCCTATCTCTTTCTGCGGAGCGGTTCCACGTCGTCGCCAGTCTTGATGATAGCATCAGTGGCTGGGGTGATGACGGTAATAACCGTTCCTCGGCCCGAAGCGGAGAGCATGTCCGTGCACTTGGTGCTGATGTAGAGTACCCCGTCCCTTACCTCAAAGTCCAGCAGGGTGGAGTCGTACACGGCCGTGCCGTTTATCATTACTCCGTAATCCTCGCCCTGGACAACCCTGATGCGTGAAGGAACGTTTACGTTCACCTCGCTGAAGGGAGCCACTCTGCCGGGAGCCTCAACTGCAAATTCTACACTCTTATTGCTTGCATTTACGGTAACGGCCATCATAATGGCGGCTACCAAAGTCATAATCTTTTTCATCTTTCAATCTTTTTACCTTAAACTGTGTTTTCATTTCTCCGGTGCAGCCTCTGCCGTCACCTTTTCTATAATGTGCGCCCGTCTGTGGGGGCAAGCACCTGTGTTATCCTTACTTGATGTGTGTCTTTTCTGTGTTCTCAGGTCAGGTCTTTCACCTTTTCTGCTGCAAAGGTAATACCATTTCGGGGGAAAAACCACGGGTAAATCTCTAAACAGAGTAGGAATTTCCCCTTTTATTGACCAAAATCAATATTGCGTGACAACTTGACACGCACACTTGGGCATTTTGTCAGCAAACGGGCGACGTACATTTTGTCAGTTCCGCCACCCCACCCCAGTTTCCACCCGTCCTATATATAATATATATAAGGTATAGGCAAAGCCAACGGCAAATATCAGGAGCAATAATTAAAGTTTTTTAGAAAAATCTCACCATAATGTTTGGTCAGTATTACAAAAAGCAGTACCTTTGCACTCGCAAAACGGAGATAAGTTCTGGAGAGAACACACAAGACACCTCCGCAGAGCACAATGGGCGATTAGCGCAGCTGGTTCAGAGCATCTGCCTTACAAGCAGAGGGTCGGCGGTTCGAATCCGTCATCGCCCACAAAACCTAATAGGGATGGCTCCTTAGCTCAACTGAATAGAGCATCTGACTACGGATCAGAAGGTTGCAGGTTTGAATCCTGCAGGAGTCACAAAAGCGTTGGGTAGGTAGGTAAGTGGTTAAAACGGGCAGACTGTAAATCTGTTGGCTTGCGCCTTCGGCGGTTCGAATCCGTCCCTGCCCACTTCACACGAACCAAGGTGTGAGCAAAAGAATGCGGAAATAGCTCAGTTGGTAGAGCACAACCTTGCCAAGGTTGGGGTCGCGAGTTCGAGCCTCGTTTTCCGCTCAAACAAAATACTGAACAGGATTGGTGCGGTAGTTCAGCTGGTTAGAATACTAGCCTGTCACGCTAGGGGTCGCGGGTTCGAGTCCCGTCCGCACCGCCAAAACAAAAAAGAGCGAGAACCTGCCGAGGTTCTCTTCTTTATGAAAGGAACGGCCTGAAGAAGAGCACAGACAAGCACAAGGCCCTCTTCACTTTCAGCAACGGGCGATTAGCGCAGCTGGTTCAGAGCATCTGCCTTACAAGCAGAGGGTCGGCGGTTCGAATCCGTCATCGCCCACAGACATAATCAAGGATGGCTCCTTAGCTCAACTGAATAGAGCATCTGACTACGGATCAGAAGGTTGCAGGTTTGAATCCTGCAGGAGTCACACCCAAAGGACAGGAAAGAAAGGAAAGGACGGCCACACACGGTTGTTCTTTTTTGTTTTTATACACACTCCACGCAACTTCAGGGCATCAGACACGGAACGTGCAGGGGCGCATCGGCACGCGTTTTGCAACATGGACATTGCATTTGCACGTTATTTCCGAAATATCATCACTAATGGGGAATAACGAACAACATTATCGTTTAATTTTGTTAGCAGAAAAAGTAAAAGTATAACCCCTAATACCCACGATTATGAAAAGGACACTTTTTCTATCAATCGCGATGCTCATGGTTGGAATGGCCACTATGGCACAACCAAAGCCCGGCCTGTACAAGCAGACCAAGTTTACAACTCTGGACGGCAAGGAGATGGAAAATCCGCAGGACATGTACCTGATGCTGAAGGACGGAAAGACATACGAGATACAGACATACGAAGTGGAGGGGGTTGAGAGGGTTTACGTTGTAGAAAAGGAAATGAAGGCGCTGAAGGCCACCGACGAAGGCCTCAGTTACACATGGACATACGACCCGAGCGGTTATCCCGGAGGACAGAACACCGTGAAGGTGACCAACGTGTACACCCCGGCCAAGAAAATCATGTCCGAAAACATGAAGGACTTCATCGACCTGATGGACAGAGTGGACAAGAAGCCCGGCAAGAAGAACAAACTTCTGGGCGTATGGCACGCTCCCGAAATGACAGGCACCAAATACTACAAGTTCTACGACAAGAAAGTGCGCATGACCATGCACCTCGCCCAGGTGGGCAAGGCACAATCCATGATCTTCACCATAGAGGAAGTGGAATACACTCCCGACGGCCACACCAAGGAAGGCGGCAACCCATGCCAGATTTCATGGCAGGGCAAGGACAAGCATACCCTGTCATACCAGTACAACGGACACACCAACACCGAAAACTGGAACCGCACCGCCCTACCCGCCCATGTGGTGAAAATCTTCAAGTAATAGAGGAAAGATAAGAACGGGTGCAGAGACGCATCCTGCAAGACGCACATTCATATATTAAATATCAACCAGGCATCTTCGAAGATGCCTGGTTCTTTATTATTTCATGCATACCATGTTGTACCACCAGTTCTCTCCCACTTTCTCGTAAGAAGTCTTGCCTATGAAAGTAGAGGCTTTTGTTCCGTTTATTTTAGCAGGTAACAACAGATATCAAAAAAAGGAGCAGGAGCACTAAGGCACCGAAATATAGCCAACCTCGAATTTCCGATTCCTTTTCTTCCTTGACTATCCGGTTTGCTTCTCCCTTCGTAAAAATGGGAGGACCACCGGCCTGCCCCATACGGACGCTCTCAGGAAAATGCTTGTTAACCAGAGAACATACGTTTGACAAGTCCAGCATTTTAAAAAAGTAAGCCTCGTTGTTGTCCTGATTCATGGCACATAAGACCTCCCCAAGTTTCATGGAGAATGGCTCTGCCTTCGGCCATTGAGTAAATGGAATAGTCGTTTCATCCTGCTTGTGAAATACGACAGAAGCATATTGGTCAGACACCCTTTGCAGAATGAATTTCCTTTCTGCCGACGGTGCGTTCTGCCTTTGATACATCGTAGTAGAAGCCAACATTGCCCTTACAATAGTATCATACATACCACCTACATCAGAAGTAGGAATTTTCCATTCAATCTTCTTTCCGCTACTTTCTACTACAGTTGTCTCGATTTCGTAGACACGCCCACCCTTACTCTTACTCCAGAACAAGCAGACAGACTCTATATCATTTAATGAAATCGTTCCTTTACAAGGAAAGAACAAGTAGCGATATCCCCTGAAGGTAATCCTATCACTATATACTTTAGTAGAACCAGTAAGGCAACAATAGAACCAAGTCAAACAAAAGACTGCCATTGCCGTCATACCCCAAAAGACAGGAAGTTCTATTTCTTTTCCATGAAAGTGTTCATACGACATGATAAAAAAGGCCGACCCGAATACCAACATGAGAAAATATGATGCGAGCCTCTGAAAAAGAGATGAAGATATTGATGCCAACAAAACATCCACACTACCACCTTTCTGCATAATGAGATGACTATCGTCATCCTCTTTTTCCTTTCTCTCTACCTCTTCTTCAGGAAAGAGAGTTTCTGAGCCATGGTTCTTTTCAGCGCTGACCTTTGTTTTCTTATTCCTTCCTTTTGCACACATCGTATTATCTACAATATATTCAATGTCCTATGCAAAGATACACTGATTTTCGCTAACGAACAAGTCTGACACATATTAATATAACGTATAAAGAAGATAATGTAGTAATACGACACCCCTTCCCTCTTCAATCACCTTCTTATAACAGTGTTTTAACAAAAATAAAGACCGATTATTTGCCCGATTGGAGACGATTCTGTAAATTTGATGCACAAAAAGCGAGAAAACGTGCCAAGAATAGGGCATAAACCCTGACACTTGACCACACACAACAACACTCACACCATGCCTGAACACATCTTCCCAGCCACACATGTCGTCCTGCCCTCGGAGTACGAGGGAGAAAGGGCGGCATTCTATCTGGCCGTGGAAGAGTACATAGCATCACACCTGCCGGAGGGCAGTTATCTGTTTACATGGCAACTGGCGCCCACCGTGGTGATGGGAAGGAACCAGGATGCCGAGGCGGAGATAGACCTGGCTTTCTGCAAGGCGGAGGGCATTGACATAATCAGGAGAAAGAGCGGCGGAGGAAGCATCTTTGCCGACCATGGGAACATAATGACAAGCCTCGTGACACGGGAAGGTGCGGTGGAGGAGCTGTTCGGCGAGTATGCCAAAAACATGGCCGGGTGCCTCAAGGGACTTGGCGCCGAGGTAGAGGTATCCGGACGAAACGACATCTGCATGAAGGGTGGAGGCAAGATTTGCGGAAACGCCTTCTACCACATGGCCAGGCGCAATATCGTGCACGGCACCATGCTCTACGACACGGACGCAAGGAGGATGCAAGGCGCACTGACTCCCGAACGCGCCAAACTCCTGTCCAAGGGCGTGAAGAGCGTGGAAAGCCGCATTGCCCTGCTCAAGGACGCCCTACCCGAGAGCACGGGTGTGAGGGAGTTGCGCCAGAGCATAAGTGAGCATCTCTGCAAGGGGAGCATATCGCTTACGGAAGAGGACATCAGCCGTATCCGAGAGATAGAGAGCGGATACTATGCACCCACGTTCCTCTGGGGCAAGGCAAGGAAGGCAGGAGTACCCCACCGGTGCCAGGCAAGGATAGAGGGATGCGGCACAATAGCAATGGAGTTCGAGGTGAAGGACGGCATGGTGGTGTCCGTTGCACTTAGCGGTGACTACTTCGAACTGGGCGATGCCCATGCCTTGTTCAGCAATGCCTTTGTCGGGTGCACGTTCACAAAAGAAAACCTGACGAAGCATGCCACAGAACATTCCCCCAACAGAGCCGTCAGAGGATTGGAGACGGCAGAACTCTGCTCGCTGATAGGAACAATGTTTTCAGGCAACGAGACACAACATATTCCTTCGTCCCTGACAATACATTGACAAAGGTCAGACAATATATTCTTAAACCCGAGACAATACATTCATTAAACCTAAACAATACTATGGCTGATAAAAGAACATGTCTTTACGACAAACACTTGGAACTGAACGCCAAGATGGTGCCCTTCGGGGGATTTGAGATGCCCATCCAGTACACCGACATCGTGGACGAGCACAATGCCGTGCGCAAGGCAAGCGGTGTGTTCGACGTGAGCCACATGGGCGAGGTGCTGGTGAGCGGCCCTGAGGCGGAGAAGTTCGTGCAGTACATCTTCACCAACGACATTGCCGGTGCTCCCGTGGGAAAGATATATTATGGTATGATGTTGCATGAGAACGGTGGCACCGTGGACGACCTGCTTGTCTACAAGATGGCAGATGACAAGTTCTTCCTCGTCATCAACGCCGCCAACATAGACAAGGACTATGCCTGGATAGAGGCTCAGGCAAAGGCCTTCGACGTAGTTACCGAGAACCAGAGCGACACCTACGGACAGATAGCCCTGCAGGGCCCCGAATCGGAGAAGGTGATGGCCGAGTGCCTGGGCCTGGCTTGCGAGGATCTTGCATTCTATACCTTCAAGACCGTTGACACGGAGGGCGAGACCCTCATAGTTAGCCGTACAGGCTATACGGGCGAGGATGGTTTTGAGGTGTACGGAAGTCATGCCTACATACAAGGTGCATGGGACAAACTCATTGCCCATGGCGTGAAGCCCTGTGGCCTCGGTTGCCGCGACACGCTGAGGTTTGAGGTTGGCCTGCCCCTCTATGGCGACGAACTGACGGACGACATCACTCCTCTGGAAGCAGGACTGGGCATGTTCGTGAAGCTCGACAAGGAGAACTTCATCGGCAAGGAAGCCCTTGCCAAGCAGAAGGCAGAAGGACTGACCCGCAAGATTGTGGGCATAGAACTGGCTGGTCGTGCCATCCCCCGTCATGGCTACGATGTGGTGGTGGACGACAAGGTGGTGGGAACCGTCACCACGGGCTACAACTCCATCTCTACCGGCAAGAGCGTGTGCATGGCCATGGTGGACATTGAATATGCCAAACTCGACACCCCGGTGCAGGTGCGCATACACCGCAAGTTGCAGGAAGGTACCGTATGCAAGAAGCGCTTCTACGAGAAGAATTATAAGAAGTAGAAAAAAAAGACCCTCCCCCAACCCAGTCCTCGCGTCGAACTGGGAAGTTCTCCCCTCACAAGGTACAGAAGCACATGTGGTGCTTCTTCTGAAGACCTTGCTCGCCACAAGGGAGGGGAGTAGATACTACCGAATGATGACGAAAGCAAGATGGTAATTGAACGAGGAACGGGGGACGCAATCAAAGAAGTGAAACAATAACAACACAAAATTAATAAACAAATCATAAACTTGCCCAATCCCTATACATTATACTCCCCTCCCTTGTGGAGGGGCAAGGGGGAGGGCCTTAACCTAATCTAATTATGGCAAAGACAATTGAAGGCCTCTACTATAGCGAGAGCCACGAGTATGTGAGAATTGAAGGCGAGTACGGTTACGTTGGTATCACCGATTATGCTCAGGAGCAGTTGGGCAACGTGGTGTACGTGGACATGCCCGAGGTGGACGACGAAGTTACCGCAGGCGAAGAATTCGGTGCCGTGGAAAGCGTGAAAGCAGCCAGCGACCTCATTTCTCCCGTCAGTGGAGAGGTTGTGGAGGTGAATGCCGACCTTGAGGACCAGCCCGAACTCATCAACCAGGATGCCTTCGGCACATGGATCATGAAGGTGAAGTTGTCCGACCCTTCCGAGGTGGACAACCTGCTCAGCGCCGCTGACTACGAGAACTGTTGCAAGTAAGTACTAAGAAGACCCTCCCCCAACCCCTCCGCAAGGGAGGGGAGTAGATACATCTTTCGGATGTGATTACAATACATTATACTCCCCTCCCTTGCGGAGGGGTAAGGGGGAGGGTCTTTCTTTTTCTAATTTTCTCCCCTTATGAAATACTTTCCCCATACTGCCAATGACCTTCAGGAGATGCTGAAGGTTGTTGGCGTGAGTTCTTTAGAGGAACTATATTCCGAGGTTCCTGAAGAACTGAAGTTCAACAAGGAACTTGCCCTGCCCTCTGCCATGTCGGAAATAGAGGTGAGAAGGGTGATAGGTTCTCTTGAGCAATCCAACGAACAACTCACCTCCTTTGCCGGTGCCGGTGTCTACGACCACTACACGCCCAGTGTGGTGCCCTACATAGCATCGCGCTCGGAGTTCTCCACTTCGTACACTCCCTATCAGGCAGAGATTTCACAAGGTACATTGCAATACATCTTCGAGTACCAGACAATGATGGCTGACCTGACCGGCATGGATATCTCCAATGCTTCCATGTACGACGGTTCCACCGCCACCGCCGAGGCAATGATGATGTGCGTGGCATCCGCCAAGAAGCGTAACCGTGTGCTCATCTCCGAGACATTCAACCCTGCCGTGATGCGAGTGGTGGAGACATACGCCAAATTCCATGGCGTGGACCTGGTTAAGGTTCCCGCAAAGGATGGCGTTACAGACATGTGTGCCATACAGGCATTACTCGAGGCCGATGACGTGGCAGGAGTGCTGGTGTGCCAACCCAACTACTACGGCATCATTGAGGACTTCACCGGCCTTGCCGACATGTGCCATGCACACAAGGCTCTGCTGGCCATCAACACCATGGCATCTGCCCTGGGTGTGCTGAAATCTCCCGGTCAGTGGGGTGCCGACATCGCTTGTGGCGAGGCACAGAGCCTGGGCATTCCCATGTGTTATGGCGGCCCCTACATAGGTTATCTCTGCACCACCAATGCCTTGGTGCGCAAGATGCCAGGACGACTGGTAGGCGCCACCACCGACATGGATGGCAAGCGTTGCTTCGTGCTTACCATGCAGGCACGCGAACAGCATATCCGTCGCGAGAAGGCCACTTCCAACATCTGTACCGCCCAGGGCATCATGTGCCTGTATGTCGCTTCCTACCTTGCTCTGATGGGTAAGAAGGGCTTGCGCGAGGTCAACGAGCAGTCCTATGGCGCCGCACACGAGTTGCACAAGCGTCTGCTTGCCCTACCCTGCTTCTCCGAGGCATATCCCGGCAAGCCCTTCCTAAACGAGTTCACTCTGAAATGCTCTCTGGACATCAGCGCCTTGCAGGACAATGCCTACATAGACGGTTTCATTGCCGGCGTGAAGGCAGAAGCAAAGGAAGATGAGATTATCTTTGCCGCCACCGAGCAACGCTCTCCTGAAGAGGTGGAGGCTCTGGTGGAAAGCATTGCTGCCTTCTGTGCAGAGCAAGGACTATAGTACTAACCAATAAGTGACATATCCGAAAGCATTATGAACAACACATATTACGGAAAACTCATATTCGAACTTTCCACCCCCGGATGTATTGGTTATTCTCTGCCTGAGAACCAATGGAGCGGTCACACATTGGAGGACCTGCCTGCAAACCTTCTCCGCGAGGGTGAGACAATATTGCCAGAGGTGGACGAACTTACCGCCGTGCGCCACTATACCAACATGTCCAACAACAACTTCGGCGTGGACACTGGTTTCTATCCCTTGGGCAGTTGCACCATGAAGTACAACCCCAAGATAAACGAGGAGATGGCTTCCCTGCCTGGTTTCACCACCTTGCATCCACATCAGCCGGAATACACCGCACAGGGTGCACTGGAACTATATTATAACGTACAGAAATCGCTCTCCGAGATAGCCGGTCTGCACGAATTCACACTGAATCCCTTTGCCGGTGCCCATGGCGAGCTGACAGGCCTGATGGTGATACGCACCTACCACGAAAAGCGTGGCGACCTGAAGCGTACCAAGATTATCGTGCCCGATTCAGCACATGGTACCAACCCTGCATCCGCCGCCGTATGCGGGCTGCAGATAGTGGAGGTGAAGAGCACGCCGGACGGAACCGTGGACGTGGAGGACCTCAAACCTCTGCTGGGCGACGACATTGCCGGCATGATGATGACCAACCCCAACACCTTGGGTATCTTCGAAACAAAGATTCCTGAGATAGCACGCCTGGTGCACGAGTGCGGCGGCCTGATGTACTACGACGGCGCCAACCTGAACCCCATGCTGGGCGTATGCCGCCCTGGCGACATGGGCTTCGATGTTATGCACATCAATCTGCACAAGACATTCTCCACACCACACGGCGGTGGTGGCCCTGGCAGCGGTCCTGTTGGAGTAAGAAAGGGGTTGGAGGAATACCTGCCCAATCCGCAGGTAAAGCGTCAGGAGGACGGCTACTTCACCTTGGTAAACAACCCCGAGTCGCTGGGTAGCGTTTCTGCCTTCCTGGGCAACTTCGGCATTGTCATCCGTGCCTATGCCTACCTGCTCTCTTTGGGCAAGGAGTACATCCCCATGGCTGGCAAACTCTCTGTGCTGAATGCCAACTACATCAAGGAGCACCTGAAGGAATACTACAAGTTGCCCATCGATGTGCTGTGCAAGCACGAGTTTGTCTTCGACGGCTTGCGCGAGGAATACGGTGGCGACCATCACGATCCTGGGCATGTAACCACTCTGGATGTGGCAAAGCGCCTGCTCGACTATGGCTATCATGCACCCACCATCTACTTCCCCCTGCTTTTCCACGAGGCCATGATGATAGAGCCTACCGAGACAGAGAGCAAGAAGACCCTGGACGAGTTCATTGATGTGATGAAGAAGATAGCCCTCGAGGCTCGCGACCAGCGCGAACTCCTGAAGACTGCCCCGCACCACACTCCCGTCCGCCGTCTGGACGATGTGAAGGCGGTAAAGGAACCGAAGTTTACCTACAAGATGCTATAATAAAGAACAGACCCTCCCCCACCCCCTCCACAAGGGAGGGGAGTATAATGTACCGTAATATCAACAGCCGATAGTAAACACTCCCCTCCCTTGTGGAGGGGTAAGGGGGAGGGTCCCTTCCGTTCTAAAAAGCTATGACACATCAACTCATCATCATAGGCGCCGGCCCCGGAGGTTACGAGGTCGGCGTCAAAGCCGCCAAGGCAGGTTTGCAGGTCCTCGTGGTCGAGGCCAGAAAGGTGGGCGGCACTTGCCTCAACGAGGGTTGTATCCCCACAAAATGCCTCTGCAAGAATGCATCCCTGCTACAGGAACTCAAGGAGAGCAATACCTTCGGGATAGAGACAGGAGATGTGCAATTCGACCTCTCCAAGGCCATAGCACGCAAGGATGGCATCGTGGAGCAGTTGGCCAGTGGCATCGCCACACTGATGAAAACTCCCGGCATCACCTTCGTGCAGGGCAAGGCACAGTTTGTTGACGAGCACACCATCCGTGTGGGCGAGGAGGAATACTCTGCCCCCAACATCATCATTGCCACTGGTTCGGTGACCAAGTTCCTTCCCATCGAAGGAGCACACGGCGAGGGAGTGGTGACATCCACCGAGATGCTCAACCTCACCCAAGTGCCCCAACGCCTGTGCATCATAGGCGGCGGTGTGATAGGCTTGGAGTTTGCCAGCATCTTCAATGCCTTCGGCAGTAAGGTTACGGTAGTGGAATACTGCAAAGAGATTCTGCCTGCCTTCGACCGCGACATTGCCAAGCGTCTGCGCACGTCACTGAAGAAGCAGGGCATCAACTTCAAGACCGGTTGTGCCGTCAGTGCCATCCGCACCGAAGCAGATGGCAAGGTGGTGGAATATATTGAGAAAGAGGCAACGAAGCAGGAAGTCTGCGACCTTGTGCTCATGGCCGTGGGACGTGGCGCCAACCTCTCTTCGCTCAATCTGGACGACATCGGCATAGCCTACACCCCCAAGGGCATCACGGTGAACGAGAACATGCAAACCTCCCTGCCCCACATCTATGCTGTGGGCGACATCAACGGCCTTTGCCAACTGGCACACGCCGCCACATTCCAGTCCTACCGTGCCTTGAACCATATCCTTGGCAAGGAGGACAGCATCGACTTCGGCATCATCCCTGCCGCCGTGTTCACCACTCCCGAGGTGGCCACCGTGGGACTTTCCGAAGAGGCTGCCGAGGCACAGGGTATTCCCTACTCCACCCGCAAGGCTTTCTACCGTGCCAACGGCAAGGCTCTGGCAATGGGTTCCGACGAGGGTTTGGTAAAGTTCCTCACCGATGCCGATGGCAAGATAATAGGTTGCCACATCCTGGGCGAGCATGCCGCCGACCTCATCCACGAGGCCGCCGCACTGATGAAGTCAGGCGCCACCCTGCACACCCTGGCCGACTCCATCCATGCGCATCCTTCACTTAGCGAGATACTGCTCAGTGCAGCAGAGTGAGGAACTATGACAGATAAAAAGTCGTAGAATGAACAAAAACATCCCTCTTGATTAAAGCATAATTACAAACAAGGTCGGGCTCCAACAAAATGTTGCCCCGACCTTTACTAATACCCCCGCCCACACCTTCCACATAGAGAAAAGTATGCACGCATTAGAATTGCGCGACATCATCTCGCACTAAACACCATTACATAAACCGACAACAATCAACATTCTGCATTTACACCATTTTGCATTACAATGTAAAAGGTTTTATATTACAATGTAAATGAGTTTACATCACGATGTAAAAACTAAGAGGGCTGTATGAAACCCAAAAAGGCAGACGAAGCCAAGACCCTTTTATTCAAGAGAAAAACATGAAGAAATTCATATGTCTGACCACGTTGTTACTGATATTCTGTACATCAAATGCAAATGCCAAGAAACGACTAAATGAGAAATATGTCTTTGGTGTAACCATGTTTTACGACCATGCAAGAGGCGATAGCCTTGTGCCATTGGATTCCATCAAACATCTCATTGACACCAAGCAAATAGACTATCTCTTCTTGCCAAACAATCCATTGGTAGGGTTACATTTAAATGCATTGGTACAAGGAGGAAATTGCAATGCACCAACAGAAGCGAGTTGTTTTTCCGTACCTTTGGATGGCGGACATGGTTGTATGAATGACACCGATGGGATAGAAAAACTTCTGGCATACATCAGCGAACAGAACTGTTTGGGCAAGACAAATATTCAGGTGCGAGGTTTTGACTTTTCATTTACAGATGGCACTTATTTTGCGTTCACATGCCATACCCCACAATACGACCACACCACTATACCCGACTCATTGGAACTGTATCATGACGTCCATATGTACGAATCTCACAAACGCGCTACACAGATTGCCATTCGCACTGCAACCATGATACGCAAGAATAAAAAGCAGATGAAATGTATACTGAAGGACGAGTATGAAATATGGGAGAAATATATAAACGAATTAGCTCGCTTGGCACCGAATTATATGGAAAAGATGACAACTAAGAAAAGAGACGACTTGTTGTTTAAGGATTTCTTATGGATGGATAAGCGACACCCTGGTAACAAGATCGTAATATGC
Source organism: Bacteroidaceae bacterium (assembly GCA_017622815.1). Taxonomy (GTDB): domain Bacteria; phylum Bacteroidota; class Bacteroidia; order Bacteroidales; family Bacteroidaceae; genus Physcousia. The sequence continues at coordinate 69,685 of JAGAQH010000037.1, read as the reverse complement.
TCCCAAACTTTAAGAGAACAAATAATTAAACATTAACATAACATGAGAATTGCATATTTGTCCCACTATTCCCCGATGGATATTCATCGATGGTCTGGTACTCCATATAATGTATTTAACGTGAGTTCGACGAATTCACGTTAAGGTATATCGAAAATAACAATAGCCGATGCCATATGCTACTCTATCATTTAATACTGATGCTTATGAAAAAGTTCCGATTTGCATTTATGTCACTCCCCTTGCTGCTCTTTATACCGTCTTGCACGAACGACGGAGAGAAAGCCAAAGGTTGTTCTCCTTGGAATGACTCCATAATAAAAGAAACAGACTTTGAATCACATTCAAAGACAAAGCTGTTGGCTAATGAAATTGCATCTTCCAACAAAAAAAGTACTAATGAGGAAGAACATGTTATAGGCAACAATGAGTATTGGTGGGAGAGCGATAGCGTTTATGCCACCAAAATGTATGAGTTCAATTATGCCGATAGCATATTCCCATGCCAACCACCATGCATTATCAAGGGCTTGGATACAGATGGAGAAGGTTCCTTCTATATTGCAGGCGGAAATCCCATTCGTCTGAATTGCTACAAGGAAACAGAACTTAAATGGTCCCGTGTTATCAGCACAGACTCATGTTGTACAGAGGGTTATCTCCATCTCGTGGGCGATTCACTATATTTTATAGAAGAGTCAAAACACCAGATACTGCGCATTCCCAAGGATGGCATAGGTGAGATTGATAGATTTAGTCTGCACGGTTTTCCTCTTGACCGCAAAATACTTTGTGGAATTTATGGTATAATGACTGATGATTTCTATATTGTACAAACATCAGACATCCCTGTGCGAGCCTATACCTTTCGTTATCCAGCCATATGCGTCGACTCTACTATTTTCAAGAATCAAATCACATTAGGCATAAGTGCTGATTCATTAGAAGCACTACGCCAAAACTTTGAAACACACATACGAATAGAAGACAGAACTGTACATGTACATAGGAAAAAAGGTAAATACGGAGGATGGATAGTTTATACCTCTGCCAGAAAAGATGCAGACGCTTTTATTGACCCAGAATGCGGAGAAGAAGCTGGAACAGTAATCACACTATCGGCAAATACTAAGGATATTTGGTGTTTTATTCAATTACCAGTAGGCGGACTTCCTCATTGCAACTCTAAGACCGGTGCTGATGGTGCAGGAAATACGACTTGCATATTGGATGCCTTCCGCAATGGGAAATTGCTATTCTCGGGATATGATCAGCACTCGCAAAAATTCCAAATACATGAATTCTTCCTTGACTCCGTGCTTGAGTATGCCACTCTTCATGCACGTTATATAAGCGGAGCAGGTTGGGGGACAAAGTCATCCAAATGACACTTTTGTCCAATGGGTATACTGATGTAAATGCACAACAGCCCTTTCACAAGGACACACAAAACAAGAAAATATCCCCGAGCCTCCATGAATGGAAAGGCTCGGGGATTTCTATAAACCTATAATTATACATCTTCAGCGGTGCACTTACTGCTTTGCACCACATCCCTGCGTCTTGGAGCAGTCTTTCTTGTGGCATGCGTCGCCCTTGCCATTGCACTTCGCATCATGGTGCTTCTTGCCATACTGGTGTTTCTTGCCATGATTGCCAGCACGAGAAGCCTTGCGGTTGTTATGCCGGCCGTTGAAGCCATCAACCTTGACGGCCTGTGCTGCCTGCCAGGGAGCGAGGAACTTGCGGAACTTGCCGTAGTACTTCTCCTCCAGATTCAGGAGAGCCTTGCGCATGGCATAACCCTGCTTCATGAATTCGTCCATCTGCTCCTCTGTGGGTTTCTGACCCTTCTCCAGTTTCTTGCCACGGTTCTTTTCCATTACGGCCTTGCGCTCGGCATGGTATTCTTTCATGAGAGCCTTGAAGGCTTCCTTGTCCTCCTCCTTAACGCTCTTCAAAAGCATGGCCTTGGGGTTGTTCTTGCCACGCTGCTGGTGCATCATTCCGCGCTTTGCACCCTCGCGCTTTTCCGAATTACCGCCCTGGGCGTCCTGAGCACTTACGTTGAGTGCCAATGCAGCAAACAAAAGAATAAACAGTTTCTTCATAATACATTAAATGTTGAAATTAGTGGTTAATCAATAGGGTTCTCTTCATGCAGAGGTTTCGTCCCTCCGTCTGCTTTTATGACATCATGCCAAAAATAAGGTTTAATCCAAACTGTCTTATTGTTTCTTAAACCCAAATCAGTCATTAGTCAGTCTATTGCCCAATTTGGGTTAAAAAGCATGGCAAATGCTTGGGTGTCTTGGCACTTCTTCGTATATTTGCATACGGAAAAGAGAACCATTCATATAAACATCACATACTATGCCAAGAATAAAGACCATAGGCATTCTGACCTCCGGAGGCGACTCGCCAGGCATGAATGCAGCAATACGTGCGGTGACACGTGCCGCCATAGCAAACGACATGAAGGTGAAAGCCATCTACCGTGGCTACGAAGGACTGGTGAACAACGAGATAAAGGAGTTTACCACAGAGAACGTGAGCAACATCATCCAGCGCGGAGGCACCATACTGAAGACGGCAAGAAGCAAGGAGTTCCAGACGGCAGAGGGCAGACAGAAGGCCTACAACAACATGGTGGCCAACAACATAGACGCCCTGGTGGTAATTGGCGGCAACGGAAGCCTTACCGGCGCCCGCATCTTTGCCGAAGAATTTGACGTGCCTTGCATAGGTCTGCCAGGCACGATAGACAACGACCTGAACGGCACGGACCTGACCATAGGCTACGACACCACACTGAACACCATCATGGAGTGCGTGGACAAAATCCGCGACACGGCCAACAGCCACGAACGCATCTTCTTCGTTGAGGTGATGGGACGCGATGCCGGTTTCCTGGCGCAGAACAGCGCCATAGCGGCAGGAGCAGAGGCCGCCATCATCCCCGAGGACAGCACCGGAGCCGACCAGTTGGAACTTTTCATCGGCCACGGCATCCGCAAGAGCAAGAAGTCGTGCATCGTGCTGGTTAGCGAAAGCCCTAAATGCGGTGCCATGTACTATGCCGACAGGGTGAAGAAGGAGTATCCCGAGTATGATGTCCGAGTTTCCATCCTTGGCCACCTGCAACGCGGAGGCCGTCCCAGCGCACAGGACCGCATCCTGGCCAGCCGCCTTGGCGTGGGAGCCATTCAGGCACTGATGGAAGGCCAGCGCAACGTGATGATAGGCATACGCAACGACGAGATTGTCTACGTGCCCTTCACCAACGCCGTCAAGAGCGACAAGCCCTTGAAAAAGGAACTCATCAACGCCCTGGCAGTACTCTCAACCTAAGATTTACCGGAGAATCCGGAAGACTCGAAGCCTGCCTAAGCCTATGAGCGAGAGCGGAGAACTTGGAATTGTCGCTCTTCTAATCATTATAGGATATAGGACGCTATAGGACTTCATAGGACGCTATAGGGCTTACTAGGACTTACTAGGATATCCTAGGTCATCCTAGGTCATCCTAGACTCCTCAGGTCCTCCTTCTCCATCCTATCTACAAAACAATGCAACTCATCAACCTCGAATCCGTCATCACCAACAAGGCACCCAAACTAAGGAAGAAACTTCCCACCTTCGTCATACGCATGATGGAGCGCCTCATCTGCCAAAAGGAGATGAACGACATACTCACCCGTCTGGGACATAACGATGGGGCGGCCTTTGCCAAAGCCATGTCCGAGGACATGAAGGTGACATATACCGTGCAAGGCATGGAAAACCTTGACCAGCAGGGGCATTACATGCTCGTCAGCAACCATCCGCTGGGAGCCTTCGACGGCATATCCTACATAGCCGTATTCGGCGACTTCTTTCCCAAGATAAAGGTCATCGTCAACGACCTGCTCATGTACATCGAACCCCTCAGAAGCGTCTTCCTGCCCGTCAATACGATGGGACGCCAGAAACGTGCCGACATGGAGGGGGTACAACGCGCCTACAACGACCCCGACACCCAACTGATAAGTTTCCCTGCCGGTTTCTGCTCGCGCTACATCGACGGCAAGATCCAGGACATAGAATGGAAGAAGAGCGTAATAAAGCAGAGCGTGGAAGCAAAGCGCAACATAGTGCCCATGTACTTTGACGGCCGCAACTCCACACCCTTCTATGCCCTTGAATGGGTACGCCGCAAACTGGGCATGAAGTTCAACATAGGCCTCATCCTCCTGCCCCGCCAGATGATGAAGACCGCCCGTGGCAAGCATTTCAAGATATACATAGGCAAGCCCATCCCCTACCAGCACTTCAACCAATCCAAAACCGACACGCAATGGGCACAGTGGCTCAGGGAGGAATGCTATAAACTGAAGCCATAATTCAGCAGCAACCGCACACACATAGAACGAGGATTACCCGCAAGGCAATCCTCGTTTTCTGTATGCCATACCGCCGGCAGAAGCAAAGAAAAACGACATTTTACCCGTAATTCGCTTGGCAGGAACAAAATAACGGCCAAAAAGCATCGCTATCTCAAATAAAAAGCGTACCTTTGCACCGCTTTTCCCTATGGGAAGGCACAAGAGAGCATAAATCAATATTGTTTAACTTTTAATTTCAATGTAAATCTGTATGGCAGATTACAAAAATGTAGCTCCCGTTGAAGGCTTCGATTGGGAAGCATTCGAGAACGGCAGCAGCACAGAGGTAAGCCTTGAGGCTCAGGAGCAGGCTTACGCTGGCAGCATGAACAAGGTAGGTGACCACGACGTAGTGGATGGCACCGTAATTGCAATGAACAAGCGCGAGGTGGTTGTAAACATCGGTTTCAAGAGCGATGGCATCATCCCCACCAGCGAATTCCGCTACAACCCCGAACTGAAGGTAGGTGACACCGTTGAGGTATACATCGAGAATCAGGAGGACAAGAAGGGTCAGCTCATTCTGTCTCACAAGAAGGCTCGCGCAGCCAAGTCTTGGGACCGTGTGAACGAGGCTCTCAACAACGATGAGATTATCAAGGGTTACGTCAAGTGCCGCACAAAGGGTGGTATGATTGTCGACGTATTCGGCATCGAGGCCTTCCTGCCCGGTTCTCAGATTGACGTTAAGCCCATCCGCGACTACGATATCTTCGTGGGCAAGACCATGGAGTTCAAGGTCGTAAAGATCAACCAGGAGTACCGCAATGTTGTTGTAAGCCACAAGGCTCTCATTGAGGCCGAGCTGGAGCAGCAGAAGCAGGAGATCATCGGCAAGCTGGAGAAGGGTCAGGTACTCGAGGGTACCGTCAAGAACATCACTTCTTACGGTGTATTCGTTGACCTGGGCGGTGTTGACGGTCTGATCCACATCACCGACCTGAGCTGGGGCCGCGTAAGCAATCCCCGCGAGGTTGTTGAGCTCGACCAGAAGATCAACGTTGTTATCCTGGACTTCGACAACGAGAAGAAGCGTATCGCTCTCGGCCTGAAGCAGCTCACTCCTCATCCCTGGGATGCTCTGGACAGCGAGCTGAAGGTAGGCGACCGCGTTAAGGGTAAGGTTGTGGTTATGGCCGACTACGGTGCATTCGTTGAGATTGCTCCCGGTGTAGAGGGTCTTATCCACGTTAGCGAGATGTCTTGGAGCCAGCACCTGCGCAGCGCTCAGGACTTCATGAAGGTTGGCGACGAGGTAGAGGCAGTTATCCTGACTCTGGATCGCGACGAGCGCAAGATGTCTCTGGGCATCAAGCAGCTGAAGGACGATCCCTGGGAGACTATCGAAACCAAGTACCCCATTGGCAGCAAGCACACCGCTAAGGTTCGCAACTTCACCAACTTCGGCGTATTCGTTGAGATCGAGGAAGGTGTTGACGGCCTCATCCACATCAGCGACCTGAGCTGGACCAAGAAGGTTAAGCACCCCAATGAGTTCACCAAGGTAGGCGAGATCATCGACGTTTGCGTACTGGAGATTGACAAGGTTAACCGTCGTCTCTCTCTCGGCCACAAGCAGTTGGAGGAGAACCCCTGGGACGTATTCGAGACCGTATTCACTCAGGATTCTATCCACGAGGGTACTATCATCGAACTCCTGGACAAGGGTGCCGTTATCCAGCTGGAGTATGGCGTAGAAGGCTTCGCTACTCCCAAGCACCTCGTTAAGGAGGACGGTTCTCAGGCTCAGCTGAACGAGAAGCTCCAGTTCAAGGTAATCGAGTTCAACAAGGACAGCAAGCGCATCATCCTCAGCCACAGCCGCATCTTCGAAGATGTTCAGCGTGCAGAGGCTCGTGCCGAGAAGAAGGCAGCCAACGCAGCCCGCAAGGCCGCTAACGCTGCTCGCAAGGAGGAAACTCCCGCTATCCAGAACCAGGCTGCAAGCACCACTCTCGGTGACTTGGACGCTCTGGCAGAACTGAAGGCCAAGATGCAGAAGGGCGAATAATCAGAAACGCCTTTTCTATAAACTAACTGGAGGGACAGCACACATCCGTTGAGGCTGTCCCTCTATTTTATAAGAAACTTCGCAACTCTGTTCTTGGAGTGTAAGTTCTCTCTCCATTCGCAGTCTTTACTATCGCCTTCTCCAAAGATAAGTAGGGACGCTGCGTGCAGCGTCCGCTTGCTCCAGTTATCGGACGCTGCACGCAGCGTCCCTACCATGCTCTCACTCACAGTTTTCCGTTCTCCGATTTCCGTTTTCCGTTTTTATCCCCCATGGAACCCCTTTCCCTCCACATCCTGGGTTGCGGCTCAGCAAAGCCAACCCTACGCCACCAGCCCTCCTCGCAAATTCTGGAATTGCGGGGCAAGTACTACATGATAGATTGCGGCGAAGGCGTGCAGACAACCATGCAGAGACTTGGCCTCGGCATGCTGAAGATAGGACACATCTTCATCAGCCACAACCATGGCGACCACGTCTTCGGATTGCCGGGCCTGATAAGCACCATGGCCCTGCTGGGCAGAACAGCGCAACTGCACATACACGCACCGGAGGAGGTGGAAGACTTCCTGAACGTGGTACTAAAGACCTACTGCGAAGGCATGGATTACGAAGTGCTCTTTCATCCCGTACGCACGCGCGAACATTATCTTATATATGAGGACCGGAGCACAGAAGTGTGGAGCATACCGCTGAACCACCGCGTGCCATGCGCAGGCTTCCTCTTCCGCGAAAAACAGGCCCTGCCACACATCCGACGCGAAATGATAGAGGCTTTTAACATACCCGTAAGCCAGATCAACAACATCAAGGCCGGAGCATCCTGGCAGACAGAAGACGGCACCGTCATACCTCACGAGAAACTGACCACCCCGGCCACCCCGGCACGCTCATACGCCTACTGTTCGGATACAAGATACTGCCCCAAGGTGGCCAAAATGGTGCAGGGTGTGAACCTTCTCTACCACGAAGCCACCTTCCCGCACGACATGCTCATGCAAGCACAGAAGACCATGCACACCACGGCCCTCGAGGCCGCCAACGTGGCCAAGGAGGCCAACGTGGGCAAACTCGTCATCGGGCACTACTCGGCACGCATAAAGGACGAGCAAAGTATGCTAAAAGAAGCAAAAAGCGTGTTTACAAACGTTATTTTAGCACAGGAAGGGCTTAAAATCGACATTATTTGAGAAAAATCCTTGTGTATATAAAATAAAAAGACTACTTTTGCGTTAGCGAAAACCTAAAACACAAGGATGAAAAGACTTTGGATTATAGCACTCTCAATGCTTCTCCTCGGAGTTGCCCCCTCCATTGCACACGTGCAGATGGACGAGCCGATAGAGGCGGAGATGGAGGCCGTAACCCTGACCATCCAAGAAGGCAAGGCGCACATCACCAACGCCGAAGGCAAGACGCTGGAGATATACAACCTCACCGGAGTCCGCGTGGCACGCATACGCATAGACAGCAACGACAAGCAGATAACGCTGAACCTGACGCGCGGATGCTACATCATGAAGGTTGACAAGGTGGTGCGCAAGGTCACGATACTGTAAATAGGCAAGCACAAACATAAAACCGCTCCCATACGCATGGGTAGCGGTTCTTTGTTTTTTAGATAGAAACTTTCCCGTCCCCGGGATTAAACCATTCTGCAAAGCAGATGTCCAACAAGTAAAATGCACAACGAACAACAACTGATCCAAAGACTACAAACGCCGGCCACACGCGAGCAGGCCTTTGAAACCCTGGTAAAGGAGTTTCAGGAACAGTTGTATTGGCAAATAAGAAGAATGGTGCTCGACCACGACGACACGGACGACATCCTGCAGAACGTGTTCCTGAAAGCATGGCAGGGTCTGGACAACTTCCGAGGAGACGCACGCCTCTCCACATGGCTCTACCGCATAGCGAACAACGAAACCATCAATTTCCTGCAAAGGCAGAGGCGCACCACAATAAGCCTCTCCAACACGGAAGACACCGACACTGAACGCATTGGACAACAACTGGAGAGCGACCCCTACTTCGACGGAGACGAAACAGAGATACAACTCCAGCAAGCCGTACAAAGTCTGCCGCCCAAGCAACGCCAGGTCTTCAACATGAAGTACTTTCAGGAAATGAAATACGAGGACATCAGCGAAGCACTGGGAACAAGCATCGGAGCACTGAAGGCCTCATACCACCACGCCGTACAAAAGATAACGGCATTCTTCGAACATCTGGAATAACACTAACACCATCACTCATAAAATGAACACTACGAACCACATAGACGACAAGACCTTGCGCGAGATGACATCATCCGCCAACGGCAAGAACCCCTTCCGCGTACCGGAGGGATACTTCGACACCCTACCCCAAAGGGTAATGGAGCGCATCAAGGAGAAAGGACAGGCCGAACAACCGAAGCGCCGCCGCAAAAGCCGTTTCTTCATACGCCTGACCGCAGCCGCCGTACTCACAGGCTTCTTCTCCCTGGCAGGCCTCATGATGTACGAACAGAGCCATCCGCTCACCCCCTACCAGGAAACCGCATCCATCGCATCGGCATCGGAAGTAGAATATGGCGACGAACTTCTTGACTATGCCATGCTGGACAACAGCGACATAGAATACTACCTCACCGTAGCAGAATAAAACAAAAGACACTAATATGAAAAAAGCAACACTCCTATTAGTGCTATTTGCACTAATCTCCTCTGTAACATTTGCACAAAACAAGGGAGACATCACTTTATCCGGCGGTGCCAGGGGATTCAACAAGCAGGAATTCCGCCAGCGCGTGGAAAACTACATTACCAAGGAAGCCAACCTCACACAGGAAGAGGCAAAAGCCTTCTTCCCCATCTACAACGAGTACAAGGACAAGCAGCGCAAGATACACATGAGCATCCACCGCCTCAAGAAGGATGTTCCTGCCCAAGGCAACGAGGAGGCGCACGAAGAACGCCTTCTGAAGATTGCCCGCCTCAATGCAGAAGTGGCAGGCCTCGACTCCGTCTACTACAAGAAGATATGCAAGGCCATCTCTGCCGAAAAGTTCTTCAAGATCCTCACCATCGAAGACCGCATGCACCGCAAGATGCTGCAGAACTACAACCGCGAACGTGGACAGAGACAAGGACAAAGAAAAAAGTAGGCTAACTTCACGGGGCCTATGCCCCAATCCATATTTCACGGGAAAGGACCATGCACTATATTGGTCTTTTCCCGTGCTTTTTTCAGTACTTTTTACTACATTTGTTGCCGTCAAACAACCCCAAAGCCTAAAACATGAAAATCCCAAACCTCTCTACCATGAAGAAACGCCGCCTATCCTCCGTACTCATTCTTCTTTTCACCACACTTTGCCTGCTGGCACAAAACACCATGCATGTAGGCAGTTACAACATCCGCTATGCCAACAAGGGCGACCGCCAAAGGGGAACGGATGGGAAGAGCGCTGCCCCAAACTCGTAAACCTCATCAACTATGAGCAATGGGACGTCTTCGGTGCGCAGGAAGTCCTTCACTCTGGGACGACACCCGGGTGCTCTCAGCCCGCCTGGGCGACCATCTTCTTGTGGCCAAGCGCAATGCCGGCAGATGGTTCCTCGGCGGGATCACTGGCGAGCGCAAGGAGGCTCTCGAGGTGGAAATCACCCTCGACTTCCTGCCCGATGGACAGACCTTCACCCTCACCTCCTTTGAGGACGGCATCAATGCCGACCGCCAGGCCATGCACTACACCAAGTCCTCCCGCCAGGTGCGCAAAGGCGACACCATCAAGGTACGCATGGTACGCAACGGCGGCTATGCAGCCGTGATAGAGTAAACGGAAATTTTGCCTGCTGATTGACAATAATCCCAAATCGGTTCATTAGACTGTTACGCACTAATGAAACCTTCTTTTTGTAATCTGTAATCTGTAATCTAATTGTAATCTAATATGAAAAAATACCTCTTACTCCTGATGATGGCTGCATTTGCCCTCATTGCCTTTGCAGAGAAGAATCCGGCACAGGTCTGTGCCTTGCTGGACAGAATCGGTGGCGAGGGAACCTCCGAACGTATAGAGACTCGCGTGAAACGCTCGCTTTCCAAGGACGGGAAGGATGTGTTTGAAATCAGCACGAAACGTGGGAAACCCTATATCCAGGCAAATTCGCTGAGCGCACTGACCACCGGCATTGGGTGGTACCTGAACCACTATGCCCACATAAACCTGGCGTGGAACAACCTGACCACGGACATGTCCAAGGTGGCATTCCCCTTGCCCCAGCAGACGGAGAGGCGCGAGTGCAGTGCCGACTACAGGTACTATCTGAACTATTGCACCTACTCCTATTCCATTGCCTTTTGGACCCGGGAGCGATGGGAACAGGAAATTGACTGGATGGCCTTGCATGGCATAAACATCCCCTTGGCACTGGTGGGCACGGATGTGGTGTGGAAGAACGTGCTTGACGAGGCTGGCTACACCAGGGAGGAGATAGACAGATTTGTGGCTGGACCAGGCTTTCAGGCTTGGTGGCTGATGAACAACCTGGAGGGTTGGGGCGGACCTAACCCCGACTGGTGGTACGATAGGCAGGAGCGCCTGTGCAAGTTCGTGCTGGAACGAATGAGGGACGTGGGCATGGAACCCGTACTGCCCGGATACGGCAGCATACTGCCCAGCAATGCCAGGGAGAAACTGGGAGTGGAGGCCATTGACCAGGGATGGTGGTGCTCGGGATTCCGGCGCCCGTTGTTCCAACTGCCTTCGGACGAGAAGTACAAGGAGATGGCTCGGCTCTACTACAAGCACCTGGAAAAGGTGATGGGCAAGTCGAAATACTACAGCATGGACCCCTTCCACGAGGGCGGACGCACAGACGGCATCAATCTGAAGGAGGCCTTCACCACCATATACGGGGAGATGCAGAAGCATTCGCCCGGTGCCAAGTGGGTGATACAGAGTTGGGACCGCAATCCTCGCAAGGAGGCTCTGGACACCATCCCCAAGGGTGGCTTCATAGTGCTGGACCTGTATTCCGACGGTTTGGCAAAATGGGAGGAGAGAGGCTACGAGGGACACGACTTCCTGTGGTGCATGCTACACAACTTCGGTGGCAAGACGGGCATGCACGGACGCTTCCAGCCAATGCTGGAGAACTACTACAGGGCTCTGGAGAAATATCCCGACGGTGTGAAGGGCATAGGTGCCACACCCGAGGGACTGGAGACCTGCCCCATACTCTACGACCTGCTGTTCGAACTCCCCTGGATGAAGCGCGAAGAGGGCAAGGATTGGGTGGACAGATACTCCCAGGCACGCTACGGCGTGAAGAGCGAGGCTATGGAAAGGGGATGGCATCTGCTGACGCAATCGGTGCTGAACTGCCCCAACCCGTCGCAGGACGTGGAGGCTGTAATCTGTGCTCGTCCCGCACTGGATGTGAGACGTGTCTCGGGATGGGGCACATGCCAGATATTCCACGACATACGCATGGTGCGCAAGGCTGCCGAACAGATGCTGAGGGAAAGGGAGCGCCTGCAAGGCAATCCCAACTATGAGCACGACATTGCCGATGTGGTGCGACAGACACTGACCGACTCCACCTATTACCTGCTCAAGGACATTGCCGCCAGTTACAAGAGCGGCAAGATGGAGACTTTCCGCAAGCAGTACACCACCTTCCTGGGAATGGTGGCCGATGTGGACCGCCTCGTATCACAGATAGACCTGTTCAAACTGGACAGATGGACCTCTTCGGCAAGGAGCATCTGCGATGAGGTGGAGGGTACCACCGAGGCCGACCGCGACTGGATGGAATGGAATGCCCGCACGCTGATTTCCGTGTGGGGACCCGAGAAATGTGCCGAGCAGGGAAGGTTGCACGACTACTCCAGCCGTCAGTGGGGCGGCATGCTGGGCGACTTCTACCTGGCTCGCTGGCGGATGTTCTTCCAGGCTCTGGAAGAGGGCAGAAGCATCACATCTGCCGAATGGTTCAGGTGGGAAGAGAACTGGACACACCAGAAGACCATCACCAAGGCTCCAAAGGAGAACCCAATCGACATAGCAAACGAACTTTACTGGAAATACTTCTCGGAATAGCACGGTAGGAACGAAATCTCTAAACTCTAAACCACATACTTACACTTCTGTAATCTGCTATCTGTAATCTAATCTCTATGAAATACAAGAACCTCATTTCCCTCTTTGCCCTTCTGTTCCTCACAACGAGTATCTTCGCCTTCGAGCAGAAGGAAATAGCCGTCAAGAGCAATAGTATGAATAAGGACGTCCTCGTTACCGTCATCACTCCCGAGGGGTATAGCACTGAGCAGTCCTACCCCGTCATCTACCTTCTCCACGGATATGGCGGCAACCACACCGTATGGGCACAGGGCGGTGTCGTGGGACAATTGGCCGACCAGTACAACCTTATCGTTGTCATGCCCGACGGAGCACGCGACAGCTGGTACTTCGATAGCCCAGTAACTCCCGAATACCGCTACGAAACCTTCGTTGCCAAGGAACTCGTTGCACACATAGACACCGCTTACTCCACTATCCCCAACAGGGCAAACCGAGCCATTACCGGACTCTCCATGGGCGGACACGGAGCCTTCTATCTGGCCATGCGCCATCAGGACACTTTCGGCAACATGGGCAGCATGTCCGGCGGGCTGGACTTCCGTCCCTTCACCAAGAACTGGAACATAGCTGGCCGTTTGGGCACCTATGAGGAAAACACCCGACTTTGGGACGAGAACACCGTCATCAACCTCACCCATCTGCTCAAACCCGGCACCATGAACATCATCTTCGATTGCGGCACCGAAGACTTTTTCTATAAGGTCAACTGCAACATGCACGAAAAACTCCTTCAGGAAAAGATTCCACACGAATTTCACTCCCGTCCCGGGGCCCACAACTGGCCCTACTGGCTCAACGCCGTCAAGTACCAGTACCTCTACTTCGCCGACAGATTCCCTAAATGGTGAAAGGAGAAGGCCCCCCCTCAGTCCCCAAGCAGGGGGATTGAGGGGCTCTCAAAACATCCCAGTCCTCATACTACGAGGACTCCAGTCCTTATAGTAAGAGGATTGCAGTCCTCGTATTAAGAGTACTCGAGTCCTCCTAATACGAGGACTCATCAGGCAATGTTGAACAAAGGCCATCTACATACAGAGGTGGACGGGGCACAAATCAAAACATTCAAGACGTAGGCGAACATTGGCAGATAAAAAGATGGTTTCACTTGCGCATACGAAAGTTTTTTGTTACCTTTGCATCAATCAAAGGACAAATGTCCTATATATCCAACGGCATTAAGCCAAGTATTAACACAAACATATTTGCCTATGAAGCATAGCGTATAGTTAGATACGCACACTTTAAACATATTGGAAAAGCGTTTTAGCTCTATTCATCCTATCTGAAAGTTTGGCGACTAAAAGATACTAACATGAATGATGCTGAAATGCTCACGCTGCTTAGGCGTGGGCTTTTGGTTATTCTGTTAGTAGGTTACGCCAAACACCTCAGATAGGGAATACACTAAAAGTTCCACGCTTTTTTGTATGCGTATCCTCAACTGACAAGGAACAACGGAGTAACCGAAAAGCCGCAAAGTGAGTAGGAAAACACACAATAGATACAAAGAACAATGAACAAACTGGTTTTAAAACTTTTTAGCGTTATATTAATTTCAATGATGACCTTCTGTGTCTCCTCATGTGAAGAAGATGCAGCAGAGGGAAAAGCATCCATTTACGGAACATGGCGTAAATATACAGATAAAGAGAACGGCTACTATTGGCAAATAAGTCTTAAAGAAAACGGAACATTGGTTTATAAAGAATATGACGACCACGAAGACGAAACCTCATATGCATGGTATACATACGAGAATAACTATATCACGTGGTATGATAGTATGGACAAGACCCCTGAATCCATTGAAGCAAAATGGTATGTAGCCGACTTAGGAACAAAAACAATCAAACTCATTGACGTAGATACCGAAACAGGAGAATTCACAGATGACACATGGTATGCTGGAGAATTAGTAAAAATCGAATAATCAGTTCACCTACAACAAATATTATGAAACATATTTTTAAACTTATTGGCATCATACTCATATCCATGATGACATTATGCATTTCAGCATGTGGAGAAGAGAAAGAAGAAAACTCCAATGCTCCGATTATTGTCGGTACGTGGAAATACTCATGGGGAGATGGCTATAGCTTGCTTAAGATAAACAAGGACATGACAGCCATCTACAATGAATGGGATGACGGAGAATGGGACTCAAAAGATGAGAAATACAACTACGTATATGATGAAGCCAACAACATCATATACTTCTACCACCCTTCTGGAGGGTTATGGGAAACATGTCAAATAGCCAGCATAACCAAAACAGAAATGAGAACCTTAGATTTTTTAGATGGCGGTATCTGCGTATGGAAACGACAGTAAATCAACATACATCACATACATTTAACACATAATTCATTATGAAAAGAACTATTTATTTAGTCATTGCACTTATCTGCACATTGAAAGCAAGTGCACAATTTACACAAAATGAGACACAAACTAATAGCACTGCCTCAAATTTCCAATCCCTAAACCAACACTTTGATTCATATAAATATTGGGAATTAGGATATTGTAGCGAGGGTGGCGCCAACGGAGCCTTTGTTGGATGGATTATATCAAAACCGTTCTATAAAGGGCTCTCTTTCGACGTTGGCATGAGAGCACAATGGAATATGGTATCTATTCCGTCAACATACTACTACGAAGGCGATAGTTTTCACTATTTTGGAATGAAGTTTCTTTTAGGCGCTTCCTACCAGATAAACCTTTCTGAAGACATTACGCTTATCCCAAACACAGGCGCAAGACTTGGTTTTATCAGCGGTTGTTTCTCCGGAGGAGAGACTGACTTCGTAATGGGTTGGGACTTCGGTGCTCGTGTGAAGTATAAAAGATTTTTCCTTTCCTATGCTGCCACCGTGGGCATAACCGGTCAAGGCACCACCCACTCTGTCGGAATAGGTCTGGACTTCTAAACGACATGTTTATAAGACTAACCCAAATAATCACAACATTTAACCTATAATGGATTAACATATATGAAGAGAACAAATAGCATATTTAAGGGAATTATCTCTCTAATATTTGTCCTTATCGGTTTATGCTTTGCAAACTGTAGCGATGAAAATGGCGGTGGCGGGAGTATTGTAGGAAATACCTATAAAAACCATGATTTCTATCTTGACGAAGATGGATGGGGATGGGACAATACAACTACGATAACTTTTAAAACATCATCATCCTGCGAAATAAAGGCGTGGGGATATGACTATACTGATTATGACAAGGAACGTTTCAGTTGGACAGAGATTTGTAGTTACAAAGTCTCAGGTAACACCATTACCATTATAGACTCTCCTCTTTACTATTATCCTGTTGACCAAGATTTCATCAATCATGGCAGTTATATAGAAACGTCAAGCGGAGATATTTACTATAAGCAATAAATATCGTCAATAAGAATCGTCATTAAGACAATTACATTTATATAAAGGTGTGCCGCAACATTTACTTTTGCGACACACTTTTCCTGTTCGCCTCATCCCAAAGGCAGTCCATTTCCTCCATGGGGATATCCTTGAGCTCCTTGCCTTACCCCATGGTTTCCTATGAGTTACGTTGTCAGGAAATGAAACGTCTTACATCGCCACCAGAGCACATTTACACCGACAAAGAATGATTTACATACCACATAACCGCCTTTCTTAGCAACACATTGGAATACAATCTGCTTCTTTTCGGAAAAATCAAATGTATGTCTTTCTGTTAATCACAATACACACCTAATCATTTCTTTCGCTTCGTAAACGATGATATTATATACCACAACGGCAGAGCCAACAATAGCCAGAAAGCCTTATTACCCCACAAGAACAAAGCAATAAGAAAAGCAAATAAAGAACAGCCAAGAATAGCATTGAAATTCCTCATTCGTCTTACTGTTGTTTTAACATCCTCGGGACGGGTTTTGATGAGTGTTGTGGGGAGTTCGAGAACATATTCCACATCCTCGGATTCGTTTAAGTATTTAAAGAGGAAACTGTCGCCTTTGCGGATAGCGATGAGGTCGCCATGACTGGCTTGCCCATGAAAAACATCTGTGGCAGTATCACGGCTGAGGGGTTGACCGTTGATATATATTTCCAGATCCTTGACTGTGCCAGAGAAAAGGCCTGTAACTGGGTGTATACACAAGGAGGACTTGGGCGCATCATCTTCTTGTACGATTGCACTGGATAGCATTTGGTTGAGAACACGGAACAGGTCCTTCTTCAGGAAATATTCTATGCTGAGACTATACTTCTTTCCATCTGACATCTTGATATTAAGGACATCTACATTCCTATTATAGATGGCAGAGCGTATTTCCGTAATATTCTTCAGTGGGATAGCATGCTTCTTCTTGAAGGATATCCAATTTGGCGAATTTGCTTTATAGTATAAGGTATGATTGGTGATGCTGGCCTTGGCCGTGAGTGTGGAATAAATAACCGGTATTGCAAATACAGAATAGAATATTAGCAGAAACCTGTACAGGACATCAGAATTCCCGTTTTGCAACTCTGATGTACCTGTGCAGATTAGCAGTGCGAATATGCCATAGCCAGCAATCCATAGTATCAAGTTCTTCCTTCTCTTTTTAAGTACTATGGTATCGGTTGCGGTGTTCATATAGTAATATATTTATGGATTGCTATTCTGTAATCAAACGGCGAATCGTGTCTCGCACGCTATGAGGTGACTGCGGATAAGTACCAGGAATAGATAAGAACCTATCGTACATCGGCTTTGCTTCTTCCAATGCGGGAACAGGTCTATCCATCGCCTCAAAATAAATACGAATTCTACGCATAAGCTCCTCTTCAAAGTCTACGCCTACGATACCAGGAATGCCTATTGTCAGCACCAACTCATAGATTGGTTTGTAATAGATTATGCCATCGGCAATATCTTCCCATTTCAAATCACCATATCGAGCGTTAAAATATGGCTCTCTGCCAAAGGGAGTTTCCTTTATATCCATACCAAAGGGCTGACAACCCATGACCTCAAACGCAGCATCCCACAATCCACTTGCTACCAGTGGCATCTGCTCCTTTTGGGTGTATTCTGTACAGTTGAGCATCACTATCTTCACATTATCCTCACCATAGAGTTCCTTGAGCCATTTGCCCTGGCGATGATAGTCCTTACCAGCAAAAGTGGCATTCAAAGCATGGGGATGATTGGTTATTATCAGAGCCTTTCGCTTGCCATTCTTAGGTTTCTGCTTGGCATACATTTCTGCAAAATGCAAAGACATCGTGGAGTCGCGGTAAGCGCAAGCCGGAGAATCGTCGAAGTCCCGATACTCTTGGGCGGTCTTGATTTTATTCCACGAGAATTTACAATCCGTCAATCCCAATGTAATCTTATGTCTGTTGGAACGATTTATTTCATAGAGTCCCCGAAGGAACTGTACACGATTGTACTTATCCCAAAGCGGATTGAAATCCTCGTTACGAAGGTATGTATAGAGGGCGTCGCTGAATGCCTGAGCAGTCTTGTATTTCCCCTGAAGTAATCTGTTTACATCTTTTGTTCTGTTTACACATCCTACTTCGGTATACACATAACCTATATCCTCGGCAAAACGAGCATCACGCAATATGTCCAATATCAATTCATACTGTGTGGTATCTCTGTGGTCACGTTCTCCAATCACTACGATATCGGAGTGTTCAAACAGTTTGAATATATAGTCTACAGGGGCGCATGATTTCGCCCTTACACTTGTCACATAGTCTTGCAATGACGAGGATTGGGCATAACCGGACAAGGTTGCGCAGAGAACACAAAACCAAAAAGCAAATCTCTTCTTCATAAAGCAAACTGTTTCTTCTCTGACAAGTCGTTAAACGTTAAAAACGTTATTCGCCTACGCTCATCAAGCCAAGGCAGTCAACGTTAAACATTAAACATTAAACGTTATTCGCCTTCGCCTCATTCCAAAGCCTGTCCATTTCCTCCAAGGTCATGTCACCCAGTTCCTTACCATGCTCCTTGGCACGCTGCTCCACATAGGAGAAGCGGCTGATGAACTTGCGGTTGGTGCGTTCCAGTGCATTGTCGGGGTTGATGCCGTAGAGACGAGAGGCATTGATGAGGGAAAAGAGCAGGTCGCCGAACTCGTTGGTGGAGTTTTCCTTGTCGTCCTTCTCCAGTTCGATGCGTAGTTCGTCCACCTCTTCGTGAACCTTGTCCCAAACCTCTTCACGCTTGCTCCAGTCGAAACCCACGTTGCGTGCCTTGTCCTGGATGCGGTATGCCTTGATGAGCGAGGGCAGCGATTCGGGCACACCAGAGAGCACGGTCTTGTTGCCGTCCTTTTCCTTCTGCTTTACCTGTTCCCAAAGTTGGCTCACCTCGCCAGCCGACTGTGCCTGTGCCTCGCCATAGACATGGGGGTGGCGGAAGATGAGTTTGTCGCACAACTTATTGCACACATCGGCAATGTCGAACTGCCCCTCCTCGCTTCCTATCTTGGCATAGAACACCACGTGCAGGAGCACATCGCCCAGTTCCTTGCATATCTCATGTGTGTCGTGTTTGATGAGGGCATCACACAGTTCAAAGGTCTCTTCTATAGTATTGGGGCGCAGACTTTCAAACGTCTGCTTGCGGTCCCATGGGCACTTCTCGCGCAGGGTGTCCATCACATCCAGCAACCTGCCGAAGGCGGCCAGTTTTTCTTCTCTTGTACTCATAAGTTGTAGGAATATTTACAGATTGGCGACTTCTACAATCCGATATTACAGAAGCGTTATCCTTATCGTATTGACACAAAAAGTCACAACAATTCTCCTCCCTTTCTGTGACAATATTCGCTGATGTCCGCCACCATTGACTGGAACGACTGGGTATGTACATAGTCGTAGTGACGGTCTATGAAATCTATGCCTTGATAGCGGGACAAGTAATTGAAGGCCTGCTTGGCAGTAAGCCCGTATTTCTTTCCGAATTCATATACGAAAATCAGAGTCCACTCTATTTTATCTGCATTACTATACATAGTACTTATACACTAATGTTAACCAAAGGTACTAAAAAAATGGATACAAAGCACATCTTTAATACATAATTTATTATAAATGCCGAGACATAAACCCATTTGTTATCTCTGCCTTAATATATATTGGAGAAAAAATACTACCTTTGTGCGCGAAAATAAATAAAACGACATAACAGAAATGACAGAATTAGCATCCAAGTACAGCCCTGCCGAAGTGGAGGGCAAATGGTACCAATACTGGTTGGACAACAAACTGTTCAGTAGCAAACCCGACGGCCGCGAGCCATATACCGTGGTTATTCCTCCGCCAAACGTGACTGGTGTGCTCCACATGGGACACATGCTCAACAATACCATTCAGGACATTCTTGTGCGCAAGGCACGTCTGGACGGCAAGAACGCATGCTGGGTTCCCGGCACCGACCACGCCTCCATTGCCACCGAGGCAAAGGTGGTGAACCGTCTGGCAGAGCAGGGCATCAAGAAACTGGACCTCACACGCGAGGAGTTCCTGAAGCATGCCTGGGAATGGACCAACGAGCACGGTGGCATCATCCTGAAGCAGTTGCGCCGCCTGGGTGCTTCATGCGACTGGGACCGCACCTCCTTCACCATGGACGAGACACGCAGCGAGAGCGTGCTGAAGGTGTTCTGCGACCTGTACGAGAAGGGACTCATCTACCGCGGTCTGCGCATGGTAAACTGGGACCCCAAGGCACAGACTGCCCTTTCCAACATTGAGGTTATCTACCGCGAGGAGCAGAGCCACCTCTACAACCTGCGCTACTATGTGGCAGATGCCGACACCAACCCCGTAGTCCCCACAGGATGTGAGGGCGAGGTACTGCATCAGGACGAGCAGGGCAGATACTATGCCGTGGTGGCCACCACACGTCCCGAGACCATCATGGGCGATACCGCCATGTGCATCAACCCCAAGGACCCCAAGAACCAGTGGCTCAAAGGCCACAAGGTGATGGTACCCCTGGTGGGCCGCGTTATTCCCGTTATCGAGGACCGCTATGTCGAGATAGAGTTCGGTACAGGCTGTCTGAAGGTTACTCCCGCCCACGACGTGAACGACTACAACCTGGGCAAGACCCACAACCTGGAGACCATAGACATCTTCAACCCCGACGGCACACTCAGCGAGGCAGCAGGCCTCTACGTGGGCATGGACCGCATGGATGTGCGCAAGCAGATTGCCAAGGACCTGCAGGAAGCAGGACTCATGGAGAAGGTGGAGGACTACACCAACAAGGTGGGATATTCCGAGCGCAACCCCGACACGGCCGTAGAACCCCGCCTGTGCATGCAGTGGTATCTGTCCATGCAGCACTTTGCCGACATTGCACTGCCTCCCGTGCTGAACGGTGACATCAAGTTCTATCCCCAGAAGTACGTCACCACCTACCGCAACTGGCTGGAAAACATCGACGACTGGTGCATCAGCCGCCAACTCTGGTGGGGACACCGCATACCAGCCTACTACCTGCCCACCGAGGAGGGCAAGGAAGAGCAGTTCGTAGTGGCCATGAACCGCGAGGAGGCTCTGGAGAAGGCTCGCAAGATTGCCGGCTACGAGAACATCACCGCCGAACAACTCCGCCACGACGAGGACGCCCTGGACACATGGTTCAGTTCATGGCTCTGGCCCGTGAGCCTGTTCAACGGCATACTGGACCCCGGCAACGAGGAAATAAACTACTACTACCCCACCGCCGACCTGGTGACCGGTCCGGACATCATCTTCTTCTGGGTGGCACGCATGATTATGGCAGGCGAGGAATACCTAAAGGACGTTCCCTTCCGCAACGTTTACTTCACCGGCATCGTGCGCGACAACCTTGGCCGCAAGATGTCCAAGCAGTTGGGCAACAGCCCCGACCCTCTGGCGCTCATAGACAAGTACGGTGCCGACGGTGTGCGCATGGGCATGCTCCTGGCTGCTCCTGCCGGTAACGAC
Source organism: Bacteroidaceae bacterium (assembly GCA_017622815.1). Classification (GTDB taxonomy): domain Bacteria; phylum Bacteroidota; class Bacteroidia; order Bacteroidales; family Bacteroidaceae; genus Physcousia. Next base: position 48,139 of record JAGAQH010000037.1, on the reverse strand, counting down.
ATACTCTTCGACGAAAGCCTCTGCGGACAGGGTGCCGCCTTCTGCAACAAGATATGGAACGCCTTCCGCCTGGTGAAGGGTTGGGAGATAAGCGACGAGATAGCACAGCCCGAACCCAACGTGAAGGCCATAGAGTGGATGCAGGCACAGTTGCGCACCTACGTGGCAGAAATCAACGACCTCTATGGCAAGTACCGCCTGAACGAGGCCCTGATGGCCATGTTCAAACTCTTCACAGACGAGTTCTCCGGCTGGTATCTGGAGATGATAAAGCCTGCATACCAGGCTCCCATCGACCGCAAGACCCTGGAGGCTACCATGCAGATATTCGAACAACTCCTGCAGGTCATCCATCCCTTCATGCCCTTCATCACCGAGGAACTCTACCAGCACATTGCAGAGCGCAAGGAGGGCGAAAGCATCATGGTGAGCACCCTCACCCTGGATGCCCCCAGCGCCGAGGATGCCGCTCTGATTGCAGAGTTCGAGCAGCTGAAGCAGATTATCTCAGGTGTGCGTGCTGTACGCCAGAGCAAGAACATTGCCCAGCGTGAACCCCTCACACTGGAGGTTGTGATGGCAGAGGGCGAGAGCCGTGTCACCCAGTGCCCCTCTTTGGGTAGCATCGTCAGCAAGATGGCAACACTCGGCGAAATCCTCTACGTGGCACAGAAGGGCGAAGGTAGCCAGGCCTTCCTCGTGGGTACCAACGAATATGCAGTACCTCTGGGCAACCTCATCGATGCCGAGGCTGAGATAAAGAAGGCCGAAGCCGAGATAGCACGTCTGCAGGGCTTCATGGGCGGAATACAGAAGAAACTCTCCAACGAGCGCTTCGTGCAGAATGCCCCCGCACAGGTGGTAGAACTGGAGCGCAAGAAACTGGCCGATGCAGAGAGCAAGATTGCCGCCCTGCAGGAGACAGTGAAGGCGTTGAAGGGGTAAAATCAGCCCCCTCCCCAGCCCTCCCACAAGGGGAGGGAGGTAGGACTTGCAGTTTCCGATCGTAAAGATGAACAACGCACCGAGAAACATAGCAGAACTGTGCCGACACGAATACCTTCGTGAACGGCGCAGTATGCATTTCTCCCGCGACATCATCGTCTGGAGCCTGAAAATAGTTCTTTGGACAAGCATGGCACTGGCTCTGCCACGCACATTGGAAGCATCGGGGATAAGCATCGTGGAAAATCTGCCCCTACTGCTCGTGGCCGACCAGGTAATGAGGTGGTTCAGCCAGAGCACACCGGCATACAATGCACACCAATACAGGCTTCTGCCCGTCAGACACCGGCATGTGCTTGCTGCCTATCTTCTGCGGATGCTCTTCACACCCCTCAATTTCATATGGTTGCCGGCGCTATGGCCACAATGGTGGCTTCTCGGCTTCTTCATACTGAGCGGATACGTGTATCTGGCATGCTGGCATGTCTACCTGCACTTCACCCAAGGCAAGGAAACACAGCACCGCCTGCCCCATATACTGGACAAAGGTGCCTTCCTCTCATGCGAGATGAAGATACGCCTGCGCCATCCCGCGCTGAGAAAGAAGATAAGGAACGGACTCATATCCTCGCTCATGCTCACAGGCATAAGCATAGCGATGGACGTGGAGGCATACACCGACTTTACAGTCCTGCACACACTCACCTTCCCCACCCTGCCTCTACTCACCGCAAGGCTTGGATACGAGCAACCATACATGTCCCTGCTCCATATACGCCTGCACAACCTCCGTGCCGTGTACAGGGCCAAGTACATAGCCGCACTGCTCATGCTTCTGCCAGGCATAGCCATTATGTCCCTACCCGTGGCCATGGGCACACTGTCGTGGCAAAGACTCATGGGATGGACACTGGCCGTTGCACTGCTCATATACCCCGCACTGCTCATGCTTGCGCCTAAGGGAAAGGTTGGCTCGCCGATGGCACAGTTGCTGACACTCGTCACGCTGACACTGCCCATACTGATAATACAACTAACTACAATATAACGACAAAGATTATGAAAAAGACACTCATCATTCTTGCGGCCATGCTTGCATTCAATGCGGCACAGAGCCATGCACAGAGTCTTCTGGACCTGTTCAAGAAGTCTTCAAACACCGAACAGTCTTCATCACAAAGCGACGCTGCCCAAAAGGCACAGAGCGCCCTGAGCGGTCTGAGCAGTGTAGGCGACTTCGTTGCCGGTCTGCTGGGCAAGGGCAAGGTCAGCGAAACCAGCCTTATCGGCACATGGAACTACAAGCAGCCTGCCGTTGTTTTCGAGAGCGAGAACATGCTCACCAACGTAGGCGGCATGGCAGCAGGCAAGGCAGCCGAGAAGAAGTTGCAGACCTATCTGGACAAGATCGGTTTCACTGCCGGCAAAGTAAAGATCGTCTTTAAGGAAGACGGCACCGGTACCGTAACATACTCCAAGAAGAACATCCCCATCCAATGGAGCATCGCCGACAGCGACCTTACCATCAAGCTTGGAAGCAGCGCACTGAGCAAATACTCAACCTCAAGCAAACTGGGCAAGTACACCACCTTCAAGATGAACTGCAAGGTAGGTCTGACCAGCCTGCAACTTTCCTTCAAGGCCGACAAGCTCGTGGACTTCCTGTCCAAGATCATTTCCGCTGCCGGCAAGGTTTCCAACAGTTCCGCCATCTCTACCGTTGCCGGTCTGGCAGACAAGGTGGACGGCATGTACCTCGGCCTGACTCTGGAGAAATAACACAGCGTACAATCTGCGTTGCCGGTAGGGCAACACGACACTACCCTATACACAAAGGGCATCCGCTCATGTTGCGGATGCCCTTTGTGTATAGGGACATGAATATAGGTTCTCATGTCGGCATTTTTCCATCCTTACCGGCAATGAAACACCAGCCCTGCCGATGCCGCGTTCCGTTCTCCCCGACGACACGCACGCGTCCTCACGAGAACACGAGCCTGTCACCATTGAGAACACGCGTCTGTTCTCAATGAGGACAAGCAAAGGGCATCAATGAGAAACAAAGACACGCCCCACAGGAAACCCACACCCTTCATATTCAGCACCTTAGCCATTCCCACAGAATATCCGGGTACATTTCCCCCGCCACATCCTGTGCGTGCATGCGACCCAAGGAGCATATCAATATTTTTCCTGACCTATGGATTTAAGTGTCAACAGGAAAAAGGCAGAAGGCTATTCCTCCATCAACTGCTTGAAGAAGGTGTCCAAATCCTCGTCCACGCCCTCAAGCAGGTTTCCGGAGATAATTACCGTTTCCTGGTCGTCCACAATATATAGGTCGGTCAGGGTTTCACCGTCTTCGTCCTGCATGACAAAGGTGTAGGGACGGAGTAGCGACATACTGTCCACCACCTCTGTCCGCACCTCGCTGATGGCCTGGCTCAGTACAGGAATCACCTTCTGGTAGAAGTCCGCATCGCGTGAACCGTGTATCCACTCCGGTATGACGATGCGCATGAGTTCCCTTTCCTCATCGTCATAGAACTTCACCTCACCGCTATGGGGGAAAACACGCACAATGATGTCCGTCAGTACAGGCTCACTGCCTTGCGGAAAGCGTTCTGCCACATGACGCAGAGCACGCTGGATTTGCTTTTCGGGTGTAATCATGGTTATGTGTGGTTTAGGTTAAACGGAAATGTGAAAACGGAAAACGGAAAACTTGTTTGGAGTAATCTGAGTTTTCCGATTTCCGTTTTCAGTTCGCTTAAAGGTTGCGTCCGTGGCAATGCTTGAACTTCTTGCCGGAGCCGCAGGGGCATGGCTCGTTGCGTCCGGGCAGGTTCTCGCGACGGATGGGCTGTACGGGCTGACGCTCACGGGTATCGCGACCGGCTGCCTGACGCATGCCCTCGTCTACATCGCCATGGCTTTCCTGGAGACGCTGCTGGGGACGGGGAGGCTGCGGGGCCTCGGCCTGGCGTATCTGTAGTTCGGGCACCTGGGCGCGCATCAGCACGCTCACGATACGGTCGTTTATCTTATTTATCATCTGGTCGAAGTACTTCACTGACTCCAACTTGTAGATGAGCAAAGGATCCTTCTGCTCGTAGGAGGCATTGTGCACGGAGTGCTTCAGTTCGTCCAGCAGACGCAGGTTTTCCTTCCAGCCATCGTCTATGGCATGCAGAATGAGGCTCTTGTGGAAGGCTGTAACAACGGCCTGGGACTGGCTTTCGTAAGCCTCCTGGATATTGCAACTTACCTGATATACTCGGCGTCCGTCCACCACGGGCACCATGATGTTCTCGTAGCGTGGCATCTGGTCGGGGTTCTCCACAATCATGCTCACGGCCTTGTGGGCGTTGGTGGAGATGATGTGGCACTTCTGCTTGAAACGGTCCATGGCCTTCTGGTAAACCTCCTCGGCCAGTTCGTCCATGTTGCCGCCTTCGTAACGATCCTGAGGCAGGGGGAATTCCATGGCGAGTATCTCGAGGAACTGCTCGCGGCAGTTCTGGTAGTCACGGCTTTCCATTATGTGGCACACGCGGTCCCAAATCATGTCGGCAATGTCCATGCCAAGGCGCTCGCCCATGAGGGCATGGCGGCGCTTCTCATAGATGACGGTACGCTGCTTGTTCATCACGTCGTCATACTCCAGCAGGCGCTTGCGCACGCCAAAGTTGTTCTCCTCAACCTTCTTCTGGGCGTTCTCGATGGAACGTGTAATCATGGAGTGCTCAATCATCTCGCCATTCTGGAAGCCAAGACGGTCCATGACACGGGCAATGCGTTCGGAAGCGAACAGGCGCATGAGTTTGTCCTCCAGAGAAACGTAGAACACGGAACTGCCGGGGTCGCCCTGACGTCCTGAACGTCCGCGCAACTGACGGTCCACACGGCGGCTCTCGTGGCGCTCTGTGCCGATGATGGCCAGACCTCCGGCAGCCTTAACCTCGGGAGTCAGTTTGATGTCGGTACCACGACCTGCCATGTTGGTGGCAATGGTCACCGTACCCAGTCCGTCAGTGCTGCGGCCTGCCTGTGCCACAATGTCGGCCTCCTTCTGGTGCAACTTGGCATTGAGCACCTGGTGGGGAATCTTGCGCATGGAGAGCATCTTGGATAGCATCTCACTGATTTCCACACTGGTAGTACCCACCAGAACCGGACGGCCTATATTGCGCATGGCCTCTATCTCTTCGATGACAGCCTTATACTTCTCGCGCTGGGTCTTGTAGATACGGTCATTGCCGTCGGTGCGAACCACGGGGCGGTTGGTGGGAACCTCCACAACGTCCAGTTTGTAGATGTCCCAGAACTCGCCGGCCTCGGTGACGGCAGTACCTGTCATACCGGACAACTTGTGGTACATGCGGAAATAGTTCTGCAGGGTGATGGTGGCATAGGTCTGTGTGGCGGCCTGTACCTTTACGTGCTCCTTGGCCTCCACGGCCTGATGGAGACCGTCGCTCCAACGGCGTCCCTCCATGATACGGCCGGTCTGTTCGTCCACAATCTTGATTTCGCCGTCCTGGATTACATACTCGTCGTTGAGGTTGAACATGGTGTAGGCCTTAAGCAACTGCTGGAGGGTGTGCACACGCTCGCTCTTGATGGCATAGTCGCCATACACCTCGTCCTTCTTCTGTATGCGTGCCTCATCGTCCAGTGTTGTGTCTGCCTCTATCTGCGACATCATGCCGGCTATGTCGGGCAGTACGAAGAGTGCGGGGTCGTTGACCTGGGAGGCAAGCCATTCGTTGCCCTTGTCGGTAAGGTCCACGCTGTTCTGCTTTTCCTCCACGACGAAGAAAAGAGGCTCTACCGCCTCGGGCATGCGACGGTTGTTGTTCTCCATGTAAATCTCTTCGGTGGAGAGCATGCCTGCCTTTATGCCTGGTTCGGAGAGGAACTTGATAAGGGCCTTGTTCTTGGGCAGAGCCTTGTAACTGCGGAAGAGTGACAGGAAACCGTCGGCAGTCTTCTGCTTGTCCTTCTCTTCAGTGCCCTCGGCAATGAGTTTCTTGGCCTCTGCCAGATACTGGGTGGCCAAGGTACGCTGAACGCCAACGAGGCGCTCCACCAGAGGCTGGTACTGCTCGTACATCTGGTCGTCGCCCTTGGGCACGGGACCTGATATGATAAGAGGTGTACGGGCATCGTCGATAAGCACGGAGTCCACCTCGTCCACGATGGCGAAGTTGTGCTTGCGCTGAACCAGGTCGGCAGGATCCTGGGCCATGTTGTCGCGCAGGTAGTCGAAGCCGAACTCGTTGTTGGTACCAAAGGTAATGTCGGCCAGATATGCCTGGCGGCGGCTCTCGCTGTTGGGCTGGTGCTTGTCGATGCAATCCACGCTCAGCCCGTGGAACATGTAGATGGGGCCCATCCACTCGGAGTCGCGCTTTGCCAGATAGTCGTTCACGGTAACCACATGCACGCCGTTTCCAGTGAGGGCATTGAGGAAGACGGGCAGGGTGGCGGTAAGGGTCTTACCCTCACCGGTGAACATCTCGGCAATCTTGCCCTGGTGCAGGACGGTACCGCCGAACAACTGCACGTCAAAGTGCACCATGGCCCACTGCATGTCGTTGCCTCCGGCAATCCAATGGTTGTGGTAGACGGCGGTGTCGCCCTCTATGTCCACAAAGTCGTGCTTGGTGGCCAGTTCGCGGTCAAAGTCGGTTGCCTTCACCTTGATGTCGGTATTGTTGGTAAAGCGGTAGGCGGTGCTCTTTACGATGGCAAAGACCTCTGCACGCACCTCGTCCAGAGCCTTCTCCAGGACTTCCAGAACATCCTTCTCCAACTTGTCTATCTGCTGGAAGAGAGGGGCACGGTCCTGAATCTCTGTCTGTTGGATACGGCCCTTGATTTCTTCTATCTGCTGACGCAGGGGAGCGGCCTTCTCTGCAATCTGACGGCGTATCTCCTGCACACGGGCACGCAGGTCATCGTTGCTGAGAGCCTGTATTTCTGGATATATGTCCAATACGGCCTGGACCAGAGGACGGTAGGCCTTCAGGTCGCGCGACTTCTTGTCGCCAAAAAGTTTAACTAAGAAATTTGTTATATTCATTTGTGTTATGTTTTATTTCTGTGTTGGGTTATATGATGTGTTCCCGGATGACCTGTATGTCCGGATGACGGTTGTCGGGCCTATGGAGTCACCTTGGTCAGAGGCGGCTGGCCGCATCCGTTGGGCGAGCGTATGCGCAACACCTTAGCTACGGTAGGTGCCACGTGGTCTACGGTGACCGGTGTTTCCACCCTGCATGCATCAAAGCCTGTGCCCATGAAGAAGAGGGGGAAGGCGACATAACTCTCCCTGGAAACGTTCTCCTTGACGGCTCCCGGAGTACTGTTTACACCAGCAACGGACCATCCCGGAGCAATCTGTATCATAATGTCGCCTGAACGGTGCGGATTATAGGCATTGCGCAGTTTGGAAATGCCCGGTGTCCACGCTCCGAGTGAAAGGCGCTGGCTGGTGTACACGTCCTTGACACCGGCCAGTTGGATAATGAAGGCAGAACTCATGTCCAGCAGTTCCGTCATGTTCACGTTGCGCTGCTCGATGAGTTTGCGGTTGAGATATATTTCGTTGCCGAGGCTGCTTTCCACCCATTGTCCCTGGCCGTACACGGCAATGAGATATATGTTCAGCAGCATCTCTACACGATGCATGTCGAAGGTGCCGGAGGGGATACGGTATTTTGACAGGTTGTCGGAAACGGGTTCCTCGCAATAACCGGTACCGGTTACTACGAAAAGTGCCCTACCCTTGCCCACTCGCTTCTCCACGTCGTCGAAAAGTTGGCCAAGAGCGCGGTCAAGACGCACGTAGGTATCCTGCAGTTCCATAGGACACTCCGTAACCGAGCGGTGGTCATAGGTACCTGCATAATAGGTAACCGAAAGCATGTCGGTAACGGCATCCAGTCCCATGCCCGAGGATGTGATACAGTGAGAGGCGAAGCGGTTTACCTCCTCGTTGACCATACCACTGGCCTTGAACTCGCGATAGGCACGCTGTCCCTTGAAATTGTGGGAGAACGGGCTCTTCATGCCTCCGGACACAAAGTAACTGAAATTGCCTACCACTTCGTTGGAGGGGGTCCACGTGATGTCTCCTATACGGCTCTGCAGGGAATTGTATCTGCTATAGGTCAATGCCCATGACGGGAACTCGCCATAATATGAAGTGGAGCACCATTGGCCGGTAAGGTCGTTAATCCAGAAACATGCATCGGCGGCATGACCGGCAGAGAGTATTGCCGCGTCGCGGAAAGGGGAGATACTCAGCACTATGCCCTTGCCCTCTGTGGCAACCTTCAGTTCATCACCGATTGTGGAAACGCCCAGATACAAGGGAGAGGAGTTCTCGGCAGTAAGATGTCCCTGATAGTTCTTGTCGTCCACGCAATATATGGGACGCAGACTCTGGCGGTCGAGCCAGCGCTCGGCAGGAATGCCATTGTCGTAAGGAGTGGTGCCGCTATGCAGACAGGCGGTTGCACTGGCACGGTCGGGGCGTGCAAAGGGGTACTCGGCATTTGTGTACATGCATCCCTCCTGCATAAGACGACGGAAGCCACGATCGCCATAAAGCGGGAAGAATGCCTCCATATAGTCCGAACGCAACTGGTCTATCATGACATTGACGACCAGACGGGGCAAGGCCGGTGCCGTCTGTGCCTCTGCTCCGTAAATGGAGAAGAGCACAGCCAAAGTGGTGAACAGTCTGTTATATGTAGAAAACGGTTTCATCTCTTTCTTCTTGACGTGTATCTACGGGAGCGGCCCTTGGAAGACTTTGTCGCACGAGGGCGGCCGTAGTGCAATATATAGGAAATCTGTCTGCTCAGCAAAGTGGCCAGTACCGGCACGGCAAGCACACACATCTGTTGCGGCATCCATGGCATAAACAACAGGAACAAGGCAAGCCATGCGGCCATAAAGTGGTGCCACAAGGTACGGGAATCACGCCATGCTGCCCTTACCACAAAGGGCAAGGCAACCAGGGGCAAGGGGTTAAGGATTCCCACGAGCCAGTTGCTGTCCAGAGTCGGATGCGAGGAAAACAGGAACACGAACAGGATGATGCATCCGGCCAAACCGTGTGCCAGCATCAAGAGCACATCCAAAAGCCAGAACATCCTGCGCGTCATGAACTCCAGGGCCATTATGATGAGACCTATGGCAAGAGCAAGCCACCCGAACTCTGCAGGAGACAGGGGGAAATGTGACTGCGCACCGGCTTTTGCCCGGTTAAGGGGAACTAGGGTTTGTGTTTCCAAGACAAGGTTGCGTGTGTCCTGAAACTCGTTGCGCACCACAGCGCCATCCAATGCCCCCATGTAATATTCCGGAATAAAGCATTTGGCACGGTATGACAACACGGTATCCACATCGGCACCAAGCAGAAGGTCGTTGCCCTCCTGAGTCCACGGAAAGTCTGTGGTATACTCGTGTAGTATCTGGCGATAGGTACGAGGCTCCTCATTCCACGAGTACACGATATTGCCCTCGACACAAGAGTCCACACAATCCATCACACGGGTCGTGCAGTTGTTCGTAAGGAAGTTGTATCTGTAGACGCAGTTCTCCTTCTGGATATTCCTGTAGAGATAATCCCTCACGCGAGTGGCCTCGGAGTCGGTAAGGTTCAATACTTGGGCGACCACACTGCTGCCCCGTGCCTCGTATTCACGGACAAAGAATTCCCAGGGTACAGCCATGCAGATATAGTCCGTTTCGCCAAGCACGAACTTCCATACGAAATGCTCGGTATTGAAGTCAAAGACTCCATAGTTGAATACGTGGTCAGTCCCCCGGCCCATATCCTGAACACGAATGGCCGTATGCCCATAAAGGGAATAGACCTCCTGACCGGGAGAGCACGTAAGCACACTGACCCTGATGTCTCCGGAATTGTCCGCAGCATACAGAGGCAGAAGGCCAAAGACTAATGCTATGGTGAGCAGTATACGTTTCATTCGGGCGCAAAGATAGCAAAAATAAACTGTATTTGACCCCAGTCCCAGTAAATATATATTAAATTAGGTGTAACGTCACCAAATAAGGACAGGCGTCTTTGGTCGTTTAAAAGTTTTATCTTACCTTTGCACACGCACAAAAACTACACACCCTTGAACAACATTAGAATAATCCGAACCGCCCGCTTCATCATAGCAATTGCAGCAACCTTGTGCTGCGTACATGTACATTCACAAAACGGTGGCAGCAACTCCTCCTATTCACGCTTTGGCCTGGGACTGCTCAACGACCAGTCGCAAGGTTGGAACAAAGCCATGGGAGGTGTGGGCGTGGCACTGCCGTCCGGCAGCAAGCTCAACACGATGAACCCGGCTTCATACGCGCACATTGACTCCCTAAGTTTCATCCTGGATCTCGGCATGTCTGGACATTTCGGGCGCATGAGCATGTCCGGTAGCGGCGTAAACGTGAACAACGCCAGTTTCGACTACATTGCCGCAGGCCTGAGACTGCGCAAGAACCTGGGCCTGTCATTCGGCTTCAAGCCCTACAGCACCATCGGATACAATTACACCACCACAAACGATGAAGCCTACCGCGACCAGACAACAGGAGAACTGATACGCAACACGACCAACTACCAGGGCAAGGGTGGCTTGAACCAGGTATTCGTCGGCCTTGGATGGAAGCCGTTCTCTAACTTCTCCATAGGCACAAATGTCAGCATCCTGTGGGGCGGATACGACCACGTCATGATGCAGCAGTTCACCGTAGACAACTCTGCAAGCAACAACTTTGACGGATTCAACTTCATCCAGCATTCTGATGTGATAACCTACAAACTGGACTTCGGTGCACAGTATGCCTTCCGCGTAAGCCCACAAGACTGGCTGACTTTAGGCGCCACCGTGGGATTGGGACACAAGTTTGACGGTGATGCCTTCCTGTACAGATTCATGACAAGCGGCGACACTCTGCGCGTTGAGGGAGAGAAGGACGGCTTTGACATACCCATGAGTTATGCCGGAGGCATAGCATGGCAGCACAAGAACAACCTCATCGTTTCTGCCGACTACCACTATCAGACCTGGGGTGATTGCCGTATCCCCGCCATGGTAGTGACAGGCAACAACGTCACCTACCCCAGTACGGACAAGATGTACAAAAACCACTATATGCTGAAGGCAGGTGTGGAATATACTCCCAATCCGTTGGCACCCAAAGGCTATTACAAGAAGATAAAGTATCGTATGGGATTCTCATACAGCAGCCCGTACATGAATATCCCACAAGGGGAAGGAAAACTGGCGACGATGCACGAAGGTCCGAGCGAATTTAGCGTGAACTTGGGCGTAGGGTTGCCTCTCAACAATTACATTAACAGCCGCATGGGTATAAAGTCCATAGTAAACGTCGGTGTGCAGTGGTTACGTCGTTCACCCAGTGCACAGAACCTGGTGACCGAAAACTATTTTGTCCTGAATCTCGGCGTCACATTCAACGAGCGTTGGTTCATGAAGTTCAAGATTCAATAATCCCACATGGACACAGACAGTACCCAACGTCATACGAACATCTTGCGCATCTCGCCACTCTGGTGGCTGGGATGCTTCTTCTTACTGCCATGCTTCCTCGCATGCTCCTCAGAAGAGGCCAAGCCCACCCAAAAAGTCAAGGCCTCAGACTCCTTGCCGTTCATGCACAGTGTAGGGGTCAGCACACTCATATCCGACTCTGGAATAATCCGTTACCATCTGGTGGCAGAAGAGTGGGACATATACACTCCAGCAGACCAGGCGGCGACATGGAAATTCGTCAAGGGACTTCTGATGCTGCGACTGGACGAGGAACTGAACGTTGACCTTTACGTCCAAGCGGACACGGCCTACCTTCACCAACAACGGACATGGGAACTGCGTGGCAGAGTACGCATACGCAATGTGCAGGGAACCAAGTTCAACACTGAAGAACTCTTTTGGGACCTGAACAAACACGAGATGTGGAACCATGCCTACATGACCATCATCACCCCGGAACGCACCCTGGAAGGCACGGAGTTCCGCAGCAACGAACAGATGACACGCTACTCTGTAGCCAACTCCAAGGGAGACTTCCCCATGTCGGACGCGGATGGAGGAACAGGGGCGCCTGCCGATTCGACAACAAATGCGGATACATCAGCCATAAGTGCCAACGCACACTCGGTTCCACCGGCAAACACACTGGCAAACACGCCGCTAAAGCCACGCAATCCCAATGCATCGCCAGTAAAGGTGCTGGCACCTGCACCGACTAAATTTGACTTCAAGAAAGAAAAATAGACATGCCTGATACATATAACACGCTCTTCATAGAGATATTTATAGTACTGATGTTCTCCGCCTTCTTTTCCGGCACAGAGATCGCCTTTGTGTCCAGCAACAAGATGCGCTTTGAAATGGAACGGGAAGACGGCGGAATAACGTCACGTATCATAGACATATTCTACAAGCACCCCAGCAATTTCATCTCAACCATACTGGTGGGCAACAATATCGCGCTGGTAATATATGGTATCTTAATGGCAAAACTGATAGAAGGACTGATACTGCAGACCATCGTCAGCACCCTGATAGTACTGTTTACCGGCGAGTTCCTTCCGAAGATGCTCTTCCGCATCAACCCCAACAGAATGCTTCGCGTATGCGCTTTCCCCGCAATGCTCTTCTATATCCTGCTTTGGCCGATAAGCAAATTCACCAGCGGATTGTCCCACATGCTGCTGTTCCTGCTTGGCATGCGAGTGCCAAAAGAAAAAGAGAACGAAGGCTTCCGTAAAGCCGACCTTGACCATTTGATACAGAGCAACATCGACAATATCGACAACGAAGACATGCTGGAAGACGAAGTGAAGATCTTCCAGAACGCCTTGGATTTCCGCAATGTAAAAGTGCGTGATTGTATCGTGCCACGCACCGAAATAGTTGCCGTGGGCATGGACGCCACACTGGCAGAAATACGCAGCCAGTTCACGGACAGCGGGATGTCAAAACTTATCATCTACAAGGAGGACTTGGATGACATCGTAGGCTTCCTGCATTCCAGCGAAATGTTCCATCTGGCACCAAACGACGATTGGACACGCAGCATACGAGAAACTCCCATTGTGCCGGAAACTATGTCGGCACAGAAACTGCTTTCCACGCTCATGAGCCAAAAGAAATCCATTGCCGTTGTAGTGGACGAGTTTGGCGGGACATCAGGCATTGTCACCGTTGAGGACCTCGTTGAAGAAATCTTCGGCGACATAGAAGACGAGCACGACAACAACAACTACATTGCCAAGCAACTGCCCACAGGAGAATACCACATCTCGGCACGCATGGAGATAGAGAAGGCAAATGACCTTCTGGACATAGACCTGCCCGAGAGCGACGACTACCTGACCGTAGGCGGATGGATATTGAACGAATACCAAAGTTTCCCGAAACTCAACGAGGTGATACAGTGCGGTAACTGGAACGTCAAAGTGACAAAGAAAACCGCCAATAAAATAGAAGAGATACTTTTGTCGCACAAATAAGAAAACGGGCACACACAGGAACTATGCCCACGATTCTAAACTACCTGACGCGCATCCGGCCATGACTTTGCCTAAGATTTTGGGTATTTCCGACAAATAAATACCTATACTTATAAGGTATATCCAAGAAAATTCACTAACTTTGTGCCCTAAATGCGCGCGAAAACACACGCAAACCGAATAAATAATAACAAAATATAAACAACAAAACAAAATGGCAGCTTTACAAAAAGTAAGAAACGCCGGCCCCCTGGTGGTTGGCGCCCTCTTCCTCGGTCTGATAGGCTTTATCGCCACAGACTGGGCAAAAGTTGTGGAGATCTTCTACCTGTCCAGCCATAACACCGTAGGTAGCATCAACGGCAAGGACATTGATCTTCAGGATTTCAACAACAAGGTCGACGAGTACACTAACGTAATCAAGACCTCCAACGGATTAACAAACCTTAGCGACGAACAGATGCAGAGCATTCGTGACCAGGTTTGGCAGAACCTCGTTGAGACCGAGCTTATCGCCAGCGAGACGGACGAGCTTGGTCTGACCGTAACAGACAACGAGCTGTTGCAGATCCTCCTCAAGGGCGAGCACCCCATGCTCCAGCAGACTCCTTTCCGCAACCAGCAGGGCAAGTTCGACTACACTCTGCTCAAGCAGACCTTGGATCAGTGTAACGAGATACTCACTACTGCCGACGCTTCTGCCGATATGGTAGAGGAAGCACGCAGCCTGACACAGTGGTGGAAGTTCATCGAGGAAAATCTGCGCAACACCATTCTGGCTCAGAAATACCAGACCCTGCTCGCAGCAAGCATACTCAGCAATCCCGTAGAGGCACAGCAGAACTTCGACGCACGCACCAACGAGAGAACCCTCCTCATGGCTGCCCTCCCCTACAGCAGCATCATGGATAGCGAAATAACCGTAGAGGACAAGGAACTGAAGGCCAAGTACGAAGAATTGAAGGATCTGTTCGAGACTCCCGCTGAGACACGCAGCATCAAGTACATCGACATTGCCGTTAAAGCCAGCAAGGAAGACGAGGCTGAACTGAATGCTCAGATGAACGAATACGCCAAGCAGCTGAACGAGGGCGTTGCTCCTGCAAAGATCATCCGCGAGGCCCGTTCTCTCGTAGCCTACTCTCCCCTGCCCATCAGCAAGAACGCTCTGCCCACAGACATTGCAAACCAGTTGGACAGCATGAGCGCAGGTCAGCAGGTTGGTCCCTACTACAACAACATGGACAACACCATGAACATTGTTCGTCTTATCTCCACACAGACCGTACCCGACAGCATCCAGTACCGCATCATCGGCATACCCGGCATGGACATGGCTTTGGCCGAGCAGTCTGCTGACAGCATCATGAATGCCATCAATGCAGGTGCACCTTTTGACACTATCGCAAAGAAGTACAATCAGAGCGGCGAGAAACTGTGGATGGCATCTGCCCAGTACGAGGGCATGAACATTGATGACACCAACAAGAAGATTATTGAGGCAATCACTTCTGCATCAGCAGGCAGCCTCAAGAAGTTGGTTCTTGACGGCCAGAGCGTACTGGTAATAAATGTACTGGAGACCCGCAACCCCATCGAGAAGTACGATGTAGCAGTTGTAAAGAGTGCTGTAGAGTTCTCTAAGCAGACCTATGACAAGGCATTCTCCAACTTCTCTTCATTCCTGGCTGGCAAGGGTGCAGAAGAAATTGACACCCTGGCAGAAAAGGCCGGCTACAGAATCCTCCAGCGCGACAACCTCTCCAGTGCGGAACACAACGTAGGCGGAGTAAGCGGTACACGCGATGCTCTCCGTTGGATTTTCGACGAGAACACCAAGGTTGGTGATGTCAGTCCCCTCTATGAGTGTGGCAACAACGACCACCTTATGTGCATCGTTCTCACAGACATCACCCCCAAGGGCTATCTTTCTTGGGAGCAGGAAGACGTAAAGAGATTCTTGGAAACAGAAGTCATCAAGGACAAGAAGGCCGCACTTCTGGAAGAGAAGCTTGCTGGCATCAACAGCATGGCAGAAGCAGCCAAACTTCCCGGCGTTGTTACAGACACTCTTCGCCGAGTAACATTCGCACAGTCAGTATTTGTAAGCAAGACCGGCAATATCGAGCCTGCCATTAGCGGTAGTTCAAGCAATGCCGCCAAGGATGCATTCAAGAATGCTGTTCGTGGCAATGGTGCCGTTTATGCCTATCAGGTTCTTGCAACCGACAAGCAGGAGGCTACTTACGACCAGAAGCAGGAACAGGGCACACTCACACAGGCTGCTCTCCGTTCTATCAGCGCATTCCAGAACGATCTGTACAAGAAGGCTAACGTAGAAGACAAGCGTTACCTGTTCTATTAAACCAAAATAGCGGATACCTTAGTCCGCACAATAATACCAAGCGGGGCTGTGAATTCAATCACAGCCCCGCTTGGTATTATTGTGGATGTACTATAATCAATAGGTCATTACCACTTCGAGTTCGCCAGCCTCCGCAATCATCTTGGTTACCTCTGCCAAGGAAGGAACACGATTCACCAGGTTCTTCTCGGCATTGACCTCCTCAAGCTTAGCCACCAGGTTCTCGGCCTTGCGGTGACGCAACTCCTTAACGGTATCAACACCGGCAGCCTCCAACAACTCGGCAAACTGAGGACCTACACCATGAATACGGATCAAGTCGGCATGGTTTGCCCACTTAAGAATCAACTTGCCAGAGATACCTGTCTCTTCTGCCAATGCCTTGCGACCGGCAGGTGCAGCACACTTTGCAAGCAAGTCATCCACAGAATTGATTCCTGCTGCCACCAGTTTCTCAGCGTACACTTCACCTACGCCCTCGATTTCTACTACTTTGTAAGCCATAATTAGTATATTAATTATATTATTAAATAAGGTATGATTAGGCTAATTCCCATCACGTGAACTCACTCTTCTGCCAACAAATATAATGAAATATCTCGTACCATGCAAGAATATGCCAGCATTTTATATGCGGACAAAGCCGGTCATAACACCTCTTGGTACATCCCGACTACCCTCTGGACAAGCGTATAACCATAGTTTTAACAGCGTTTTACCTATTCTTGATGACTTATTGGCATTAACCTTCCCAACATTTGCATCATACATAAAAATAGCGTATATTTGCGAACCGAAAACACATCATCCAACCATAGTCATAACGAAAAACCAAACTAATATGAAACAGAGATTTACCTCATTTTTGCTAATGGTGCTTTCATGCGCCATTATCTATGCCGGTCCGGTCGGCCTTGAACAAGCAAGAGCCAAGGCCGCGAAATTCATGAAAGGACAAAACGGCGGGACCGTCACTTTATCGGAGACACCCGAATATGCACCGGCCCGTTCAATTAAAGGAATCCCCACCGATGTAAAGTCTCCTGCCTACTATGTATTCAATACCGAAGCGGACAACGGTTATGTAATCGTGTCCGGCGACGATAGGACAGACGAAATCCTTGGTTATGCAACACAAGGCTCGTTTGACATAGACAACATGCCGGAGAATGTCAAGGCATGGCTACAGGGCTATGCAGAGCAGATAGCCATGCTGGAAACATATGTACCCCAACCACAAAACGTTGTCCAGTACAATACTGAATGGACCGCCATTGCTCCACTGACAAAGACAAAGTGGAACCAAAGCGCACCCTACAACAACCAGTGTCCTATTCAAGATGGAGAGAGAAGTGTAACCGGATGTACGGCAACAGCTATGGCACAGGTGATGAAATACCACGAATGGCCCGAGGCTCCTACTCCAGTCATACCGGCATATCAGACTACCACATTTAAGTTCACCGTTCCACAACTGAACGCCACCACATTCCGTTGGAATGAGATGCAAAACACTTACGAACCAGAGGAGAATGGTGATGCTGTGGCAGAATTGATGCGCTACTGCGGGCAGTCCATACTAAGCGACTATACCAAACTGTCAACAGGTGCATATACCACTGACGTTGCTATTGCCCTAACGAAGTACTTTGATTATGACAAAAATCTGGAATTAAAGTATCTGGAATACCATGACATCAGCGAATGGGAAAACATCATATACGATGAGATAAAGGCCGGCAGACCAGTTTTCCACTCCGGCTATTCCCTTGGAGGTGGCCATGCTTTTGTATGCGACGGTTATGATGGAAACGGCATGTTCCATTTCAATTGGGGATGGGGTGGCTCGCACGACGGTTACTATAAACTAAGCCTCATGAATCCAGGAACTGGCGGCATAGGTAGCGGTTCTTCCGATGGCTATAGTTACGGACAGCAGATAATCATAGGCATCCAACCTCCTACTGGGGAGAAAGCCAAGACCAAGCCCTTCTTGCCAAATTCAGAGCAGTTCATCAACCACACTCTCTATAGTTACTTCCTTAATCCCAATGTCAATTCGCAGCAGGCAAATGTCGGCTTCGCACTCATTGATGAGGACAACAATATTATCAGGGTCTTGAAGGATGCAGGCCTGATGACATTGAAAGGCGGCATGTCAGAATATAAATATATCGCACTCGACCTGGATACAGAAACGACAACCCTAACAGAAGGCACTTACCGCATAGGTACCGTATGCCGTCTGAAAGGTTCAGTCAGATGGACACGTGTTGGCAACAAACAAAGATTCTTCTTGGTCACCAAGGGAGCAAACAATCAAGTGACTGACATACAGCTGTATCCCAAGAACGACTTTGAGGTTACTGACTTGAAATGCACAGGCAACTTAGTTGCTGGTGTAAAGCAAAATGTAACAGCCAGCCTGATAAATGGCGATGAAGAAACCAATGCCGCCGCTTATCTATTCGCCAGTCCCACGACATCAAAAGGCGAAGCCCAAAGCCGTGCCACCATACTTCTCAAGAAAAATGAAACCACAGACTTGTTCATGGCATTCACGCCAGAAACCTATGGCCAATACAATCTGTGGCTGAGCACGGATGGCGAAGGCAAAAACGTTCTAACCACCAAACAGGTAAACATCATCCCTGCCCCCACCAAGCCTGCCAACCTTACCATGCTCAGTTGTGTTCCCAATACCACGGAAGTAAGCGCTACCGTCAGGATCAAGAACAACAGCACCGAGGGATACTACAGAGAAATAGTTGCCATCCTCTTCGAGAACCTTTACAATGACGACAAATTATACGGTACAGAGGTATTGACTCTACCCGGCGACATCGCCTCTGGCTCAACCAAGACATTCAAGTTCCAGTTCCACGGTGCAGACAGCTATAGCCAGTGCGCTATACTCATCGGATACTATGCCAATCACCAGGATGCTAACTACACACAATTAGGAAACTATGTGTGGTTCACTACCGAAGAGACACCCGTAGAGAGCATTAATGGCACTCCTGTCCAAGATGCGCCTATATATAGAATAGACGGAACAAAAGTAAGCAAACCCATACATGAAGGCATATACATCAGCAATGGCAAAGCGCTGATTGCCAAATAAGGCATGTTTGTTCTACCAACAAAAAACACCACAATCCCCCTCATCGGTCCAAGACCAGTGAGGGGGATTTCTTTGCCAATCGTACCAATGTTATTGTGAGATTGTCGGCCAATGGTACCAATGTTTTTGTGAGATTGACGCCCAATGGTACCAATGTTATTGTGAGATTACCGGCCAAAGGTACCAATGTTATTGTGCTATTGCCGCCCAATGGTACCAATGTTATTGTGAGATTGACGCCCAAAGGTACCAATGTTCTTGTGAGATTGACGGCCAATGGTACCAATGTTATTGTGAGATTGTCGCCCAAAGGTACCAATGTTATTGTGAGATTGTCGCCCAAAGGTACCAATGTTATTGTGAGATTGACGCCCAAAGGTACCAATGTTATTGTGAGATTCTATAGACGGTATTGTTATTTGTACTGTCTAATCCTTCAAGTTACCCATTTACATAAAAAGAGGGTATCAGCATCGGGAGTACCAATGCCAATACCCGTGCCCCCTATGCAACCAGAAAAAGATTACTTCATGCTTTGTCGTATGAGAACGTTGCAGGAGGACTTTTCATTATAAACTGAACCTATATATTGCGTGGAGCATCACGTAACTGAGGAAGGTGTCAGTGCGGCTGAAGATGCGTGATGTGGGTGACAGGATGCTTCTTTCTGCCGTGCGCGACTTCAGCAGGTCGGTGCCTTCCAACTGGATGGTCAGGGCCTTGCTCTTGAGGAAGGATTGCGAGATGGAGGCGTTCAGTATCCATTGTGGATGGTTCATCAGAGGGTCGGCATATCCGCTTCGGGCATAATAGATGAATTGCGTGTTTATCTTCATGCCGAAAGGCAGGTCCACCTGTGGCGAGAGGTTCACCTCATAGGTATGTCCGTTCTGGTTGTATTGCGGAGTCTCGCCATAACGGGTGAAGTCGCCCTGATACATCGCGCTGAGCGACACACTCCAGATGTCCTTTCTGTATCTCAACCCTATATTGGCACTGGCTCCGTACGAGTCAACAGAAGATAGCCCCAGGCTATTGCCCATGGCACCCACGTAGCCTATATTGTGAGAGTAGTTAGCATACACTCTTGCGTTCAGGTTCCAGTGGCGTGCGGTGTCCAAAGGCTGGTCGGTATAGGCGGAAAGCCACAGGTTGTAGTTACCGTTCACGTTGGTCTTGCCAAATCGGGTGTATCCTGTTACGGGGTCTGTCTCCTGGGTCGTCACCACCGAGTTGGTTCTGTTACCGAACCCTGCATTCACGGTATAACTGTCACCACGCTTGGGATTGAAGAAGCGGGAGTATAAGGATAAGGAGTTGCTCCACCCCGCCTTCAAGCCGGGATTGTTCACCATTTCTGCCATGGGGTTACTTGTATCCCTGATGGGCAGAAGTTCCAAGAGCGACGGACGAGCACTGCGGCCGTTGTAGTATAGTTGAATATAGTTCTGCTGGGTGAATTTATATTTCACGAAGGCAAACATGCCCAAGCCAAAGTGAGTGCGCGATGGATTGTAGTGCTCACCATTGCAGTCATAGCGGAGGTAATCCGTAAAGAGGTTGAGCGAGGGAGATACTGCACTCTCCACCTTGTCCCAAGTGCCCTGAAGGCGTGTAATCAAGCGATGCTGGTTGGTATAACTGTCCGAGTAATATGAGTTCTGCAAGTCGCTTACATACTGGAGCGAGTCGCCGGGTGTCGGGCGCAGAGCCTCGGGAATGGAATAGACATCGTATCGTACATGGTCCTCGTTGGCCTTACTATGTGAGAACATATAACTGGCATTGAAGCGAAGATACTTGTTGATGGGTTCGGCATACGCCATGCCGGCGGAGAGTTCATATCTCGTCCTGTTTTTCTCATTAGCCTGGCGCTTATCCAGATTTGGAGCCGGTGCATTGGGAGAGAAATAGCGGTAGAACTGCCTTCCGTTGCCACTGCCGTGAAGGTCATAGATACTTCCACCAACATCCACGTTCAACGTTCTGCCCTCCTTTTTGAACAGGTGGGTGTAATTGGCAGAAAAGTTGGCATTGTGCGTGTTGCTCTTGGAATTGCCGTTGGCTTCCAGCGAATTCACGCCCTGCCTCATGAGAGCATCCGACACGTCATCGCCCACAAGACTCCCGGCCATGTCCTCCAGTTCCTCGGGCTTGGTGTGGAAGGTGGATGAAGTGGTTTCCCAGTCATTCCTACTGTTCTGATATACATATTGGGCATAGAAATACAGACGGTTGATGCTGTCTATATTATATGTAATGTTTGCCTTGGCATTCACACCAGCATCACGGTTGTCGCTAATGCTCTTGGCATAGGTGTACTGCGTATTGCCACCGCCCAGGAAGTTTTCGCTATTGTTTAGCGTGTTGTAGTACATGTTGTTGTGATACACGTCTATGTTGGCATTGCCCCGCAGGTTGCCTGCCTCCTTGTTGGCCTTGCCATTGTCCCATTGCATTATCATGCCAGCCTTGCGATAGTCGAACAAGCCAAATCTGCCATCGCTCCAATAAGACCAGTTGCCGTTGGCATCCACCTGCTGGTTCTGGCAGATGTTGTTCATCTGTGCATACACGGCGGTACGGCGGCGGTCGGTGAAGTTCGTGGCGAATATCTTGCCCACATAGCGCTTGTCCGTGCCACCGCCCAGGTCCACGTTTGCCATCCACTTCGACTTGTACTCCTTCTTTATCGTCAGGTCCACCACCGTGGCCTTGTCCGTATCCAGTTCCTTGCGGTATTCCTTTTCCTCGTCCGTCTTCTCGTATATCTTCACGTTCTGCACGGCATCCGTGGGCATATTGGCCAGAGCGGTGTTCACGTCGCCGAAGAAAGGTTTGCCGTCCACCAGTATCTGGTTCACCACCTTGCCCTGATAGGTCATGTTGCCGTCCTTGTCTATGCCTATGCCCGGCAACTGGTTCATCAGCGTTGCCAACGAAGCATTAGGTGGCAGGCGCAGGGCGGCACTGCTGAAAATCAGCGTATCCTTCTTCATCGTCATCATGCGCGAGAGAGCCGTTACGCTCAGTTCGTCCAGTTCCTTGGCGGACGGTTTCATGCCAATGTTCATTGTCAGCGAGGGGCGCTCTGCCGTCAGGTTCACATTGCGCACGAAGGGTGCGAAGCCAATCATCCTAGCCATCACTATATACTGCCCTGCCCCTTTGGCCTTGAGCGTGAAGTTTCCGTTCTCGTCCGTGGCGGCAATGGCCACACGCACAGAGTCGGTGCCAAGCAGTTGCACGCTCACCTGTGGCAAGGGTTCCTTGGTGTCACTCTCCGTAATCCGTCCGCTCACCTGATACGTCTGCGCCCAGGCACTGACACTGCATATCAGCAACAAGAGCAAGACAAGTCTTCTACAATTCATGGGTATTAGATTTATTTGATGTTTAGTATAGGCAACAGGTTTCCCGTCTCTTTTCCAACGGCAACCGTCCATGCAAAGATATGCATTCCTTACCGTTGATGCAATGCCCCAATAGACGTATTTTTTTTATAATGAACATTTTAACGTTTATTCGTAGTAATAGAGCCTTTCCGTGGTGCAAAGGTAAGGATAATGCCTCGTACATCGGCACAACATGGCGTGACAAAAGCGTGACATTTGCGTGGCAAGGGTGTAGTCCTCCTATGGAAGTACTGCAGTCCTCTCGTGAGGAAACTCCAGTACTCTCGTGAGGAAACTCCAGTACTCTCGTGAGGAAACTCCAGTACTCTCGTGAGGAAACTCCAGTACCGACACGGCGGTACTGGCATGCCGATGCGAGGCTTAGTAGCCCTTGATCGTTATATTACCGTTGGAATTCTGGATATCTATCACCGATGACGGTGCAAAAGAGGTGGTGTTGAGCAGCGTGTGCATAGTGGTTTGGGAATAGTCCTTCTTGTTCTCTACCACATGTTGCTTCACAGAGGCAGGGACGTCAAATTCTATTTTCCCGTATTTGTTCCGTAGCAGGCAACTGACCTGCAACGTCTTGGGGATGGACACGGTGACGTCGCTGAAGCGGGCATCGGGGACCAAGACCCTGGGTTCACGGTTGGACTTACCGACCGTGACGTTGATTTTGGAGTATGAAATATCAGAAAAATCACACCGTCCGCGAAGGTTCGTCATGGAGATTCCCGAATATCTGACATTCTTCATAAGAGCGGTTCCAAGTACGTCTATTGCAAATATCTCACAATACGACGCAGAGACCTTTGCATTATTCAACCGGCCTATCCGCATCTTGGAATGCTGACTGTTATTGACATTCAGGTCCTGGACCTCGTCTATCATTATCGCTTCTGCATGGTCGCAACTCAGGTTCAGCACGTTGGCATACCCTATTGTCCCATTGGCATACTTGGTGTTCAAGTTCAGATACCCGACATTACCCATGGAGAAATTGCCATGGTCCACTATTACCATGCACATAGCCTTGGTTTTGGGTACACTGACATCGCCATGTTTCACATTTATCCTAATCTGCTTGTCATATCCCGTGCCGACACTGACATTGCCGTACTCATTCCATACCGACACCGACTTCTGCCTGACAGGCACATATATCGTCCACTTGCTATCGTAACTGAGATTGTGGTCTCCATAGGATGTTTTCTGTATCTCCAGAAAATACTTCTCGCCGGTATTACGCTGAACAACATTCCTCCTTTGCAGAGCATCCTCGGCATGTTTCTTTGTCGGTGCCTTTAGCGTTTCGACGTACTTGAGCATGATTTCATTCTTGTTCCAGAATACCAGTTCCACTTCGCCGTACATGTAGGAGATATGAAGTTCTTTGGCGGTTGATACGTTATCTATGGTGATTTCACCCGACATCTGGGCGCTATTCACTTCCCTGCCTGCCATCAGCATAGTGGGCACAAGTGCAAGGAGCATTGCAAGGAGGATGTATCTGATATTGGTTCTCATAGCAGAAGGTGTTATATTGTTGTTCATCTGATAACCGTTGTCTTTAGCATTCACTGTTTGTCCGATGCCATCTTGTTCTCGGCAAGCATCTGATGTATGTACTGGAGGCTGCGCAGGTGTGCCATGTACACCGAGGTGATGTAGTATATCTTTCTGTCATCGTCAATGTCCTCGCTCAAGATGGTAAGTGCCACGGAATCGGGATTCTCAGTCAGTTGCGTCACCTCGGCCATGAGTTTGGCACGCATCTCCGGTTTCATGTCCTTGGAGAGTTCCAGGATGTATTCCGTCTCGCTCCACATCTGGGCCTTGTAGAAACCCTTTAGTTCTGCGATACTCGTACTTATGTTCTGCGAGATAACGTTTTCCTTGGTCTCGGCACCGCTTTGGGGACGTATTATCAGCAAAGCCATTACAAGCGATGCCGCTATGCCGATAGCAGAAGCCCATGCAAAGAACCTGTGCCTGCGCTTGGCGTGCTGTGTTTGCGCCAACCTCTGTGCAAACCGTTCCCTGCTTCCGGCAGGCTGTGGCGGTATGGGCCATGCCTGCTCCATCATTTGCTTCAGTACTGTATTGTCGTTGTTATTCATATCTGTATAGTTTTATCAGTCTCTGCCTGGCTCTGGACAGTTGCGAACGGACGCTGGACGGGCGTATGCCAAGGATTTGTGAAATCTCCTCTGTAGTGAGTTCTTCTGCTATGGAGAGAACAGGATGCTTCTGTCCTTCTCGGACATCATGGCAATGGCGGTGTGCAGTTGTTCTACATCCTCCTGACGGATGATTACCTGCTCTATGCTCTCCTGCGACTGGTCCATCAGTCTGTCGTCCCATTCCTCCCATATCACCTTGCGTTGCCGCAAATGGTCTATGGACAGGTTGATGGCCATGCGTTTCAGCATCCTCAACATCTCGTCCTGCGTGTCGTTCAACAGAGAATTGTCGGTAAACACCTTCAGCAGAACTTCCTGTGCCACCTCCTCTGCCTCCCACTCATTGTTGAGCAAGCGGAAGGCGGAAGCATACAAGGCTGGAGAAAACAGGTCGTAGAAGGCGAGTTGCGCCCCATGCCTGCCGTTCCTGCATCCGAGTATGATTTCTCTGTAGTCCAATTCCTTCAATAATGTTGTCTTCTGCTATTATAACGAAGATTTTGTCCGAAGTGTTGCAGTATGGGGCAAGTTTTTTCAGGCAAAAGCATCATGGGGACAGAATGAAGGTCTGAAGCCGGGGGCAGAATGTCCCTTTGAAGCCCGAAAAACGTCCTCCCGGACGATGCGCCATTGTCACCGAGGGAGACACGTCCTTGTCACCGAGGGTGACACGCCCTTGTCACCGGGGAGGACAAAAAGTGCTCTTCGGCAAGGCCGGCAGCAAGGTACAAAAAAGGAGTCCATGCCACCAGAAAGATAGGCATGGACTCCTTGATAAGATAGTGTTCTTGCGAACTGAAAGGTGAAAACGGAAAACGGAAAACGGAAAACAAAACCGCTAACCGCTAACCGCTAACCGTTCACCGTTCACTTAGTTGTTCTCGGGACGCAACTGGCGTACGGTCTCGGCGGTGCGCCACATCTCGCTTTCGCGCAGGGCAGCGAGTTCCTTCTCCAGACCTACACGGTAGTCGGGCTTGGAGTTGGCATCGATAGAGATCTGTGCCTCGTTACCGCACTTTACAGAAGCGTACAACTTCTCAACCACTGGCTTGCAAGCATCGTGGAAGGGGCCCATCCAGTCGAGAGCACCACGCTGTGCGGTGGTAGAGCAGTTGGCATACATCCAGTCCATACCCTTCTGTGCGAAGAGGGGCATGAGTGACTGGGTCAACTCCTCGACGGTCTCGTTGAAAGCCTCAGAGGGAGAGTGACCGTTCTCACGCAATACCTCGTACTGGGCCAGCAGAAGACCCTGGATAGCACCCATCAAAGAACCGCGCTCACCGGTGAGGTCGGAAGTTGCCTCGCGCTGGAAGGTGGTCTCGAACATGTAGCCGGAACCGATACCGATACCCAGAGCCAGAGTGCGCTCGAGGGCACGGCCTGTAGCGTCCTGATATACGGCATAAGAACTGTTCAGGCCACGGCCTTCAAGGAACATGGTGCGGAGAGAGGTACCTGAACCCTTGGGGGCAACCATGATAACGTCGATGTCCTCCTGGGGAACACAACCGGTGCGGTCGCTCCATGTGATGGCGAAACCGTGAGAGAAGTACAGAGCCTTGCCTGCGCTCAGGTACTGCTTCAGGGTGGGCCATACGCTCATTACGGCTGCATCGGAGAGCAGGCACATAACAATGCTTGCCTTGTCGGCAGCCTCCTCGATGGAGAACAGGGTTTCACCGGGAACCCAACCGTCGGCGATAGCCTTCTCATAGGTCTTGCCCTGACGCTGGCCAACGATAACATTGAAACCGTTGTCGCGGAGGTTGCAAGCCTGACCAGGGCCCTGAACGCCATAGCCGATAACGGCGATGGTCTCGTCCTTCAGGATTTCACGTGCTTTCTCAAGAGGAAATTCCTCGCGGGTTACCACTTCTTCGATAACGCCGCCAAAATTCATTTTTGCCATTGTTTGTGTATATTTAAAATTGTTATTGTTTGTTTCTTTATGGGTAGTTTTATAGGATTTCTAGGAAGACCTAGGAGAACCTAGGAAGGCCTAGGAGGGCCTAGGAGAACCAAGTTTTCTGCTCATCCGCTCACCCTCTCCTCCCCCTACAGGGGGATTGAGGGGGTCCGTCCGTCCTTAATTGAACCTCACCTTTGCCTGGCACACCACCTCGCCGGGGGTGTCGGGGGTGGAGTTCTTGCGCACTTCCACATCCATTTCCGTGTCGCTGACGGGCTGGAGGTAGAAACTGAGCGTGTCGCCCATGTAGGACTCTGCCTTGTAGGCTATCTCGAAGCGACGGATGCCACGTTCCATCTGCTCGCGTGTGAAGAGGTCCAGAATGTGCTCTATGTACTTGATGCTGTTGATATGTCCGTTGATGTCCACATCGCTATAGTATGTGCCGATGGTGCGAACCAGTTGTGCATCGCGGAAGCGGAAGCGTCCGTGTCCTTCGATGGGACAGACGTTCTCTTCCTCGGACACCACATAGTTGAGGATATCTCCGTCGTAGAGGGTGAGCAGGTCGCAGGGGCGGCGAGTCTCCATGTCTATCATGGCCCACACGCTTCGTGCATAGCCAAGGGGACGTCCGTCGGCGTCCTCGACGGCGAAGTTACGGTTGGTAAAGAGTTTCATGACACTCTCCACCCATGTGCGTATCTGGCAATGCTGATAGTTGCGCGGCATCTCCATCATCTCTATGGACAGGCGGGAAAGCACCCAGGTGTGGCGCGTCTCGTTCAGCGCACCTATGCCCCACCCTCGCTTCTGCGAATGGTTGCCGGCGGCATTGAGAAGATGGTTGCCCAACACACCAAGGAACACCCTGCCGGTGAAGTCCACGTGGAAGGGTTCTATGTATATGGGATGTGTGTCTATCTTGTTCATCTTTCCATCTCGCGTTGTGTCAGATACTGGTCAAGTCGCTCCACACGGCTCTTGGTTACGGCAATTCGGCCGGAGCGTACGAACTGAAGCACGCAACCCATACCGTCCAGTTGCATGAAGAGATCCATGACATCCTCCGTGATACCGGTCTTCTCAACGATGGAGTATGTGGAGTTTACCTCCACGAAACGGGCATCGTGGCGACGCACAATGCGGGAAATCTCCTTGTTGGCCAGCACCTTGGGAGTGGAGAGTTTCAGGAGTGAGGTCTCCATCATGAATATCTCGTCGTCCACGAAGCAGTTGGCCTGGAGCACGTCTATGCGCTTCTCTATCTGCTTGACGAGCATCTCTGCCATCTCCTTCTTGCAATAGCATGTGATGGTGTACTTGTGCACGCCGGGGGTGCTGGATGCACACACGTTGAGCGTCTCGATGTTTACTTGACGGCGTGTGAACACTGCGGTTATCTGGTTCAGTATGCCGGCATAGTTCTCGGAGAAGATGATAAGCGTGTAGAGGGTAAGGCCATGGTGGCTGCTGAGCAGTGCGCCCTCGTGCCCGGGCACGGTAGGACGTACCACGGCATTGCGGCTGAAGGTCTCCACCTGCTGGCCCTGTGCATTGTCCTGCTCGAAGGTGGCCTTGCGCAGGCGTGCCAGGTTCTTTTCATAGGAATTGCGGTCTATGGCCGCGGCAGCCGCCACGGCATCGTCAAAGCCCTTCAGTTCGGGCACGCTCTCTTCATAGAGTGCATCGCACTTGCCACATGTATTGCAATCGCCGCACTCGGCGGCACCGTATTTCTTTTCCATAATAGGACCCCTCCCCTAACCCTCCCACAAGGGGAGGGAGTATATAGTACTGGGGAATGAGGATTTTATTAAAGGTTAATATTCATTGTCTGTTGTAACCACTCCCCTCCCTTGTGGAGGGGTAAGGGGGTGGGTCCGCCCTTTTTACTTAACTTCCAGCAACATATCGTCCACACTGCCTCCGGGAGGTGTCATGGGCAGGACGTTGTCCTCCTCCTTGACGGCAACCTGCAGGAGATAGGGACCGTCCGTGTCCAGCATCTCGCGGATAGCCTCGTCCAGGTCGGCACGCTCCACCACGGTGCGGCATGGTATGCCATAGCCGTCGGCTATCTTCTCGTAGTCGGGATTGAGCATGGGGGTGAAGGAGTAGCGCTTGTTGAAGAACATGTACTGCCACTGGCGCACGTTGCCCAGATAGTTGTTGTTCAGCAGAATCATCTTCACGGGGCACTGCTGTTCCATGATGGTACCCAGTTCCTGGATGGTCATCTGGAAACCGCCGTCGCCGCAGAACATGCATACGGTCCTCTCGGGTGCTCCGAAGGTGGCGCCTATGGCCGCCGGTATGCCGAAGCCCATTGTACCGCATCCGCCACTGGTGACGATGCTGCGGGGATGGGTGTACTTGAAGTAGCGGCATCCGAAGAGTTGGTTCTGACCCACGTCGGTAACCATGATAGCCTCGTTGTTGGCTGCCTCGCTGACACGGCGCACCACCTCGCCCATGAGCAGGGGACCGTCCTTGGGGTTCAGCGCGGCATCTATCACCTTATTGTACTCCTTCTCGGCGTAAGGTTTGAAACCGTCTATCCATGCCTGATGTCTGGCAGGTTCCACAAGTTCGGTTACCTGTGCCAGAGTCTGCTTGCAGTTGCCCAATACCGCCACGGTAGGTTTCACTATCTTGCCCACCTCTGAGGGGTCTATCTCGAAGTGTATCACCTTGGCCTGCTTGGCGTAGGTGTGCAGGTCACCCGTAACACGGTCGTCGAAGCGCATGCCCACGGCAATGAGCAGGTCGCACTGGTTTGTCATCACGTTGGGAGCCAGATTGCCATGCATGCCCAGCATACCCATGTTCAGGGGATGGCCGGTGGGAGCGGCAGAAAGGCCGAGCATGGTCTGTCCGAAGGGTATCTGTGCCTTCTCGCAAAGGGCAAGGAGTTCCTGGCGTGCACCGGCAAGTTCCACACCCTGGCCAACGAGCATCAGGGGCTTCACGCTCTGGTTGATGAGTTCGGCCGCCATCTCTATGCTTCCCGGCTGTGTCTCGGGCACGGGATTGTAACTGCGGATGAAGTCCACCGTCTGCGGAGCATACTCTATCATTGCCGTCTGTGCGTTCTTGGCAAAGTCCAATACCACAGGACCGGGACGGCCGCTGCGTGCTATGTAGAAGGCACGTGCCACCGCCCAAGGGATGTCCTCGGCACGGCGTATCTGATAGTTCCACTTGCTGATAGGCTGGGTGACGCCCACTACGTCCACCTCCTGAAAGGCATCCGTGCCAAGCATGGCGGCACCCACCTGTCCGCAGATTACCACCATGGGGGTGGAGTCTATCATGGCATCTGCCACACCGGTGATGGTGTTCATGGCACCGGGACCAGAGGTAACGATGGCGCATCCCACCTTACCGCTCACACGGGCATAGCCCTGGGCTGCATGTACGGCCGCCTGTTCGTGGCGTACGAGTATGTGGTGCAGGGTGTCCTTGTGGTCGTAAAGGGCATCATAGGTGGGCATGATGGCACCACCGGGATATCCGAACAGCACATCCACTCCCTCGTGTTCAAGGGAGCGCATAAGGGCTTCGGCACCTGTTATCTTTGTTGTCTGCATAAGAGTGAAGACCCTCCCCCGTACCCCTCCCTATATGGAGGGGAGTATGATGTATTGGAGGGTATTTATTCTATTATTGCTATTATTGATATTAGTCTGTTGTATGCAATAGGAGAACGGGCAAGTTTTCCGTTTTCCGTTTTCCGATTTCCGTTAATCCCTTATCACCCTCACGCCTCCCTTGTCGGCACTGGTAACGCTCTGTGCATAGGCACGGAGGGCTTTGCTTACTACGCGGTTGCGGCGCAGGGGTTGCTGGGGACGTGCCGCCAGTTCCTCGTCGGAGAGGCGCACGTTGATGCTTCTTGCAGGAATGTCTATCTCTATGATGTCGCCATCCACGATCTTGCCGATGTTGCCGCCTGCGGCTGCCTCGGGACTGATGTGTCCGATGGAGAGTCCGGATGTGCCTCCGCTGAAGCGTCCGTCGGTAATGAGGGCACATTCCTTGCCCATGTGCATGGACTTGATGTAACTGGTGGGATAGAGCATCTCCTGCATGCCGGGACCACCCTTGGGACCCTCATGGGTGATTACCACCACGTCGCCCTTCTTCACCTTGCCTCCGAGGATGCCTTCGCAGGCGTCTTCCTGAGAGTCGAACACCACGGCTGGACCGGAGAAGCGCCAAATGCTTTCGTCCACACCGGCGGTCTTCACCACGCAGCCGTCCTGGGCGATGTTGCCGAAGAGCACTGCCAGGCCGCCATCCTTGGTGTAGGCGTGCTCGATGGAACGGATGCAACCGTTCTCGCGGTCGGTGTCCAGAGTCTCGTAGGTGGTGCACTGTGCACCCATCTTGTTGCAGAACACACCGGCAGGTGCGCTGCTGTATATTCTCTTTGCCTCGGGGTCAATGTTGTCCTTGAGGATGGAGTATTTCTCAATGTCCTCGGCCAGTGTGGCACCGTTCACGCGCTTCACGGAGGTGTCTATCAGACCGCCCTTGGCAAGTTCGCCAAGGAGGTTGAGCATACCGCCGGCACGTCCGCACTCCTGCACGCTGTACTTCTGGCTGTTGGGGGCCAGTTTGCAGAGGAAGGGAGTCTTGCGCGAGAGTTCGTCCATATCCTTCATGGTGAAGTCCACCTCGGCCTCCTGCGCTATGGCCAGCAGATGCAGCACGGTGTTGGTGCTGGCTCCCATGGCTATGTCCAGGGTCATGGCATTGAGGAAAGCCTGGCGTGTGGCTATGCTGCGGGGCAGAACGCTCTCGTCGCCATCCTCGTAGTAGGCAAAGGCGTTCTTCACTATCTGCCGGGCGGCATCCTTGAAGAGTTGCACACGGTTGGTATGTGTGGCCAGGATGGTTCCGTTGCCGGGCAGGGACAGGCCTATGCCCTCGGTGAGGTTGTTCATGGAGTTGGCGGTGAACATGCCGCTGCAGCATCCGCATCCGGGACAGGCGCGGTTTTCCACCTCAGCCAGTTCCTCGTCGCTAACGGTCTTGTCGGCTCCCTTCACCATGGCACCAACAAGGTCGAGGTTCTCACCCTTGTACTTGCCGGCCTCCATGGGGCCGCCGCTCACGAACACTGCGGGGATATTCAGGCGCATGGCTGCCATGAGCATGCCAGGGGTTATCTTGTCGCAGTTGGATATGCATATCATGGCGTCTGCCTTGTGGGCGTTGCACATGTATTCCACGCTGTCGGCAATAATGTCGCGGCTGGGCAGCGAATAAAGCATGCCGTCGTGGCCCATGGCAATACCGTCGTCTATGGCGATGGTGTTGAATTCGGCGGCATAGCATCCCATGCTCTCTATCTCGGCCTTCACTATCTGACCTATCTCATGCAGATGGGTGTGACCGGGGACAAACTGGGTGAATGAGTTCACCACGGCAATGATGGGCTTGCCAAACATCTCCCTCTTCATACCATTGGCCACCCACAGGGCGCGGGCACCTGCCATACGGCGTCCTTCGGTACATACGGCACTTCTCAACTGGTGTTTCATATCGTCGGGTTTCGTTGCTTTTGTTCTTCCTTTTGGGGTTTAATGCGGGCAAAGTTATGACTTTCTTTCGTGTTCCGCAAGAAAAAGTCACAATATCTGCACTTATACTGTCATTTTGTAACCGAGACGATAAAGCTCCACACTGGCTCCAATGACGTACAGGGCATGGATACTGCGTACGTAGACGCGGAATGCCATAGGGCTTTGCGGCTCTATTTGCTCGCGCCGTATCTGTGTCAGACAGATGGTAGAAAGCATGCGCACGAGTTCCTCCGTGCCATCGTACTCGTTCATGGGCTGACCCTCCGCAGGCTTGGCATCGGGACGGAAACCGAGTACCGTTTCGCGGACGTATTCGTCCATCTCGTCAAAGCCGCGCTTGTCGCGGATGTACTCGTAGAGGTTCTCTATCTTGCCGTAAACCTCCCAATCCACATCCCAGTAGTGTGCCACGGCCATGCCCACATACATCATCCATCCCAGCGCCACGGTGGGATACTTGGCAATCTCCTTTATGGCATCGCCCATGTAAGGCTGTGCAACCTCCTCCCACTTGTCGTCCAGGTCGGGGCTTGGCAACAACTGTCCTGCCAACTTGCCCTGTTGTGTGCAAACCTTGAGCAATTCAGCCGTCAGCCTCTGCTCGTAATTATCAAGATATTCCTTCTCTTCCATAACCTTCTCGTACATTATATAATATATAAGGGGCGACAAAGGTACGAATAAGTGAGTAAAATACCAAACATGTTTGAGTATTTTCGAACGTGAGTACCTTCGAGGCAAAGCCTCAATGGTACGAATAAGTGAATAAAATACCCAAGTACGACTAAGCGAGAACACCGTAGGGACACGGCATGCCGTGTCCGAATGATTCAAGCAAAGCGGACACGTGTCCGAAGACAACAACAAGCAAGCACGCCCCACTCTTTGCCATTTTCGGACATTACATTACCCTTTGCGGAAGCCTTTGTTGCGTTTCTGCGCATTTGTACTTAACTTTGCACGCATAAAATAACAAAGGTATTGTAAAAGTTTGAAAAGATGACAGACAAGAGACTACTTACCATTCAGGATATTTCATGCGTAGGACAGTGTTCGCTCACCGTGGCCCTGCCCATCATTTCGGCATGCGGTGTGGAGTGCGCCATACTGCCCAGTTCCGTCCTGTCCAACCACACTGCAGGTTTCAGCGGCTGGACCTTCCGCGACCTCACCGACGAGATGCCCAACATACTGGCACAGTGGAAGAAGGAGAAGGTGGACTTTGACGCCTTCTATACAGGTTATGTATCCAAGACTCAGATACCCCACATCCTGGACATCATGCAGGAGACCGCCCGTCCCGGTGCCCTGCGCATCGTGGACCCCGTGATGGGCGACGGCGGCAAACTCTATCCCGGTTTCGACGACGACTTCCCGCAGGAGATGTGCCGTTTGTGCAACGGTGCCGACGTAATCATGCCCAACCTCACCGAGGCTGCCCTCCTGCTTGGCGAGGAGTACCGCACCGAGTACGACCAGGCATATATCGAGCAGACTATCAAGCGTCTGCATGCCCTCGGGGCCAAGAATGTGGTACTGACGGGCGTCAGCCTTGAACCAAACAAGTTGGGCGTGGCATGCTACGACGGCAATGAAATCCGTTACTACTTCACCGACCGTCTGGACGTTTCCATGCACGGCACCGGCGACTGCTACGCCTCCTCCTTTGCCGGGGCACTCCTGCGCGGTCACAGCATCCTGGAATCCGCCTCCATCGCCGCCGACTTCGTGGTGGAGACCATCCGCCAGAGCATGGGCGACCCCTCACACTGGTATGGTGTGAAGTTCGAAAAGGCCCTGCCCTACCTCATAAGCAGGATGTAAGGAGGAGGGGAAGGCCCACCCCAACCCTCCCCACAGGGAGGGAGAGCAGGAAACGCGGAAATTTTTAGACATCCCCCTCCGCCTCGCCCGTCACCCCTGTCTTAGGGGGACAAAGAGAGCGGAAAACGGAAAGACTAACAACGCAGGACGCGAGAGCAAAAGCATAGTAGGGACACGGCATTCCGTGTCCCTACACCCTAAATAAAACCTTCATCGTTCAACCTTCACCTCTTCACCACCCTTATCCTTTTTACCGTCACCTCCTTGAGGGGATGCTCCTTGGCATCTACTGGCACCTTGTTGATAGACTCCACCACGCCCATGCCGTCCACCACTTCACCGAAAATGGTGTAGTCGCCATCGAGCAAGGGATATCCACCTTTGGTAGTGTAGACCTTCTTCTGGTATGCCGAAAGCGAGGGCAACTTGAAACCGGGTTCGGTGTCGCGACGTCCTTGCCAGAGTTCTGCAAGGCTTCCCAAGTCGTACTTCCTGCCCGAAACAATGTAGAAATGCGTACCGCTGCTTACCCTGTCGGGATTGACATCGTCAGCCTGACGACACATAGCCAAGGCTCCTGCCTTGTGGAAATAGCGCGGGAACTTTATTTCTGCCGGTATAGTGTGGCGAAACTTAGAAGCATCCACCGTGGGTGCAGCCCCACCTGCCTTTTGCAAGGGTTCGCCTGTCTGTATGGTGGCTCCGGGCACTATGCGGTTCCATATAATATTCTCGTACACACCGGCTTCAATCATCCTGATGAAGTTGTCGCGATGCAAAGGCGTATCGTCATACAGGCGTGCAGTGATGTTGCCACGTGATGTTTCAATGACCACCTCCGTCCTGCCGATGGCATCACGTTTGGAGTCGGAGCAGGAACTCACAAGGAGAGCCACAAGGGCGAGGAAGAAAATCTGTTTTTTCATGTGTTTCTTAGATTGAAGGACTCGGAGTATTCGGAAAACTCAGAGTATTCAGAGTATTCGGAGTATTCGGAGTATTCGGAGTATTCGGAGAACTCGTTAAACGACAATCACTCATGATAGTACACTCTCTTCACACGTGATGACACGGAGGTGAGTATCTCATAAGGGATGGTGTCTACTATATCGGCAAGGATGCTGGGAGAGAGTTCCGCACCAAAGAGGATGACCTGGTCGCCCTCCTGCGCCTGCGGGATGTCCGTTACGTCTATCATGCAGACGTCCATGCAGATGTTGCCCACGTAGGGGGCCTTCTGCCCGTGCACCAGGCAATAGGCACGGCCACGGCCGAAGAGGCGGTCCCATCCGTCGGCATAACCTATGGGAATGGCGGCTATGCGCGAATCCCTTGCCAGTTCCCCACGACGGCTGTAGCCCACTGTTTCGGAGGCTGGGACGTCGTGAATCTGCAGTATGGTGGTCTTCAGCGTGGAGACATTGTGCAGGAGGTCATTGTTGCGGGAATTGATGCCATAAAGTCCGAGTCCCAGACGTACCATATCCATCTGCCTTTCAGGAAAATGCTCTATGCCGGCACTGTTGCACATGTGTCTGAGGATATGATGCGGGAAGGCAGCCTGCAGGGCATCGGCTCCGAGGAGATAACGGCGATACTGCTCGGCGGAGAATTCGTCGAAACCATCGCTGTCGCTACCCACAAAGTGGGAGAAGACAGAGCGTGGTATGAGTGCCGTCTGAGAGCGCAAGCGGCGGACAAGAGCAGGCATGTCCTTCTCTGGATCGAAGCCCAGGCGGTGCATGCCGGTGTCCAGTTTTATGTGTATGGGCATGGCTGTTATTCCGGCACGCTCAGCAGCATGGATAAGAGCATCAAGGAGACGGAAACTATACACCTCAGGTTCCAGATTATACTCGAAGAGGGTGTTGAAACTGGTCATCTCGGGATTCATCACCATGATGTTCTTCGTTATGCCGTTGGCACGGAGCAAGGCTCCCTCGTCGGCAACGGCAACGGCCAGATAACCCACCTGTTCCTGACTCTGCAAGGTCTTTGCCACCTCCACGGCACCTGCACCGTAGGCATCGGCCTTGACCATGCAGATGATGCGCGTTTGGGGGTTGAGGAAGGAGCGGTAATAGTTGAGGTTCTCCACCACGGCCCCGAGGTTTACCTCCAGGATGGTTTCGTGCACCTTCTGTTCGAGCGCCTCGGTGATGGCATCGAAGTGGAAGGAGCGTGCTCCCTTGATAAGCACAATGCTGTCGCGCAGGTTTAGGAACTCCTGACTATGCATAAACTCCTCGGTGGTGGAGAAGAAGGAGCATCGTGCATCCAGACGGGCGAAGCACGAGGCACATGCCTGTATCTCCGCACCTATGGCCATGAGGCGTTCAAGTCCGCGGCTCTCCACCAGACGGGCAACGTGCGAGTAAAGTTCGTGCGATGGCTTACCGCTCTGCAATATATCGCTGAGAATGAGTACGCGCTGGCGGCCTGCCCTGTCGGGACGGCGGTTCATGAAGTCGAGCGCTATATCCAGGCTGCCGAGGTCGCTGTTATAGGTATCGTTGATAAGCGTACATCCGTGTCTGCCTTGCTTTACCTCCAGTCGCATGGCCACGGGTTCAAGCCTTTGCAGACGTTCGCGTATGACCTCCTCGCTCATGCCAAGATGGCGGCATACACGGGCACAGAGATTGCGGTCGCGCTCCAGTGCGTCGGCCTCGTCCCCTGCCTCGAACACCACGGGGCAGTCCTTGAACAGGAGCATTTTTTCATGCCGTTTCTGCTCCATGCTCTGGAAGTTCTCCTGATGGGCAGGTCCCAAGCCTGTGAACACACCTATGGTGGGTTGGATGATGCGCTGCAACGCCTCCATCTCGCCGGGACGGCTTATGCCTGCCTCGAAGATGCCTATCTGCGTGTTGTCATTGAGCCCCCAGACACTCAGAGGCACGCCAATCTGCGAATTGTAACTGCGTGGCGAACGGGTCACGGCCATATCGGGCGAAAGCATCTGGTAGAGCCACTCCTTGACCACAGTCTTGCCGTTGCTGCCCGTTATGCCTATAACAGGAATGTCGTAGGACTCGCGGTGCCGCTCGGCCAGCCGCTGTAGTGCTGTGAGGGTGTCCTGTACAAGAAGTTGCACAGCCCCCGTCAGGCCCTCCTGAACGTCACTAACCACAAAGGCACGCACACCGCGTTCGTAAAGGTCGCGGACATAGCGGTGTCCGTCGCCACGGTCGGTGCGGATGGCAAAGAACAGGGTGCTCTCCGGGAAACAAAGGCTACGGCTATCCGTCAGGAGCCATTCTACATCCACGCAGGCTTCTCCACAAACCTGTGCGCCTATCATTGAGGCAATGGTATCTATTCGCATAATCTATTCCATATAATATCCACGGCCTCCGGCGAGGGGTGAAGTCCGTCGGGGGCATAGTATCTATAGTCTCTCAGTTCGTCCATCATTATCTCGTAGGACGGGAAGTAATCCACCTGCCCGGGGTACCTCTGCACCATCTGCTCTATGGCAAGAAGCAGTGTGGCCTTACTCAACTGAGAGCGGTGCCAACCATATTTGCGGTAGCGGTAGGGGCTCAGGGTGAAGGTTATCCTTAACGCTGCATTGCGTTCAAGCATGCAATCTATTGTCTCGGCAAGCGAAGCACATACCGCATCTACGGACAATGTATCCTCTCTAAAGAGACAATCGGGCTGGCGCTGGCAGTTGCTCACCACCATGCCATTCTCCACAAGCCTGTAGCACACGTTGGTGCCAAGGGTGAGAAACAGACGGTCGGCATGGCACATGGCATCGCCCAAGGCACGGAACGATTCCTGCACCAAGGCACGGGCCTCATCTTCAGAACCGGCACGAAAACGGGTATTGGCCCACCAGCAACGCCATTCCTGCATGGCTTCGTCGCGAAACATAGGCAAGGACGCCTCATCTCCGCAAAGGGCATGGCACACAGTATTGCGTATGCTCTCGGGATTGAACAGAGTGCCCACAGGGTTGCACATGGCATGGTAGCCCTCTGCCTCCATACGCTCGCCCATATATTGCGAAAAGCACGACCCCAAAAGAACGTATCTGTGCGTTTTGTCAAGCATACTCTACTGCCACTGAAATATGGTTTATGCCACAAAGGTACAAAAAAAGAAGAACTATGTCCGTGGATTGCGTATTTTTTTATATCTTTGCTCAGCAATAGTACATTCGCCAACTATGGACATTAACAAGCAGACGCTGCTTTCTAAGATAAACTTTCCATCGGACCTAAGGAAACTGTCTCTGGAGGACTTGCCACGGTTGTGTCAGGAACTGCGTGCTTTCCTTATTGACGAACTGAGCAGGAATCCAGGACACTTCGCCAGCAGTCTGGGAGTAGTGGAACTGACCGTTGCCCTGCACTATGTGTTCAACACTCCCGAGGACCGCATCGTCTGGGACGTGGGGCATCAGGCCTACGGACACAAGATACTGACAGGACGCAGGGATGCCTTCCACACCAACCGCCACCTTGGCGGCATCAAGCCTTTCCCATCACCCCAGGAGAGTGAATACGACACCTCCACCTGCGGACATGCCTCAGTGAGCATTTCGGCGGCCTTGGGTATGGCCGTAGCGGCCAAGAAGCAGGGTTCCGACAGGCATGTCATTGCCGTCATAGGCGACGGAGCAATGAGCGGAGGTCTGGCCTTTGAGGGACTGAACAATGCTGGCACCACGCCCAACAACATGCTCATTATCCTGAACGACAACAACATGAGCATAGACCGTGCCGTGGGAGGCATGAACTCCTACTTGCACCACCTGCACACAAGCGGCACATACAACCGCTTCCGCAACCGCGCGGCACACAAACTGGCCGACTGGGGATGGCTCACGGAAAAGGGCAAGAAGCGCATCATCCGACTGAACAACTCCATAAAGTCCTTCATACACAACCAGCACAACATGTTCGAGGGCATAGACATACGCTACTTCGGCCCTCAGGACGGACACGACGTCATATCCCTGGTGCAGACCTTGCGCAGCATAAAGGAAATGAGCGGCCCGAGACTCCTGCACATACACACGGAGAAAGGCCACGGCTACAAGCCTGCCGTGGAGGACCCCACCACCTTCCATGCACCCGGCAAGTTCGACCCCGAAACGGGAGAGCGCATCTGCAACAATGCCACGTCCGACATGCCGCCCCGTTATCAGGACGTGTTCGGAGAAACCCTGCTGGAAATGGCACGCAAGAACAACCGTATCGTTGGCGTGACCCCTGCCATGCCCACAGGATGCTCCATGAACATAATGATGAAGGAGATGCCCGACAGATGCTTTGATGTGGGAATTGCCGAAGGGCATGCCGTAACCTTCTCTGCCGGTATGGCAAAGGACGGACTCATACCGGTGTGCAACATATACTCCAGTTTTGCACAACGTGCCTACGACAACATCATTCACGATGTGGCCATCAGCCGCCAGCACGTGGTCCTTTGTCTGGACCGTGCAGGCATCGTGGGTGAGGACGGCCCCACACACCACGGAGTCTTCGACCTGCCAAGTCTGCGTGCCATACCCAACCTGACCATCGTCTCTCCCATGAACGAAACGGAATTACGGCGCCTCATGTACACTGCCATAGAATGTCAGGACGGTCCATTTGTAATAAGGTATCCGCGAGGCAACGGCGTAATGCCACAATGGCGTTGTCCTC
This sequence comes from Bacteroidaceae bacterium, assembly GCA_017622815.1. Classification (GTDB taxonomy): domain Bacteria; phylum Bacteroidota; class Bacteroidia; order Bacteroidales; family Bacteroidaceae; genus Physcousia. Next base: position 8,557 of record JAGAQH010000037.1, on the reverse strand, counting down.
TGGAAGCCGTGGAGATAGGCAAAGGTCGCTTGGTCAGCGAGGCAAAAGCATCTGCCAATGCCAAGCCGGACACAGCCATACTGAGCCTCGGTCCCATAGGAAACACCGTACAGGAGGCAATAGCCAAAATCTCTGGCAGCGGAGAGGACACTCCCCTGCCGGCACACTTTGACATGCGCTTCCTTAAGCCTCTGGACACGGACATCATGGCAGAAGTCGCAGAGAAGTACGACCACATCATCACCGTGGAGGACGGCGCACTGAACGGCGGATTCGGTTCTGCCGTACTGGAGTGGTTTGCAGACAACGGATACACGAAACGTGTCACACGCCTGGGCATACCGGACACATTCATAGAACACGGCAAACCTGCAGAACTGTACCGCATCATAGGACTGGACACAGAGGGCATAGCCAAGGCAATACAGGAAAGGTGAAAACGGCAAACGGAAAACAGAGAACTGAGAACTTGGAGTCTTCAGAGTACTCAGAGTACTCGGACTTCCCCACTCAACGCTCACCGCTCACCGCCCATCCGCTCACCGTTAAATATTCAACCAACCACACATGAAGATAATCATCGCTGGCGCAGGTGCCGTAGGAACACACCTTGCCGAACTTCTCTCACAAGAGAATCACGATATCATACTCATGGACGAGGACTCCGACAAGACCGAGGAAATGGCCGGGGGAAACTACGACCTGCTCATAATGAACGCCTCGCCCACCAGCATAAGCGGACTGAAAGAGGCTGGAGTGGCACACACCGACCTGTTCATTGCCGTAACTCCGGAAGAGACAAAGAACATTACCTGCTGCATGCTGGCACACACGCTGGGAGCCAAGAAGACCGTGGCACGAGTGGACAACAGCGAATACACCACAGAACACTACCGCGAGGTCTTCAAGCAAATGGGCATAGACTCACTTGTCTATCCCGAGGAACTGGCTGCCACGGAAATCGTAGACGGTCTGAAGCGCTCATGGGTGCGCCAATACTGGGAAGTGCACAACGGAGCATTGTGCCTCATGGGCATAAAACTGAGGGAAGAGGCGGCAGAACTCTTCAACAAACCATTGAAGGAACTATGCGGCCCCACCTCGCCATTCCACATAGTGGCTCTGAAACGGGGAGAGGCAACAATCATCCCCAACGGAAACACGGAGATACTTTTGGGAGACATCGCCTATTTCATGACCACCCGCAAGCATATTCCACTCATTCGCAAGATTGTGGGCAAGGAGAACTATGCCGATGTGCGCAAGGCCATGATCATGGGCGGCGGAGACATCACCGTACATGTGGCTCATGCCAAGCCCGACAACATAAGCATGAAAATCATAGAGCATGACGAGGAACGTTGCCAGCAACTGCTGGAGCAACTGGACGACAGCGACATAATGATTATCCATGGCGATGCCAGAGACACGGACCTGCTCATTGACGAGGGAATACGCGACGTACAGGGATTTGCCGCACTGACCAGCAATACAGAGAACAATATCCTTGCCTGTCTGGCCGCCAAGCGTCTCGGAGTGAGAAAAACCGTGGCTCAGGTGGAGAATATGGACTATGTGGCCATGGCAGGCAAACTGGACATCGGCACCATTGTAAACAAGAAAACAATAGCGGCAAGCCATATCTACCGCATGATGCTGGACACAGACGTGGCAAACATTCGCCGACTGACCATAGCCGATGCCGACATAGCCGAGTTCATCGCCGCCGAAGGAAGTCCCATAACCAGAAAACCCATACGCGAGTTGCATTTCCCTGCAGGCATCACTCTTGGCGGTCTGGTACGAGACAATGTCGGCATGAGCATAGGCGGTAACACACAAATACAACCAGGCGACTGTGTGGTGGTATTCAGCAAATCGGGGCTGATACGCCAGATTGACAAATTCTTCGCACCTCCCTCCTCAACAATAGAACAAATAATTTCGGCGCTGAAAGGATGAAAGGCGAGAGGAAAGGACTCTCCCCCGCCCCCTCTGCAAGAGAGGGGAGTATAATGTTTTGGAGATAGGGATTTTGTTTTAGGGCTTCCCCTACCCTGTCCGCCGTTTTCCGTTTGTCAACAGACATACATTTCACTGATACGACGGTACTTCACAGATATACCTGTTTGCAACTGTCCCTACCCATTCTGGGAGGGTTGGGGAGGAGTCTGATTCTCTCCACAACCCAACACATTCTCTATGTCTTTGCGAAGCCATTGGTAAGGCAAAGACTGACGGTAGGACATGCTCTTCTTCAAGGCATCTTCTATGGAAAGGCTGCTGTTGCGATAACCGGAAAGTTCGTTCTGACGCTGTACTTCATGCATGGCAAGGGCGTTGATGTCCCTTTCCCTCTCGCGCCGCAGCAAGTGGCAGATGGGGTTGAGCAATGGCAGGATTACTCCGTCCTTCAGGCCGTGGCCCTGTATATATAAATAGGTATGTTCGGGAAGAAGGCCCATGGCAAGGAGTTCGTCCTTTAAGGGGGCATAGGTTTTCTTACCCTCGGGGAAGTGCTGGTGCAACCAGTTTATCTTCTTGTTAACACGTCGGCGCACATATTCCAGAGTGTCCTCGGGATTGCGGATGTTGGCTTCGTGATAAGTGACGGTGTCCATGAAGTGCATAATACCGAACTCGTTGTCCCTGCCTCTGCGGTACACCCAGATGTTCCATACAAACAGAGGCCACACGATCTTGCTGTATTCCTCCATGTATGCTTCCAGATTGAGCACTTCGCGGTCGTTCAACGTGGCTCGTGTGCAGGCACGGTGCAAACCCTCGGCATAGCACTGATAGTTCTCTATGGCATAGACATAGGTATGGAGCACATACTTGTTGTCACAAAGTTCCTTGCTCAATGGTGTCTTGCCCTGCAGAAGCCAGTCGTAATCGGCATCCACGCATGCAATCATGTAGGGCCCGAGGTTATTCATCAGGGCAGTCTTCTTGCCCTTGCCAAGGGAGGTTCGGGAGGGCAGCATGACCTCGAAACGGACTCTATCCGTCTCGTACTCGTCCAATACATCGCGCCAGAAGGTTATGTCATCATAACTTTCCACATAAGCCACGATGCGGGTCTTTGACTTACATGGCTTCAGTCTGTTTGCCGCAGCGATGTATTCCGACGTTATGTTGCATACTAACCTTCTTCCCATCCTTGCTGATAAAAAAGTGAAATGGTTCGGACGTTGGTCTTTAGGTTCAAGACAAACTTGCCCTACTCCTCAGGCTTGATAAAAGTGTTCACTATGTCCTCCACGTCAGTAACGCAATCCATCCAACCATCCATTATCACGGCAGGCGAATGTGTGGTGAGGATAATCTGCGCATGGGGGTTGAGGTCGCGTATCAGACCTATCAGCCTCTGCTGCCACTCTACATGGAGGGATATTTCCGGTTCGTCCATAAAGAGGGTATAGGGCTGCTTGTCCTGCACCAGCACAGTAAGCAGGATTATCAGCATCTGCTTCTCGCCGCTGCTCAACTGGTATGGTGTCAGGTGCTCGCCGTGCTGAACGAGTATGATTTCGTTGCTTGTACGAAGAGCTGTCTTGCCTGTATCGGCAAAGAGAGAGTCAACCAGGTCGTAGAAGTGCTCCTTCTCTCCGGCTATCTCCTGAGCCTTCTGTTGAGCCTCGGGCACCTGTTCCGTGAAGAGGCGCACCATACGATTGGACATGTTCACCTGATAGTCCAGGAAACGGCGTTGCAACTGATACAATTGGAAATCCAGTTCGCTATGCAGACTTATGTCTGCCACCTTGGACAGTATGTCCTGAGAAATGAGCGGACGGTCGAAAGAGCGTATCACATCAAACCTTACCTGCTCAGCATCTTCGGGCTCATAGGTAAGTGTCACTCCCTCCGTTGCCTTGGCCAGCCGATCGATGTTCAACAGATACTTCACCACTCTGTTCAGGATGGTGCTCTTTCCCACACCGTTCACACCACTTAGGATGTTGACATCCGGACGCAAGTCCCACACCACATGGTGCTGACCCGACCAGAGAGAGTCTATTTCTATGCGACTGATGTATGCCATAAGCGATTAACGATGAGAAATGAAAAGACCCTCCCCGTACCCCTCCCTATATGGAGGGGAGTATAATGTACTGGAGGATGAGGGGTGTAATTGGTTCGTATTTTAAGTTTGACAGATTAAAAATCGTCTCCCTAATAGCCTGTTGTAACTACTCCCCTCCATAAAGGGAGGGGCTGGGGGGAGGGTCCCCATTCAATATATCGTGGTACTGTCGCAGGGATAGGTCTGCGAGTGCACACTGAAGTAGCCCAAAGCCTTCTCCACCTTTGTTTCGGTCAGGGGGATATAGCACATGCGTGCGCTGTTGCGTCCTATGTACTTGCGTATCTTCTGTGGGATGTGGTCCCAATATTCCTTCAGGGTGTCGTCGGTAACTACGGTCTCGCCCTTGAAGGCAACGATTACGGGCAAGTGGTAGCGGTTCACGGCACGACTTATCTGCCAGTTCAGCCACACGTTGTCTGCATCGGTATCCTTGGTGACCACCAGCATCAGGTTGTCGGCTTTCTCCATCCGTGCAAAGAAGTCGCTCTTCACGGTGGTTTCCACCAAATCATCGTGAGTGGCGATGAAGTTGATGTAGTCTGTATTCAGGAAATTGAAGCGATTGGGGAAACGTCTTTGCCAGTCTCCCAGCAGGTTCAGCGTGTGAAGGTTCTCCTTCTTGCTGTCACGCACGGCATCCACATTGAATGCCAAGTATGTCTTGTGGTTGTTCATACGTCTTGCTTTTAAGGTTTCTCGCATACAAATATACACTTTTTCCCTCTCAATCCCCTCGCATCCATCATTTTTTTGATAAATTTGCATCGTGATACAGGATTTGACAAGGCAAAAGGACCTGCTGCTACAGGAATACGAGTTCGAGAAGGAACAATTCCAGCGTCAGACACAGAACATGGGCATACAGAAGAAGGTGCGCCGTGGCATGTGTTGGTTCCCCTTGTCTGTGGGGCGTTCCTACTACAACAGTCTGGACCAGTTGGTGGTGGAGGTCGGCCGTAGCACCGACACCGACGTAGAACATCAGTTCGAACCAGGCAAACCGGTGTGCTTCTTCCGCGAGGATGCCAGCGGCATGCTCACCTACATGAAATTCACGGCACAGGTCAGTTTCGTGGAGGAAAACAGGATGGTCGTTTCCCTGCCTTCCCCGCAAGCCCTGGCGCAGATTACAGAGGCAGACAGGTTGGGCATCCAACTTTATCTCGACGAATACACATACCGCCTGATGTTCCAGGCTTTGGACGCCGTTATTTCAGCCAAAGGCAACCGCCTGGCACAGTTGCGCGACATCTGCCACACCACTGCTCCGGCATCGGAATTCTCTTTTGCCCCCGTGCGCTTCCCGTGGCTCAACCCTTCTCAGGAAAAGGCTGCCGACATGGTGCTGCGTGCCAAGGACGTGGCCGTGGTACACGGTCCGCCGGGCACAGGAAAAACCACCACACTCGTGGAGGCCATCTACGAAACCTTGCACCGCGAAGTGCAGGTGCTCGTTTGCGCCCAAAGCAACATGGCGGTGGATTGGATAAGCGAGAAACTCTCCGAACGCGGTGTGAATGTCCTGCGCATAGGCAACCCCACACGCGTCACCGACCGCATGCTTCAGGACACCTACGAGCGGCGCTTCGAGAACCATCCGCTCTATGACCAACTTTGGGGCATACGTCGCAACATACGCCAACTCTACGATAGCCGCGAGGGCAACCGCGAGAACCGCCACCAGAAGATAGCACGCCTGAAGGAAAAGGCAACAGAACTGGAATACACCATCAGCGAAAGCATATTTGCCGATGCACGCGTCATAGCCTGCACCCTCACGGGAAGTGCGCACCATCTCCTTACGGGACGTCGTTTCGGCACACTCTTCATAGACGAGGCGGCACAGGCCCTGGAGGCATCATGCTGGATAGCCATACAGAAGGCCGACCGTGTCATTCTGGCCGGCGATCACCGCCAGTTGCCACCTACCGTAAAGTCGCCGGCAGCCTTGTCTGGAGGTCTGGACAAGACACTGATGCAGACCATCTGCGAGAATAAGCCCCGTTGCGTGTCCATGCTCACCGTGCAATACCGCATGGCGGACGACATCATGCAGTTCCCCAACCAAGAGTTCTACGACGGGCTCCTGCAAAGCGATCCCGGCGTAAAGTATCGTGGCATACTGGATTGGGACACTGCTGTGGAATGGGTGGAGGCAGGTGGAGAAGAAAGACCCTCCCCCAACCCCTCTACAAGGGAGGGGAGCAGTGACTTCCAGCAAATGAATACACAAAACATCTCACTCCCCTCCCTTGTGGCGAATGGAGTCTTTGGAGGATTGACTGAATGTCAATCTGTGCTCCATGAGGGGAGCAATCTCCATTGCGACGCGAGGACTGGGCCGGGGGAGGGTCCCCCTTTCCGTTTTCCGTTCGAAGAAGGTGAGACCCTCGCCCCCGACGGTCTCAGCCGCATAAATCCTGTTGAAGCAGAACTTGCCCTGCAGACCTTGCACGACTACATAGAGCGCATCGGCAAGGACCGCATCCTGTACGAGCGTCTGGACATCGGCATTATCTCCCCCTACAAGGGCCAGGTGCACCTGCTTCGCAAGATGCTCCGCAAGGACTCCTACTGGAAATCCCTCCGCCACCTTATCTCCATAAACACTGTGGACGGGTTCCAGGGACAGGAGCGCGACATCATACTCATCTCCATGGTGCGACAGAACGAACAGGGACAAGTGGGTTTCCTCGCCGACCTACGCCGCATGAACGTTGCCATAACCCGTGCACGAATGAAACTCATCATCATAGGGCACTCCCCCACCCTGTGCCGCCATCCCTTCTACCGAAGGCTGAAACAATACATAGACAACCTATGGGAGTAATGAGAAAACAGGAAGACCCCTCCCCATACCCTCCCACAAGGGGAGGGAGTGATTACAACCGACTAATGCCCAATCAGCAGTACATTATACTCCCCTCCCTTGTGGAGGGGCAAGGGGGAGGGTCCTCACCATTACCTCCCCCTACAGGGGGATTGAGGGGGTCCTAAACTACTAACCAATAACCATATAACACTATGAACTTCAAAGACCTATGCCAGGCACGCTACAGTTGCCGCAAGTACCAGAATCGTCCCATCGAACAGGAAAAGATGGACTACATCCGCGAGTGCGTACGCCTTGCCCCGTCTGCCGTCAACCGCCAGCCATGGCGCTTCATCCTCGTGGACGAAAGCCAACCCGAACTCTTTGCCCGAGTGAAGGAGACATACCACCGCGACTGGATAAACGACGTCCCTGCCATCATCCTCTGCATGAAGGTTGAAAGCGAATGCTGGACACGCCGATACGACAACAAGTCTCATGCCGACATCGACCTTGCCATTGCCATAGAGCACCTCTGCCTTGCCGCCACCGAGCAGGGACTTGCCACATGCTGGGTGTGCAACTTCGACATCAACCAGTTCCACGACATAGTTCCCATGCCCGAGGGTATGGAACCCGTAGCCCTCATCCCCATCGGCTACCCTGCCGACGAACTGGCGCCCAAGGTGCGCAAGGCTATGGAAGAGGTGTGGCAGTAAAACACAGTACTACTTACTTACACAACTAAAGGCCTTTACTTCGCAAAGTAGAGGCCTTTACTTTACAATGTTAAGGCCTCTACTTTATCTTTCCTTATTTCCGACGCACAATACACTATAATAGCAAAAATGCCATTAGGTACATATTTCCTTTCTATTATTTGTTTGTTAATGAAAATTTAGATACCTTTGCATCACACCAATTAGCCCATCAGGGCTTTCTGGGATTGCCACTTATGTGGTTAAAAGGACGTTACGAAACGTTATCTTTGGGTCTTCAAACTTCGCAAATTACAGAACGCTATTTGTAATATATTGAAATATAATTTGTTATAAGTGATATTTTATTTCAAGAAACAAAACAGAAACAAAAGTACTCAAAAACCACATTTTAATGTTTTTTATGTTTCTCTTGTTTGTTTTCCCTTCATTTGACTTCATTTTATCGTCATGATGGAATATTTTCAAATATTGTCGAGGAACAAAATTTGTTTCTTAAAGGAAGCATCTCTTTCTACTGACCTACTTCTTCTTTTTGATCATCCACTGATTATTCTGTTTCCAGTTGCAAAGATAATCTGTTTTTTCCAGAATATCTAAGTTCTATCTTCTTTACTTTATTTATTTAGAATATATATGCTAAGGGAATAAAGTAAAGATGGTATTCTTTTTTGTAAGCCAAAAGAAGAATCTTTCCGTAGGCATAAAGGTAAATATAGGTTTAGTTTAGTTTGGATATATATACAAAAGGGATAAACTAAACCAAATTTGACTGTCGTCCATTCTAGCCAATTGAATGTTTTTCTTTTGGCAAACAAATAATCACTTGGCTTTAACTACTATAATATCCTTTAGGTTGGTTGTGTATTGTTTGGAGATATATTCATTCTTCAAATGCCAGTTTCTGTTATAACCCTGAACAGCCATTCTGAT